>NZ_QOAZ01000028.1 GCF_003574675.1 Azohydromonas sediminis
AGCTGTGGGTGGCGGACTTCACCTACGTCTCGACCTGGCAGGGCTTCGTGTACGTGGCCTTCATCATCGACGTGTTCGCGCGCTACATCGTGGGCTGGCGGGTCAGCAGTTCGATGCAGACCGACTTTGTGCTCGATGCGCTGGAGCAGGCGCTGTACGCGCGCCAGCCCTGGCGTCACGGCGGGCTGACCCACCACAGCGACCGCGGCTCGCAGTACGTCTCGATCCGCTACAGCGAGCGGCTGGCCGAGGCCGGCATCGAGCCTTCTGTAGGCAGCACCGGCGACAGCTACGACAACGCGTTGGCCGAGACCATCAACGGGCTGTACAAGGCCGAGATCATCCACCGACGCGGGCCGCGGAAGACGCGCGAGGCGGTCGAGCTGGCCACGCTGGAGTGGGTGTCGTGGTTCAACAACCAGCGGCTGCTGGAGCCCATCGGCTACATCCCGCCGGCCGAGGCCGAGGCGAACTACTGGCGCCAGCAGGCGCAGGCCTCATCGACAACGACGGCTGCCAAAGAGGTAGCCCTGCAGGAGGGTTGAACCATGAGTACATGGCCCAACCGGGAGGCCTCCGGCGGCCCCTGCGGGGGGCTGGAAGACAGAGAATCCAAAAGCCCAAGCAGCCAACTTGACCGTCAGACCAGCCGGGTCTGACTCAAGCCAACAGGCCTCCTCGAAACCCGGTGCGGTTCATCTCGGTGGCTCCTTCGGTTGCTTGCGAGGCAACCCGCATGCTCTCGCATGCGGGTCGAAGGAGCCGCCACCTCAGCTCACGCGTTCAACAGACTTTGGGACATCGCCGGCTTGGTACCAGGTGCCGTCAGCTTGCCGGCAGCTGACGCCTTCACCCAGTTGCGCAGCGTCTGCTCGACCAAGCCCAGCTCCTTGGCTGCCACCACGATGCCCATCGACTGGGCGTGCTTGACGGCCTGTTCCTTGAACTCGGCCGTGTACTCCTGCTTCAGTATCTTCTTCACTTCTCGTCCTTTAGGTCTCAATGTCAGCCATCGACCCTTGGAAGACGAAAAACGGCGGGCAGCTCACTCCCGCGAACCCTGCGCAAGGCTCTTGTCGCGGGCACTGAGGCGTGGCCCGGCTGCCCCCAGCTGTCCCTGGCTGCCGTCACCCGGCCGCTGGCGTGGCGTCGAAATCCAGGTCCACGCCCAGGCCGGGCCGATCGGCCAGCACCAGCTCGCCACCGACCCGCTCGAACGGCAGTGCAGCCACTTCGTCGAACAGCAGTTGGTGGACCATGTGGTACTCCACCGATTCCGCGTTCGCCGTGGCCGCGGCAACGTGGGCATTGGCCACCAGGCACACCAGCGACGACGCGGCGTGGAACGACACGCTGCGGTGGAACGCATCGGCCAGGTCGGCCACCCGCAGCGCGGCGCTGATGCCACCGCACAGGATGACGTCGGCGTGAACGACATGCACACCGGCCAGCACCAGCTCGCGGAACTGGTCCATGCCGTAAGCGAACTCGTTGCCGGCGATGGGCACCGCGCCGCGCGCGCACAGCTGACGGAGTCCCTCCAGGTCGCCCGGCAGGACGGGCGCTTCGAGGAAGTGGATGTCGAACCGCTCCAGCTGCCGCGACATCCGCAGTGCCTCGTGGGCCGTGTAGGTGTACAAGGCATCGACCATCAGACGCACGCCCGGGCCGATGGCTTCGCGCACGGCCCGCACGCGGTCAACGTCTTGGGCGATCGGCAACCCGCCGATCTTCATCTTCACCGCCGTGAAGCCCTGCCTGACGTAGCCGAGCATCTCGGCCGCGAGGTCGTCAGGCGACTTGTCCGGACCGTACAGGCCGCCACTGGCGTACACGGGCACGCGATGGCGGGCGCCGCCCAGCAGCCGGTACACGGGCAGGTTCAGGACCCGTCCGGCCAGATCCCACAGCGCGGTGTCCAGCGCGCTGATGGCCGCAAAGGCGGTTCCGCCGCGGCATGCGACCACCGTGCCCTCGACCCATTCGTGCCAGAGCTGGCGGATCGACAGCGGGCAGCGGCCGATCACGCGTGGGGCGAGGTCGCGCTCGATGATGGCAACGACGGCGTCGGTGGTGCCGCCGTCGCAGTAGGCCTCGCCGATGCCGCGAAGTCCGCTGTCCAGCAGCAGCTCGACCAGCACCACACGCTTTTCGTTCCAAAGCGTGCGTGGATTCCACGCGGGCCGCTCGCTGCGGCGGACGACGACCCGTGTGCGCACGGCGCTGACCGTGCCATGCCGGCCCTCATCTGGGAACGGTGCCACTGGCGGCATGCGCGTGTGGGTTCTGCGTTGGCTTCGGGGGCAGCGCCAATCAGCCCAGCTGCGCGCCCAGGCGGTTGAGCTGTTGCCGGATCTCCCGCCCGGACAGGGCGCGGGCGGGTGTGTTCTCCTCCAGGCTCAAGGATGCCGCGAGCCCGATGGCCTGGCCATAGGGAAAACATTGCTCCGTCAGGCGCGCCGAGGCCATGGCCTCGTGCTCGGCCGACAGGCAACGCCCGGCAACCAGCAGCCGCTCGCCGACCACCGGGACGAAGCATTCGTAGGGGATCTCGTAGAAGTCGTCGTGGGTCCACACCAGCTTGGGCCTGGCGCCCGAGTGCAGCTCGATGGGCCACGGCGATCGGGCGATGCCGCATGCGTTCTTGACGGCACCTGCAACGTCCGCATTGGTGAGCGTGGCCACGCCCCTGATCTGGCGCGACTGCCGGATGCCGACCTGAACCCCCGTGTCGTTGACCACCGCGTTCTCGCAGCCGCTCAGGTGCCGGCGTATGAACCGGGCATAGGCCTGGACCTGGCGGCGGCCCTCCTGCTCGGCCTCGGTGAGATCGCGCGCCGACAGCGGCGACCGCTCCCGGCCGTCGCGACCGACGACACGTGTCGCATTGCACAGCAACTCGCCTTGCCGCGGCGTCGGAAACAGGAAGATTTCGCGCCGCGGCAGAGGATCGGGGTGGCCGTCGTCCGCACCGATCAGGTCCGCAATGTCGGCGCCAAGGATCGAGTCGGGCCCGTGGGCGGCCAGGAAGCGCGCGACGTCGACGCCCATCATCCTGAACATCATCGTCGGGTTCTGGACCTTGCGCTCGTCCCCGAACCTCGTGTCCAGCCCCGCCATGGCAACGACATCGGCGTCGCCGCTCGCGTCGATCACGAACCGGGCACGGACATCGACCTTGCCCTGCTTGGTGTAGAGCCTTGCACCTTCCAGACACTCGCCCTGGTGCCAGACGTCGGTCACCAGCGCGTGCAGCAGCACCTCGACGCCGGCGTCGGCCAGCAGGCCGTCGGCCACCTGTCGCCACGCGAGGGGGTCGTGCACCCGAGTAAAGGTCTGGCCGTAGCGCACCGGCGGCCCCAGGCCGCCGAGGCCTTCCATTCGCTCGATGAACTCGTCGACTAAGCCGTGAACGAGCTTTTCCGGCGCGGCGTCCTCGCGCTCATGTGCCGCGTACAGGCCACAGATGGTGCCCGACAGCCCGGCCACGGCGCCGCCACCGCAGAAGCCGTAGCGCTCGACGAGCAGCACCCGGTGGCCACGACGCGCCGCCGTGACCGATGCCGCCACGCCGGCAGCGCCCCCCCGACGACCAGGATGTCGGTGTCAAGCTGCGTGATGGCTCGGTGGTCCTGGGGCAGGTTCGACGGGTTGTCGGCGGCGGAAGTCTTCACGGGAAACTCCTGATGCGGTCCTGCAACATGGCCTTGGTTCCATAACATGCTATCGTTAGAATGTTAAGCAATCCTCGAAGCCACGCCGCAATGTCCCGCCCAGCCGCCGAGTTGCCGAACGAGCACGCCGTCCCCAGGGCTGGCGGCCGCGTCCGAGCCCCCATGCGGCGGGACTCGCGCACCCCGATGACAACACCCCGTGATGCTGGGGCCCCGCTGTACCAGCAGATCCACAAGCTGCTGCTGGGCAGGTTGGAAGCAGGCCGCTGGCAGGTCGGCGACAAGCTGCCGGCCATTCCCGAGCTGGCCGAGGAATTCTCGGCTTCGGTGGTGACCATCCGTCAGTCGTTGGCGCTGCTGGAGGTCGACGGCATCGTGCGGCGCCAGAGGGGCGTCGGCACGACCGTGGTTCGCGACCTCACCCGGTTGCGCTGGGTGTCCCTGCCGGTCACGCTCAAGCAGTTGATCGAGACGCTCAAAACGGTGCAGCCCCGCGTGTTGAACCTGCGCCGTGGCGCCTCGCTGCCGGAGGTGCCGATCGGCGTGGACGAGCGCGCGTCGGCGTCGTATGTGCGCATGCGCCGGCTGCACCATGTGGGCGACAGCCCGTACTGCCTGATCGACTTGGCGCTGGACGAACGCCTCTACCGCCAGGCGGCCCGGCAGTACGAACGCTTGCCGGTGCTGTCCATCATGAGCGAGCAGGGTGCTCTCAAGGGTGTGGCCGCCCGCCAGCAGCTGACGATCCGCGTCGCCGAGGTCGACGAAGCCCGGCACCTGCGCATCGAGCCCGGCGCCGCAGTGGCAGAAGTGCGCCGCACGATCGTGGACCGCGACGGTGTGGTGACCTACGCGGCTGTCGTGCTGTACCCGTCGCGTGTCGTCAGGCTTGACATGAACCTCTTGACCGACTGAAGGAGACCCCCATGGATCGACGTCGTGCATTGAAATCCGCCGCTGCCGGTGCGGCCGCCTGTGCAGCGCCCTGGCTGGCCCGGGCGCAGTCCTGGCCCAGCAAGCCCGTCACCTGGGTCTATCCCTATGCGGCAGGTGGCGGTGCCGACCCGCTGGCGCGCGCACTGGCGGCCATCGTCGGCCCGCGGCTTGGCCAGCAGATCGTGGTCGACAACCGCACCGGCGCGGCCGGAATGATCGGCGCGACGGCCGTGGCCCGCGCACCAGCCGATGGCTACACCTTTCTCTTTTGCGTTTCGAGCGAGATTGCCATCAACCAGTGGCTGTACAAGAACATGACCTACGACCCCGAGGTCGATCTGGTTCCCGTGTGCCGGCTGACGACACTGCCTTTCGCGCTGGTGTCGTCCCTGGCCTCCAGGCTGGGCTCGGTGGCCGAGGTCGTGGCGGCCGCAAAGGCCAGCCCGGACAAGCTCACGTTCGGCCACCCCGGCAGTGGCACCCTGCAACACATTGCGGGCGAGTTGCTGCAGCGTGCGGCGGGCATCCGGTTCACCCAGGTGCCCTACAAGGGTATCGCCGCGGTCACCACCGACGTGCTGGGAGGCCACGTCGACCTCGCCCTGGTCGGGCTGTCGACAGCATTGCCGCATGTCCGAGCCGCCCGCATGCACGGGCTGGGGCTGTCGTCTGCGGCGCCTGTGCCCGGCGTGCCTGAGCTGGCCCCGCTGGCACGGCAGGATCCGTTCCGCTCATTCGACGTTCTGCAATGGTTCGGCATGATGGCGCCCAAGGGCACGCCGCCGCCGATCGTCGAGCGCATGCAGGCCGAGTTGTCTGACGCCCTGAGGCTGCCTGCGATGGCCGCGCAGCTGGCCAGCCAGGGCTTGACAAGCGCGTTCCTTCCGGCCGGCGAGTTCGGCGCGTTCATCGCAGGCGAGCGGGCGAAGTACGAGCGCGTGATCAAGGAGGCCAACATCACGACGGGCTGACGGGCACGGCGTGCACGGCTTGCCGAAGGAGACGATGCCGGTGCGCATCGACAGGCTCGAGTGCTGGGTTTTGCGGGTTCCGGTGCCGCAACCCGTGGTGACCTCCTTCGGGGTCATGGACAGCCGGCCGGCGCTTTTCCTGCGCGTCAGCGCGACGGACGGTGCGTGGGGCTGGGGGGAGGTCTTCTGCAACTTTCCCCAGGTCGGTGCCGAGCATCGCGCCCGTCTCATACACAGCGTGTTTCGGCCGCTGCTGGCTGGTCGCGACAGCGATGAGCCTGCGCAGCTGTGGGCGGCGCTTGAGCAGCAGACCCGGCGCCTCGCGCTCCAGTGCGGCGAACCCGGCCCCTTTGGCCAGATCATCAGCGCCATCGACCAGGCCCTGTGGGACATGGCGGCACGTCGCGCGGGCCAGCCGCTGTGGCGGCTGCTGGCGCGCCCCGGGGCCACAGGACGCGTCCGCGTCTACGCGAGCGGGATCGGGCCCGAGCAGGTCGGCGAATTGGCATCCTGTGCGCGCCGATGTGGGCACACGGCGTTCAAGTTCAAGGTCGGCTTCGGCCCGCAGGTGGATCAGCGGAACTTTGCCGAGATCCGCGCCACGCTGGGGATGAACGCGACCGTCATGGTGGATGCCAACCAGGCCTGGGAGCCAGACGATGCGGCGCGGCAAGTCGATGGGCTGGCACCTTTCAATCCATACTGGGTCGAAGAGCCGATAGCTGCCGATGAGCCGGCGGCCGACTGGCTGGCCCTGGCGCGACGATGCGGCGTGCCGCTGGCGGCGGGAGAGAACTTGCGTGGCCGAGCGGCTTTCCGAGACGTGCTGTCAGCCGGTTACCTGTCCTTCGTGCAACCCGACGTTGCCAAGTGGGGTGGCATCTCCATTGGCCGCGAGATCGCCGAACAGGCACAGGACCTCGGGGTCACCTTCTGCCCGCACTGGCTGGGCGGCGGCATCGGTCTTGCGGCGTCTTTGCACTTGCGCGCGGCCATGGGTGAAGGCGGCTTCGCCGAGGTCGACGTCAATCCGAATCCGCTGCGCGACGAGGTGTGCCCAGTCGATGTGAATGACGGCTGGGTCACCCTTGCGACGCAACCGGGGCTTGGTGTCGAGCCGGATCTGCGTCGGCTTGCACGCTTTCTTCAGGCACAGTGAAGCTCTGAGCATCCCAGGCCCATGCCCGCGCCCGGCGTTCGCGAAGAAACGATGGTGCTGCTGCGCTACAAGGCGAACGGCAGCGCGGAGATGACCGATACGTCATTGGTGCGAGCCTGCGGCGTTGTCGGACGCCGTGGTGCGAGCCCGTCTCTGAGCATGGTCCGCAGGTCGTCGGCGACAGTGGTGAGCGGCGAGAGCCGCATCCCGTTTAAGAGATCGAGTCGTGATCGACGCCTTGCATGGCGCTGCCGTTCATCGACGATGGTGAGGTACGGCATGGCAATGCGCAAGCGAGAAGACGAGGTGCTCCCCAACGCCGCGGGCATCGACATCGGGGCGTCCAGCCACTGGGTGGCGGTGCCGCGACAGTTGGCCGAGGCTGCCGGCTGCGATCCGGTGCGCGAGGTCGGGGCGATGACGGCGGACTTGGAAGCGCTGGCGGCTTGGCTGGTGAGTCACGGGCGCGCCTACGGTGTCGCGGTGGCGAACCTGCCCGGCGGGCGCGGCGACGGGCAGCCGATCACGACGCTGATCGACCTCGAGGCGGGCACGCAGCCGGTGCACTACTTCGCCGGTGCCGCCGACACGACGCTGCTGCTGGCCGGCAGCGGCGGCTGCGGGCTGCTCGCGCGCGCGGGCGACCTGCGCGCGCGCCAGCGCGCCAGCGCGGCGGCAAGGCGTTCCTGAGCGTCGAGGCGGGCGAGAGCGTGCTGGCGCCGGCCGTCGTCGCCCCGACGCACGACAAGGTGGCGTGCGTCGCGGCCGACGGGCGGCTGCTCGTCTTCGGCCTCGACGAGCTGAAGCTGCAGCCCAACGGCGGGCGCGGACTGACGCTGATGGACGTCGATGCGAAGACGCCGCTGCTATCGGTGACGACGCTTGGTGATGCGCTGACACTGCACGGCCGCGGCCGTGGGGATAAGGCGAAGGACGCGGTGCTGCGCGCCGCGGCCCTTGCAGCCTATGTCGGGCGGCGTGCACGCAAAGGGCGCAAGGTCGAGGGCTTCAGGCAGATCGAGCGTCTGACGGGCTGATCGCGTCGTGCGCGCGACCGTGACCGCACCGCGACGAGGGAGTCGGCTGCCGCCAGATACTCGGGTCCCCCGAGGCTACGGAGCACTGGCATGGCACAGTGGCGCAAGAAGACGCCCGACGAGGTCTACACCGCCGAGGAGATCGCCGCGCGGCTCGCCGACGAGCTGCCGACCTGGACCTACGAGGACGGCTGGATCCGGCGCAAGTACCGCACCAGCGGCTGGAAGGGCACGCTGATGGTCGTCAACGCGATCGGCCACCTCGCCGAGGCGGCCTGGCACCACCCCGACCTGACGGTGTCGTACGCGTTCGTCAACGTCAAGCTGATGAACCACGCCGCCAAGGGCGTGACCGACAAGGACTTCGAGCTCGCGCGCAAGATCGAGGAGGTCATCATGTGGCGGCCGGGTGCGCAGCCCGGCTCGGCGCTCGAGGGCACCCCCGACGACCCGCGCTTCAAGTACCTCAAGTACGACTGAGCGCCGGGGCCCGACGGTTCGGCGCCCGCAGCAGCGCGAGCGCGCCCACCGCGATCGCCGCGTACAGCGCGAGGCTGTAGAACTCGTACGGCACGCCCCACAGGTCGACGGCGGCGTCGATGCAGCTCGCGCGCGCCTGGAACACGTCGGGCAGCCAGGCGTCGAGCCGCAGCGCCGCGATGAAGCGCTCGGGGAACGTGAACGCGCACGACTCGGTTTTCGCCGCGACCCGGTTCTGGTACAGCGCGGCGGCCACGCCCGACAGCGCGAGCGCGAGCGCCAGCGTCGCTGCGACGATGCGGCCCGCCGCACCTCGCCACAGCAGCCCGAGCCCGCACGCCGCCGCGATCGCGACGAAGATCAGCCGCTGCAGCACGCACCACGGGCACGGCTGCATGTCGTAGACGTGCTGGCTGACGAGCGCGGCCGCCACGGCGCCGGTGGCGAGCAGCGCCCCGGCCGCGAACGTGCGCGTCGCGGCGCTCACCGCACCTGCGCGATCAGCTCGATCTCGACGCAGGCCCCAAGCGGCAGCTGCGCGACGCCGAACGCGCTGCGCGCGTGCGCGCCGGCGTCGCCGAAGACCTGGCCGATCAGCTCGGAGCAGCCGTTGGTCACGAGGTGCTGCTCAATGTAGGTCGGCGTGCTGTTGACGAGGCTGAGTACCTTGACGATGCGCACGACGCGTTCGAGGTCGCCGTCGACGGCGGCCGCCAGCGTGCCCAGCAGGTCGATCGCCACCGCACGCGCGGCGGCCTTGCCTTCGTCGGTCGTCATCGTCAGCCCGAGCTGGCCGACCCACGGCTTGCCGTCCTTCTTCGCGATGTGGCCCGACAGGAACACGAGGTCGCCGCTTCGCACGAACGGCACGTAGGCGGCGGCGGGCACCGCCACCGGCGGCAGCGTGATGCCCAGCGACTGCAGGCGGGCGTGGACGGACATGGCGGTGTCTCTCGACGGGCGATGCGGGGCACGCATCGTACACGCGGCACCGTGGCGCGGCGCCGCGGCGGCCGATGCCGGTCGGTCGCGGCGGCGCGGCCGAGGCGGCGGCACCCCCGAGGTGGCGCCGCTCCCCACTTCGGATGGATGGGTGGCGCGCGCACCGGCGGCCTAGCGTCGGCGCATGCGCGATCGCAGTTTCGCCGGCTTTCGGCTGCTCGGGCTGGGCGTGGCCTGGCTGGCCGGCACCGGCGCGCAGCTCGCGCGCGCCGAGGTGTGTCCTGCCGGGTGGGCGCTGCCGTTCGGCCTCGCGTGTCTGGGTGCGGCGATCCTGCTGCGACGGCACGCGGTCCCGTGCCTGCTGCTCGTGGCCGCCGCGGCGTTCGGCCTGGTCGAGGCGCGCGCCGCATGGCGCCTCGCCGAGGCGCTGCCGCCCGCGCTCGACGGGGCCGACGTCGAACTCGTCGGCACCGTCGCGAGCCTGCCGCGGCAGATCAGCGGCGGCGTGCGCTTCACGTTCGAGGTCGAGGAGGCGCGCTGGCGCGGGGAGCCGGTCGCGGTGCCGCGGCGCGTGTCGCTCGGCTGGTACCGGGGCTGGCACGACGCCGCGCTGCTGGCCGGGCCGCCGCTGGATGTGCAGGCCGGCCAGCGCTGGCGCCTGACCGCGCGGCTGCGGCCGCCGCACGGGCACCGCAACCCGCATGGCTTCGACCACGAGCTGTGGCTGTTCGAGCGCGGCATCCGCGCCAGCGGCTACGTGCGCGCGGCGGCCGGCATCGCAGCGCCGCGGCTGCTCGCGGTCGACGCGGCGCACCCGGTCGAGCGCGCGCGCCAGCGCGTGCGCGACGCGATCGCGGCGCGCGTGGCCGACCCCGGCGCGGCCGGCGTGCTCGCCGGGCTCGCGGTCGGCGACCAGAGCGCGATCGAGCGCAGCGACTGGGATCTGTTCCGTGCGTCGGGAACCGCCCATCTGGTCGCGATCAGCGGCTTGCACGTGACGATGTTCGCATGGGCGGCCGGCGGCCTGACCGGCTGGGCGTGGCGGCGCAGCGCGCTGCTGCCGCTGTGGCTGCCGGCGCCCGCCGCCGCGCGCTGGGGCGGCGTGCTGGCCGCCGCCGCGTATGCCGTGTTCGCCGGCTGGGGCGTGCCGGCGCAGCGCACCGTGTGGATGCTGGCGGCTGCTGCGGCCGTCGCGAGCCTGGGGTTGAACTGGCCGTGGCCGCTCGTGCTGCTGGCGGCGGCCGTGGCCGTCAGCGTGGCCGATCCGTGGGCCTTGCTGGAGCCGGGCTTCTGGCTGTCGTTCGTCGCCGTCGCGCTGCTGATCGGCTCCGAGCCGGCGCGCCGCGCGGCGGCCACGCAGTCCGCGCCGTCGTGGCCCGCGCGCGCGGCGCGCACCGTGCACGGTGCGCTGCGCACGCAGGCCGTCGCCACCGTCGGTCTGGCGCCGCTGACGCTGGTGCTGTTCCAGCAGGTCTCGCTCGTGGGCTTCGTCGCCAACCTGCTCGCGATTCCGCTCGTCACGCTGGTCGTCACGCCGCTCGCGCTGGCGGGCATCGTCGCACCGCCGCTGTGGGACGCCGCGGCGGCAGCCGTGGCCCTGTGGACGGCGTTGCTGGCCGCGCTGACCGCGGGGTCGTGGGCGGTGTGGACCGCGCCCGTCGCGCCGTGGTGGGTGCAGGCCGGCGGGCTGCTCGCGGCCTGGCTCGCGGTGGCGCCGCTGCCCGCGCGCGTGCGCCTGCTCGCACTGCCGCTGGCGTTGCCGCTGCTGTGGCCGGCGGTCGAACGCCCCCCGCACGGCGGCTTCGACCTGCTCGCCGCCGACGTCGGCCAGGGCAGCGCGGTGCTCGTCGTCACGCATCGGCACGCACTGCTGTACGACGCCGGGCCGCAGTACAGCCGCGACAGCGACGCGGGCCAGCGCGTACTCGTGCCGCTGCTGCACGCGCTCGGCGTGCGCCGGCTCGATGCGCTCGTGCTCAGCCACCGCGACAGCGACCACGTCGGCGGCGCCGCGGCGGTGGTCGCGGCGCTTCCGGTGGACCGCATCGACAGTTCGCTGCCGGCCGGTCACCCGCTGCGTGCGGTGCCAGTGCCGCAGCGGCGCTGCGAGGCCGGCCAGCGCTGGCAGTGGGACGGCGTCACGTTCGAGGTGCTGCATCCCCCGGCCGAGGACCACGACAGGGCGCTGCGGCCCAACGCGCTGAGCTGCGTGCTGCGCGTCGTCGACGCGGGCGGGCGCCGCGTGCTGCTGGCCGGCGACATCGAGGCGGCACAGGAGGCGGCGCTGGTGCAGCGGCACGGCGCCGCGCTGCGCAGCGACGTGCTGCTCGTGCCGCATCACGGCAGCCGCACGTCGTCGAGCGCCGACTTTCTCGATGCGGTGTCGCCGCGCGTGGCCGTCGTGCAGGCGGGCTTTGCCAACCGCTTCGGTCATCCGGCAGCCGATGTGCTCGAGCGCTACGCCGAGCGCGGCATCGACGTCGTGCGCAGCGACCGCTGCGGGGCCTGGCACTGGCCGGCCGCGGCCGCACCGACCTGCGAGCGCGAGCGCCGCCGGCGATACTGGCATCACCGCTTCTGACTCCGACGCCCGACGCGCACGTGCCGTGCACCGCGCCGGTGCGCGACGCACCGCACCGAACCGGTGCCCGTGGTCTGGAAGTTGCATGCCGCCCACGCGGACACAGGGAGAGATCGGGTGGCCATCCACGTCGCACTGAACCACGTCACGCACTACCGCTACGACCGTCTCGTCGGCCTGTCGCCGCAGATCGTGCGGCTGCGGCCGGCGCCGCACAGCCGCACGCCGATCCTCAGCTACTCGATGCGCGTCGAGCCGGCCGAGCACTTCGTCAACTGGCAGCAGGACCCGTTCGCGAACTACCTCGCGCGGCTGGTGTTCCCCGGCAAGACGACCGAGCTGAAGATCACCGTCGATCTCGTCGCCGAGATGGCGGTCTACAACCCGTTCGACTTCTTCCTCGAGCCCGACGCCGAGCACTTTCCGTTCGAGTACGAGCCCGGGCTGAAGCACGACCTGCTGCCGTACCTGGCCAAGCTGCCGCTGACGCCGCGTTTCGAGGCCTTCCTGAACACGGTGTCGCGCGAGCGGCGTCGCACGGTGGACTTCATCGTCGACCTCAACCGGCGCCTGCAGCGCGAGATCGCGTACCTGGTCCGGCTCGAGCCGGGCGTGCAGACGCCCGAGGAGACGCTCGAGAAGGCCTGCGGCTCGTGTCGCGACACCGGCTGGCTGCTCGTGCAGCTGCTGCGCCACCTCGGGCTCGCGGCGCGCTTCGTCTCGGGCTACCTGATCCAGCTCAAGCCCGACGTCAAGGCCATCGACGGGCCGAGCGGCGCCGAGGCCGACTTCACCGACCTGCACGCCTGGTGCGAGGTCTACCTGCCCGGCGCCGGCTGGATCGGGCTCGACCCGACCTCGGGGCTGCTCGCCGGCGAGGGACACATCCCGGTCGCGTGCACGCCCGAGCCGTCGAGCGCGGCGCCGATCACCGGCGCGCACGACGAGGCCGAGGTCGAGTTCAGCCACCACATGGCGATCACGCGCATCTTCGAATCGCCGCGCGTGACCAAGCCGTACACCGACGAACAGTGGCAGGCGATCCTGAACCTCGGTCACGACGTCGACGCCCACCTGCGGCAGCAGGACGTGCGGCTGACGATGGGCGGCGAGCCGACGTTCGTCTCGGTCGACGACCGCGACGGCGCCGAGTGGAACACCGACGCGCTCGGGCCCACGAAGCGCGGCGTCGCGCAGGGCCTCGTGCACAAGCTGCGCGCCAAGTACGGCGCCGGCGGCTTCCTGCACTTCGGCCAGGGCAAGTGGTACCCCGGCGAGCAGCTGCCGCGCTGGGCGCTGACGGTGGCCTGGCGCGCCGACGGCGAGCCGTGCTGGCACGACCCGAGCCTGTTCGCCGACGAGCGCGAACCGCACCACTACACCGACGCCGATGCGAAGCGCTTCATCGAGACGCTCACGCGCCGGCTCGGCCTCGACCCGACGTACGTCGTGCCCGGCTACGAGGACACCTGGTACTACCTGTGGCGCGAGCGCCGGCTGCCGGTCAACGTCGACCCGTTCGACAGCAAGCTCGACGACGAGCTCGAGCGCGCGCGGCTGCGCCGCGTGTTCGACCAGGGGCTGGCCCACGTCGTCGGCTACGTGCTGCCGCTCAAGCGCGAGTGGCAGGTCGGCACTTCCGGCCCGAAGTGGATCACCGGCCGCTGGTTCGTACGCGACGAGCGGTTGTACCTGATCCCCGGCGACTCGCCGATGGGCTACCGCCTGCCGCTCGACTCGCTGCCCTGGGTCAAGGCCAGCGAGTACCCGTTCCACCTGGAGCACGATCCGTTCGCGCCGCGCGGCGCGCTGCCGGGGGCCGCGTTGCTGCGCGCGCAGGCCGGCGGCCCCGGCTACGACGCGCACCAGGTCGGCCGCGGCTACGCCGAAGGCGGCGCGGTGGCGCTGCAGGGCCAGCCGTGGCCGGCGCTCGGCGAGGGCGTGGCGGGCGGCGAGCCAGGCGGCGGCTGGCCGGTGGCCGCCGGGCCGCACACGCCGGTGGCGCCGCACCCGCGCGGCACCGACGCGTTCCCGCAGCGCGGCGAGAGCGCATCGTGGATCGTGCGCACCGCGCTGTGCGTCGAGGTGCGCGACCCGCAGCGCATGAACGGCCCGAAGGCCGAGGCGCAGCACGGCGGCAAGAGCGGCGTGCTCTACGTCTTCATGCCGCCGCTGGCCCACCTCGAGGACTACCTCGCGCTGCTCGCCGCCGTCGAGGCCACCGCGGCCGACCTCGGCATGAAGATCGTGCTCGAGGGCTACCCGCCGCCGCGCGACCCGCGCCTGAAGATGCTGCAGGTCACGCCCGATCCGGGCGTGATCGAGGTCAACATCCACCCGGCGTCGAGCTGGGACGAGCTCGTCGACCACACCGAGTTCCTCTACGAGGCGGCGCACCAGACCAGGCTCAGCACCGAGAAGTTCATGCTCGACGGCCGCCACACCGGCACCGGCGGCGGCAACCACTTCGTGCTCGGCGGCGCGACGCCCACCGACAGCCCGTTCCTGCGCCGGCCCGACCTGCTCGCGAGCCTGCTGACCTTCTGGCACAACCACCCGAGCCTGAGCTACCTGTTCTCGGGCCTGTTCATCGGGCCGACGAGCCAGAGCCCGCGCATCGACGAGGCGCGCGACGACCAGGTCTACGAGGTCGAGATCGCGCTGCAGGAGATCGAGCGCCAGCTCGGCGTGCACGGCCAGGCCGGGGGAGGGGCCCCGGACTCGTACCCCGTCCCGCCGTGGCTGATCGACCGCACGCTGCGCAACCTGCTGATCGACGTCAGCGGCAACACGCACCGCGCCGAGTTCTGCATCGACAAGCTCTACTCGCCCGACAGCCCGAGCGGGCGGCTGGGCCTGCTCGAGCTGCGCGCGTTCGAGATGCCGCCGCACGCGCGCATGAGCCTCGTGCAGCAGCTGCTGCTGCGCGCACTCGTCGCGTGGTTCTGGCGCGAGCCGTACCGCACCGCCGGCGCGCAGCGGCTCACGCGCTGGGGCACCGGGCTGCACGACCGCTTCTTGCTGCCGACGTTCGTCAAGATGGACTTCGACGACGTGCTCGCCGAGCTCGCGCAGGCCGGCTTCGCGTTCGACGCGCAGTGGTTCGCACCGCACTTCGAGTTCCGCTTCCCGCTGATCGGCGAGGTCGCGGTGGCCGGCCTCGAGCTGGTGCTGCGCCACGCGCTCGAGCCGTGGCACGTGATGGGCGAGGAGGGCGCGATCGGCGGCACGGTGCGCTACGTCGACTCCTCGCTCGAGCGGCTCGAAGTGAAGGTCACCGGGCTGAACGACAACCGCCACGTCGTCACCGTCAACGGCCGCGCGCTGCCGCTGCAGCCCACCGGGCGCGTCGGCGAGTTCGTCTGCGGCGTGCGCTACCGCGCGTGGCAGCCGCCGTCGGCGCTGCACCCGACGATTGGCGTGCACGCGCCGCTGACCTTCGACGTCGTCGACAACTGGCTGCAGCGCTCGCTCGGCGGCTGCCGCTACCACGTCGCGCACCCGGGCGGGCGCAACTATGACACCTTCCCGGTCAACGCCTACGAGGCCGAGAGCCGGCGGCTGGCGCGGTTCTTCAGGTTCGGCCACACGCCGGGCACGATGAAGGTCGCGCCGGCGCAGCCGAGCCGGGAATTCCCGTTCACGCTCGACCTGCGGCTCGGGTAAGGTCGGTGCGATGACCCCGTCCGAGCGAGCCGACGCGTGAGCGGCCACCGTCCGTCGTGGGGGCCTTGCGGCCGCGTCCTGTCGGCGCGCCGACGCGCGCGTCGGCGTCACGCCGCATGAATGCGCTGAGTCCATCGACGTCCGAGGCCGCGCCCCCGACGGGTGGGCCGACCCTGACGGCGCTGCTGCGCGAGCCGGTTGCGGCCGATCCCGCGCGCGCGTCGCGGCACGACGAGCTGCACGATGCGCACGGCCGACCGCGCGCGAGCTGGGAGCGCTTCTTCGACTGGCTGCCGGCCGACCCGACGGCCGCGCGTGCCGAACTCGACGCCCGCGCCGCGCAGCTCGCGCGCCAGATCCGTGCCGACGGCATCACGCACAACGTCTACGGCGCCGACGCCGGCGGGCGCGGGCCGGCGCGGCCGTGGCCGCTCGAGGTGCTGCCGCTGATCGTCGAGCCCGACGACTGGGCCGTGATCGAGCGCGGCGTCGTGCAGCGCGCGCGGCTGCTCAACGCGATGATGGCCGACCTGTACGGCGCGCAGCGGCTGCTGCACGACGCGCTGCTGCCGGCGGCGCTGCTGTTCCGCCACCCAGGCTACCTGCGTCCGCTGCACGGTGTCGTGCCGCCGGGCGGGCTGTTCCTGCACATCGTCGCGTTCGACCTCGCGCGCGGGCCCGACGGGCACTGGTGGGTCGTCGCGCAGCGCTGCGAGAACCCGTCGGGGCTCGGCTACGTGCTGCACAACCGGCTGACGGTGTCGCGGCTGTTCCCCGAGGCGTTTCGCGAGCTGCGCGTGCAGCACATCGCGTCGAGCTACCGGCGGCTGCTCGACACCGTCGAGGCGCAGGCGGCGCAGGTCGCCGGCGGCGAGTCGCCGCGGCTGGCGCTGCTGACCTCGGGGCCGTACAGCGAGACGTACTTCGAGCACGCGTACCTCGCGCGTTACCTCGGCGTGCCGCTGGTCGAGGGCGGCGACCTGACGGTGCGCGACGACCGCGTCTACCTGAAGACGGTCGAGGGGCTCAAGCCGGTGCATGCGCTGCTGCGGCGGCTCGACGACCAGTGGTGCGACCCGCTCGAGCTCCGCGCCGACTCGACGCTGGGCGTGCCCGCGCTGCTGCAGGCGGTGCGCGTCGGGCGCGTCGTCGTCGCCAACGCGCTGGGCAGCGCGTGCCTCGAGACGCCGGCACTCCAAGGCTTCCTGCCGGCGATCTCGCGTGCGCTGCTCGGGGAGGAGCTCGCGATGCCGTCGCTGCCGACCTGGTGGTGCGGCGAGCCCGCGGCGTGGCAGGCGGTGCGCGGCGCGCTCGACGACAAGGTCGTGCGCCACACGTTCCCGCGCCGCCCCGGCGCGCCGGCGTCGGGGGCGCCGACGATCGAGGCGATCGAGGCCGATCCCGACGCGTGGACGGTGCAGGGCCGGCTCGCGTTCTCGTGCGCGCCGCTGTGGCGCGACGGGGCGATCCACACGCGCCCGGCGGGGCTGCGCGTCTACGCAATCGCCGATGGCCACGGCCGCTGGCACGCGCTGCCCGGCGGCATGACGCGCGTGGCCGCCGGCGTGCCGACGACGGTGTCGATGCAGCGCGGCGGCACGAGCATGGACACCTGGGTGCTGACCGACGGGCCGGTCGACCTGTTCTCGATGCTGCCGCAGCGGCTGGGCATCGACGACATCCTCGCGCGGCGCCGGCCGGTGGCCAGCCGCACCGCGGAGAACCTGTTCTGGCTCGGCCGCTACACCGAGCGCACCGAGCAGCTCGTGCGGCTGGCGCGCGCGACGCTGACGCTGATCGACAGCGACACCGATGCGCCGCCTGCGCTGCTCGACGCCGTCTCGGTGCTCGCGCGCGACAGCGGGCTGGCGCCGGCCGAGGTGCCGGGGCTCGCGCGTGCGCCGGCGGTGTTCGAGCGCAGCGTGCTGGCCGCGCTGACCGACACCTCGGGTGCCTTCAGCATCGGCTTCAACCTGGCTGCGCTCGCGCGCGCGGCGGGCAGCCTGCGCGAGCGGCTGTCGACCGAGCACTGGGGGCTGGTGCAGGCGATGGGCGAGGACTTCCACGCCGCGTTCGCGCCGCCGCCGTCGCACACGCGCGGTGTCGACGCGTTGCTCGCGCCGCCGCTGCCGAGCGCGGCCACCGCGCTGCCGGCGCTCGACCGGCTCGCGGTGCAGCTGGCGGCGGTGACCGGCGCGCAGAGCGACCGCATGACGCGCGACCACGGCTGGCGGCTGCTGACGGTCGGGCGCTTCATCGAGCGCGTCGTCGGCCTCGCGCAGTCGTTCGCGACGCTGCTCGACCTCGCCGCGCTCGACAGCGAAGCCGGGCTCGAGCTCGCGCTCGAGCTGTTCGACAGCACGATCACCTACCGCGCGCGCTACCAGCGCCACCAGGACCTCCTCGCGGTGGTCGACACGCTCGTGCTCGACGAGGCGAACCCGCGCGCGTTCGCCGGCATGCTGCGCCGGTTGCGCATCGAGCTGCGCAAGCTGCCGGGTCCCGACGCGCTGCTTGACGCGTGGGTCGCGCGGCTGCCCGCCGAAGGCGCCGGGCTGTCGATCGACGAGTTGCGCAGTCTGCACGGCGACGCCAGCGAGGCGGCGCTGCGCTGGCGCCTGCGGGCGCTCGCGCACCAGCTGGCGCAGGCCGGGCGGCGGCTGTCGGACGACCTGGGCAGCCACTACTTCGCGCACGCCGGCACCGACGTGCCGCGCCGGGTGTGAGGCGGCGCCTGCGGGGGTGCGCGTGAGCGAGCGCTCGAACGTGCCGGCGGTGCTCGACGTCGAGCACGAGACGGTCTACCGCTACAGCGCACCGGTCGACTGGGCGCATCACCAGGCCTTCCTGCGCCCGCGCGAGGACCGCGGGCAGCAGCTGCTGCACTTCGCGCTCGACATCACGCCGCCACCGCTGCGCCTGACCGAGGAGCTCGACCGCTTCGGCAACACGCGCCACAGCTTCACCGCCGCCGGTGCGCACCGCGAGCTGCGTGTGCGGGCGGCGAGCCGCGTGCGTGTCGAGCCGCCAGCGGCGATGCCGCCCGAGGACACGCCGCCGTGGGAGCGGCTGCGCGAGCGCCTGACCTACCGCGCCGGCTGCCGCTTCGAGGCGGCCACCGAGTTCGCCGTGCCGTCGCCGTACGTGCCGCGCTTCGAGCCGCTGCGCGCCTACGCGCTGCGCTCGTTCGCGCCGCAGCGCCCCGCGGCGGCGGCGGCGATCGAGCTGATGCAGCGTCTGCACGCCGACTTCGCCTACGTCAGCGCGAGCACGACGGTCGACACGCCGCTGGAGGCGGTGTGGCAGTCGCGCCGCGGCGTGTGCCAGGACTTCGCGCACCTGCTGATCGGCGCGCTGCGCATGCTCGGCCTGGCGGCGCGCTACGTCAGCGGCTACCTGCTGACGCAGCCCCCGCCGGGGCAGGCGCCGCTGGTGGGCGCCGATGCGTCGCACGCGTGGGTCGCGCTGTGGTGCCCGCGCGGCGACGGCACCGGTGACGGCACCGGTGACGGCGATGGCGACTGGCTCGAACTGGACCCGACCAACGCCTGCCTACCGGCGAGCGATCACGTGCGCGTCGCGATCGGTCGCGACTACGGCGACGTCACGCCGCTGCGCGGCGTAATCCGTGGCGGCGGCACCCACCAGCTCGCGGTGCACGTGACGACACGGCGCGTCGCCGACGACGCCGCGCCGCCCGTCGCGCCAAAGTGGGGCACGCAAGTTGCTTGAGCTGTGGGAAGTAGGGAGCCCCAGGCGATGAGACCCGGTTTCGACGAGATGTACACCGCCGACGGCGCGGTGCGCGACCACTACCGCGCCTACGAGCGCTGGCTGCGCGACCAGCCGCACGACGCGATGATGGCGCGCCGCGCCGAGGCCGAGATGATCTTCCGCCGCGTCGGCATCACGTTCGCGGTCTACGGCGCGAAGGACGAGGACGGCGCCGGGACCGAGCGGCTGATCCCGTTCGACCTGATCCCGCGCATCATCCCGGCGGCCGAGTGGCGCGAGCTCGAGCGCGGGCTGCGCCAGCGCGTGACGGCGCTCAACCGCTTCATCCACGACGTCTACCACGGCCAGGAGATCCTCAAGGCCGGCGTCGTGCCGGCCGAGCAGGTGCTCCACAACGCGCAGTTCCGCCGCGAGATGATGGGTGTCGACGTGCCCGGCGGCGTGTATTCGCACATCGCCGGCATCGACATCGTGCGCGCGGCCAACGCCGACGGCAGCGGCACGTACTACGTGCTCGAGGACAACCTGCGCGTGCCCAGCGGCGTGAGCTACATGCTCGAGGACCGCAAGATGATGATGCGGCTGTTCCCCGAGCTGTTCGCGCGCCACCGCGTCGCGCCGGTCGCGCACTACCCGGACCTGCTGCTCGAGACGCTGCGCGCGGTGGCGCCGGCCGGCATCAACGAGCCGACCGTCGTCGTGCTGACGCCGGGCATGTACAACAGCGCGTACTTCGAGCACGCGTTCCTCGCGCAGCAGATGGGCGTCGAGCTCGTCGAGGGGCAGGACCTGTTCGTGCGCGACGGCTTCGTCTACATGCGCACGACGCAGGGCCCGAAGCGCGTCGACGTGATCTACCGCCGCGTCGACGACGACTTCCTCGACCCGGCGGCGTTCCGCCCCGACAGCGCCCTCGGCTGCGCGGGGCTGCTCGACGTCTATCGCAAGGGCAACATCGCGCTGTGCAACGCGATCGGCACCGGCGTGGCCGACGACAAGTCGATCTACCCGTACGTGCCGAAGATGATCGAGTTCTACCTCGGCGAGAAGCCGATCCTGCAGAACGTGCCAACGTGGCTGTGCCGCGAGCCGCAGGACCTGCAGTACGTGCTCGGCCACTTGGGCGAGCTCGTCGTCAAGGAGGTGCACGGCGCCGGCGGCTACGGCATGCTCGTCGGTCCGGCGGCCACCGCGGCCGAGATCGCCGAGTTCCGCCAGGCACTCGAAGCGAACCCGTCCAACTACATCGCGCAGCCGACGCTGAGCCTGTCGACCTGCCCGACCTTCGTCGAGTCGGGCATCGCGCCGCGTCACATCGACCTGCGCCCGTTCGTGCTGTCGGGCAAGAGCGTGCAGATGGTGCCCGGCGGGCTGACGCGCGTCGCGCTGAAGGAGGGCTCGCTCGTCGTCAACTCGTCGCAGGGCGGCGGCACGAAGGACACCTGGGTGCTGGAGGACTGAGATGCTGTCGCGCACGGCCGATCACCTGTTCTGGATGGCGCGTTACATGGAAAGGGCGGAGAACACCGCCCGCATGCTCGACGTCAACTACCAGATGTCGCTGCTGCCGCAGTCGGCCGACAAGGCCGAGCAGGGGTGGCGTGGGCTGCTGAGCATCTCCGAGTTGACCGGAGGCTTCCGCGAGCGTTACGGCGAGGTCACGCCGCTGTCGGTGATGACGTTCATGGTCAGCGACGAGGCCAACCCGTCGAGCATCGTCTCGTGCCTGCGCGCGGCGCGCGAGAACGCGCGTGCGGTGCGCGGCACGCTGACGACCGAGGTCTGGGAGACGATGAACCAGACCTGGCTCGAGTTCAATCGCCTGCTGCGCACGACGAGCCTCGAGCGCGACCCGGGCACGATCTTCGAATGGGTCAAGTTCCGCTCGCACCTGACCCGCGGCACGCAGGTCGGCACGATGCTCATGGACGAGGCGCTGCACTTCGTGCGCATCGGCACCTTCCTCGAGCGCGCCGACAACACGGCGCGCCTGCTCGACGTGAAGTTCCAGGCGCGCGACAGCGAGTTCTTCGGCAGCGCCAACGGCAAGGAGGGTCCGGAGGTCGACTTCTACCACTGGAGCGCGATCCTGCGTTCGGTCTCCGGCTTCGAGGTCTACCGCAAGGTCTACCGCAACGTGATCCGGCCGGAGAAGGTCGCCGAGCTGCTGATTCTGCGCGCCGACATGCCGCGTTCGCTGGCCGCGTGCATGAACGAGGTCGTGACCAACCTGCGGCTGGTGGCCAACGCGCAGAGCCACGAGACGCTGCGCCGCGCCGGCCGCCTGCAGGCCGACCTGCGCTACGGGCGCATCGACGAGATCCTCGCCACCGGGCTGCACGCCTTCCTGACGCAGTTCCTCGACCGCGTCAACGACCTGGGCGCCGGCATCAGCCGCGACTTCCTCGTGCCCGTAGCGGCCTGAGCGCGGCGCGGCCGCGTACGGGCCGTCAGCCGGGTGGCTGCAGCGTCTGCAGCGGGACGTCGACGCGGCAGCAGATGCCGCTGGGCGCGAGCTGGCGCCACTGGATCTGCCCGCCGAGCTGCCGCACCCGCTTGCGCACGCTGGCCAGCCCGAGGCCGGGTGACCAGGCCGCCGGGTCGCCGCCGTCGCCGTCGTCGCTGACGAGCAGCGTCAGCCGCCCGCGCTCGACGCTGAGCTCGATCTCGACGCGCGACGCGTGCGCGTGCGCGATCACATTGGTGACCAGCTCGCGCAGCAGCCGCGTCAGTGCCGACCACTGCGCGACGCCGAGTTCGGGCTCGCAGTCGTACGAGACCGACCACGCGAGCTGGCAGTGCGCCATCTCGAGCCTCTGGCCGAGGTCGCTCTTCCATTCGGCGGCCGCCTCGCCCAGACGCCGGCTCGTCGCGGCGAGCCCGCGCGTGAGCGTCTTCAGGTCCTGCAGCGTGTGGCGCAGGTAGTCCTCCATCTGCGGCGTCGGCGCCTGGTACATCAGCGTCAGCAGGCGCGCGCCGATGTCGTCGTGCAGGTCCTGCGCGAGTCGGCTGCGCTCTTCGGTGCGTCCCTGCTCGACGGCGTCGCCGAAGCGCGTGGCGCGCCGCAACTGCTCGACGGCGCGGTCGGCCAGGCGCGCGTCGTCGCGCGTGAACAGCCGCCGGCCCTGCCGCGCGTAGCGCAGCACGAGGGCCCGCGGCGCCGCAGCGTCGCCGTCGTGCGCCGGCAGCGGCACGACCAGCGTCGAGCCGGCGCCGAACACACGCGCGCGCCGCGGCGCGTGCCGTGCGGCGGCGATCTCGCGCGGCTCGAAGACCTCGGCGAGCAGGGCGCGCAGTGCGGCCGCGCCGTGACGCGGGTCGTGCTGCGTGTCGTGCGTGGCGCTGAGCAGGTGGTCGAGCAGGCGCTCGGCATCGGGCGCGCGCAACCCGGCCAGCGGTGCATTCACCCACGGTCGCACGATTGCCAGCGCGCCGACCGACAGCACCACCGCGGTGCCCAGCGCCGCCGCGTTCGACAGACCGAGCGCGCCGGCGCACAGGCCGTGCAGCGCGACGGCCACCGTCGTCGTGACGGCGACCAGCGCGGCTTCGCGCCACGCCGGGTGCATCGCGGGCAGCCGCGGCAGCGCGATCAGCAGCACGGCGACGAACGCGTGCCACGCCGGCACCGCCACGCTGACGAGCGTGGCTGCGGGCGCGCCGGCGGGCGGAACCGCCAGCGAGACCGCGCTCAGCAGCGCGAAGCTCGCGACGGCCAGCACGGTGAAGCGCTGCAGCACCGACGCCAGCGGGTGCGGGGTGCGTGCAGCGCTCGACCCGAGCAGCGCGACGGCTGCGACGCCCAGTCCGAGCATCGCCACCTGCGTCCAGGCCCACGCGCCGGGCAGCGCGCCGGCCGCCGCCAGCGCCGACAGCACGCCGGCGACCAACCATGCGCCCGCGACGATGACACCGGCGTGCCGGTGCGGATGGGGATGCACGGCGGCGGCATGCACGGCAGCCGCCGCGGTGAGCAGGTCCAGCGCCGTGTGCCAGGCGCCGAGCGTTGCGCCGAGGCCCAGGGCCGTTGCGGGGCCCGGCACGCTCGCGACCGCCAGACCGGCGAGGTGCAGCGCCTGCGCCCCCGCGAGCACGACGTACGGCGCCAGCCGCAGCGCAACGCCGCGGGCCAGCGGGCGCCGCAGCGCGGCCGCTGCGCCGGCCAGCGCCAGCAGCACCGCGAGCAAGCCCAGTGACCAGAACGCCAGCCCCAGCCCGGCGGCGCCGCGCGCGGTGACCGTGGTCGCGATCGCGGCGCCGTCGGCGAACTGCAGCGTCACCGTTGCGGTGGCGACGGCGTCGCGCCAGCGCCGATGCTGCTCGAGCAGTCGCTGTCGCGTCGCGCCGTCGGGGACCCAGCGCACGTCGTGCTGCAGCAGCAGCGCATCGACCGCCACCACGCGGCCGTCGCGGCCGACGATCCCGACGATCGCCTGGCCGGCGCGCGCCGCCAGCGCCGGGTCGGCCGCGGCGTGCAGCACGAGCGCGCCATCCTCACTGGCGCGCCAGTCGGCGGCCACCCAGGCATCGTCGCCGAGCGCTCGGGCGACCAGCAGCAACGCGAGCGCCAGCGCCAGCGCGATCAGCGCCAGCAGGCGCCACCGCCGGCCGTCCCAGCGCAAGATGCGGCGTGGCGGCGCGTCGGCAGCCGTCGGCGCGACGGCCTCGGGCGCAGCGGCGGGGGGATGCAGGCGAGCGGCCATCGCCGCGGCGGGTCAGACGAGACCGTGCTTGGTCGCGAGCACGGCGGCTTCGGCGCGGCTGGAGACGTCGAGCTTGCGGTAGATCGACTTGATGTGGTCGTTGACGGTGAACCACTTGATGCCCATCAGGCTCGCGATCTCCTTGATCGTGAAGCCCTTGCTCAAGTAGGTCAGCACCTCGGTCTCGCGCGGCGTGAGCCGCTCGTGCTCGGGCAGTGCCTCGAGCGGCACCGGGCGGCTGACGGGGCCCGACGCCACCGTGAGGCCCGCGGCGGCGGTGCTCGCGCCGTCGGCCGCGCCGGCGCGGAAGTGCATCAGCAGCCGGCGCGCGATCGCCGGCGACAGCGGGGGCTGGCCGCGCACGATCTTCTGCAGTTCCTCGACGAGCACCTCGAATCGGTCTTCCTTCAGCAGGTAGCCGTCGGCGCCGCACTGCAGCGCCGGGAACAGGTGGTCGTCGTCGGAGTACAGCGTCGTGACGATCTTGGTCGCCGGGTAGTGGCGCAGCGCCGACAGCAGGTCGAGGCCGTTGCCGTCGGGCAGCTCGAGGTCGACGAAGATCAGCTTGAACGGATCGGCGCCGTGCAGCCCGTCGCCGCCGCCGGCGAGCTGCACGTGGTGCCGCGCGGCTTCGAGGTCGCCCGCCTCGGTGATCGCCATCGTGTCGCTGAAACTCTCGCGCACGACGCGTGCGAGGAAGCCGCGCGCGACCGGGTTGTCTTCGACGATCAGGACCTTGACGGCCATGCGGCGTCCCCTCCGGAGCCCCGTCTCGCCGCGTCGTGCGGCCCCAACGGACGGGTGCTCAGTCTGCGCGACGCACTTTAGCGCACGCATCCCCCTTCGGAGCGTGCGCGGCGCGCGACCGACGGCGCTGGCGGCCGCTGCGGTCAGTCGTTGACGAGCAGCAGCTTGCCGCGCACGTCGCGTGCCGCCATGCGTGCGTAAGCCTGCGGCAGCGCCGACATCGGCAGGCGGCTGTCGATCACCGGCCGGATGCGGCCTTGCGCATACCACTGCGCCAGCTCGCGCAGTTCCTGCGCGAAGGCCTGCGGCTCGCGTCGCACGAAGTCGCCCCAGAACACACCGACCAGCGACGCGCCCTTGAGCAGCGCGAGGTTCCACGGCAGCGCGGGGATCGTACCGGCCGCGAAGCCGACGACGAGGTAGCGCCCACGCCAGGCGAGCGAGCGGAACGCCGGGTCGGCCAGCTCGCCGCCGACCGGGTCATAGACGACGTCGACGCCGCGGCCGCCAGTGATCTCCTTGACGCGCTCGCGCAGGTTCTCGCGGCCGTAGGCGATCGTTTCGTCGGCGCCGAGCTCGCGGCAGCGCGCACACTTGTCGTCGGTCGACGCGGCCGCGATCACGCGTGCGCCCACCGCCTTGGCGATCTGCAGCGCGGCGGTGCCGACGCCGCCGGCGGCGCCTAGCACGAGCACCGTCTCACCGGGTTTGAGCTGCGCGCGGTCGAGCAACGCGTGGTGCGAGGTGCCGTACGTGAACGCGAACGCCGCGCCGTGCTCGACCTCGAAGCCCGGTGGCAGCGGGATCAGCTGCGACGCGTCGACGCAGGCGTGCGTCGCGAAGCCGCCGCTGTTGCCGATCACCGCGACGGCGGTGCCGGGCGCGACGTTCGTGACGCCGTCGCCGACGGCCTCGACGTGGCCGGCGAACTCGCTGCCGGGCACGAAGGGCAGCGGCGGCTTGAACTGGTACTTGCCCTCGACGACGAGCAGGTCGGGGAAGTTCAGGCTCGCCGCGCGGATCGCGATGCGCACCTGCCCGGGCTGCGGTTGCGGCGTCGGCAGCTCGCGCCACTTCAGCGCGCCGACGCCGTCGAGCGATTCACACAGCCAGGCCTTCATCGTCGGTCTCCTCGGTGTTCTTTCGGGTGCGCGGATGATAGGCAGCCCACGCCCGTGCGCCGTCGCCTGCGCGACGCCTCCTACAATGCGCGACGATGCGCATCCTCATTGCCAACGACGACGGCTACCTCGCGCCCGGTCTGGCCGCCCTCGTCGAGGCGGTGCGCGGACTCGGCGAGATCGACATCGTCGCCCCCGAGCAAAACGCCAGCGGCACGTCGAACGCGCTGACGCTCAACCGCCCGCTGAGCGTGTTCCACGCCGCCAACGGCGCGCAGGTCGTCAACGGCACGCCGTCGGACTGCGTGCACGTCGCGTTGACGGGGCTGCTGCCGCACCGCCCCGACCTCGTGCTGTCGGGCATCAACAACGGCGCCAACATGGGCGACGACACGCTGTACTCGGGCACCGTCGCGGCGGCGATGGAAGGGTATCTCTTCGGCATCCCGGCGATCGCGTTCTCGCTCGTCGAGAAGGGCTGGAAGCATCTGGACGCGGCCGCGCGCGTCGCGCGCCAGGTCGTCGAGCAGGTGCTCGCCACCCCGCCGGCCGGCCCGTGGCTGCTCAACGTCAACATCCCGGCGCGCGCCGACGCCGACCGCCTGCCGCGCCAGATCACGCGGCTGGGCCGCCGTCACGCCAGCGAGCCGGTGATCCGGCAGGTGAACCCGCGCGGCGAAACGATCTACTGGATCGGCCCGGCCGGCGACGCACGCGAAGGCGGCGAGGGCACCGACTTCTTCGCCGTTGCGAGCGGGCGCGTGTCGGTCACGCCGCTGCAGGTCGACCTGACCGACCACGCGGCGCTGCCCGGCTGGCGCACGCTGCTCGAGGCGGCGCGGTGAGCGGCCGCCCGCCGCGCTTTCCGCTGTCGCTCGAGCGCGTGGCCCCCGCATCGGCGGCGCCGGTCGCGCACCGGCCCCAACGTCTGTTGGCCGAGGCGAGCAAGGACGCTCGCCGCCAGCGCTCGCCGAGCGGCGTCGGGTTGGACTCGGCCGGCGTGCGCGCGCGGATGGTGCAGCGGCTGCAGGCCGGCGGCGTGCGCCACGCCGCGGTGCTGCAGGCCTTTGCCGAGGTGCCGCGCCACCACTTCGTCGACAGCGCGCTGGTGCCGCAGGCGTACGAAGACACCGCGCTGCCGATCGGCCACGGCCAGACGATCTCGAAGCCGTCGGTGATCGCGCGCATGCTCGAACTGCTGCTCGAGGGCCGGCCGGCCGGCGCGACGGCGCCGCTCGGGCGCACGCTCGAGATCGGCACCGGCTGCGGCTACCAGGCCGCGCTGCTCGCGCGGCTGGCGCGCCACGTCGTGTCGGTCGAGCGGCTGCGGCCGCTGCACGAACTCGCGCGCGAGCGTCTGGCGGCGTGGCCGCGCGCGAACCTGCGCCTCGTCTGGGGTGACGGCATGCTCGGCCACGCGCCGAACGCGCCGTACGACAGCATCATCGCCGCCGCGGGCGGTGACGACCTGCCGAGCGCATGGCTCGATCAGCTCGCCGTCGGCGGGCGGCTCGTCGCGCCGGTGCGTGCCGCCGACGGGCGCGGGCAGACGCTCGTCGTCGTCGAGCGCCATGCCACGGGGCTGCAACGTCGCCTTCACGAGGCGGTGCAGTTCGTCCCCCTAAAATCCGGCGTCGCCTGAATGCTCGACGCGCTGGTCAACGCACTCGGATGATGGATCTCTCGCGCAGCGGTGGGCGACTGGCCGCCGTCACGATCGTCGCGGCGCTGCTGACGGCCTGTGCCGCACCGCGGCCGGCGCCGGTGGAATCGCGCTCGCCGGTGCTGCGGCCCGAGCTGCCCGCCGCACCTTCGACGCAAACGCCGATGGTTGCCGCGCCGCAGGCCAAGCCCGGCGAATACGTCGTCAAGCCGGGCGACACGCTGATCCGCATCGGGCTCGAGACGGGCCAGAACTGGCGCGACATCGTGCGCTGGAACAACCTCGAGAACCCGAACGTGATCGAGGTCGGGCAGGTGCTGCGCGTCGTCCCGCCTCCCGGCGAGGCGACGGTGGCGCCAGTGCGCCCGGCTGCCGGCGTCGCCGAGGTGCGCCCGATCGAGCCGCGCGCGGCCGCCCCGGCGTCGTCGCCGGCGGCAGCCACGGCCGTCACGCAGCCGGTCGGCCCGTCGCCGGCCGCGCCGGTGGCCGCAGTGCCGGCGCCCAACACGGCCGCGCCGGCGGCGCCCACCGCCGCCGCACCCGCGCCGGCACCGGCAGCCGCGCGCGACACCGACGAGGACATTGCATGGGGCTGGCCGGCCGCGGGCCCGGTCGTCACGGCGTTCGACGAGACGCGCAACAAGGGCATCGCGATCACCGGCCGCGCCGGTGACCCCGTGCTCGCAGCGGCCGACGGCCGCGTCGTCTACGCCGGTGCGGGCCTGCGCGGCTACGGCAACCTCGTGATCGTCAAGCACAACAACACCTACCTCAGCGCCTACGCGCACAACCAGACCCTGCTGGTCAAGGAAGACCAGGCGGTGCGGCGCGGCCAGAAGATCGCCGAGATGGGGTCGACCGACGCCGACCGCGTGCAGCTGCACTTCGAGATCCGGCGCCAGGGTCGCCCGGTCGATCCGGCGCGGCTGCTGCCGCCGCGCTGAACGCGACGTGACCCCGGCGCCGCCACCGGCGGACGATGTGGCGTGTGCGATCGAGCGCGCGCTGCTCGACCTGTTCGCGCGCCGCAACCCCGGCGCGAGCGTGTGCCCGTCCGAGGTGGCGCGCCTGCTGTGGCCGGCCGCCTGGCGCGAGCACATGAGCGACGTGCGCGCCGTCGCGCGTGCGCTCGCGGCGCAGGGCCGCGTCACCGTCACGCAGCGCGGTCGGGTGCTCGACCCGCAGGCACCGTGGCGCGGCCCGGTGCGGCTGGCGCGGGGCGGCCGGGATAATCGCGTCGCATGACAGCCGAGGACGAGTGGCTGCGCGTCGAGTCGCTCGACCTCGACGCGCAGGGGGTGGCGCACGATGCGCAGGGCAAGGTGGTCTTCATCGAGGGGGCGCTGCCCGGCGAGTGCGTGCAGGTGCACGTGACGCGCCGCAAGGCGCAGTGGGAGCAGGCGGTGGTAACCGCGGTGCGCGACGAGAGCGCGCAGCGCGTGCGCCCGGCGTGCGCGCACTTCGGGCTGCACGCCGGCGCCTGCGGCGGCTGCAAGATGCAGCACCTGCACCCGTCGGCGCAGGTCGCCGTCAAGCAGCGCGTGCTCGAGGACCAGCTGTGGCACCTCGGCAAGGTGCGGCCCGAGCGCGTGCTGCGCCCGATCGAGGGCCCGGCCTGGGGCTACCGCTACCGCGCGCGGCTGTCGGTGCGCCACGTGCCGAAGAAGGGCGGCGTGCTCGTCGGCTTCCACGAGCGCAAGTCGAGCTACGTCGCCGACATGACGCAGTGCCCCGTGCTGCCGCCCGCGGTCGGCGCGCTGCTCGTGCCGCTGCGCGCGCTGGTGGCGTCGATGGACGCGCGCGACCGCCTGCCGCAGATCGAGCTCGCGGTCGGCGAGGCCCCCGGCGGCACGGTCGTGGCACTCGTGCTGCGCCACCTCGAGCCGCTGTCGGCGAGCGACCTCGCGCGCCTGCGCGACTTCGCGCGCGCGCACGGCGTGCAGTGGTGGCTGCAGCCCAAGGGCCCCGACTCGGTGCACCGGCTCGACGAGGGCGGCGCCGAGCTCGCCTACACGCTGCCCGAGTTCGGCCTCGTGATGCCGTTTCGGCCGACCGACTTCACGCAGGTCAACCACGCGATCAACCGCGTGCTGGTGCACCGCGCGGTGCGCCTGCTCGATGCGCAGCCGGGCGAGCGCGTGATCGACTGGTTCTGCGGGCTGGGCAACTTCACGCTGCCGCTGGCCAGGCGCGCGGGCGAGGTGCTCGGCGTCGAGGGCAGCGAGGCGCTGGTGCAGCGCGCGCGCGACAACGCGCAGCGCAACGGCCTCGCGGAGCGCACACGCTTCGAAGCGCGCAACCTGTTCGAGCTCGACGCCGACGCGCTGCTCGCCCTTGGGCCCGCCGAGCGCTGGCTCGTCGACCCGCCGCGCGAAGGCGCGTTCGCGCTCGTCAAGGCGCTCGTCCATCTGTCACAGCGTGCGCCGGCGGGCTGGGCGCCGCCGCGGCGCATCGTCTACGTCAGCTGCAACCCGGCGACGCTCGCGCGCGACGCCGGACTGCTCGTGCACCACGGCGGCTGGCGCTGCAGCGCGGCGGGCGCGGTCAACATGTTCCCGCACACGGCGCACGTCGAATCGATCGCCGTGTTCGAGCGCCCGTGAAAACGACAACGGGGCCCGAGGGCCCCGTTGTCACGGTGCGAAGCGCGCTTATTCGCGGTCGCCGCCGAACACGCCGAGCAGCATCAGCAGACTCTGGAACACGTTGTACAGGCTCAGGTACAGGCCCAGCGTCGCGCTGATGTAGTTCGTCTCGCCGCCGTCGACGATGCGCTTCATGTCGTAGAGCATGAAGGCCGAGAAGATGCCGATCGCGAGCACCGCCAGCGTGATCATCAGCGCGCTGGACTGGAAGAAAATGTTCGCGATGCCGGCCACCAGCAGCATGATCGCGCCGACGAACAGGAACTTGCCCAGGTTCGTCAGGTCGCGCTTGATCGTCGTCGCGAGCGCGCCCATGCCGAGGAAGATCGCCGCGGTGCCGCCGAACGCGTACATGATCAGCGACGCGCCGTTGCTCATGCCGAGCACGACGCCGACGATGCGCGACAGCATCAGCCCCATGAAGAACGTGAAGCCGAGCAGCAGCAGTACGCCGGTCGACGAGTTCTTGAACTTCTCGATCGCGAACATGAAGCCGAACGCGCCGGCCAGGAACACGATCGCGCTCATCCCGACGCCCATGCGCGAGACGATGCCGGTGCTCACGCCGATCCAGGCGCCCAGCACCGTGGGCACCATCGACAGCGCCAGCAGCCAGTACGTGTTGCGCAGCACGCGGTTGCGCTCGACGGCCAAGGCACTGCTGGCGGCGCCGCCGTAGCCGGTGTAGACGGGTTGGATCTTCTCGTTCATGGGACCTCCGTGACGCAGGGGGTTGGACGACAGCCCGCTGTGACTGCGCGGCGCATTCTAAGTTCGCGACTCCCGTGCCGGGGTTTGCCCGGCGACCGGATGGCCGCGCGCCGGCCGGCGCCTGCGAGGTGTGACTTGCACTACAGTGCGGGCCGCGATGGCCGGCCCGTCGCCACCCGCCCCCCCACCCAGCACCCGTTCGCCCCACGATGAAGACCAAACCCTGCATGACCCTCGACGACGTCCGCTCGATCGCCGCTGCCGCCGAGGCCGAGGCGCAGCGCCACGGCTGGGCGGTGACGATCGCGGTCGTCGACGATGGCGGCCACCTGCTGTGGTTGCAGCGCCTCGACGGTGCGGCGCCGATCTCGGCGCAGATCGCCCCGGCCAAGGCGCGTACCGCGGCGCTCGGCCGGCGCGAGAGCAAGGTCTACGAGGACATGATCAACCAGGGCCGCACGTCGTTCCTGAGCGCGCCGGGGCTCGACGGCCTGCTCGAGGGCGGTGTGCCGATCGTCGTCGACGGGCAGTGCGTCGGCGCGGTCGGCGTCAGCGGCGTCAAGTCGAGCGAGGACGCGCAGATCGCGCGCGCCGGCATCGCGGCGCTGGGCTGAGCGGGCCGGCGGCGGCCGGCCCGGCTACAATGCGCGCACTTTGCGCCATCCGACGCGCGCCGCGTCCGCAGCACCCCCTCCCGGCCTGAATTCCCGACCCGTGCGGGGTCTCCGCGCGGGCTGCTGCGCGGGTGCGACGCGCGCGGCGGAGGCGTTCCACGTCGGAGTCCTGTCTTGCTGCCCGTCCTGCCTCCCGCTCTCCTCGCACTCGCAGACGGCACGGTCTTCCAGGGCACCTCGATCGGCGCCGAAGGCGCCACGGTCGGCGAGGTGGTGTTCAACACCGCGCTCACCGGCTACCAGGAAATCCTCACCGACCCGAGCTACTGCCGGCAGATCGTCACGCTGACGTATCCGCACATCGGCAACACCGGCGTCAACGAAGAGGACGTCGAGGCGTCGAAGGTCCATGCCGCCGGCCTGATCGTCAAAGACCTGGCGCTGCGTGCGTCGAACTTCCGCCAGACGGCCACGCTCGACGCCTATCTGCGTCGCGAAGGCACGGTGGCGATCGCCGGCATCGACACGCGGCGGCTGACGCGCATCCTGCGCACCGGCGGCGCGCAAAACGGCTGCATCCTCGCGCTGCCGGCCGGCACCGCGGTGACGCCGGCGCACGCCGAGCAGGCCATCGCGGCGGCGCGCGGCGCGCCGAGCATGGCCGGGCAGGACCTCGCGCGGGTCGTCTCGGTGCGCGAGCCGTACGTGTGGACCGAGACCGAGTGGACGCTCGGCGCCGGCTACGGCCGCGTCGACGCGCCGCGGTGGCACGTCGTGGCCTACGACTTCGGCGTCAAGCGCAACATCCTGCGCATGCTCGCCAGCCGCGGCTGCCGCATCACCGTGGTGCCGGCGCAGACGCCGGCGGCCGACGTGCTCGCGATGAAGCCCGACGGCGTGTTCCTCAGCAACGGCCCGGGCGATCCCGAGCCGTGCGACTACGCGATCGCCGCGGCGCGCACGCTGATCGACGCCGGGCTGCCGACCTTCGGCATCTGCCTGGGCCACCAGATCATGGCGCTCGCCTCGGGCGCGAAGACCTTCAAGATGAAGTTCGGCCACCACGGCGCGAACCACCCGGTCAAGGACCTCGACAGCGGCCGCGTCAGCATCACGAGTCAGAACCACGGCTTCGCCGTCGACGACAAGACGCTGCCCTCGCACCTGCGCGCCACGCACGTGAGCCTGTTCGACGGCACGCTGCAGGGGTTGGCGCGCACCGACCGTCCGGCGTTCTGCTTCCAGGGCCACCCGGAGGCGAGCCCCGGGCCGCACGACATCGGCTACCTGTTCGACCGCTTCGTCAAGCTCATGGAGGCGCACTGAGATGCCGAAGCGCCAGGACATCCACAGCATCCTGATCATCGGCGCCGGCCCGATCGTCATCGGCCAGGCGTGCGAGTTCGACTACTCCGGCGCGCAGGCGTGCAAGGCGCTGCGCGAGGAGGGCTACCGCGTCGTCCTCGTCAACAGCAACCCGGCGACGATCATGACCGACCCGGGCATGGCCGACGCGACCTACATCGAGCCGATCACTTGGCAGGTGGTCGAGAAGATCATCGAGAAGGAGCGCCGCGAACACCCGCACGAGAAGATGGCGCTGCTGCCGACGATGGGCGGGCAGACGGCGCTGAACTGCGCGCTCGACCTGGACCGCCACGGCGTGCTCGCGAAGCACGGCGTCGAGATGATCGGTGCCAGCGAGCACGCGATCGAGAAGGCCGAGGATCGGCTGAAGTTCAAGGACGCGATGACGTCGATCGGGCTCGGCTCGGCCAAGAGCGGCATTGCGCACAGCTGGGAGCAGGCGCAGGCGGTGCGCGAGCGCATCGCCGCCGAGACCGGCGGTACGGGCTTCCCGGTCGTGATCCGCCCGAGCTTCACGCTCGGCGGCACCGGCGGCGGCATCGCCTACAACCCGCAGGAGTTCGAGGAGATCTGCAAGCGCGGGCTCGACCTCTCGCCCACCAACGAGCTGCTGATCGAGGAGTCGCTGATCGGTTGGAAGGAGTACGAGATGGAAGTCGTCCGCGACCGCGCGGACAACTGCATCATCGTCTGCTCGATCGAGAACCTCGACCCGATGGGCATCCACACCGGCGATTCGATCACGGTGGCGCCGGCGCAGACGCTGACCGACAAGGAATACCAGCTGATGCGCGACGCCAGCATCGCGATCCTGCGCGAGATCGGCGTCGACACCGGCGGCTCGAACGTGCAGTTCGCGATCGACCCGAAGACCGGGCGCATGATCGTCATCGAGATGAACCCGCGCGTGAGCCGCAGCTCGGCGCTGGCGTCGAAGGCCACGGGCTTTCCGATCGCGAAGATCGCCGCCAAGCTCGCGGTGGGCTACACGCTCGACGAGCTGAAGAACGACATCACCGGTGGCGCGACGCCGGCGAGCTTCGAGCCGACCATCGACTACGTCGTCACCAAGATCCCGCGCTTCGCGTTCGAGAAGTTCCGCGAGGCCGATGCGCACCTGACGACGCAGATGAAGTCGGTCGGCGAGGTGATGGCGATCGGCCGCACGTTCCAGGAGAGCTTCCAGAAGGCGCTGCGCGGACTCGAGACCGGCATCAGCGGGCTCGACGAGCGCAGCACCGACCGCGAGGAGATCGTCGAGGAGATCGGCGAGCCGGGGCCCGAGCGCATCCTCTACGTCGCCGACGCGTTCCGCGCCGGCATGACGCTGGCCGAGATCCACGACGAGACGGCGATCGACCCGTGGTTCCTCGCGCACATCGAGGACCTCGTGGCCACCGAGCGTCTGGTCGCGGCGCGCACGCTCGACAGCCTGAACGCTGCCGAGCTGCGCTGGCTCAAGGCCAAAGGGTTCTCCGACAAGCGGCTGGCGAAGCTCCTGGGCACCGACCAGCACGCGGTGCGCGCGCTGCGCCACGCGCTCGGCGTGCGCCCGGTCTACAAGCGCGTCGACACCTGCGCGGCCGAGTTCGCGACGCCCACGGCCTACCTGTACTCGACCTACGAGTCCGAAGGCGGCGAGTGCGAGGCCGACCCGACGCCGCGCAGGAAGATCATGGTGCTCGGCGGCGGGCCGAACCGCATCGGCCAGGGCATCGAGTTCGACTACTGCTGCGTGCACGCCGCGTTCGCGATGCGCGACGACGGGTTCGAGACCATCATGGTCAACTGCAACCCGGAGACGGTCTCGACCGACTACGACACCTCCGACCGCCTGTACTTCGAGCCGGTCACGCTCGAGGACGTGCTCGAGATCGTCGACAAGGAGAAGCCCGAGGGCGTGATCGTGCAGTACGGCGGGCAGACGCCGCTGAAGCTCGCGCTCGACCTCGAACGCGCCGGCGTGCCGATCGTCGGCACCAGCCCCGACAGCATCGACGTCGCCGAGGACCGCGAGCGCTTCCAGCAGCTGCTGCACCGGCTGGGCCTGAAGCAGCCGCCGAACCGCACCGCGCGCACCGAGGAGGCGGCGTTGGCGATGGCGCACGAGATCGGCTACCCGCTCGTCGTGCGTCCGAGCTACGTGCTCGGCGGCCGTGCGATGGAGATCGTGCACGGCGACAGGGACCTCGAGCGCTACATGCGCGAGGCGGTGCGCGTCAGCGAGAAGAGCCCGGTGCTGCTCGACCGCTTCCTCGAGGACGCCGTCGAGGTCGATGTCGACTGCATCGCCGACGCCAGCGGCGCGGTGCTGATCGGCGGCATCATGGAGCACGTCGAGGCCGCGGGCATCCACTCCGGCGACTCGGCCTGCTCGCTGCCGCCGTACACGCTGCCGAAGACGCTGCAGGACGAGCTGCGCCGGCAGACCGCGCTGATGGCGCGGGCGCTGAACGTCGTCGGGCTGATGAACGTGCAGTTCGCGATCCAGGGCGAGGGCGACGCGGCCGTCGTCTACGTCCTCGAGGTCAACCCGCGCGCGTCGCGCACGGTGCCGTTCGTCTCGAAGGCCACCGGCTTGCCGCTGGCCAAGATCGCCGCGCGCTGCATGGTCGGGCGCACGCTGGCGCAGCAGGGGGTGCGCGGCGAGGTCGTGCCGCACTACTTCAGCGTCAAGGAGGCGGTGTTCCCGTTCAACAAGTTCCCCGGCGTCGACCCCGTGCTCGGCCCGGAGATGCGCTCGACCGGCGAGGTGATGGGCGTGGGCGCCACGTTCGCCGAGGCGATGCTCAAGAGCCAGCTCGGCGCGGGCTCGCGGCTGCCCGAGGCCGGCACCGTCGTGATCACCGTCAAGGACGCCGACAAGGCGCGCGCGGTGGCCGTGGCGCGCGACCTGCACGCACTGGGCTTCAAGCTCGTCGCGACCAAGGGGACGGCGGCGGCGATCGCGGCCGCCGGGGTGCCGGTGAAGGTCGTCAACAAGGTCAAGGACGGCCGCCCGCACATCGCCGACATGGTCAAGGCCGGCGAGATCCAGCTCGTGTTCACGACGGTCGACGAGACGCGCACGGCGATCGCCGACTCGCGCTACATCCGCACCGCGGCGCTGGCCCACCGCGTCACCTACTACACGACGATGGCCGGCTGCGAGGCCGCCACCGAGGCGCTGAAGCACGACGCGGACCTCGTCGTGCGTTCGGTGCAGGAGCTGCACGCGGAACTGCACTAAACTCCAGGTCTCGAACACACCGCCGCCGGCGTTCTCGCGGACGCTGGCGGCGATTGCTTTTCCACCGTCCCGTTTCGCCCTTTTTTCTGCTTGCGATGCACGCCATGACGACGATTCCCCTCACCAAGCGCGGGGCCGAGAAGCTCAAGGACGAGCTGCAGCGGCTCAAGACGGTCGAGCGCCACGCCGTGATCCAGGCCATCGCCGAGGCGCGCGCGCAGGGTGACCTGTCGGAGAACGCCGAGTACGACGCCGCCAAGGACAAGCAGGGCTTCATCGAGGGCCGCATCAAGGAGCTCGAGGGCAAGCTCGCCGCCGCGCAGGTGATCGATCCGGCGACGCTCGACGCCGGCGGGCGCGTCGTCTTCGGCGCCACCGTCGACCTCGAGGACGAGGACAGCGGCGCGAGAGTGACGTACCAGATCGTCGGCGACGACGAGGCCGACCTCAAGCTCGGGCTGATCTCGATCAGCTCGCCGATTGCGCGCGCGCTGATCGGCAAGTCGGCCGGTGACGTCGCCGAGGTGCGCGCCCCGGGCGGCGTCAAGACGTACGAAATCGTCGGCGTGCGCTACGTCTGACGGCGGCGGCACGATGAACCGCGTGGAGCGCGCGCGCGCGCTGCTCGCCGGGCTGTGGGCCGGCGTGCTGCTCGCGGTGGCCGGCATCGCGACGCCGGCGCCGTTCGCGACGCTGGCCACTGCCGACGCCGGCCGCGTCGTGGCCCGTGTGCTCGCCAGCGAGGCCTACCTGAGCCTCGCGGCGGCCGTGGTGCTCTTCTTGCTCGAGCGCCGGCGCGCGCGCGACGGCGCGCCGGCGATGACGGTCGAGGTGATGCTGGTGCTGGGCGCGCTGTTGTGCACCGTGGCCGGCTACTTCGCGCTGCAGCCGATGATGGCGGCGGCGCGCGCCGGGCAGGGGCCGTGGTCGTTCGGCACGCTGCACGCCGTCTCGACCGTGTTCTTCGGCGTCAAGGCGCTGCTCGTGCTCGTGCTTGCGTGGCGGTGTACCGCAGCCGGCATCGCGCCGCGCTGAGGCCGCTGGCGCCGCGCGTGGTCCGGCCCGCGTGGCAACGCACCGTTCGCCGACGGGCGGCCGCGCGGGCGCGTCAGCCCGCGCCGGTCTTCTTGATGCTGGTGGCGCGCTTGCGCGCCTTCTTGACGAGTCCGCCCGCCGTCACGCGCTGGTTGCCGAGCAGGCGCACCTTCTTGACGACCGGCCGGTGGTTGCCGCTCTTGCTGAACTTGACGATCTTGACCACTTTCGGCGCCGGTGCACGGTCGTCGCGCTCGGCCTTGGGCTTGGGCGCCGGCGGGCGCCACAGCACCAGCAGCTTGCCGATGTGCTGCACCGGCGCCGCACTCAGCCGGTCGGCCAGCGTCGCGAGCACGGCCTCGCGCGCCTCGCGCTCGTCGCTGAAGACGCGCACCTTGATCAGACCGTGCGCGGCGAGCGCCGCGTCGGCTTCCTTCAGCACGGCGTCGGTCAGCCCGTCGGCGCCGACGGTCACGACGGGGTCGAGGTGATGGGCGGCGCTGCGGTGCTGCTTGCGCTCGGCGGGCGTCAGGGTCAGGGCGGGCATCGGCCTATTATCGATGCGCAATGAAGATCAAGACCAAGAGCAAGAAGGTCAACAAGGCGTGGCTCGCCGACCATGTCAACGACCCCTATGTGAAGCGGGCGCAGCAGGAGGGCTACCGCTCGCGCGCGGCGTACAAGCTCAAGGAGATCGACGAGGCGCTGGGGCTGGTGCGCCTCGGGCAGGTGGTGGTCGACCTGGGCAGCGCGCCGGGAGCCTGGAGCCAGTATCTGCGCCGGCGCTTCGCGCCGAAGGCCGCCGGCGCCGGCGGCGCGGCACCGGGCGCGCTGCAGGGCACGATCGTCGCGCTCGACGTGCTGCCGATGGAGCCGATCGAGGGTGTGACCTTCCTGCAGGGCGACTTCCGCGACGAGGCCGTCGTGGCGGCGCTCGACGAGACGCTGGCCGGCCGCGCGGTGGACCTCATCGTCTCCGACATGGCGCCGAACCTCTCGGGCATCGAGAGCGCCGATGCCGCGCGCATCGCGCACCTCGTCGAGCTCGCGCTCGAGTTCGCCCGGCGCCACCTCAAGCCCGACGGCGCCCTGGTGTGCAAGGTGTTCCACGGCAGCGGCTACAGCCAGCTCGTCGAGCAGTTCAAGAAGACGTTCCGCGTCGTCAAGCCGGTCAAGCCGAAGGCGTCGCGCGACCGCTCGGCGGAAACCTTTCTGGTCGGCCGGGGTCTGAGGGTCAGCGCGGGCAGCGTGGGCCCGAACGGTTGAATTCGGGTCCGTTTGCCCACCGATTGCCGGCATGTGCCGCCAGGCGGCGCGGGCATATTGAGTCCCATAGAATCGGCCGCAATTACAGTCCAGTTCTTGCACGGTTTTCTGCCGTTTTGGCGGCGGAGGTTTTCGAGGAGTCGCGGTGAACAATCAATGGCTGTCGAAGGTCGCGGTGTGGATGGTGATCGCGCTCGTGCTGTTCACCGTCTTCAAGCAGTTCGACCGCGGCGTCGCGCCGGGCGCGACGATCGGCTACTCGGACTTCCTCGAGGAGGTGCGCGCGGGGCGGATCAAGCACGTGACGCTGCAGGAGAGCACCAGCGGCACCGAGATCATCGCCACCACCAGTGACGACCGACGCATCCGCAGCACCGCGACGTACCTCGACCGCGGGCTGGTCGGCGACCTGATCGCCGCCAACGTGCGTTTCGACGTGCGCCCGCGCGAGGAGCCGTCGATCCTGATGAGCATCCTGCTCAGCTGGGGCCCGATGCTGCTGCTGATCGGCGTGTGGATCTATTTCATGCGCCAGATGCAGGGCGGCGGTAAGGGCGGCGCTTTCAGCTTCGGCAAGAGCAAGGCGCGCATGCTCGACGAGGCCAACAACACCACCACCTTCGCCGACGTCGCCGGCTGCGACGAGGCCAAGGAGGAGGTCAAGGAGCTCGTCGACTTCCTGAAGGACCCGCAGAAGTTCCAGAAGCTGGGTGGGCGTATCCCGCGCGGCGTGCTGCTCGTGGGCCCGCCAGGCACCGGCAAGACGTTGCTGGCCAAGGCCATCGCCGGCGAGGCCAAGGTGCCGTTCTTCAGCATCTCGGGCTCGGACTTCGTCGAGATGTTCGTCGGCGTCGGCGCGGCGCGCGTGCGCGACATGTTCGAGCAGGCGAAGAAGAGCGCGCCGTGCATCATCTTCATCGACGAGATCGACGCCGTGGGCCGGCACCGCGGCGCGGGCCTGGGCGGCGGCAACGACGAGCGCGAGCAGACGCTCAACCAGATGCTGGTCGAGATGGACGGCTTCGAGACCAACCTCGGCGTCATCGTGATGGCGGCCACCAACCGGCCCGACATCCTCGACCCGGCGCTGCTGCGCCCGGGCCGCTTCGACCGCCAGGTCTACGTCACGCTGCCCGACGTGCGCGGGCGCGAGCAGATCCTCAACGTGCACATGCGCAAGGTGCCGGTGGGCCAGGACGTCAAGCCCGACATCCTTGCGCGCGGCACGCCGGGCTTCTCGGGCGCGGACCTGGCCAACCTCGTCAACGAGGCGGCGCTGTTCGCCGCGCGCCGCAACGCGCGCGTCGTCGAGATGGTCGACTTCGAGAAGGCCAAGGACAAGATCCTGATGGGCCCCGAGCGCAAGAGCATGGTCATGCCCGAGGAGGAGCGTCGCAACACCGCCTACCACGAGGCCGGCCACGCGCTGGTGGCGCGCCTGCTGCCCAAGACCGACCCGGTGCACAAGGTCACGATCATCCCGCGCGGCCGCGCGCTCGGCGTGACGATGCAGCTGCCCGAGGGCGACCGCTACAGCATGGACAAGGAGCGCATCCTGTCGACGATCTCGGTGCTGTTCGGCGGCCGCATCGCCGAGGAGGTGTTCATGAACCAGATGACCACCGGCGCCAGCAACGACTTCGAGCGCGCGACGCAGCTCGCGCGCGACATGGTGATGCGCTACGGCATGAGCGACGAGCTCGGCCCGATGGTCTACGCCGAGAACGAGGGCGAGGTCTTCCTCGGTCGCAGCATCACGAAGCAGGTCCACATGTCCGAGGCGACGATGCAGAAGGTCGACCGCGAGGTGCGCCGCATCATCGACGAGCAGTATGCCGTCGCGCGCAAGCTGATCGAGGACCACAAGGACAAGATGCACGCGATGGCGCAGGCGCTGCTCGAATGGGAGACGATCGACGGCGACCAGATCGAGGACATCATGGAGGGCAAGCCGCCGCGCCCGCCGAAGGACTGGACGCCCTCGGCGCCGCGTGGCAGCGGCGGTGGCACGCCGCCGATCAGCGCCGACGGCGCGCCGGCAGCGGCGTGAACGTGACCGGCTGACGACGTTGCGACGGGGCTGCGGCCCCGTCGCCGTTTGCGACCCAAGTTTCCTTACTGACATGGCCTTCTGGCAGACCGCGCGCTTCGACGTCGACCTGTCGCGCCCGCGCGTGATGGGCATCGTCAACGTGACGCCCGATTCGTTTTCCGACGGGGGCCGTCACGCCGACGCGGCGGCCGCGTGCGCGCACTGCGAGCGCCTCGTCGCCGAGGGTGCCGACCTGCTCGACATTGGTGGCGAGTCGACGCGCCCGGGCGCCGTCACCCCGAGCGCCGACGAGGAGCTCGCGCGCGTGCTGCCCGTCGTGCGGCACGCCGTGACGCTGGGCGTGCCGGTGTCGGTCGACACCAGCGCGCCCGAGGTGATGCGCGCGGTGCTCGACGCCGGTGCCGACGTCGTCAACGACGTGCGCGCGCTCACACGCCCGGGGGCGCTGGCCGCGGTGGCCGCGCACCCGCGCGCCGGAGTGTGCCTGATGCACATGCGCGCCGAGCCGGCGACGATGCAGCAGCAGGCCGACTACCGCGACGTCGTCGCCGAAGTGGCCGCGTACCTGGCCGAACGGGTCGCGGCGGTGCAGGCGGCCGGCGTCGAGCGGCAGCGCATCGTCGTCGACCCCGGGATCGGCTTCGGCAAGAAGGTGGAACACAACCTCGCGCTGCTCGCGCGCCAGCGCGAACTGCTGGCGCTGGGCCTGCCGCTGCTGGTGGGATGGTCGCGCAAGTCGACGCTTGGCGCGGTGACGGGGCGCGGCGTCGGCGAGCGGCTGGCCGCCAGCGTCGCGGCCGCGCTGATGGCCGTCGAGCGCGGGGCGGCGATCGTGCGTGTGCACGATGTCGCAGCGACCGTCGATGCGTTGAAGGTCTGGACGGCGGTGGCGCGCAGCGGCAACCCGCACGGGCAGGGCGGGAGCACAATCGCGCGCTGACTCCGAGCCCCCAGCGCCCACGCGGCGGCCGACGCCGTACCAGCGCCCGCGACGACCATGAGCAGAACCTACTTCGGCACCGACGGCATCCGTGGCACCGTTGGCCGCGCGCCGATCACGCCCGACTTCATGCTCGCGCTCGGCCACGCGGTCGGCCGCGTGCTGCGGCGCAGCCTCGAGCGGCCGACGGTGCTGATCGGCAAGGACACGCGCATCTCGGGTTACATGATCGAGTCGGCGCTCGAGGCGGGGTTCGCCGCGGCCGGCGTCGACGTGCTGCTATCGGGCCCGCTGCCCACGCCCGGCGTCGCCTACCTGACGCGCGCGCTGCGCCTCGACCTCGGCGTCGTGATCAGCGCGAGCCACAACCCGTACCCCGACAACGGCGTCAAGTTCTTCTCGGCGCGCGGCGAGAAGCTGCCCGACGAGTGGGAGGCTGCCGTCGAGGCCGCGCTCGCCGAGCCGCCGCAGTGGGTCGATTCGGCCGGGCTCGGGCGGGCGCGGCGGCTCGACGACGCGCGCGGGCGCTACATCGAGTTCTGCAAGAGCACGGTGCCGCACAGCTTCTCGCTGCGTGGCATGAAGTTCGTCGTCGACGCGGCGCACGGTGCCGCGTACCACGTCGCCCCCGACGTGCTGCACGAGCTGGGGGCGCAGGTCGTCGCGATCGGCTGCAGCCCCGACGGCACCAACATCAACGACGGATTCGGCGCGACGGCGCCGCAGGCGCTGGTGGCCGCGGTCGCCGAACACGACGCGGACTACGGCATCGCGCTCGACGGCGACGCCGACCGCCTGCAGATCGTCGACCGGCGCGGGCGCCTGTTCAACGGCGACGAGCTGCTCTACGTGATGGCCACCGACCGCCTGGCGAAGGGCGAGCCGGTGCCCGGCGTCGTCGGCACGCTGATGACCAACCTCGGCGTCGAGCAGGCGCTCAAACGGCACGGCGTGCCGCTGGTGCGCGCCAAGGTTGGCGACCGCTACGTGCTCGAGGAGCTCGTCGCGCGCGGCTGGCAGCTCGGCGGCGAGGGCTCGGGCCACCTGATCGCGCTCGACCGCCACACGACCGGCGACGGCATCGTCAGCGCGCTGCAGGTGTTGCAGGCGGTGCGCCGTAACGGACACGACCTCGCCGGTCTGCTCGAAGGCGTCGAGCTGTACCCGCAGACGCTGATCAACGTGCGGGTGACCGAAGGCGGCGACTGGCGCCGCAACGCCGCGCTCGCAGCCGAACAGCAGGCGGTCGAACGCGAGCTCGGCTCGAGCGGGCGCGTGCTGATTCGGGCCTCGGGCACCGAGCCCGTGCTGCGCGTGATGGTCGAAGCGCGCGACCCGGGGCAGGCCGCCCGCTTCGCCCAAAGGCTCGCCGACGCGGCCGGGGCACTTGCAGCGGCGGCCTGAAAGCCGATTTGGCGCCCCGCCGGGGACGTAACCGCCGGCAGCGAGAGCGGGGCGTTGTCCCGTTCGCTGTTGAACCGTGACCGGTGACGGCCCCTCGGTGAACATGCTACGCGGCCTTGAAGACGGCGCCGTCGTCGCTTGCCGGACGACGGGCATCCAGGGCCTTGAGGAGGGTGCGCATCTGGCCACAGCCGCGCAGCTTGCGCATGCGCGTGGCCGCGTCGCTGAGCGCGCTGGCCACCCAGCGCAGCACCATCTGGCCGTCGCCCCAGCGCTTGACGTTGCGGCTGTAGTGCGCCACCGAGCCGTTCAGGTTCTCGATGGGGTTGGTCGTGCGCAGCGTGCGGTACAGCGCCCCGGTGATGCCCAGTGCCTGCACGGTCAGCGTCTCCTCCAGGCCCTCGCGCAGGCTGGCGGCCGCACCCGGGTGCCTGGCCTGCAGCGACGATGCCAGACGGCCGAGCTGCTTGCGCGCCAGATCGGCGTCCGAGGCCGACCAGGCGTCCTTGAGGGCCCGCTTGACGCCGGCGTGCAGCTCCCTGGGCAGGTGCTCCAGCACGTTGCGGCGCTTGTGCTCCTGGCAGCGCTGCACGAGCGCGCACGCGCCGAAGGTCTGCACGATGGCCTTGCGCAGCGCCTTGCCGCCGTCGATCACCCACAGCCGCATGCGCTGGGCATCCAGGCCGCGCTCGACCAGATCCGACAGCAGCGCGG
>NZ_QOAZ01000029.1 GCF_003574675.1 Azohydromonas sediminis
AGCGGCCCTGGCGGCCGCGTAAGGGGTGCGGAAGATGAGAAATCGACCCGCATCAAGCGCTGCGAAGCGCGCACGAGCCCGTCGCAGCGACATCATCCGCGCAGCAGCGCCGCGTGACGTTCGTTCCTCTGGCTTTGAGGCCAACTCGACGGGCGTCTGCGGCGATCAATTGCCTCTCAGCCTCTGAGCCGGCAGGCCGCTGCGGCGCTTCAGCGCGGGGCGCCGGGGCGCTGCGCGCGCTGCTCCTCGTCGTGGATGTGCGAGACGAAGAAGCGCACGTAGAACACACCCATGCCGAGCATGAAGGCGATCACGCCGGCACTCATCAGGCCGTAGTCGGTGGAGAAGAAGTCGATCAGCGCATGCATCGCGGGCTCCGGTTGGTGCATCACACGAACTGCATCTGATCCGCCATCGCCGCCGGCGGGTTTGATCCAGACCAAAGGGCTCCTGTCATCTCGCGCAAGTCTGATCGGCGTCAAAAACGAGTGGGCTCGCACGCCTGCCCAGCGACGGCGCGGCCGTCGTCGCACCGCTCGACGCCGTGGCGAGGCAGGCCCGTAGACTGCGCGGTCCATCACCCGTTGGCGCCGATCGTGCCGGCCTCGATCGAGGCCCCGACCGACGGTGCCGCCACCCCCAGGACTTCGACGCGATGACGACCACCCCCCGGCTCGAATCGGTGCTGACGTGCCCCGTGTGCGGCCACGCCCGGCGCGAAGTCATGACGACCAACGCCTGCCAGTTCTTCTACGAGTGCGAGCACTGCAAGAGCGTGCTGCGGCCGAAGCCGGGCGACTGCTGCGTGTTCTGTTCGTACGGCTCGGTGCCGTGCCCGCCGGTGCAGCAGCAGCGCGGCGGCACCGGTTGCGGCACCGGCTGCTGCGGCTGAACGGCGCCGCAGTCACCGCCGCGGCGCCGGCAGGCGCCGTTCAGCGCGACAGCGCCGACCGCCGCGCCCGCGCCGCCTTGCGGCTCCAGACGACCACGTAGTCGGCCCCCGACCACACGATCGTCGCGAGCGTCGCGGCGAGCAGCGCGTCGAGCCACGCACCGTCGGGCACGACGCCGGCACCCGCGGCCAGTACGCCGAGCAGCAGCGCGAACTCGAGCCCGGTGTTGAGCTTGGACACGCGGCTGGGCGCCACCTCGAACGCGCCGTGCCGCAGGTGGTACGCCAGCGCGCCGCCGACGATCAGCACGTCGCGCGCGACCACCGCGAGCGCGAACCACCACGGCAGCGCCCCCTGCCCCGCGAGCAGCAGCGCGACGACGAGCATCGTCAGCTTGTCGGCCAGCGGGTCGGCGACGGCGCCGAAGCGCGTGCGCAGGTTCCAGCGTCGCGCGATGAAGCCGTCGGCGACGTCGGACACCGCCGAGACGACGAACAGCGCGCACGCGTGCGCCCACGCGTCGGTGAGCAGCGCGTGCGCGATCGCCGGCACGAGCGCGAAGCGCACGAGCGTGATCGCGTTGGGCACGTTGAGCGCGGCGGGCATGGGCGCAAGCCTACGCCAACGCGGCGCGCGACGGCGCACGGCTAGCATCGCGCCCACGATGGACGAGGTGTGGAGCGGGCTGCGCGCGCTGGTGCTGCTCGGCGTGGCCAACGCGGCGCCGGTGGCGGCCAAGCGCGTGCTCGGCGCGCGCTGGAGCGCGCCGCTCGACGGCGGGCTGCGCTTCATCGACGGCCGCCCGCTGCTCGGGCCGGCGAAGACGGTGCGCGGCGTCGTCGCGTCCGTGCTCGCGACGACGCTGGCCGCCGCGCTGTTCGGCCTGCCGGCGGCCCTCGGTGCGACCGTCGGCGCGGCGGCGATGGCCGGCGACGCGCTGTCGAGCTTCGTCAAGCGGCGCCTGGGCGTCGCGCCCAGCGGCCGCGCGACGGGGCTCGACCAGGTGCCCGAGGCACTGCTGCCGCTGCTCGTGGCGCGCGGCGCGCTCGACCTGTCGTGGCTGCAGGTCGCGGCGGTGACGGCGGCATTCTTCGTGCTGCAGCGGCCGGTCGCGTGGCTCGCGCACCGGCTCGGGCTGCACGAGCGGCCGTACTGAAGGGCGTACCGAAGGCCGCACGGAAGGCCGTCTTGCCTGCCCGCTGTCAGGCCCGGCGCAGCCGGTGCAGCGCGACCTCGGGCGGACAGTTCAGCCGCACGTCGACCACCGACGCGCCGCAGCCCACCGACGTGTAGCCGCGCATGCCTTGGTGCTGCCAGGGCCCGCGCGCGAGCGCGCGCGGCGCGTCGGAGTCGGTGAGGATCGGCACGCCGCCGGGCAGGCAGATCTGGCCGCCGTGCGTGTGGCCGCTGAGCATCAGCGCGAAGCCGGCGTGCGCGGCCTGGCGGTACGGCTCGGGCGTGTGCGACAGCAGGATCGCGCAGTCGCCGGCGTGCATGTCGGCCGCCGCCGCGTGCAGGTTGTGCGTGCGGAAGTAGTGCGCGTCGTCGATGCCGGCCAGCACGATCGACGCGCCGCCGCGCTCGATGCGCACCGACTCGTTCATCAGCACGCGGATGCCCAGCGCCTCGATGCCCGGCACCATGCGGATCGTGTCGTGGTTGCCGAGCACGGCCCACACGCGCTCGCCCAGGTGCGGGCGCAGGCGCGCCAGCGCCGCGAGCGCGGGCGCGTAGGGGCCGAAGGTGCGGAAGCGGAAGTCGCCGGTGAGCACGCACGCGTCGTGCGCAAGGCCGCGCACGCGCTCGATCAGGCGGTCGACGAAGGCGTCGCTGAGGTCCAGGTGCAGGTCGCTCAGGTGCAGCAGCGTGAAGCCGTCGAACGGTGCCGGCAGGCCCGGCAGCGGCACGTCGTGCTCGCGGCGGCGGATGTCGAGCACGTTGCGCCGCCCGCGCCCGTGCAGCCCGGCCAGCGTCAGCACGCCGCGGATCAGCCCGTGCACCGAGTACCAGTTCTCGAGGTGGAAGAAGTGCGTGCCGGGCCGCACGACGTGCGCCTCGTGCTCGCCCTCGAGGCCCAGGCGCTGGCGCAGGTGCGTGCGGCCGATGCGCGCCTCTAGGCGTGCGAGCCCCGCCTGCTCCTCCTCGCTGCAGTCCGACAGTTGCATCGTGCGTCGCCGCGGCGTCGTGGCCCCGCGGCTGGCGTGCGACTCTACCGGAGCACGACACCGCGCCGGCCGGGCGGTACGGGCATCATCGCCGCATCGCCAGCCACGCCGCCGCGTCGCCATGCGCCAGTCGCACACCACGCTCGAGATCACCACGCCGGGCCGCGGCCTGACCGACATCACGCCGGCGGTCGCGCGCTGGGTCGACGCCACCGGGATCGCGACCGGGCTGCTGACCCTGTTCATCCGCCACACGTCGGCCAGCCTGCTAATCCAGGAGAACACCGACCCCGACGTGCAGTCCGACCTCGAGCGCTTCCTCGCGCGCCTCGTGCCCGACGGCGACGCGCTGTTTCGCCACCGCAGCGAGGGCCCCGACGACATGCCGGCGCACGTACGCGCCGCGCTGACGGCCACGCAGCTCGCGGTGCCCGTCGTCGCGGGGCGGATGGCGCTCGGGACCTGGCAGGCGGTCTACGTCTACGAACACCGGCGGCGCGCGCACGTGCGGCAGGTGGTGCTGCACCTGATCGGCGAGTGAGGCGCCGAGCGCCGGCCGGCCGCCGTACTCAGCTCCCCTGCCCCTCGAAGCGCAGGCACTGCCGGCGCACGACTTCGGGCAGGTAGTGCTCGTCGGCCTGGATCGCACGCAGCCAGTTCGCGTCGGTGCCGTGGTGGCTCGCGAGCTGGTCGCGGATCAGCGCCAGCCCGCGCTCGGCGCGCAGCTCGATGGCGTGCATCTCGACGTCGCGCAGCGTCTGCGCGATCAGCGTGCGCAGCGTCTGGTGCTCGGCGGTGCGCGGGTCGACGACCTCGCCGTCGAGGCCGAAGCGGCAGGCCTGGAAGCGGTTGTAGGTGTAGGCGAGGTAGTCGTCCTCGTGCGGCTCGAACGGGCGCTCGAGCACCAGCCAGCGCGCGACGCACTGCAGGTACACCGCGATCGCGGCGGCCTTCTCGACCGTCAGCGGCGTGTCCATCACGCGCACCTCGATCGTGCCGAACTCGGGCTTCGGGCGGATGTCCCAGTAGAAGTCCTTCATCGACTCGACGACGCCGGTGCGCGTCATCTTCTCGAAGTAGGCCTTGAAGCCGTCCCAGGTCAGCACGTACGGCGCGCGGCCCGACATCGGGAACGCGAACACCGAATTGAGCCGCGCCGAGTGGAAGCCGGTGTCGTAGCCCTGCACGTACGGCGACGACGCCGACAGCGCGATCACGTGCGGCACGAAGCGGCTCATCGCGTGCAGCAGCCACAGCGCCTGGTCGGGGCTCGGGCAGCCGATGTGCACGTGCTGGCCGAACACGGTGAACTGCTTCGACAGGTAGCCGTACAGCTGCGAGACATGGTGGAAGCGCGGCGTGTCGAAGATGCGGCGGCGGCTCCAGTCCTGGAACGCGTGCGTGCCGCCGCCACACAGGCGCAGGTTCTGCTGGCCGGCGCACTCGACGAGCACGTCGCGCACCTCGTGCAGCTGCTCGATGACCTGCGGGTGGCGCTCGCACACGCCCGTCGACAGTTCGATCATGCTGCTCGTGATCTCGGGTTTCACGTCGGCGGCCATCTTGTGGCGCTCGACGAGGCGCAGCAGGTCGGCGGCACCGGGCGTCAGGTCGTAGTCGTGGCGGTTGACGATCTGCAGCTCGAGCTCGACGCCGAGCGTGAACGGCTTCGAGATCGCGAACTCGCCCAGGCTCATGCGGTCCTCCTCGGCCCGGCGACGCTGCGGGCGTCGGGGGTGTCGGCCACGTCGAGCTCGCCGGCAGTGCGCAGCGCATACCACAGCACGAGCGGTCCGACGAGCTCGACGAGCGCCAGCGCCGTCAGCAGCAGCGGCATCACGACGGCGCCGGTGTCGGGGTGCGCGGCGCCGAAGTCCAGCGCCAGCACCCACGCGGTGGCCGACATCGGCAGCAGCCCGGCGCTCAGGCTCGCCGCCTGCCGCCACGCGAGCCCCGAAGGCCGCGCGAGCACGAACACCGCGGCCGCCTTGGCCACCCAGCGCGCCGCGAGCAGCGCCGCCGCGAGCCCGACGAGCGCCGGCGCGTCGGCCGGCGACCACGCCGACCCGACCGCGACGAACAGCGCCAGCACGAGCACGCCGCCGGCGCTGCCGAAGTGCCGCGGCCACACCCACGGGCGGTCGGTGCGGTTGCGCAGCCACAGGCCCGCGAGCAGCGGCACCAGCAGCGCCGACAGGTGCAGCGCCTTCGCGACCACGATGGCCAGCAGCACGAACCCGAGCAGCAGCACCACGGCGTTCTCGTTGCGCAGGTCGAGCCGGCGCGCGATCCACGCGATCGCCGAGCCGAGCGCGACGCCGAGCAGGAACGAGCCGGCCAGCGAGATCGTCACCGCCGGCAGCGCGGTCTGCCACGTGTCGGGCCGGCTGAGCAGCAGCCCGGCGCTCAGCGCTTTGATCGCCAGCACCGCGAGCAGCGTGTTCAGCGCCGTCAGCGCGAGCAGCCGCTCGGTGACCTGCCCGGCGGCGCCGCACTCGCCGACGACGCGCTGCACCACGGCCGGCGACACGCTCATCGCGATCAGCGCCAGCACGGCCGAGACCTGCAGGCCGAGCCCGAACGCGCGCGCCGTCAGATACACCGCGACCGCCGACAGCACCACCTCGAGCAGCCCGCTGGCCAGCAGCCACGGGTTGCGCACCAGCCAGCGCAGGTTCAGCCGCGCGCCGGTCTCGAACAGCAGCAGCGCCAGCGCGACGTCGATCACCAGCCGCACCGCCGGCTCGTCGGGGTCGGCGCGCACGCCGGCCAGCGCCAGCACGACGCCGATGGCGACGTAACCCATCAGCCGCGGCCAGCGCAGCGCGCGCCACAGCAGCTCGCCGAGCAGTGCCGCGAGCACGAGCAGCAGCGCCGCGCCGAGCAGCGTGTCGGGCCGCAGCGACCACGGGCTCGCGACCCACGTCGCCCACAGCTCGGCCGGCGTCATCGCAGGCACTCGCGGCACGGGCCGCGCGGTGGCGTGGGTCGGCAACGGGGCGGTGGCATCGGGGGCGGTGGAGCTCGTCGGTGAGGCGGGGGTGCGACCATACACCGCATCGGCACCGCTGCGCAGGATGCCCCCGCATCGCGTTCGGGCCGGCATCGTGCAGACAACGGCGCTCTTCTGGCGCCAATTCGTTTCGCGCCGCGCGCATCCGCGTGATGGCGCGGCGCGCCGGGGCACGGGCGCCGCGGCAGCGGGTTCGCATAATCGGCCGCCTTGCCGCCGCCCGCCGCCCACGCCCGCGAGGACGCACCATGACCGCCAGCACGCGCACCCTGCTTCGCATCTTCGCCACCGGCCTGCTCGCCGCGCTGCCGCTGGCCCCGACGATCCTCATCTTCGTGTGGGCCGCCAGGCTGCTGCTGGGCTGGCTCGGCCCGGACAGCCTGTTCGGGCAGGTGCTCAAGGCGATCGGCTTCGGCGTCACCGGCTCGGAACTGATCGGCTACCTGGTCGGCGTGGGCATCGTCGCCGCCGCGATCTTCGGCCTCGGCCTGCTCGTCGAGGCCGGGCTGCAGCGCGGGCTGGCACGGCTGGTCGACGCGCTCGTCACGCGCATCCCGCTCGTCAACACCGTCTACGCGCTGATCCGCCGCATGGTCGAGCTCGTGGCGCAGCGCGGCAACGCGGCCGAAGGCGGCCTGAAGTCGATGCGTCCGGTGTGGTGCCACTTCGGCGGGCCGGGCGGTGCGATCGCGCTGGCGCTGCTGTCCAACGCCGAGCCGGTGCTGATCGACGGGCGACGCTGCATCGCCGTGCTCGTGCCGACCGCGCCGGTGCCGGTCGGCGGCGGGCTGCTGTGGGTGCCCGAGCACTGGGTGACGCCGGCCGAGGTCGGCGTCGAGGCGCTGACGAGCATTTACGTCTCGATGGGCGTGACCTCGTCGCAGTACCTGCCGCGCGCAACGCCGGCGCAGCCGGCAGACCGCCCGGTCTGAGCGAGCGCGGGTGCCGGCTTCACGCGCGGGGCGCAGGCGGAGTAGAGAGCCCTCTCGGTCCGCAGCGCCGATCGTGCGTCGCGCGCCGCGGTCCAATCGCTTGTGTTTGGAAGGACCGCGATGAACGCCACCGCATGCCCCGCGGACCTGCTCGAGTGGGTCGACTTCAAGTGGCTGATGGCCGCAGCGGGCCACCCGGTGCACCTGGAGCGCCTGCAGGCCGACCGCGACTATGCGCGCCACTGCCTGCAGCTCGGCATCGCGTCGAACTGCGCGACGCTGCGCGAGCGCGCGCGCCGGCTGCTGGCCACGCTGCCGGCCTGAGCGCCGGCGGGCGCACGCGCCGCGTCAGTGCCCCTCGGGTCCCTGGAAGCCGCCGGCGCGGCAGGTCAGCACGAGCGTGTCGCGAAAGCCGGGCCGCGCCGCGTCGAGCGGCTGGATCGGCGTCGTCTCGTGGATCACGCGCGCGTCGTCGAGCCACAGTACGCTCCACGGCTCGGCGAGCGTGAAGCGTTCGCCGCGCGGCCCGTCGGCGTCGAACACGCGCGTCTCGCCACCCTTGACGCCGACGCGATGCACGAGGATCACCGCGACCAGATCGACGCCGTCACGGTGCGCACCCTCGGGAGTCGGGCGCCCGATGCCGGAGGCGGTGTCGATGCGAAACGGGTGCGCCTCAACGTACCAGCGCCGTGCGCCGCGCAGCGCGCTCGCGCGCGCGGCCGTCACCGCGAGCAGACGCGTCCACAGCGGGTCGGCGGCCAGCGCCGGCTCGATCGGCTCGAACCAGCGCTCGATGCCGCCGTGCAGCGCGTTGTACTCGACCGGCTGCCAGTGCGCGCGGTGCGGCACCGGCTCGACGACGTCGCCATCGACGACGAAGCACGAGTGGCGGCGAAAGCGGTAGCGCCCGCCGTCGCGCAGGTGGGTGTCGGGCGGCAGGCGGTCCCAGAACGGCCACCACGCGTCGAGCCGTGCCGGGCTCGCGTCGGGCCCGAGCAGCGCGCACAGCCCGGCGGCGCCGAGCACGGCGAAGCCGCGCTCGCGCAAGACGGCGTCGACCTGCGACGGCGCGACCACGCGCGGCGGCAGCAGCGCGTTCATCGGCTGGCCAGCCGCTCACGCGCCAGCGCCGCGCCTTGCACGAGCGCGCGCAGCTTGGCCTCGGCCACGGCGCGGTCCATCGGCGCCATGCCGCAGTTCGTGCACGCGATCAGGCGCTGCGCCGGCACGTGGCGCAGTGCGGTGGCGATCGTCGCGGCGACCTCCTCGGGCGTCTCGACCGTGTCGCTGGCGACGTCGATCACGCCGACCATCACGTCCTTGCCGGCCAGCAGCGCCATCAGCTCGGGCGGCACGTGCGAGTGGATGCATTCGAGGCTGACCTGGTCGATCGTGCTCTTCGCGAGCGCCGGGAACACGCGCTCGTACTGGCGCCACTCGTCGCCGAGCGTCTTCTTCCACTGCACGTTGGCCTCGATGCCGTAGCCGTAGCAGATGTGCACCGCGGTCTTGCACGTCAGCCCCTGCGCCGCGCGCTCGAGCGCCTTGACGCCCCAGTCGGCCGCCTCGGCGAGGTAGACGTTGAACGCGGGCTCGTCGAACTGGATCACGTCGATGCCGTCGGCCTGCAGCGCGAGCGCCTCCTGGTTCAGCAGCTCGGCGAACGCGAACGCCATCGTCACGCGGTCGCCGTAGTAGCGGTCGGCCACCGTGTCGACGATCGTCATCGGCCCGGGCAGCGTGAACTTGGTCTTGCGCGTCGTGTGCGCGCGCAGCAGCCGCGCCTCGGCGGCGTGCACGCGCCCCTTCAGGCGCAGCGGCGCGACGACCTGCGGCACCATCGCCTTGTAGCGGTCGGCGCGGATGCCCATCTCGACCTTGTGCTCGAAGTCGATGCCCTCGACGTGCTCGAGGAAGCCGTGCACGAAGTGCTGGCGCGCCTGCTCGCCGTCGCCGATCACCGTCAGCCCGGCGTCTTCCTGCCGCTTGATCCACAGCAGCGTCGCGTCGAGCTGCGCCTCGGCCAGCGCGTCGCCTTCGAGGCGCCACTGGGGCCACAGCTTGTGGGTCTCGGCCAGCCAGCCGGGCTTGGGCAGGCTGCCGGCGATCGCGGTGTCGAACATCGTCGGGTCTCCTCGGGGGCCCGCAGCATAGCCGGTGCCGGCGCGTGACCCAGCGCACGGCCGCGCCGCACGACGCGACGGCTAGGCGCGCACGCAGCGCCTCGGTAGACTGGCCACGCGCCGAGCCGGCGTGCCTGCCGTTCCAGCCCTCGCGCGATGACCGCTCCCGATGCCTCGACGTCGCCCTGGCGCGACGCCATCGACGCATGGCTGACGCTGCCCGACTGCGCCGTCGCGCTGCTCGATGCGCAGGCGCGGGTGCAGTGGCTGAGCCCCGGCGCCGCCGCGCTGGCCGGCGTCGAGGCCGACGCCGCCCGCGGGCGGCCGCTGCCCGATCTGTTCGGCTGGTCGCAGCCGCGCGCGCTGCTCGACGCACTGGCCGGTGACGGCCGCCTCGACGCCGCCGTGTTCGAGACCGCCGACGGCCGCGGCGGCGCACACGCGTACCGCGTGCACCTGCGCCCGCTGGCGGGTGCGGGCGAGCGGCGCTTCGTCGCGTCGCTGGCCGACGTGAGCGAGCAGCGCCAGCTCGCCGCCAGGCTCGACCTCGTGCAGGAGTTCGGCCGCATCGGCACCTGGGAGCGCGACGTGCGCACGCTCGAGGGCCGCTGGGACCGGCACATGTTCCGCTTCTGGGACATGGAGCCGACCGAGGGGACGCCGAACTTCGCCGCCGCGATCGCCCGTGTGCCGCCCGAGGACCGGCTCGACGAGACGTTCCGCGCGTCGCTGCAGCGCGCCGGCACCTACCACGCGCGCTTTCGCGTGCGGCGCGCCGACGGCGGCGTGCGCCGGCTGCACTCGCAGTGGCGCGTGATCGACGGCGCCGACGGCCGGCCCGAGCGCGTCGTCGGCGTGATGATGGACGACACCGAGGCGTTCGAGCTCGCGCGCTCGGTCGAGAGCACGCAGCAGCAGCTGCGCCTCGCGCTCGACGTGGCTCGCATCGGCGTGTGGCGGCACGACTTGCGCACCGACCGCGCCTACTACGACGCGCGCGCGTTCCAGATCCTGGGCCTGCCGATGCGCCCCGACGGCATCGACCTGGCCGAGGTGCGCTCGTGGATCCACCCCGACGACCTGCCGGCCGTCATCGCGTCGTCCAAGCGCACGTACGCCACCGGCGAGCCGAGCGACGAACAGGCGCGCTTCCTCCACGCCGACGGGCGCTGGCGCTACCTGTTCATGCGCCGCGTGCTCGAGCGCGACGCCGCCGGCCAGCCGGTGGCCTTCGTCGGCGTCGCGCTGGACATGACCGAGCAGGTCGAGCGCACGGCGCGCTCGCTCGAACTGGCCGCGCGGCTCGAGGCCGCCGCGCGCGCGGCGCGCGTGGGCATCTGGTCTACGACGGTCACGACCGACGAGACCGACTGGAACGCGCAGATGTACGAGCTGTTCGACATGGTCGGCGAGCCGCGCCCGCCGTCGCTGGCCGAATGGGTCGGACGCTGCGTGCACCCCGACGACCGCGAGCAGGTGCTCGCGCGCGCGAAGGCCTACCTGAAGGCCGGCGACGAGCCGCTCGAAGTCGAGCTGCGCACGCTGCGCCGCGACGGCAGCACGCGCTGGATCGTGCTGCGCGCCGACGTCGACCGCCAGCGCACCGACTGCCGGCGGCTGTTCGGCGTCGCGCTCGACGTCACCGAGCAGCACGAGGCGATGCAGGCGCTGCGGCGCGCGAACCAGCGCGCCGAGCTGATCACCCGGGGCGTGGGCATCGGCACCTGGGAGGTCGACCTCGACACCGGCGAGGCGACGTGGGACGCGCAGATGTTCGCGCTGCGCGGGCTGCCGCCCGGTGCGCGCGCGCTCGGCGAAGCCGAGCGCCTCGCGCTGGTGCACCCCGACGACCTGCCGCGCGTGCAGGGCCTGTATGCGCGCGCCGACGTCGCGCAGCTGCCCACGCAGGTCGAGTTCCGCGTGCGCTGGCCCGACGGCAGCTGGCACTGGCTGGCGTCGCGCTCGGTGCTCGTGCCGGCCGCCGAAGGACGCGGCGCGCGGCGCATCGGCATCAACTGGGACGTCACCGAGGTCAAGACCGCCGAGGCCGCGCTGCGCGAGAAGCTCATCGCGCAGCGCGAGAGCGAGGCCAAGAGCCGCTTCCTCGCGCGCATGAGCCACGAGCTGCGCACGCCGCTGAACGCCGTGCTCGGATTCACGCAGCTGCTGATCCACGACGCCGGCCGCGGCGACGTCGCGTCGCAGTTGGGGCGCCTGCGCCACATCGAGTCGGCCGGGCGCCACCTGCTGTCGCTGATCAACGACGTGCTCGACCTGTCGCGCGTCGACAGCGGCGAGCTGCGGCTCGAGCCCGGCGCCGTCGTGCTCGAGCGCCTCGTTGTCGAGACGCTGCCGCTGGTCGAGCAGGCGGCGCGCGCGCGCGACGTGAAGATCGAGCTCGGCGCGCTGGCCGCGCGCGTGCACGCCGACGCGACGCGGCTGCGGCAGATCCTCGTGAACCTGCTGTCCAACGCGATCAAGTACAACCGCACCGGCGGCTGGGTGCGCGTCGAGGCCGCCGTCACCGGCGACGTGTCGCGCCGGCGCGTGCGCATCACGGTGGCCGACAGCGGCCGCGGCCTGACCGCCGCGCAGCGCCGCCACCTGTTCGAGCCGTTCAACCGCCTCGGCGCCGAGCGCGAGGGCATCGAGGGCACCGGCATCGGGCTGGCGATCGTCAAGGCACTGGTCGAGCGCATGGACGGGCGCATCGACGTGGCCAGCGAGCCCGGTGTCGGCAGCCGCTTCGAGGTCGAGCTGCCGGCCGCCACCGCCGACGAGCCCGAAACGGTGCCGGTGCCGCTGTTCGACGACACGCCGACGACCACAGCGCTGGCCGGGGCGCGCCGCAAGCGGCTTTTGTACATCGAAGACAACCCGGTCAACCTGATGATCGTGCAGGAGCTGATCGCGCGCCGGCCCGACCTGCGCCTGGACAGCGCCGCCGACGGCGAGGGCGGCGTGCGCGCGGCGCAGGTGCAGCACCCCGACCTGATCCTCATCGACATGCAGCTGCCCGACTTCGACGGCCACGAAGTGCTGCGCCGGCTGCGCGCCGACCCGCGCACCGCCGACATCCCGTGCATCGCGCTGTCGGCCAACGCGATGCCGCAGGACATCGAGCGCGCGCTGGCCGCCGGTTTCGCCGACTACTGGACCAAGCCGCTGGACTTCCGCGCGTTCATGAAGTCGCTCGACCTGCTGTTCGGCCCCGCGACGCCGGACTGACACGGCCCGCGGCCGCCGCGGCTTCGGCCGTGATGCAATGGCCGTATGACGAGCGCCGGCGGCCCCACCGACGAACGCGAGCACTGGCGCAGCGGCGTCGGCTTCGTGCTGGCCACGCTCGGCGCGGCGGTGGGCATCGGCAACGTGTGGCGCTTCTCGTACGTGGCCGGCGAGCACGGCGGCGGCGCGTTCCTGATCGTCTACGTGCTGTTCGTTGCCGCGGTCGGACTGCCGCTGATGCTTGCCGAGTTCGCGCTCGGCCACGCCGCGCAGCGCGGCCCCGAGGCGGCGTTCGCCGCCGTCGCGCCGCGCCGCGCGTGGCGCCGCGCCGGGCTGCCCGGCATCGCGGTGGCGACGCTGATCCTCGCCTACTACGCCGTGATCGCCGGCTGGACGCTGAAGTTCTTCGTGGTCTACCTGCTCGGCGGCACCGGCCTCTCCGACGCGTCCGTGGCGTTCGAGGCCTTCCTCGCGTCGCCGCAGCCCGTGGCGTGGCAGGCCGCGGTGATGGCCGCGTGCGTGGCGATCGTCGGCGCCGGGGTGCAGCGCGGCATCGAGGCCGCGACCACGTGGCTGATGCCGCTGCTGGCGCTCGTGCTTGTCGTGCTGGCCGGCTACTCGCTGTCGCTGCCCGGCGCGCGCGACGGGCTGGCCTTCGTCTTCGCCCCCGACTGGAACGCGCTCGCGCGCGCCGACGTCTACCTCGCGGCGATGGGGCAGGCCTTCTTCTCGCTCGGCTTGGCGTGCGGCGTGATGGTGACCTACGGCGGCTACCTGCCGCGCGGGCGTGCGCTGCTGCGCCCCGCGGTGGCCATCGTCGCCGGCGACACGGGGTTCGCCGTCGTCGCCGGCGTGATGGTGTTCCCGGCGGTGTTCTCGTTCGGTCTCGACCCGGCCGCCGGGCCGGCGCTGGCGTTCGTCACGATGCCGCAGGTGTTCGCGCAGATGCCGTTCGGCCGCGTGTTCGGCGCCGCGTTCTTCGGCCTGCTCGCGGTGGCCGCGCTGACCTCGGCGATCTCGCTGCTCGAGGTCGTCGTCGCGTTCGTCGTCGACCGCGGTCGCACGCGACGGCCGCGCGCGGCGCTGGCCGCCGGCGCCGCGATCTTCGTGCTCGGGCTGCCGGCGGCGCTGAGCTTCGGCTGGCTCGGCGGCGTGCGCATCGCCGGCCTCGGCGTGCTCGACGCGATGGACTTCGTCGCCTCGAACGTGCTGATGCCGCTCAACGGCCTGCTGATCGCCGCATTCGTCGGCTGGGTGTGGTCGGCGCACGAGGCGCGGCGCGCGAGCACGCTGCGCGCGCCGTGGGCCGGCGCGTGGCATGCCGTGCTGCGCTACGGGGCGCCGGGCGTCATCGCGCTCGTGCTGCTGCGCGCGCTCGGCGTCGTCGGCGCCTGACCGCTGCCCGGCCCTCGATCACCGGCCCACGGACCGTGGGCTGTGGCACAGTGCGCACGCCCTTCGTGACCCCCACCCCCATGCCGCTTGCCGCGACGCCGAGCGCCGACCCCCGAGGCGGGCACCGGGCCTGCCGGCGCACCTGCGCGCGCACGACCTGCCGATGGCACTGAAGTCCACCGTCTACAAGGCCCAGGTGGCCATCGCCGACATGGACCGCGCGCTGTACGCCGACCATGCGCTGACGCTGGCGCGCCACCCGTCGCAGACCGACGAACGGCTGATGGTGAGGCTGCTCGCGTTCGCGCTGCAGGTGCCGCCCGACGAGACGCGCGGGCGGCTCGAGATGGCGCGCGGCCTGTCCGACACCGACGAGCCGGACCTGTGGCAGCACGACCTCACCGGCGCGATGGTGCACTGGATCGAGGTCGGCCAGCCCGACGAACGCCGGCTGCTGAAGGCGTGCGGGCGCGCCGAGCGCGTCACGGTGCTGGCCTACAGCGCGTCGGTGGCGCTGTGGTGGGCGCCGCTGGCCGCGCGCGTCGCGCGCTGCACGAACCTCGAGGTCTGGCAGCTGGCCAGCGACGCGTCGCGCGAGCTCGCCACCCTCGCGCAGCGCTCGATGCAGTTGCAAGTCACGGTGCAGGACGGCCACGTGTGGGTCGGCGACGGCGAGCGTGCCGTCGAGCTGGTGCCGCGGCGGCTGTTCCCGGCCTGAATTTCACGCACCCGACGACGATGGACATCGTGCACCGCCCCGAGCGCTCGCGCTTCGAGGTCCTTTTGGACGGCCATCTCAGCGTGTGTGCCTACCGTCGCCAGGGCGACGTGCTGCTGATGACGCACACCGAAGTGCCGCCCGAATTGCAGGGCCGCGGCATCGCCGCGCGGCTCGTCCAGGCCGCGCTCGACTGGGCGCGCGCCGAGGGGCTGCGCGTGCGGCCGCTGTGCAGCTACGTCGCCGTCTACATGCGACGACATCCCGAGACGCAGGACCTGCTCGAGCGCTGAGTCGCAGCCGGCGCGGCGCGCGGACCCCGCCGCGGGGCAGCGACAATAAGACTTTTTCGCGGCGCCCCCCTGCGCGCCGCCCCACCCCAGCGAATCCCATGGCCACGATCCTCCAAAGCCTGCCCGCCTGCCAGAAGGTCGGCATCGCGTTCTCCGGCGGTCTCGACACCAGCGCCGCGCTGCTGTGGATGCGCAAGAAGGGCGCCGTGCCCTACGCCTACACCGCCAACCTCGGCCAGCCCGACGAGCCCGACTACGACGCGATCCCGAAGCGCGCGCTGGCCTACGGCGCCGAGCGCGCGCGGCTCGTCGACTGCCGCGCGCAGCTGGTGGCCGAGGGCATCGCTGCGCTGCAGTGCGGCGCGTTTCACATCTCGACCGCCGGCGTGACCTACTTCAACACGACGCCGATCGGCCGCGCCGTCACGGGCACGATGCTGGTGGCGGCGATGCGGGAAGACGACGTCCACATCTGGGGCGACGGCAGCACCTACAAGGGCAACGACATCGAGCGCTTCTACCGCTACGGGCTGCTCGCGAACCCAGCGCTGAAGATCTACAAGCCGTGGCTCGACCAGACCTTCATCGACGAGCTCGGCGGGCGCAAGGAGATGAGCGAGTTCCTGATCGCGCACGGCTTCGACTACAAGATGAGCGTCGAGAAGGCGTACTCGACCGACTCGAACCTGCTCGGCGCGACGCACGAGGCCAAGGACCTCGAGCGGCTGGACAGCGGCATCCAGATCGTGCAGCCGATCATGGGCGTGGCGTTCTGGCGCGACGACGTCGACGTGAAGCGCGAGACGGTGACGGTACGCTTCGACGAGGGCTGCCCGGTGGCGCTCAACGGGCAGACCTTCGACGACCCGGTGAGCCTGATGCTCGAAGCCAACCGCATCGGCGGCCGGCACGGGCTGGGCATGAGCGACCAGATCGAGAACCGCATCATCGAGGCCAAGAGCCGCGGCATCTACGAGGCGCCGGGCATGGCGCTGCTGTTCATCGCCTACGAGCGGCTCGTCACCGGCATCCACAACGAGGACACGATCGAGCAGTACCGCGACAACGGCCGCAAGCTCGGCCGCCTGTTGTACCAGGGCCGCTGGTTCGACCCGCAGGCCATCATGCTGCGCGAGGCGGCGCAGCGCTGGGTCGCGCGCGCGATCACCGGCGAGGTCACGCTCGAGCTGCGGCGCGGCAACGACTACTCGATCCTGAACACCGAGAGCCCGAACCTGACCTACCACCCCGAGCGGCTGACGATGGAAAAGGGCGAGTCGATGTTCACGCCGGCCGACCGCATCGGCCAGCTGACGATGCGCAACCTCGACATCGTCGACACGCGCGACAAGCTGGGCATCTACGCGCGCGCCGGGCTGCTGTCGCTCGGGCACGGCGCACCGCTGCCGCGGCTGGGCGACGGCAGCGACGGGCGCTGACGCGGCCGCCGCTGCTGCCGCTTCAGCGGAATCCCATCCGCCCGGCCTCGACGACGCAGTAGTCGACACCGTCCTCGGTGTCGCCGAGCAGGCCGTCGGTGGCGTCGACGTACAGCGTCGTGCGCCCCGGCACGACGAGGGCCGACGTCAGCGGCAGCGTCTGCGTCGCTGCCGGCCCGCCGCTGCGCGCCTGCGCCGCCGCGGGATCGGTCGTCGCGAAGAAGTGCACGCGGTCGACGACGGGTGCGCCGCGCGAGCCGCGCGCCTCGATCGTGGCGCCAGCCAGGTCGCGAAACGGCGGATCGCCGCTGCGGTACAGGTCGGTGACGTGTTCGACGCCGGCGCGACAGCGGCCCGGAAACGCCGCCTGGGCGACGGCGTCGGGCACGACGGCAAGGTGGTCGTCGGCTTCGAAGACGATGCAGCGGTACGTGCCCGGCGGCGGCGAGCCCTCGAACAGCGTCGGTGCGGCGACGAGGTCGAACTCGCGCGGCGGATCGAAGACCTGCACCGTCAGGTACGGACCGCTGCAGTCGGCGTTGGCGCTGAGGCGCAGCGCGTGGAAACGCATCTTCAGCACCGTGGGCGAACCCGCGGTGGTCACGTCGGCGTGCACGGCACCGAGGCCGGCCAGCGCCAGCAGGCGCTGCCACGACGACGCCGACACCGTGGCCACCGCCGATGCCGATCCCTTGACGACCAGCGTCGGCACATCGCCGCCCCCACCCCCGCAGCCGGCGAGCGACAGCGCCAGCACGCCGGCCACGATCTTCAACGCTGGCTTGCACCACGTCCCCATCCCTGTTCCCCCCGTCGATTGCCAGACTGACGCCTGCACGGCGCGGCCGCAGCAGCCACGACGTGCCCTTGAACGTTAGGGACAAGCGATTCGCCCCGGAAGGCCTCAAAAAGGGTCCCACCAGCCGACGGCCTTGCGCACACTCAGCGGCGCCGCGGCGGCCAGGGACGGATTTCCTGCGGATGTAGGCGCACGTACTCGACGAGGGGTGCGCGCTTCTCGGCGCCACGCCGCGGCAGCGAGCCTGCCGGCGGCGGCGCGTGGCCGAGCACGGCGTCGGCGCGCGCGTGGATCGCCCGCCAGCGCTTGTGCAGCGTGTGCGGCGACACGCCCAGCGCCAGCGCGATGCTGCGGTCGTCGGCGCCCAGCACCGCGAGTTCGAGCACGTCCTGCTGCGCCGGCGTCAGCCCCAAGCGCGGTGCATCGCGCAAGAACAGCGGCTGCAGCACGTGGTACGGTGCTTCGGCGATGCGCTGCGCATCCAGCCACAGCAGCTGCGTGCCGCTGCGCGAGCACGGCGCGGTCTCGGCACAGCCCATCGCCCGCAGCGATGCACGGTAGGCCGGCGCCTTGCCCTCCCACGGCCGCACCTCGGCGAGCATCAGCGCGAGACCGTAGCCACTGTGCGCCTGCACGAAAACCGTCTGCGCCAGCGCCGCCACGGCGTCGGCCGGCGCGCCCGGGGCCGTGTCGATCGCGAAGTTCAGCGCCACGCCGGCCAGCGCAGCCGCTGCGCGCCAGTGCGCCTGACCGGCACGGTCGAGCAGCGCTGGCGCCGCCCCATCGCGGCCGGCGCCGAGCAGGGCCTCGACCCAGTCGCCGGCGCCCTCGCGCAGCGCCTGCATGGCCCGCGCGGCCGGCACGAAGCCGCTGATGCCGCACCCGCGCACAATCGCCCGGGGCTCGGCGGCCTCCTCGAACACGTACCACAGCAGCCGGCGCTGCGTCAGCAGCGCCTGCAGCCACGCGACGTCGAGCCAGGCGCCACGCGCGCCCTCGCGCGCCAGCAGCTCGACGCAGGCGGGCACGTCGCCGGCGCGTGCCGGCCGTGCGCGCAGGCGCGCCGCGACCATCGCCGGCCGTCTACACGACCACCGGCTCGGGCTCGAGCCGGATGCCGAAGCGCCCGTAGACGCTCTCCTGGATCGCGCGCGCGAGCGTGACGACCTCGGCGCCGCTGGCGCCACCGCGGTTGACGAGCACCAGCGCCTGCTTGTCGTAGACGCCGGCGCGGCCGATCGACTTGCCCTTCCAGCCGCAGGCGTCGATCAGCCAGCCGGCGGCGAGCTTGCAGCGCCCGTCGGGCAGCACGTAGTGCACGACGTGCGGGTCGCGGCCGATGATGTCGCGGCACTGCTCGGCCGTGACGACGGGGTTCTTGAAGAAGCTTCCGGCGTTGCCGAGCTGCGCCGGGTCGGGCAGCTTGGCGCGGCGGATCGCGCATACCCAGTCGAAGATCGTGCGCGCGTCGGGCGCCGTGACGCCGGTCTCTTGCATCTTGCGCTCGAGGTCGAGGTAGCCGAGCACCGGCCGCCACGGCCGCGGCAGCCGCAGGCGCACGCGCGTGATCAGGCTCTTGCCCGCCAGCCCGCCGAAGCCTTCGTGCTTGAACACGCTGTCGCGGTAGCCGAAGCGGCACGCGGCGGCGTCGAGCGTGACGCTGCGGCCGGTGACGAGGTCGACCGCGTCGAGCGACTCGAAGCGATCGGCCAGCTCGAGCCCGTAGGCGCCGATGTTCTGCACCGGCGCGGCGCCGACGGTGCCGGGGATCAGCGCCAGGTTCTCGAGCCCGGGCAGCCCTTCGTCGAGCGTCCACGCGACGAACTCGTGCCAGTTCTCGCCGGCGCCGGCCTCGACGACGACGGCGTCGTCGCGCACCTCGACGACGCGCCGCCCGCGCACCTCGACCTTGAGCACGACGTGCGGCACGTCGCGCGTGAGCACGAGGTTGCTGCCGCCACCGAGCACGAGCTTGGGCCGCCGCCCGAGTTCGGGGTCGGCGAGCAGCCGGCGCACGTCGGCGTCGCTCGTGATGCGCACCAGCGCGCTGGCGACCGCCGGCAGTCCGAACGTGTTGAACTCACGCAGACTGACGTTGCGCTCGACGGCGAGGTCTCGGGGCGCGGGATCGTGCATGGCAGAATTTTCGTCGATCGTCCCTATCCGACTGCCGCGATGCCCAGCTTCGACGCCGTGCTCGAACCCGACCTCGTCGAGGTGCGCAACGCCGTCGACCAGGCGGGCAAGGAGATCGGCACGCGCTTCGACTTCAAGGGCACGAGCGCCAAGGTCGAGCTCGGTGACAAGGGCAAGGAAGTCACGCTCTACGGCGACAGCGACTTCCAGCTCGGCCAGGTCAAGGACGTGCTGCTGGCCAAGCTCGCCAAGCGCGGCGTCGACGTGCGCTTCGTCGACGACGGCGCGAAGGTCGAGAAGATCGGCGGCGACAAGGTCAAGCAGGTGCTGCGCATCAAGGCCGGCATCGACGCCGAGCACGCGAAGAAGATGCAGGCGCTCGTCAAGCAGAGCAAGCTCAAGGTGCAGGCCGCGATCCAGGGCGACGTCGTGCGCGTCAGCGGCGCCAAGCGCGACGACCTGCAGGCCGCCATCGCGCTGCTGCGCAAGGACGTGGCCGACCTGCCGCTGTCGTTCACCAACTTCCGCGACTGACGATGCGACGCGCCGCCTGCCTGGCCGCGGCCGCGCTGGCCCTCGTCGCCGGCGCCGCGGCGGCGCAGTCGGTGTCGATGAGCGGCAGCATCGGCGAACGCGCCGCGCTGCTCGTGATCGACGGCCAGCCGCGCACCGTCGCGGTGGGCAGCACGGTGCAGGGCGTCAAGCTGCTCGCGTTGCAGGGCAGCGAGGCCGAGGTCGAGGTCGGCGGGCGCCGCCAGCGCCTGCGCATCGGCGGCGCCCCGGTGTCGGTGGGCGACGCCGGCAGCACCGGCGCCGCGTCGACGATCGTGCTGCCCGCCGGCCCCGGCGGGCACTTCGTGACGCTGGGCGCGATCAACGGCCGACCGGTGCAGTTCATGGTCGACACCGGCGCGACGACCGTCTCGCTCGGCCGCGACGAGGCCGAGCGCCTCGGCGTGCCGTGGCGCGAGGGGCGCCCCGTCGTCACGCGCACCGCCAACGGCGACGTGCAGTCGCACGCGGTGACGCTGCGCTCGGTGCGCGTCGGCGACGTCGAGGTCGGCCAGGTGGCCGCCACCGTGCTGCCGGTGTCGATGCCCGTCGTGCTGCTGGGCAACTCGTTCCTCACGCGCTTCCAGATGACGCGCGAGAACGACGTGCTGCGGCTCGAGCGCCGCCCCTGACGCGGCGGCGGCCGCGCTCACGCGCGCTCGACGCGCGCGTAGGCACTGTGGTTGTGTATCGACTCGAAGTTCTCGACGTCGACCGCGTAGCGGCCGATGCGTGCGTCGGCGTTCAGCCGCAGCGCGACGTCGCGCACCAGGTCCTCGACGAACTTCGGGTTCTCGTACGCGCGCTCGGTGATCCACTTCTCGTCGGTGCGCTTGAGCAGCGGCCACAGCTCGCTCGAGGCGCTGTCCTCGGCGAAGCGCACCAGCTCGTGCCACTCGACGGGCGCCAGCAGCTCGGCGCGGATCGTCACCTGCGAGCGCTGGTTGTGCGCGCCGTAGTCGGCGATCTCCTTCGAGCACGGGCACAGGCTCTTGACCGGCACCGCGACTTGCGCCCACACCGCCGTCGCGCCGCCGCGCGTCTCGGCGATCCAGCGGCCCTCGTAGTCGAGCAGGCTCCCGACGCCCGACACCGGCGCGCGCTTGCGCACGAAGAACGCGAAGCCGACCTCGACGCGGCCCTCGTCGGCGTGCAGCCGCTCGAGCATCGCCGCGAGCTGCTGGCGCAGCGTCAGCGCATCGAACACGACGCCGCCGGCGGCCAGGTCGTCGAGCCAGGCGACGAAGCGCGACATGTGTGTGCCCTTGCGCTCGGCCGGCAGCGCCACGTCGAGGCTCCAGGTGCCCTGCACCGGCTGCACCGCGCCGCCGACGCGGACCTGCAGCGGATAGCGCACGCCCTTGACGCCGACGCGCTGGATCGCGACGCGACGGTGGTCGCGCTCGCTTTGCGTGTCGGGGATGTGCAGGGAGTCGGTGGGATGGCTCATCGAACGAATGGGACCGCGCCGTTGCGTGCGCGCGGCCGGGCAAACCCGTAGCTTCGCACCAAAACGGCGCCCGTGCCGACCTGGGTCCTTTGACGCGGGGTCTCAGGCGCGCGACGCGACGACGACCGGCGTCGCGCGCGGCGGGCGCAGTCCGAAGCGCTCGACGATCGAACGCTCGATGCCCGCGGCGTCGAGGCCGAGCTTGGCCAGCAGCTTGCCGGCGTCGCCGTGCTCGACGTACTCGTCGGGCAGGCCGAGCGCGAGCACCGGGGTGGCCACACCGGCCGCGTGCAGCGCCTCCATCACGGCCGCACCGGCACCGCCGGCCACGCAGCCTTCCTCGATGGTGACGAGCGCCTCGTGCGTGCGCGCGAGCTGCTCGACCAGCGCCGTGTCCAGCGGCTTGACGAAGCGCATGTCGGCCACCGTCGCGCCGAGCCGCTCGGCGGCCTCGAGCGCCGGGTGCAGCAGCGTGCCGAACGCGAGGATCGCGATGCGCTCGCCCTGGCGGCGCACGACGCCCTTGCCCCACTCCCACGCGGCGAACGTCGGCTCGACCGCTGCGCCGATGCCGACGCCGCGCGGGTAGCGCACCGCCACCGGGTGGTCCTGGCGGTACGCGGTGGTCAGCGCCTGGCGGCATTCGTTCTCGTCCGACGGCGCCAGCAGCGACATGTTCGGGATGCAGCGGATGTAGGCGATGTCGAACGCGCCGGCGTGCGTCGCGCCGTCGGCGCCGACGATGCCGGCGCGGTCGAGCGCGAACATCACCGGCAGGTTCTGCAGCGCGATGTCGTGGATCATCTGGTCGTAGCCGCGCTGCAGGAACGTGCTGTAGATCGCGACCACCGGCTTGAGCCCCTCGCACGCGAGCCCGCCGGCGAACGTGACGGCGTGCTGCTCGGCGATGCCGACGTCGAAGCAGCGGCGCGGGAAGCGGCGCTGGAACTCGACCATGCCCGAGCCCTCGAGCATCGCCGGCGTGATCGCCACCAGCCGCTCGTCCTCGGCGGCCATGTCGCACAGCCACTGGCCGAAGACCTGCGTGAAGGTCGGCTTGCCCGGGGCCGCCGGCTTGACGAGCCCCTGCGCCGGGTCGAACTTGCCCGGGCCGTGGTAGGCGATCGGGTCGGCCTCGGCGAGCTTGTAGCCGAAGCCCTTCTTCGTGATCACGTGCAGGAACTGCGGGCCGGGCTTGCTGCGCAGGTTCTCCAGCGTCGGGATCAGCGCGTCGAGGTCGTGGCCGTCGATCGGGCCGACGTAGTTGAAGCCGAACTCCTCGAAGATCGTGCCCGGCACGACCATGCCCTTGGCGTGTTCCTCGAGGCGGCGCGCGAGCTCGAGCAGCGGCGGCGCGTTCTTCAGCACCTGCTTGGCGCCCTCGCGCGCGGCGGCGTAGAACTTGCCGCTGATCAGCCGCGCGAGGTACTTGTTCAGCGCGCCCACCGGCGGGCTGATCGACATGTCGTTGTCGTTGAGCACGACGAGCAGGTTCGCCGGCACCCCGGCGTGCGGCACGCCAGCGTTGTTCAGCGCCTCGAACGCCATGCCGGCGCTCATCGCGCCGTCGCCGATCACGGCCACCACCTTGCGCTGCTCGCCCTTGAGCTGCGACGCGATCGCCATGCCCAGCGCCGCCGAGATCGACGTCGAGCTGTGTGCGGTGCCGAAGGTGTCGTACTCGCTCTCGTCGCGGCGCGGGAAACCGCTGATGCCGCCGAGCTGGCGCAGCGTGGCCATGCGCTCGCGCCGGCCGGTGAGGATCTTGTGCGGGTAGGTCTGGTGGCCCACGTCCCACACGATGCGGTCGTGCGGCGTCTGGTAGACCGCGTGCAGCGCGATCGTCAGCTCGACCGTCCCGAGGTTGCTCGACAGATGGCCGCCGGTCTTGCTGACGCTGTGCAGCAGGAAACTGCGCAGCTCGTTGGCCAGCGTCGCGAGCTGGTCGCGCGACAGCCGGCGCAGGTCGGCGGGGCTGTCGATCGTCTGGAGCAGCGGATAAGCACTCATCGTGGCAACTCGGACACTTCGGTGATGCCGGGTCAGTGCACGCGGTCGACGACCCGGTGCGCCAGCGCGCGCAGCCGCCCGGCGGCCAGCCCGCTGCGCTCGAGCGCGGCGAGCGCCTGCTCGCGCAGCGCCGCGGCCTGCGCGCGCGCCGCGTCGAGGCCGAGCACCGAGACGTAGGTCGGCTTGTGCGCCTGCTCGTCCTTGCCCGCCGTCTTGCCCAGCGTCGCCGACGGCTGCGTGACGTCGAGGATGTCGTCGACGACCTGGAACGCCAGCCCGACGGCGGCGCCGTAGTCGGCCAGCGCCGCCCACGCCGCCGGCGTCGTCGTGCCGCAGGCGGCGCCCATCAGCACGCTGCCCTGCAGCAGCGCGCCGGTCTTGCGGCGGTGCATCTCGCGCAGCGCGTCGGGGTCGAGCGCGCGGCCGGTGTTCGCGAGGTCGATCGCCTGGCCGCCGGCCATGCCGGCGTGGCCGGCCGCGCGCGCGAGCAGGCCGCACAGGCGCGCCTGCAGCACCGGCGGCAGGTCGGCGTCGTCGTCGGGGGTCAGCACCTCGAATGCGAGCGCCTGCATCGCGTCGCCGGCGAGCATCGCCTGCGCCTGCCCGAACTGCACGTGCACGGTCGGCTTGCCGCGGCGCAGCACGTCGTTGTCCATGCACGGCATGTCGTCGTGCACCAGCGAGTAGGCGTGGATCAGCTCGACCGCGGCGGCCGCGCGCAGCGCCGCGCCTCTGCGCCCGCCGACGGCCTCGCTCGCGGCCAGCACCAGCAGCGGACGCAGCCGCTTGCCGCCGTCGAGCACCGCGTAGCGCATCGCGGCCCCGAGGCCGGCCGGCGCGTCGGCCGGCACCCAGCGCGACAGCGCCTGCTCGACGTCGCGCAGCGCGTCGTGCATCCAGGTGTCGAAGTCGGCGCCCGCGGCCGTCACGGTGCCGTCCATGGCTTGAGCTGCCCCTCCTCGAGCACCTTGACCTGCTCCTCGACGGCCTGCAGCTTCTGGCGGCAAAAAGCCAGCAGCTCGGCGCCGCGGCGGTAGCTCTCGAGCAGGCGGTCCAGCGGCATCTGCCCGGCCTCCATCGCCTGCACGAGCTGTTCGAGCTCGGCCAGCGCCTGCTCGTAGGTCGGCTCGGCGGGGGCGGGAGCGGGGCTGCGCGGCATTTCGGAAGGTGAAATCGAAGCGTCCGATTGTAGTCACCGCCTCCTGTGGAGAGGGCGCTCGGGGAACCCGTGCGGCACCGCCGGTGTCGCATCGCCCGTCTGGGCATCGACGCCAGCGAGCCGCCGAAGGCCCCGCTGGCTACAATCCCGGGCCCCGCGCCGGCGCCCACCGGTACGGGTATCAGCCCTGCGCGCCGGCGGACGTCGTGCCGGCCGGGCGTGGCAGGCGGGTTGACATCGGTTTTTGGAGATCCTGAGGATCATGTCCGACCTGAGCATCGCGCTCGACGTGCTCGAGCGCAGCCGTTCGCAGCTGTCCGTGTCCGCCTACTTCGACGAGGGCCTGTTCCGCAGGGAACAGGAGCTGATCTTTCAGCACGCCCCGCGCTACCTCGGGCACGAGCTGGCGGTGCCCGAGGTCGGCGACTACTACGCGCTGCCGTTCGAGGGCGAGGGCCGTGCGCTGGTGCGCACGCCGCGCGGTGTCGAGCTGGTCTCGAACGTGTGCCGCCACCGGCAGGCGGTGATGCTCAGGGGCCGCGGCAACACGAAGTCGAACATCGTCTGCCCGCTGCACCGCTGGACCTACGACCTGCACGGCCAGCTGGTCGGCGCCCCGCACTTCGCCGACGACCCGTGCCTGCACCTGAACAACTACCGGGTGCGCACGTGGAACGGCATGGTGTTCGAGGACAACGGCCGCGACGTGGCCGCCGACCTCGCGACGCTGGGCCCGCGCGCCGAGCTCGACTTCACGGGCTACGTGCTCGACAAGGTCCACGTCCACGAGTGCGACTACAACTGGAAGACGTTCATCGAGGTCTACCTCGAGGACTACCACGTCGCGCCGTTCCACCCGGGGCTGGGCCACTTCGTGACCTGCGACGACCTGCGCTGGGAGTTCGGCCCGCACCACTCGGTGCAGACGGTGGGCATCCACGCCGCGCTGGCCAAGCCGGGCTCGGAGACGTACCGCAAGTGGCACGAGCAGCTGCTCGCGTACCGCCACGGCGAGCCGCCGGCGCACGGCGCGATCTGGCTGACCTACTACCCGACGATCATGGTCGAGTGGTACCCGCACGTGCTCGTCGTCTCGACGCTGTACCCGAAGGGTCCGCAGAAGACGACCAACGTCGTCGAGTTCTACTACCCCGAGGAGATCGCCGCGTTCGAGCGCGAGTTCGTCGAGGCCGAGCAGGCCGCCTACATGGAGACCTGCGTCGAGGACGACGAGATCGCGCTGCGCATGGACGCCGGCCGGCGCGCGCTGTACGAGCGCGGCGACGACGAGGTGGGCCCCTACCAGAGCCCGATGGAAGACGGCATGCAGCACTTCCACGAGTGGTACCGCGCGCGCATGGGCATGGGGCGCACGCGCGCGTGATGCGGCCGCGCGCGGGGCCGCACGGGTCCCGCGCGCAAGCCTCGGCGCCGCGCGGCCGGCGCGGCGGCGCTGGCCGACAATGCGCGGCATGTCCGCGCCCTGGTTGATGGTCGGCGCCTCGTACCTGTTCGCGACGATGGGCGTGTGCGTGAAGCTCGCGTCGGCCACCTACACGGCCGGCGAGATCGTGTTCTACCGCGGGCTCGTCGGCGCGCTCGTGATCACCGGGCTGACGCGCTGGCGCGGCGGCTCGCTGCGCACGCCGGTGCCGGCGATGCACTTCTGGCGCAGCGCAGTGGGCGTCGGCTCGCTGATGCTGTGGTTCTACGCCATCGGAGCGCTGCCGCTGGCCACCGCGATGACGCTGAACTACATGTCGTCGGTGTGGATGGCGCTGTTCCTGATCGGTGGTGCGGTGCTGCTCGGCTCGGCGCGCGTCCACGGCCGCCTGGTGGCGGCGGTGCTGGTGGGCTTCGCCGGCGTCGCGCTCGTGCTGCGCCCGACGATCGACGACCGCCAGCTGTGGCATGGCCTCGCGGGGCTCGTGTCGGGCATGCTCGCCGCGCTCGCGTACCTGCAGGTCACGGCGCTGGGCCGCGCCGGCGAGCCCGAGTCGCGCATCGTCTTCTACTTCTCGCTCGGCAGCATGGTCGCCGGCGCGGCGACGATGCTCGTGCACGGCGCGAGCGCGCACACCGCCACCGGGCTGGCGCTGCTGCTGGCGATCGGCACGCTGGCCACCGTCGCGCAGATGATGATGACGCGCGCCTACGCGATCGGGCGCACGCTGTCGAACGCGAGCCTGCAGTACCTGGGCATCGTGTTCGCGTTCGTCTACGGCGTGCTGCTGTTCGACGACCCGGTGACGTGGATGGCGCTCGCCGGCATGGCGCTGATCGTCGCCGCCGGCATCACCGCCACGCTGCTGCGCGCGCGCGCGACGCCGCCCGACGCGCGCGGCCCCGCCACCGAATCGTGAACCGAGGACACTGCCGATGGCCGAGCCGCGCCCCGCACCCCTGCGCACGCTGATCGACGCGAACGCGCTGCTCGCGCTGCAGCGCAGCGGCTCACCGCTCGTGCTGCTCGACTGCCGCTTCGACCTGTTCGACGCCAGCGCCGGCGAACGCGCCTACGCGCAAGGCCACCTGCCCGGCGCGCACTATCTGCACCTCGAGCGCGATCTCTCGGGCCCGAAGCACGACGCCGCGGGGCGCTTCCGTGGCCGCCACCCGCTGCCCGAGCGCGCGGCGTGGGCCGCCACCGTCGGCCGCCTCGGGATCGCGCCAGGCGTGCCGGTCGTGGCCTACGACGCGCAGGGCGGCCCGTACGCGGCGCGCGCGTGGTGGCTGCTGCGCTGGCTCGGCCACGACGCGGTGGCGGTGCTCGATGGCGGCGTCGCGGCCTGGATCGACGCCGGCGGCAGCCTGTCGGCCGACGTGCCGCCGCGCCGCGACGCCGCCCCGTATCCGCAACGGCCTGTGGCGATGCCGGTGATCGACGCCGATGCGCTCGCCGCACGGCTGGGCCGCGTGTGCATCGTCGACGCGCGCGCCGGCGAGCGCTTCCGCGGCGAGGTCGAACCGCTCGATGCCGCCGCCGGCCACATCCCCGGGGCGCTGAACCGCTTCTTCCAGCTCAACCTGCGCGCCGACGGCCGCTTCAAGGACGCGGCGACGCTGCGCGCCGAGTGGCAGCCGCTGGTGGCCGGCCACGGCGCCGATGCGATCGTGCAGCAGTGCGGCTCGGGCGTCACGGCCTGCCACAACCTGCTCGCGCTCGAGCACGCCGGCCTCGGTACGAGCGTGCTGTACCCGGGGTCGTGGAGCGAGTGGTCGTCCGACCCGGCACGCCCGATCGCCGTCGGCTGACGCGCCACCGCCGCACGGGCGGTGAGCCGCGCACAACTTGACGTGCCTCAATCCGTGGGGGCGCGCCGGTGCGACACTCGTCGGCACCGCACACCCACCGAGGAGAACGCCATGTACAAGCACATCCTGGTCCCCACCGACGGCTCGGAGATCTCGGCCAAGGCCGCCGAGCACGCGATCGCGCTGGCCAAGCTGACCGGGGCGGCGCTGAGCGTGATGAGCGTCAAGGAGCCGTTCCCGTACAGCGCGATCTCCGAGATGCAGCCGACGCCGCCGCAGGAGTTCTACGACGCGCAGGAGCGCATCGCCAGCGCACGCGTCAAGGAAGTGGCCGACAAGGCCGCTGCTGCCGGCGTCAAGTGCACGTCGACGACGATCGAGGCGCTGCACCCGTGGGAGGCGATCTGCGAGCACGCCAAGGCGCAGAACTGCGACCTGATCGTGATGGCCTCGCACGGTCGGCGCGGCGTCGCGGCGCTGCTGCTCGGCAGCGAGACGCAGAAGGTGCTGACGCACACGACGACGCCGGTGCTCGTCGTCAAGTGACGGCGCGCGGCGTGCGGGCCGCGCGCCGTCAGCCGGCGTGCTTGAGCGCCATCGCGCCGAGCGCGACGGCGAGCCCGACCGCGATCCACAGCACCTGCGCGAGCGTCTCGCGCAGGTGCAGCCGGCGCTGCAGCTGCGGCAGCAGGTCGGCCACCGCGACGTAGACGAAGCTGCTCGCCGCGACGACGAGCAGGTACGGGAACACGTCTTCCCACGGCCGGATCAGGAAGTAGCCGATCAGCCCGCCGGCCACCGCGGCGGCGCCCGACAGCGCGTTGTACAGCAGCGCGCGCGAGCGGCTGAAGCCCGCGTTGACGAGCACGATGTAGTCGCCGACTTCCTGCGGGATCTCGTGCGCGGTGACGGCCAGCGCCGTGACCCACCCCAGCGTCGGGTCGGCGAGGAACGCGCCGGCGATGATCAGCCCGTCGCAGAAGTTGTGGATGCTGTCGCCGAGCAGCACGCTCCAGCCGCCGCGGCCGGCCTGCTCGGCGTCGAAGCCGTGTGCGTGGTGGTGGTGCGGGTCGTCGCCCTCGTGGTGGTGGCTGTGGCGGTACAGCTCGACCTTCTCGAGGAGGAAGAAGAACAGCAGCCCGGCCAGCAGCGTCGCGAACAGGCGGTCGGCGCCGGCGTCGCTCTCGAACGCCTCGGGCAGCAGGTGCAGCAGCGACGTGCCCAGCAGCACGCCGGCCGACAGGCTCACCAGGCTCTTGACGATGCGGCTGAGCACGCCCACCGTCAGCGCGGCGGCGATCACCACCGACAGCACGCCGCCGAACAGCGTCGCCGCGATGATGTAGCCGAGCGTCATGTCCGTTCTCAGGTCGAAGGCAAAAAACAACCGCGCCCGAAGGCGCGGTGGCGTCGCCGAAGCGCGGCCTGCTCAGGCCACGCCGTGGCTGCGGAACCAGGCCAGGCAGCGCTTCCAGCCGTCCTCGGCGGCCTCCTTGCGGTAGCTCGGCCGGTAGTCGGCGTGGAACGCGTGCGGCGCGTCGGGGTAGACGACGAACTGCGACGCCCGCGCCGCCGGCCCGCCCTGGGCGAGCGCCTGTTTCATCTTATCGACCGTGTCAAGGGGAATGCCGGTGTCGGCGCCGCCGTACAGCCCGAGCACCGGCGCCTTCAACGACGCCGCGACGTCGATCGGGTGGCGCGGCTGCAGCGGGTTCGGCTCGCCGACGAGGCGGCCGTACCACGCGACGCCGGCCTTGACCGCCGGGTTGTGCGCCGCGTACAGCCACGTGATGCGCCCGCCCCAGCAGAAGCCGGTGACGCCGAGCTTGGTCGCGTCGGCGCCTTGCGTGCGCGCCCACGCGGCGCAGGCGTCGAGGTCGCCCATGACCTGCTCGTCGGGCACCTTACTGATCACCTCGGCGATCAGCCGCGCCAGCTCGCCGTACGACATCGGGTCGCCCTGGCGCACGAACAGCTCGGGCGCGATCGCGAAGTAGCCCTGCTTGGCGAAGCGCCGCGCGACGTCGGCGATGTGCTCGTGCACGCCGAAGATCTCGCTGACGACGAGCACCACCGGCGCGCCGGTCTTGCCCTGCGGGCGCGCGACGTAGGCCGGCAGGTTGAAGCCGCCGACGGGGATCATCGCCTCGCCGACCGTCAGGCCGCTGGCGTCGGTCGTGATCGTCGACTGCGCCAGCGTCGGCAGCACCGCGGCGGCGAAGCCGGTGCCGATGCCGGTGCGCACGAAGTCGCGGCGGCTGAACGTCCGACTCGGCGTGAGGCTGTCGATGTCCTGTTCCAGCATGTCGTGTCTCCTGCGAGCGGTGGAGCGGCGATTCTAGGAATGCGGCCTTCGAAGCCGGCGGAGTGCACGGCGAATGCCCGCACAATGCGCTCATGGGTACATCGCCGCCGCCCCGCACCGCCGGCCTGCTCGCGGCGGTGGACATGGGCTCCAACAGCTTCCGGCTCGAGATCGGGCAGATCGCCCATGGCCGCTACCGCCGCATCGACTACCTGAAGGAGACCGTGCGTCTGGGCGCCGGTCTGGACGCCAACGGGCTGCTCACCGACGCGGCCGCGCAGCGCGGCCTCGACTGCCTGGCACGCTTCGCGAGCCGGCTGCGTGGCTTCGCGCCGTCGCAGGTGCGTGCGGTGGCCACGCAGACGCTGCGCGAGGCGCGCAACCGCGACGCCTTCCTGCTGCGCGCGCAGGGCGTGCTCGGCCACCCGATCGAGGTGATCTCCGGGCGCGAGGAAGCGCGGCTGATCTACGCCGGCGTCGCGCACGTGCAGCCGTCGGAAGGCCGGCGGCTGGTCGTCGACATCGGCGGGCGCTCGACCGAGATGATCGTCGGCCAGGGACGCCTGCCGCTGGAGGCCGAGTCGTTCCGCGTCGGCAGCGTCAGCCTGTCGCAGCGCTTCTTCGCCGACGGGCGGCTCACCGAGTCGGCGTTCCGCGCCGCGCAGGTGGCCGCCGGCGCCGAGCTCGAGGAGGCGATGACGACGTTCGCGCGCGGACGCTGGAGCGAGGCGCTCGGCTCGTCGGGCACCGTCAGCGCGGTGTCGCAGCTGCTGGTGGCCAGCGGCGTGACCGGCGGCGAGATCACGCCGGCGGCGCTGCGCTGGTGCATCGCGCGCTGCATCGACGCCGGCCACGTCGACCGCCTGAAGCTGCCCGGGCTGCGCGACGACCGCCGCCCGGTGCTCGCCGGCGGGCTGTCGATCCTGTACACGCTGGCAGCGCACTTCGGCATCGATGCGCTGCACCCGACCAAGGGTGCGCTGCGCCAGGGCGTCATCGTCGACCTGCACGAGCGCCTGATGGCCAGGCAGCGCGCCCGCGGCGGCGACATGCGCGACGCGTCGGTCGCACAGCTGCAGCGGCGCTTCGACGTCGACGTCGCGCAGGCGCAGCGCGTGCGCCGCGTCGCGATGGCGCTGTACGAAGGCGTCGCCCCCGACGGTGCGGCCGACAGCCGGCGCGAGCTCGGCTGGGCGTGCGACCTGCACGAGATCGGCATGATGGTCTCGCACCACGACCACCACCGCCACAGCGCGTACCTGCTCGCGCACGTCGATGCGCCGGGGTTCTCGCAGAGCCAGCAGCGGCGCATCGGCGAGCTCGTGCTCGGCCAGCGCGGCGGGCTGCGCAAGATCGAACACGCCTTCGTCAACGACACCTTCACGTGGCAGGTGCTGTGCCTGCGGCTGGCCGTCATCAAGTGCCACGCGCGCGGCGAGGTCGACCCGCACGCGCTGCGCCTGACGCGCGCCGGCTCGCGCGCGACACTGTCGTTCGGCCCCGAGTGGGCCGCCGCGCACCCACGCACCGTGTTCCTGCTCGAGGAAGAAGCCGAGACCTGGAACCGCTCCGGCCCGCTGCAGCTCGTGCTCGTGAGCTGAGCCGCGGCGCCCCCTCGACAATCGCGGCGCCGCCGGCACGCCGCCGCCCGCGCCCACCGCCCCATGGACCACACCTTCGCCTCGGCCCTGATCCTGCTGCTGCTGGTGCTCGACCCGTTCGGCAGCCTGCCGATCTTCATTTCGGTGCTGCGCGGCATCGACCCGGCGCGGCGCAACGCCGTCGCGCTGCGCGAAGGCGCGATCGCGTTCAGCGTGCTGCTGGCGTTCATGGTCGGCGGCCAGGCCTTCCTGCACGTGATGCGGCTGTCGGAGCGCTCGCTCGAGGTCGCCGGCGGCGTGATCCTGCTCGTCATCGCGATGCGCATGGTGTTCGGCAGCAGCACCCAGATCTATGCCCAGGACGGCGCGGCGAAGGAGCCGTTCATCTTCCCGCTCGCGGTGCCGCTGCTGGCCGGGCCGTCGGCGATGGCCACCGTGCTGCTGCTCGCGTCGCGCCAGCCGGGCCAGCTGTGGCAGTGGGTCGGCGCGCTGACCGTGGCGATGGCGGTGTGCACCGTCGTGCTGATCACCGCCGACCGCATCCGCCGCCTGCTCGGCGATTCGATGGTCACCGCGATGGAAAAGCTGATGGGGCTGGTGCTGACGGCGATCGCCGTCGAGATGCTGCTGGCCGGCGTCAAGCGCTACTTCACCGGCTGAGCGCACGTCCAGCGCCGCGAAGCCGGCTATGGCGGTCCGCGGGCGGGCCTTGCAGGCCGCGCCGGGCCTTGCGGCCCGGCCCCTCGCCAGGCACCGAACGTGCACTGGACCTTCGGTGTCCGGACTCGGCCCCCTCGAGGGGCCCCCGAAGGCGCGACGGGGATGGGGCTCTTCAGACGTTGTCGGGGCCGCGCACCGTCACCAGCACCACTTCGCGCTGGAGCAGGCGCTGGCGCGAGCGCAGCCACCACACCGCGGCCTTCTTGACGCTCCACGGCTGCATCACGCCGGCCATCAGGTACGCCGCCGTCAGCCCGAGCGTCGGCTGGTGGCCGACGACGAGCACCGGCTCGCGCGCGTCGGGCCAGCGCACCGCCGCGAGCAGCGACTCGACGGTGCCGTCGGGCGCGAGCGCGGGCACCGTCTTGAACTTGCGGTCCAGCGCCTGCGCCGTCTGCTGGCAGCGCTTGGCCGGACTCGCGAGCACCTTCGTCGTCGACGGCAGGTGACGCCCCAGCCACTCGGCCATGCGCCGCGCCTGGCGCTCGCCCTTGGGCGTGAGCGCACGGTCGAGGTCGTCGCCGCTGTCGGCGGTCTCGAAGGCCTCGGCGTGGCGCCACAGGATCAGGTCCATCGCAGCCCCTGCGCTAGCCGCCGTAGCGGCGCATCAGCGCCTGCTGCGCACTGACGGCCTCGCCGCGCTGCGGCCGCACGCGCTCGTAGTGGCCGTCGGCGCGCAGCTCCCACGCGTCGAGCGTGTCGTACAGGTAAGGCACCAGGCACTCGTCGATCACGCGCTGCCGCATCGCGGGGTCGCGCACCGGCCACGCGACCTCGATGCGGCGGAACATGTTGCGGCTCATCCAGTCGGCGCTGCTCAGGTACAGCACCTCGTCGGCGTCGCCTTCGCCCCAGGCGAAGTAGATCACCCGCGTGTGCTCGAGGAAGCGCCCGACGATCGAGCGCACGCGCACGCGTTCGGTGAACCCGGGCACGCCCGGCGGCAGCATGCACGCGCCGCGCACGATGAGGTCGATCTGCGCGCCGGCCTGCGCCGTGGCCACCAGCGCCTCGATCAGCGCGACGTCGGTCAGCGCGTTGACCTTGACGACGACGCGCGCGCGCCGGCCGGCGCGCGCGGCGTCGGCCACCTGCTGCAGGTGGCGCAGCATGCGCCGGTGCAGCACGAACGGTGCCGTCAGCAGGTGGCGCGGCGCGCGCACCTTGACGAGGCTGGCGAGCTGGTGGAACACGGCGTCGGCGTCGGCCGTCAGGTCGGGATCGGCCGTGAGGTAGCCGACGTCGGTGTACAGCCGCGCCGTCTTCGGGTTGTAGTTGCCGGTCGACAAGTGCGCGTAGCGGCGCAGCCGCTGCCCCTCGCGGCGCGTGACGACCATCAGCTTGGCGTGCGTCTTCAGCCCGACGATGCCGTAGACCACCTGCGCGCCGACCGACTCGAGCCGCTCGGCCCAGTTGATGTTGGCCTCCTCGTCGAAGCGCGCCTTCAGCTCGACGACGGCGAGCACCTCCTTGCCACGGCGCGCCGCCTCGAGCAGCAACTCCATCAGCACGCTCTGCTCGCCGGTGCGGTAGATCGTCTGCTTGATCGCGAGCACGTCGGGGTCGTGCACGGCCTGGCGCAGGAACTCGATCACCGGCTCGAAGCTCTCGAACGGGTGGTGCAGCATCACGTCACCATCGCGCAGCCGCTCGAAGACCGGTCGCTCGCGCGGCAGCCGCCGCTCGGGCCAGCTCGGCTCGTAGCGGGGGAAGCGCAGGTGGTCGGCATCGGCCGCGTCGATCAGCCGCGTCAGACGCACCAGGTTGACCGGGCCGTTGACGCGGTACAGCGCCTCCTCGGGCAGCGCGAACTGGCGCAGCAGCAGCTCCGCCAGTTCGTCGGGGCAGCTGGCGACGACCTCGAGGCGGATCGCCTGCCCGAAGTGCCGCCGCGTCAGCCCCGAGCGCATCGCCTGGCGCAGGTTCGTCACCTCGACGTCGTCAATGTCGATGTCGCTGTCGCGCGTGACGCGGAACTGCGAGAAGAACGTCACCTCGCGCCCCGGGAACAGCTCGCCCAGGTGCGCGCGGATCACGCTGGTCAGCAGCACGAACACCTGCTCGCCGTGGCTGACCTCGTCGGGCAGCCGGATCACGCGCGGCAGCACGCGCGGCACCTTGACGATGGCGATGCTGTTCTCGCGCCCGAACGCGTCGCGCCCGCCAAGGCGCACGATGAAGTTCAGGCTCTTGTTGGCCACCTGCGGGAACGGGTGCGCCGGATCGAGCCCGACGGGCACCAGCAGCGGGCGCACCTGCTGCTCGAAGAAGCGGGCGACCCATGCGCGCTGCGCGTCGTCGCGCTCGGCGTGGTTGACGATGCGGATGCCGGCGCGCGCGAGCGCGGGCATGACCTCGTCGTTGAACAGCGCGTACTGCTCGTCGATCAGCCGGTGCGCCTCGGCGGCGACGTCCTTCAGGTCGCGCTGCGACACGCCGGTGCCGGGCTGGCGCGCCATCTCGAGGTAGTCGGCGAAGCGCACCTCGAAGAACTCGTCGAGGTTCGACGAGACGATCGTGATGTAGCGCAGCCGCTCGAGCAGCGGCACGTCGGCGCGGCGCGCCTGCGCGAGCACGCGGCGGTTGAACTCGAGCGTCGAGCGTTCGCGGTTGAGCAGCGTCAGGCGCGGCGTGGCCGCCGCAGCGGCCGCGGGCGTGGTGTCGGCAGCGCGGTCGAGACTCATCGGGCGGATTATCGGACGCGCCGCCCGCCGGCGCGCCGGCGGCTCTCAGGCCGTCTGGCGGGCCACGGGCAGCGGCTCCTGCGCCGGCGCCGCCGCGGCCGGCACGACACCGACGGGCCGCGGCACGGACACCGCCAGCGGGCGCGGGCGGCCGTGCCGCTGCGACCAGTCGACGATCTCGAGCCGGCCGTCGGCGTGCTCGACGAGCGCGGTCAGGCTCTCGACCCAGTCACCGTCGTTGGCGTAGACGATGCCGTCGACCTCGCGCAGCTCGGCGTGGTGGATGTGGCCGCACACGACGCCATGCACGCCGCGGCGCTTGGCCTCGCGTGCGACCGCGTGCTCGAAGTCGCTGACGTAGCTGACCGCGCGCTTGACCTTGAGCTTGAGGTACTTCGATAGGCTCCAGTACGGCAGCCCCAGGCGCGCTCGCAGCGAGTTCAGGTGCCGGTTGAGCTTGAGCGTGAACTCGTAGGCCGAGTCGCCGACGTAGGCGAGCCACTTGGCGCACTGGATGATGCCGTCGAAGTGGTCGCCGTGCGTGATCCACAGCGCGCGGCCGTCGGCGGTGTGATGCACGGCCTCGTCGACGACCTCGATGCCGCCGAAGTTGTGCTGCACGTACTTGCGCGCGAACTCGTCGTGGTTGCCGGGCACGAAGACGACGCGCGTGCCCTTGCGCGCCTTGCGCAGCAGCTTCTGCACGACGTCGTTGTGCGCCTGCGGCCAGTACCAGCTGCGCCGCAGCTGCCAGCCGTCGACGATGTCGCCGACGAGGTACAGCGTGTCGCAGCGCACGCGCTTGAGGAAGTCGAGCAGCGCCGCCGCCTGGCAGCCCGGCGTGCCCAGGTGCAGGTCCGAGATCCAGACGGTGCGCACGCGCAGCACGTCGACCAGCGGGTCGTCGTGCTCGTCGTGGTCGCCGGGCAGGGCGTGCAGGTACGGGGGCAGGTCGCGCTGCATGCGCGCATGCTCGGCCGCCGCCGTGACACGCCCACGTCGAGCCCGTGACGCGACCGTGACGTGTGGCGCCGGCGCGACCCGCATGCCCCGACCCGCGCCACGTCGTCAAGCGGCCGCTGCGGATCCGGCTTCGCCGCTGCGCCGGCGGGCCTTGCAGGCCCCGCCGGGCCTTGCGGCCCGGCCCCTCGCCAGGCACCGAACGTCCACTGAACCTTCGGTGTCCGGGCTCGGCCGCCTCGAGGGGGAGCACCGCAGGCGCTGCAGGGGTGGCCCCTTCAGTGCGCCTGGTCCCAGTTCGCCCCGACGCCGACTTCGGCCAGCAGCGGCACCTTCAGCTGCGCGACGCCGGCCATCAGCCGCGGCACCTCGGCGCGCGCCCAGTCGAGCTCGGCATCGGGCACCTCGAACACCAGCTCGTCGTGCACCTGCATGATCATCCGCGTGGCCCTGCCTTCGCGGTCGATCGCGCCCTGCACCGCGATCATCGCGAGCTTGATCAGGTCGGCTGCGGTGCCCTGCATCGGCGCGTTGATCGCCTGCCGCTCGGCCGCGGCGCGCCGCGGGCCGCTGCCGCCCTTGATCTCGGGCAGCCACACGCGGCGGCCGAACAGCGTCTCGACGTAGCCCTGCTCGGCCGCGCGCTGGCGCGTCTCGTCCATGTAGCGCTTGACGCCGGCGAAGCGCTGGAAGTAGCGGTCGATGTAGTCCTTGGCCGCCTTGGTCTCGATGCCGAGGTTGCTCGCCAGCCCGAACGCGCCCATGCCGTAGATCAGGCCGAAGTTGATGACCTTCGCGTAGCGGCGCTGCTCGGCGCTCACGGCCTCCAGCGGCACGCCGAACACTTCGGCGGCGGTCGCGCGGTGCACGTCGAGCCCCTGCTCGAACGCGCGCAGCAGGCCGGGGTCGTCGCTGATGTGCGCCATGATGCGCAGCTCGATCTGCGAGTAGTCGGCGCTCAGGATCACGTGCCCCGGCGGCGCGACGAAGGCCTCGCGGATGCGCCGCCCCTCGGGCGTGCGGATCGGGATGTTCTGCAGGTTCGGCTCGTTGCTCGCGAGCCGCCCGGTCACCGCGACCGCCTGCGCGTAGCTCGTGTGCACGCGGCCGGTGGCCGGGTCGACCATCTGCGGCAGCTTGTCGGTGTAGGTGCCCTTGAGCTTCGCGAGGCTGCGGTGCTCGAGGATCTTGGCCGGCAGCGGGTAGTCGGCGGCGAGTTCGGTCAGCACGTCCTCGTCGGTCGAGGGCGCGCCGCTGGCGGTGCGCTTCTTGACCGGCAGGCCGAGCTTGCTGAACAGCACGTCGCCGATCTGCTTCGGGCTGCCGAGGTTGAACGGCTGGCCGGCCAGCGCGTGCGCCTCGCGCTCGAGCGCGACGAGGCGCTCGGCGAGCTCGCGACTCTGCTGCTCGAGCAGCCGCGTGTCGATCAGCACGCCGTGGCGCTCGATGCGCGCGAGGATCGCGCTCACCGGCAGCTCGATGTCCTGGTACACGTAGCGCAGCCCCGGCTCGGCCTGCAGGCGCGGCCACAGCACCTGGTGCACGTGCAGCGCCATCTCGCTGTCCTCGCCCGAGTACTCGGTCGCGCGCTGCACGTCGACCTGCGAGAACGGGATCTGGTTCGCGCCCTTGCCGCACAGGTCCTCGTAGCTCAGTCCCTTGCGGTGCAGGTGGCGCTCGGCGAGCTTTTCGAGGCTGTGCGCGAGGTGGGCTTCGAGCACGTAGCTCTCGAGCAGCGTGTCGTGCGCGATGCCCGCGAGCGCGATGCCGTGGTTCGCGAACACGTGCGTGTCGTACTTCAGGTGCTGGCCCATCTTCGGTGCGCGCGCGTCCTCGAGCCAGGGCTTCAGGCGCGCGAGCACGTCGGCCAGCGGCAGCTGCACCGGCGCGTCGGCGTAGTCGTGCGCGAGCGGCACGTACGCCGCCTCGCCCGGCTGCACCGCGAAGCTGATGCCGACGATGCGCGCGCGCATCGGATCGAGCGAGTCGGTCTCGGTGTCGAGCGCGACGAGCTCGGCCGCGGCGATGCGCTGCAGCCAGTGTTCGAGCCGCCCCCAGGTCAGCACCGTCTCGTAGTGCCGCGCCAGCGGCGCCGAGGCACCGGCCGCCGGCGACGGCGCCGCCGCGCGCGCGCCGCCGAGCGCCTGCTCGAGCTCGCGCTTCCAGGTGCGAAAGCCATAGCGGTTGTAGAAGTCGAGCAGGCCCTCGCGGTCGACGTCGCGCAGCGCGAGCGCGTCGAGCGACGGCCACCCGGGCACGGCGGCCGACAGGTCGCAGTCGGTGGCCACCGTCACGAGGCGGCGCGCCTGCGGCAGCCAGTCGAGCGCCTTCTTCAGGTTCTCGCCGGCGGCGCCCTTGATCGTGCCGGCGGCGGCGATCACGCCGTCGAGCGAGCCGTGCTCGGCGATCCACTTGGCCGCCGTCTTCGGGCCGACCTTCTCGACGCCGGGCACGTTGTCGACCGCGTCGCCGACCAGCGTCAGGTAGTCGACGATGCGCTCGGGCGGCACGCCGAACTTGGCCTTGACGCCTTCGACGTCGAGCGTCTCGTTGGTCATCGTGTTGACGAGCGTGACCTGCGGCGTCACGAGCTGCGCGAGGTCCTTGTCGCCGGTCGAGATCACGACGCGGTGGCCCGTCTCGGCGGCACGCCGCGCCAGGGTGCCGATCGTGTCGTCGGCCTCGATGCCCGACACCTCGAGGACCGGCCAGCCGAGCAGGCGCACGACTTCGTGGATCGGCCCGATCTGCCGCGCCAGCGCCTCTGGCATCGGCGCGCGGTGCGCCTTGTACTCGGGGTACAGCGCGTCGCGGAACGTCGGGCCCTTGGCGTCGAAGACGCACGCGGCGTGCGCGGCCGGGATCTGCTCGCGCAGGCGCCTGAGCATCGCGATGAAGCCGTGGATCGCACCGGTCGGAAACCCGTCGGGCGCGGTCAGGTTCGGCATCGCGTGGTACGCGCGATAGAGGTAGCTCGAGCCGTCGACCAGCAGCAGCGTGTCTTGCGTCATGCCGGCATGGTACGGCCGCCGCTGTGGGCCGCGCCGATAGAATCGCGCGCATGCTCCGCCGCTGCGCCGCCCTCTTCGCGCTGTCGTGCGCCGCCGGTGCGGTGCACGCGGCCACGCCGGCGGCCGCGGCGTCGCTCTCACCGGTGCCCGAGCCGCAGGTGCGCACGACCGTGATCGAGGACGACGCCGTGCGCGTCGAGGAACTGCGCGTGCGCGGCGAGGTGCGCCAGATCACGGTGCACACCAAGGGCGAGCGCGGCGGCACGTACCACGTCGTGCCGGCCGACGGCGCGCGCGACATGAGCCCGGGCCCCGCGTCGGGCCGCGGCGCGGCCGGCCAGCGCGTGTGGACGATCCTGCGCTTCTGAGATGGCCGTCTTCACCGAGGTCTCGCTCGACGAGGCACGCGCCTTCGTCGCACGCCTGAACGTCGGCACGCTGACGGCGCTGCGCGGCATCACGGCCGGCATCGAGAACACCAACTACTTCGTCACCACCGACCGCGGCGAGTGGGTGCTGACGATCTTCGAACGGCTGACGTTCGAGCAGCTGCCGTTCTACCTACACCTGATGAAGCATCTGGCGCGCAAGGGCATCCCAGTGCCCGAGCCGCGCGCCGACGCCAACGGCGAGATCCTGCACACGCTCAAAGGCAAGCCGGCGGCACTCGTCGACAAGCTCGCCGGCCGCCACCAGCTCGCGCCCGACGACCACCACTGCGCGCAGGTCGGCGAGATGCTCGCGCGCATGCACCTGGCCGGGCTCGACTACCCGCGCCACCAGCCCAACCTGCGCGGGCTGGCGTGGTGGACCGAGACGGTGCCGGTCGTGCTGCCGTTCGTCGACGCCGCACAGCGCGAGTTGCTGACCAGCGAACTCGCGTTCCAGCAGGAGCTGGCCGCGTCGGCGGCCTATGCGGCGCTGCCGCGCGGGCCGATCCACGCCGACCTGTTTCGCGACAACGTGATGTTCGACGGCCTGCCCGGCCGCGAGCGGCTCACCGGTTTCTTCGACTTCTATTTCGCCGGCATCGACACCTTCCTGTTCGACCTCGCGGTGTGCCTGAACGACTGGTGCGTCGACCTCGACAGCGGCCGTGGCGTCGACACACGTGCCGCCGTGTTCGTCGCCGCGTACGAGCGCGTGCGCCCACTCACCGGCGGCGAGCGGCGCCTGCTGCCGGCGCTGCTGCGGGCGGCGGCGTTGCGCTTCTGGCTGTCGCGGCTGTGGGACCTGTACCTGCCGCGCGACGCGAGCCTGCTCAAGCCGCACGACCCGACACACTTCGAGCGCGTGCTGCGCGAGCGCATTGCCACGCCGTGGCACCCGCCGCCGGCCGAATAGCCGCACGATGGCGCTGCGCCTGCACACCGTCGCCGCGCGCCAGGGCCTGGCGTGGCTGCGCGCGGCCTTTGCCACCTACGCGAAGCGCCCGCTCGGGCTGACGATGCTGTTCGTCGTCTTCCTGTTCAGCGCGATCCTCGTGCTCGCGCTGCCCTACGTCGGCCAGATCGTCGTGATGGGTGCGCTGCCGCTGCTGTCGCTGGGCTACATGATCGCCGCGCGCGCCGTGCTCGGCGGCGGCACGGCGCAGCCGGGCCATCTGGTCGAGGGCTTGCGCGGCGAACCGCGTCGGCGCGCGGCGCTGCTGCAGCTGTGCGCCGTCTACGCGCTGGCCACCGTCGTGATCCTGCTGCTCGCCGATGCCGTCGACGGCGGGCGCTTCGAGCGCGTGCAACTGCTGCTGGCCACGCCCGAGCGTACGCCCAGCGAGAACGCCGAACTCGACGCGCTGCTGGCCGACGACCGGCTGACCTGGGGCCTCGTCGTGCGCTTCGGCCTGGCGGCGCTGCTGGCGATCCCGTTCTGGCACGCGCCGGCGCTCGTGCACTGGGGTGGGCAGGGCGTGCTGCAGTCGCTGTTCTCGAGCACGCTGGCGATGTGGCGCAACCGCGCCGCGATGACGGTGTACGTCGTCGCGTGGGTCGGCATGATCGCGCTGTTCAGCGTCGCCGTCGGCGCGCTGTTCGGGCTGCTCGGCACGCGCCAGCTCGCCGGCCTCGTCGCACTGCCGGCCGGGTTGATGTTCACCTGCGTGTTCTATGTGTCGCTGTACTTCACGTTCGTCGACGTCTTCGGCGAACCCGAGGCGCCGGCCGCCTGAATGACAAGGGCCCGCCGAAGCGGGCCCGCGAAAGACGCTACTGGGGCGGCAGCGCTCAGGTGCCGACGCGGCGGCCGTCGTTCTTGTAGATCATCACCGTGGCCGAACGCGGGCGCGCATTGGCACCACCCACGCCGTAGCCCGCGTTGCCCGGCCAGTGGCTGGTGTACTTGCTCGGGTCGGCGATGTCGGCCGCCGACGTGTCCTCGCCAGGATGCTGCACGTTGATGAAGATGAACTTCCCGTCGGGTGTTTCGGCCAGACCCGTGATCTCCTGGTCCTTCGGCCCGACGAGGAAGCGCTTGAGCGTCGTCGCGGTGGGCTTCTTGCCCATGCGCGTCGTCACGGTCGTGCTGCCGTAGTCGAGCGTGACCTGTCCGCCGTCGCCGACGGCACCGGGCACCGCTGCGAGCATCATGCAGTTCGACTCGTCGGCCAGCGCGCCGTCGTCGGTCTGGATCCAGCACAGGCCGGTGCTCTTCGTGAATACGAGGCCGTCCGGGCTCGAGAAATCCTGGTCGTCGGTCAGGCCCGAGAGGTTGACCAGTACCGACGACGCATCGGACTCGGCGCCGAACAGGAAGATGTCCCAGGTGAACGTGGTGTCGGCCGGGTCGGCATCCTTGATGCGCACGATGTGGCCGTTGACGTTGCCCGACTGCACCGTCGTGCCGCCGCGCACGTCGCTGTAGGCACGCGGGTTGGCGGCGTTCGGCGCGACCTGCGAGCCGGTCGGGTTCAGCCGGCGGTTGCTGTTGTTCGTGAGCGTGATGTAGAGCTCGCCGTTGGACGGGTTCAGGTTGCCCCACTCCGGACGGTCCATCTTGGTCGCGCCAGCGGCGTCGGCGGCGATGCGCGCGTGGATCAGCACATCGCCCTCATCGGCGAAGGTATAGGTCGTGTAGCCGGCGACGGCCGGGTTGGCCAGACTCAGAGCCTGTGAAGCTTTCGCTTCGAGGGGATCGAGGGCGCAGTCCGAAGTAACGAAGCGGTTGACGAAGCCGCAGGCGCCAGCGGTACGTTCGGCGAGCTGCCGGGCACGAGTAAGGATCCGATTTGCGGGTCTACCCTGAGCTTTTCGGTCTTCATA
>NZ_QOAZ01000003.1 GCF_003574675.1 Azohydromonas sediminis
AGCCGCGCCAGCTCGCGTCCACTGCCCACGCCTTCGAGCGTGGCGTACAGCCACAGCGCAAACAGGATGCGCGGGTCGATCGCCGCGCGTCCGGCGTTGCTGCCGCGCGCCTTGATCGCATCGGTCAGCCGGCTCAGGTCCTGCCGCTCGACGTAGCCCCATACCAGCCGCGCTCGGTGATCCTCGCCCAGCAGCGACTCCAGGTCCGATGCTCGCAGTTCGATCTGCTTGCGGTTGGGCTGCAGCAGCCGCGGCGGCTGCGCGCGCAGCGCAACGGCTCGCGCTTGCGCGGCGGCCTGCGCTGCTTGCTCATCGACGGGCGCCAAGTCCTCGAACAAAACCCCGGCCACGCTGTCTTGGTGCTTCGGATCGCTCATGCCCAACAGCAAGCCAGAGACATGCCAGCACGAGGGCAGCGGACGAAAAACTCTCACGCTCTCAGGCCGTCATCAGCTCGTCGAACGGCACCGTCTTGTCGACGACCTTGGCCTGGCCGAGCACGTGCGCGGTGACGTTGTTCTCGATCACGACCGCCTCGACTTCGGCCATGCGCTGGCGGTCGCCGAGGTACCAGCGCACCACTTCGGCCGGCTTCTCGTAGCTCTGCGCGACTTCCTCGATGTGCGCCTGCAGCTGCTCGGGCTTGGCCTGCAGGTTGTGCGCGCGCACCAGCTCGGCCACCACCAGCCCGAGGCGCACGCGGCGCTCGGCCTGCGGCTGGAACAGTTCGGCCGGGATCGGCGCCTTGTCGGCGTCCTTGACGCCGCGCTTCTTCAGGTCCTCGCGCGCGGCGGCGGTCATGCGCTCGACCTCGGCCTCGACGAGCGCCTTCGGCACGTCGAGCTCGGCGACCTTGACCAGCGCGTCCATCACGGCAGCCTTGTTGCGCGCCTGCACGCGGAACTTGACCTCGCGCTCGAGGTTGCGCTTGACGTCTTCGCGCAGCGCCTCGAGCGTGCCGGCGGCGATGCCCAGCGACTTGACGAAGGCCTCGTCGACGGCCGGCAGGTGCTGCGCCTCGATCTTCTTCATCGACACCAGGAAGTCGGCCTCCTTGCCGGCGACCTCCTTGCCCTGGTAGTCGTCGGGGAACTTCAGGGGGAAGGTCTTGCTCTCGCCGACCTTCATGCCGCGCACAGCCTTGTCGAACTGCTCGAGCATCTGGCCTTCGCCGATGACGAACTGGAAGCCCTCGGCCTTGCCGCCGGCGAACGGCTCGCCGTCGATCTTGCCCTCGAAGTCGATCGTCACGCGGTCGCCCTCCTGCGCGCCTTCGGCGGCCGGGCGCTGCTGGAACGTGCGGCGCTGGCGGCGCAGGATGTCGATGGTCTTGTCGATCGCCGCGTCGGTGACCTCGGTGGCGATGCGCTCGACCTCGACGCCGGAGAGGTCGCCGATCTTGACCTCGGGGTAGACCTCGAAGGTCGCGTCGAACGCGAGCTGGCCCTCGGGGGCATCGGCCTTCGGTTCGATGCGCGGCATGCCGGCCACGCGCAGCTTGGCCTCGTTGGCGGCGTCGGCGAACGCGCGGCCGACGCGGTCGTTCATCACCTCGTACTGCACCGAATAGCCGTAGCGCTGGGCGACCACCGACAGCGGGACCTTGCCCGGGCGGAACCCGTCGGCCTTGACGGTGCGCGCGAGTTTCTTCAGGCGCGACTCGACCTCGCGGTTGATCTCGTCGGCGGGGAGCGTCAGCGTGATGCGGCGCTCGAGCTTGTCCAGGGTTTCCACGTTGACCGTCATGATGGGGAACTCTTTCGTCGTGTGTCTGGTGCGCGGGGGGGGACTCGAACCCCCACACCATCGCTGGCGTCAGGACCTAAACCTGGTGCGTCTACCAATTTCGCCACCCGCGCGAGGGCTCGAAGTGCGACGGGCCACGGCAGGCACCCTGCGGCCCGAACCGGCGATTCGGCGAACCGGGTAGTTTATCCGCTCACGGGCGCTGCGCGGCGCCGCTCAGGCCGCAGGCGCAGCGTCGCGCCGCACGCGGAACCACGCCGCGTACATCGCCGGCAGTGCGAGCAGCGTCAGCGCGGTGGCCACGACGAGGCCGCCCATGATCGCGACCGCCATCGGGCCCCAGAACACGCTGCGCGACAGCGGGATCATCGCCAGCACCGCGGCCGCGGCGGTCAGCACGATCGGCCGAAAGCGCCGCACCGCCGCCTCGACGATCGCGTCCCACGCCGGCACGCCGCGCGCGCGGTCCTGCTCGATCTGGTCGATCAGGATCACCGAGTTGCGCATGATCATCCCCGACAGCGCGATCACGCCGAGCAGCGCGACGAAGCCGAACGGCCGGTCGAGCAGCAGCAGCGCGGCGGCCACGCCGGCGATGCCCAGCGGACCGGTCAGGAACACCAGCAGCGCGCGGCTGAAGCTGTGCAGCTGCAGCATCAGCAGCGTGAAGATGATGAACAGCATCGCCGGCACGCCGGCGGCGATCGAGCCCTGGCCCTTGCTGCTCTCGGCCACGGCGCCGGCGACGACGATGTCGTAGCCGGGCGGCATCCGTTGCTTGATCTTGCTCAACTCGGGCCACAGCTGCGCCGTCACGGTCGCGCCCTGCAGGCCCTCGGCGACGTCGCCTTGCATCGTCACCGCGTACTGGCGCTGTTCGCGCCACAGCACGCCGGGCTCCCAACCGACCTCGATGCGCGCGACCTGCGCGAGCGGCACGGCACGCCCGTTCGCGGTGGGCAGGTAGGCGTCGGCGAGGTCGGTGATCGCACGGTGCTCGTCCTCGGGCTGGCGCAGCACGATGTCGAGCCGCTTGTCGCCCTCGCGGTACTGGCCGATCGTCGTGCCCGACAGGATCGTGCGCGACGCCTGCGCGATCGACTGACTCGTCACGCCGAGCGCACGCGCCTTGTCCTGGTCGACCTGCAGCCGCAGCGCGAGCACCGACTCGTTCCAGTTGTCATTGACGCCGCGCAGGTTCGCGTTGGTGCGCATCGCGTCCTTGACCTCGTCGGCCCAGCGGCGCACGCCGGCCACGTCGGGGCCGACGACGCGAAACATCACCGGGTACGACACCGGCGGCCCGTTGGGCAGCAGCTTGACGCGACCGCGCGCCTCGGGGAACTCGGCGGCCAGGATCGCCGGCAGCGCGCGGCGCAGCCGCTCGCGCTCGGCCAGGCTCGCCGGCAGCACGATCGCCTGGCTGACGTTGGGCTGCGGGAAGATCTGGTCCAGCGGCAGGTAGAAGCGCGGCACGCCCGAGCCGACCCAGGTCGTCACGCTGGCCACCCCGGGCTCGGCCATCAGGCGCGCCTCGAAGCGGCGCGCGACCTCGGCGCTGGTCTCGATCGCCGTGCCCTCGGGCAGCCACAGGTCGACCAGCAGCTCGGGCCGGTTCGAGTCGGGGAAGAACTGCTGCTGCACGCGCCCCATGCCGGCGAGGCCGAGCGCGAAGGTCAGCAGCGTCGCACCGATCGTCAGCCAGCGGTGACGCACGCACCAGCCGACCGTCGCGCGGAAGCGGTTGTAGAACGGTGTGTCGAACAGCTCGTGCGGCCCCTCGCCGGTGGCGTCGACCTTGGCCCTGACGCGCAGCAGCCGCCAGCCCAGCCACGGCACGAAGTACACCGAGACGACCCACGAGATCACGAGCGCCGCCGCCGTGACGGCGAAGATCGCGAACGTGTACTCGCCGGTGGCCGACTTCGCCAGCCCGATCGGCAGGAAGCCGGCGGCCGTGATCAGCGTGCCGGTGAGCATCGGCTTGGCGGTGACGTCGAACGCGAAGGTCGCCGCGCGCAGGCGGTCGTAGCCCTCCTCGAGCTTGCGCACCATCATCTCGACGACGATGATCGCGTCGTCGACGAGCAGGCCCAGCGCGATGATCAGCGAGCCCAGCGAGATCTTGTGCAGGCCCACGCCCCAGTAGTACATCGCGACGAAGGTGATCGCCAGCACGAGCGGGATCGTGATCGCCACCACCAGCCCCGGCCAGACGTCGATGCGCAGCGGCCGCGTGTGCAGCCCGAGGCTGACGAAGCTGACCGCCAGCACGATGACCAGCGCCTCGACGAGCACCTTGACGAACTCGCCGACCGAGCGGCTGACGGCCTGCGGCTGATCCTGCACCTGCACGAGTTCGACGCCGGCCGGCAGCTCGGCACGCAGGCGCTGCGCCTCGGCGCGCAGCGCCTTGCCCAGCGCGATGATGTCGCCACCGGGCGCCATCGACACGCCCAGCGCGATCACGTCGCGGCCCTGGTGGCGCACCATGACGGCCGGCGGGTCGACGTAGTCGCGGCGGATCGTCGCCAGGTCGCCCAGGCGCAGCGTGCTCGCCTGGCCGGTGGCGGGGTTGACGGCGCGGATCGGCAGCCGCGCGAGGTCGTCGACCGACGTGAATGCGCCGGCCACGCGCACCTGCACGTTGACGCCGCCAGCGTCGAGCACGCCGGCGCCCTCGACGGCGTTCTGCGCGCCGATCTGGGCGATCACCTGGTTCATGTCCAGGCCCAGCTGCGCGAGGCGGCGCTGCGGGATCTCGACGAACAGCTTTTCCGGCTGCACGCCGAACTGCGCGACCTTGGCCACGTCGCGCACGCGCAGCAGCCGCTCGCGCACCATGTCGGCGAACTCGCGCAGCTCCTCGCGGCTGAAGCCGTCGGCCGACAGGGCGAAGATCGAGCCGTAGACGTCGCCGAACTCGTCGTTGAACACCGGCCCGATCACGCCGGCCGGCAGCGTCGCGCGCATGTCGCCGACCTTCTTGCGCACTTGGTACCAGACGTCGGGCACCGACTGCGGCGGCGAGTCGTCGGCCAGCTGCAGCAGGGTCAGCGACTCGCCCGGCTTGGTGTAGCTGCGGATCACGTCGGCGTGCGGGACTTCCTGCAGCGTCTTCTCGATGCGGTCGGTGACCTGCTCGGCCATCTGCTGCGCCGTCGCGCCGGGCCAGAACGCCTGCACGACCATCGCGCGAAACGTGAACGGCGGATCCTCGTCCTGGCCGAGCTGGAAGTACGCCGCGCCGCCGAGCAGCAGCAGCACGATCATCAGGTAGCGCGTCAGCGGGGCGTGCTCGATCGCCCAGCGCGAGACGTTGAAGCGAGATGCGGTCAAGGCCGGCCCCACGGTGCGTCGACGGTGCCGCGCGCCTCAGCGCCCCGCCGGCGCCGGGGCGGCAGCGCGGCTGCCGGCCGCGTCGGCGGACGCACCGTGCTGCGTCACCTTCTGCCCCGCTGTCAGCACATGGACGCCGGCCGTGACGACGACATCGCCGTCCGCGAGCCCGCTCGCGACGAGCGCGACGTTGCCCTCGGTACCGGCCACGCCGACCGGGCGCGGCTGCACCGTCGACGTCGCCGCATCGACGACCCACACCGTGGTCTGTCCCTGCCGCTCGAACAGCGCCGTCAGCGGCAACCTGACGACGCCTTCACGCCGCGGCAGCGCGGCGGTCACGGTGGCCGTCTGCCCCAGGCGCACCGGCGCGTCGCCGACGTCGGCCTTGACGAGGAAGGTGCGCGTGAGCGGGTCGGCCGCGGCGGCGACTTCGCGCACACGCGCAGGAAACGGCGAAGCGTCGCTGCCCCACAGGCGCACCGTCAGCGCACCGGGTGTCGCCGCGATCGCGCGCAGGCGGTCGAGCTGATCCTCGGGCACCGAGAACACGACGTCGCGCGGCCCATCGTGCGCGACGCGCAGCACGGGGCTGCCGGCGGCGAGCACCGCCCCCGGCTCGGCCTCGACGGCGGTGACGACACCGGCCGCGTCGGCGCGCAACTCGGCGTAGCGCGCGAGGTTGGCCTGCACGCCGGCCTGCGCGCGGGCCTGCGCGAGTTGCGCCTGCGCCGCCTTCAACGCCGTGTCGTAACGGCTGAACTGCGCGTCGCTGATGAACCCCTGCTCGCGCAGCGCGCCGAAACGCTGCACGTCGGCTTCAGCCTGCGCGAACTGCACCTGCGCGGCCTGCAGCGCCGCCTGCGCGGCGTCGCTGCCCAGCCGCAGGTTGTCGGCGTCCAGACGCGCGAGGACTTGGCCGGCGCGCACCGGCTCGCCGAGGTTCACGCGCCGCTCGACGAGCCGGCCGCCCACCTCGAACGCGAGCCTCGACTCGGTGCGCGCGCGCACCTCGGCCGCGAACTGCTGCGTCGGCTGCGCACCGGACAGGCCCACGGTGACGGTGCGCACCGCGCGCACCGGCTCGGGCGACGGCGCGGGCCGCGAGCACGCGGCCAGCGCCACGCTCGCGGCAAGCAGCAGGGGCACGAACGCACGCATCGGGAACCTCGTCGGCGAACGCGCGACGAGCGCGGCATCCAGCATGCCGCGGCGCGACGCCACTTTAATGACTGACCGGTCAGTACTGTAGGGACCGCCGCGCGCGGTGTCAAGCAGCGAAGGCGCCGCCGCGAGGGGCGCCCGCCGTGGCGTGGACAATCACGCCGGTGAGCGTCGACCATTACGAGAACTTCCCCGTCGCGTCGTGGCTGTGCCCGCCGACGCTGCGCCCTGCGGTGCAAGCCATCTACTGGTTCGCGCGCACCGCCGACGACCTCGCCGACGAGGGCGACGTGCCGGCGCCCGAGCGTCTCGCGCAGCTGGCCGCCTACCGCGCCGAACTGGCCCGCGTGCTCGCCGACGCCCCCCCTGCCCCCGGCCCCTGGCGCACCGTCTTCGAGCCGCTGCAGCAGGCCGTGCGCCGGCACCGGCTGCCCGCGGCGCCGCTGTTCGACCTGCTCAGCGCGTTCGAGCAGGACGCGCACCCGCCGACCTACGCCGACCGCGCCGCGCTGCTCGACTACTGCCGCCGCTCGGCCAACCCGATCGGCCGCCTCCTGCTGCACCTGTACCGCGTCGACGACGCCACCGCGCTGGCGCGCTCGGACGCCGTGTGCAGCGCGCTGCAGCTGATCAACTTCTGGCAGGACCTCGGCGTCGATGCGCCGCGCGGGCGCCACTACGTGCCGCTGGCCGACGCGCGCCGCCACGGCGTGACGCTGGCGCAGCTCGAGGCCCGCGACGACACGCCGGCGGTGCGCGCGCTGGTGCGCGACCTGTGCGCGTGGGCGCGTGCGCTGATGCTCGACGGCGCGCCGCTCGCGCACGAGCTGCCCGGGCGCGTCGGCTGGGAACTGCGGCTCGTCGTGCAAGGGGGCCTGCGCGTGCTCGACCGCATCGCGCGGCTCGATCACGCGACACTGCGGCAACGCCCGACGCTGGGCGCCGCCGACGCGCTGCCGCTGCTGTGGCGCGCGCTGACGATGCGCCCGACGCCCGCAGCGCTGGAGCGCGCGGCATGACGCCCGAACAGTACGTGCAGGACAAGGCCGCGCGCAGCGGCTCGTCGTTCTACTACGCGTTCAAGTTCCTGCCACCGCGCCGGCAGGCCGCGATCACGGCGTTCTACGCCTTCTGCCGCGAGGTCGACGACGTCGTCGACGAGGTCCACGACGCCGGCGTCGCCGCGACCAAGCTGGCCTGGTGGCGCCGCGAGGTCGACGCCGCCTTCGCCGGCGCGCCGACGCACCCGGTGACGCGAGCGCTGCTGCCGCTGGCCGCCGAGCACGCGATCACCGCCGCGCAGCTGCAGCAGGTCATCGACGGCTGCGAGATGGACTTGCGGCAGACGCGCTACCTCGACTTCGCGTCGCTGGCCCGCTACTGCCACCTGGTGGCCGGCGTCGTCGGCGAGGTGTCGGCCAACATCTTCGGGCGCACGCGCGACGAGACGGTCGCCTACGCGCACCGGCTCGGCCTGGCGATGCAGCTGACGAACATCATCCGCGACGTCGGCGACGACGCGCGCCGCGGGCGCATCTACCTGCCGCTGGACGAGTTGCAGCGCTTCGACGTCAAGGCGCACGAGCTGCTGCGCCGCGAGCCGCCGTGGGGCTACAGCGAGCGCTTCGAGGCGCTGATGCGCTTCCAGGCCGAGCGCGCGCACCGGCTGTTCGACGAGGCGCGCGCGCTGCTGCCCGCGGCCGACCGCCGCGCGCAGCGCCCCGGGCTGATGATGGCGACGATCTACCGCACGCTGCTGCGGGAGATCGAGGCGACGGGCTTTCGCGTGCTGCACCAGCGCGTCGCGCTGACGCCGCTGCGCAAGGCGTGGCTGGCGATGTGCACGCACTGGCGCGAACGCTGATGCGCGTGGCCGTCGTCGGCGGCGGCTGGGCCGGCATCGCCGCGGCCGTGCACGCGACCCGCGCCGGCCACGCCGTCACGCTGTTCGAGATGGCCGCACAGCTCGGCGGGCGCGCGCGCAGCGTCGACGCCGGTGGCGCACGGCTCGACAACGGCCAGCACATCCTGATCGGCGCCTACGTCGAGACGCTGGCGCTGATGCGCACCGTCGGCGTCGACCCGCAGGAGGTGCTTGCACGGCAGCCGCTCGCCCTCGTCGGGCCCGACGGCCAGGGGCTGCGGCTGCGCCGCGGGCCGGCCGTGCCGGCGTTCGTCGCTGCCGTGCTGCGTCACCGCGGCTGGTCGTGGCGCGAGCGCGCGGCCCTCTTGCGCCACGCCGCGGCCTGGGCGCTCGCGGGCTTCGAGGCCGACGCCGCGTGCACCGTCGAGCGCCTGTGCGCCGCGATGCCGCAGCGTGTGCGCGACGAACTGGTCGCGCCGCTGTGCGTCGCCGCGCTCAACACGCCGGCGCCCGAGGCGAGCGCGCAGGTCTTCTTGCGCGTGCTGCGCGACGCGCTGTTCGCCGGACGCGGCGCGGCCGACCTGCTGCTGCCGCGCGCCCCGCTGTCCGAAGTGCTGCCGGCACCGGCCCGCGCGTGGCTGCAGGCTCACGGCAGCCGCGTCCGCCTGGGCCATCGCGTCCAAACGCTGACCGCCACCACTGCCGGCTGGGCCGTCGACGGCGAAGACTTCGACGCCGTCGTGCTCGCGTGCACGGCGCACGAGGCGGCGCGGCTGGCGCGTGCCGTCGCGCCGGCGTGGGCGGCACAGGCGGCCGCGTTCGAGTACCAGCCGATCGTGACCGTCTACCTCGACAGTGCGGGCACACGCCTGCCGCAGCCGATGACCGCGCTGCCCGAAGGGCCCGACGCACCGGCGCAGTATGTGTTCGACCATGGCGCGCTCGGCGCGTGCGCCGGCCGCTTCGCGGCCGTCGTCAGCGGCGCGCGCGCGTGGACGCAGCGCGGTCTGGAGGTCACGGCCGAGGCCGTGCGCCAGCAACTGCTCGACGCTTTCGCGCCCGGCACGTGGCGCTCGCCGCCACTCGTGCGGCGCGTGCTCGCCGACAAGCGCGCCACCTTCGCCTGCACGCCGGGGCTGCAACGGCCCGCCACCGTGCTGGCGCCGCGCCTGTGCGCCGCCGGCGACTATGTCGCCGGCCCGTACCCGGCCACGCTCGAAGGTGCCGTGCGTGCCGGCAAGGCCGCCACCGCTGCGCTGACCTGAAGCGCGCGCCGGTCACCGCCGAAGCCAGCGCGCCCGGCGCCGGTTCCAGTTCGCGCACCGCGCTTTCGCCATGCAGGAGCGCCGGCGGCAGCGCACAATACCGCCATGCGAAAAAAGGACGGCCACACCCCGGCGATCCAGGTGCTCGAGCGCACGTTCGCGCTGCTCGACGTCCTGGCGGCACACAACGAACCGATGGCGCTGAAAGACATCAGCGAGCGCACGGGCCTGCACCCGTCGACGGCGCACCGCATCCTCAACGACCTGGCGGCCGGTCGTCTCGTCGACCGCCCCGAGCCCGGCAGCTACCGGCTGGGCATGCGCCTGCTCGAACTGGGCAACCTCGTCAAGGCCCGGCTCGACGTGCGCGAAGCCGCGCTGGCCCCGATGCGCGAGCTGCACCGGCTGACGCACCAGCCGGTGAACCTGTCGGTGCGCCAGGGCGACGAGATCGTCTACATCGAACGCGCGTACAGCGAGCGCTCCGGGATGCAGGTCGTGCGCGCGATCGGCGGGCGGGCGCCGCTGCACCTGACCTCGGTGGGCAAGCTGTTCCTCGCCTACGACGAGCCGGCGCGGGTGCGCGCGTACGCGACGCGCACCGGGCTGGCGGGCCACACGCGCAACAGCATCACCGATCTGCCTCGCCTCGAGCGCGAGCTGGCACAGGTGCGCCAGAGCAACGTCGCGCGCGACGACGAGGAGCTCGAGGTCGGCGTGCGCTGCATGGCCGCCGGGATCTTCGACGACCAGAACCGGCTCGTCGCCGGACTGTCGATCTCGGCGCCGGCCGACCGCCTCGACGAGGCGTGGGTCGACAAGCTCAGGGCGACGGCGGCGCAGATTTCGGCGGCATTGGGCCACCGCCCGCGATGAGCCCGAGGCGGGGATCGCCCACCGTCACAGTGGCCGCGACTTGCCCGCGCCGGCGTCGTGGTCCCCGTGCCCGAGCAGCCAGCGGCGCAGCCGCTCGGCATCGGCGATGCGCGAGTAGCGGCCGGCCGAGTCGAGCAGCACCATGATCAGGTTGCGCCCGGCGAGCTCGGCCTGCATCACGACGCAGCGGCCGGCTTCGGCGATGTAGCCGGTCTTCTGCAGGCCGATCGACCACTCGGGGTTGCGCACCAGCCCGTTCGAGTTGCGGAACTGCATCGCCTGCGAGCCGACGGCGACCTGCGCCTCGGGCGACGTCGACAGCTCGCGGATCAGGTCGTGCTGGTACGCGGCCTTGACGAGCAATGCCAGGTCACGCGCACTCGAGCGGTTGCGGCTCGACAGGCCGGTGGGCTCGACGTAGCGCGTGTCGTGCATGCCCAGCAGCGCTGCCTTCGCGTTCATCGCCTCGACGAAGGCCGCGAGGCCACCGGGGTAGTGGCGACCGAGCGCATTGGCGGCACGGTTCTCCGACGACATCAGCGCCAGGTGCAGCATCTCGCCGCGCGTCAGCTGCGTACCCAGCCGCAGGCGCGATCCCGTGCCCTTCTCGGTGTCGACGTCGTCCTGCGTGATCGTCAGCACCTCGTCGAGCGGCTGCTTCGCTTCGATGACGACGAGCGCGGTCATCAGCTTGGTGATCGAGGCGATCGGCAGCACGGCCTGCGGGTTCTTGCTGAACAGCACCTCGTCGGTGTCCTGGTCGACGACGAGTGCGACGCTGGACTTCAACGCCAGCGGGTCGGGCGTGCTGTGCAGACCGTAGACCTGCCCGAGCGAAGGCCTCGCCGCAGCGGCCGCGACGACCGCGCGCCGGTGGGTCTTCGGCGTGGCCTTCGTGCGCGGGGCGGCCTTCTTCGTGCTTGATTTCTTGGCCGCGGCCGCCTGGGCGTGCGTCGCCGCCGCGTGAGCGCCACCCACCGGCAGCGCGCACGCGAGTGCAGCCACCAGGCATCCGACCGACCACCACCGCCACCCCATCGCCGACCTCCAGGCCTTGCGGCTCCCAACGCCGTCCCACGTTATCGGCGCAGTGTAGGAGAAGCTTGAAACGCAAGCAAGATCAGGAACTTGCAAAACGTTCCTCAAGTTGGGATCGGCGTCCGGCCGACCCCGGATCGTCGCTTCAGCCCTGCGCCGCGACCCGTTCGGTGTTGCTGTGCAGCTTGTTCAACGCCGCCAGGTAGGCCTTGGCCGACGCGACGACGATGTCCGGGTCGGCACCGACGCCGTTGACGACGCGGCCGCCGAGTTGCAGCCGCACCGTGACCTCCCCCTGCGATTCTGTGGAGCCGCTGGTGATCGCATTGACCGAATACAGCAGCAGTTCGGCGCCAGACTTCACCTTCGACTCGATGGCCTTCAGGCTCGCGTCGACGGGGCCGTTGCCGTCGCTCTCGGCGTGGTGCTCCTCGTTGCCGATCGCCAGCGTGACGCTCGCGTGCGGGCGCTCGCCGGTCTCCGAGTGCTGCGCGAGCGAGAGCAGACGGTAGTGCTCCTGCTCGGCGGTGACGCTCTCGTCGCCGACCAGCGCGATGATGTCCTCGTCGAAGATCTCGCTCTTGCGGTCGGCGAGGTCCTTGAAGCGCGCGAACGCGGCGTTGATCTCGGCCTCGGACTCGAGCTCGATGCCCAGCTCCTGCAGCCGCTGCTTGAACGCGTTGCGCCCGCTCAGCTTGCCGAGCACGATCTTGTTCGCCGCCCAGCCGACGTCCTCGGCACGCATGATCTCGTAGGTGTCGCGCGCCTTGAGCACGCCGTCCTGGTGGATGCCGCTCGCGTGCGCGAACGCGTTGGCGCCGACCACCGCCTTGTTTGGCTGCACGACGAAGCCGGTGGTCTGGCTGACCATGCGGCTGGCGGGCACGATCTGCGTCGTGTCGATGCCGACGTCGAGCCCGTAGTAGTCGCGCCGGGTCTTGACCGCCATCACGACCTCCTCGAGCGAGCAGTTGCCCGCGCGCTCGCCGAGCCCGTTGATCGTGCACTCGACCTGGCGCGCGCCGCCGATCTTGACGCCCGCCAGCGAGTTCGCCACCGCCATGCCGAGGTCGTTGTGGCAGTGCACGCTCCAGATCGCCTTGTCCGAGTTCGGGATGCGCTCGCGCAGCTGGCGGATGAAGTGGCCGTACAGCTCGGGCACCGCGTAGCCGACGGTGTCGGGGATGTTGATCGTGCCGGCGCCCTCGGCGATCACGGCCTCGAGCACCTGGCACAGGAAGTCGGGGTCGCTGCGGTAGCCGTCCTCGGGCGAGAACTCGACGTCGTCGCACAGGTTGCGCGCGAAGCGCACCGCGAGCTTCGCCTGCTCGAGCACCTGCTCGCGCGTCATGCGCAGCTTCTTGGCCATGTGCAGCTCGCTGGTGGCGATGAAGGTGTGGATGCGCGCGCGCGGCGCACCCTTGAGCGCCTCGGCCGCGCGCGCGATGTCGCGGTCGTTGGCGCGCGCGAGCGAACACACCGTCGACTCCTTGATGTGGTCGGCGATCGCCTTGACGGCCTCGAAGTCGCCGTTGCTCGACGCGGCGAACCCGGCCTCGATCACGTCGACGCGCAGCCGCTCGAGCTGGCGCGCGATGCGCAGCTTCTCGTCCTTGGTCATCGAGGCACCGGGCGACTGCTCGCCGTCGCGCAGCGTGGTGTCGAAGATGATCAGCTTGTCGCTCATGACGTTCTCTCCAGGGCAAGTTCGGGGTCGGTGCACGCAGCCCCATCGCCTCAAAGCAAACGGCCCGCTGCGTTGCGCTGGCGGGCCGTTGATCGGGGAAGGACTCGGACGGTTCGTTCGGACGTGGTCGATCAGCGCACCCGCGGGGCACGTAGGAGCGCTAGCACGAGGAGGTCGCGGCCGAAGTCCATGCTCGAAATGTAGCACGCCGGTGCGCGGCCCGTGCCATCGCGGCTCACGAGTGCAGCCCCTTCTCGTCGGGCTCGTCGGTCGAGGTCGCGATCACGCTGACCGGCTTGCCCTTGCTCTTGCGCCACGCGTACACGGCATACCCCGACAAGCCGTAGACGCAGAACAGCGCGAACAGCACGGTGGGCGGGTGGATCGTGATCAGCGCGATGCCCAGCGCGATCGCGACGACGACGATGAACGGCACCGACTTGCGGAAGTTGACGTCCTTGAAGCTGTAGAACGGCACGTTGGTCACCATCGTCAGCCCGGCGTACAGCGTCAGCGCGAACGCACCCCACGCGAGCCAGTCGATGCGCGTCGCGCCGCGGATCCCGGCGTCGTCGACGATCCAGATGAAGCCGACGACGAGCGCGGCCGCGGCCGGGCTCGGCAGCCCCTGGAACCAGCGCTTGTCGACGACGCCGATGTTGGTGTTGAAGCGCGCGAGCCGCAGCGCCGCGCAGGCGCAGTAGATGAAGGCGGCGATCCAGCCGAGCTTGCCCAGGCCGCTGAGGGCCCACACGTAGACGATCACGGCCGGTGCCGCGCCGAAGCTGACCATGTCGGCCAGGCTGTCCATCTGTTCGCCGAAGGCACTCTGCGTGTTCGTCAGCCGCGCGACGCGCCCGTCGAGGCTGTCGAGCACCATCGCCGCGAAGATGCCGATCGCCGACTGTTCGAAGCGGCCGTTGATCGCCATCACGATGCCGTAGAACCCGCCGAACAGCGCCGCCACCGTGAACAGGTTCGGCAGGATGTAGATGCCCTTGCGGCGCGGGCGCACGAGCGGCACGTCGTCGCCGGGCTCGGGGTGGGCGGTCGGTTCCGTCATGGGGCGCGAGGATACCGCGGGCCGGGCAATGAAAAGGGCCGCCCGCGGCGGCCCTCGGTCGTGGCACGCGGTGCGCTCAGTTGCGGCTCTTGTCGACCAGCTTGTTGGCCTTGATCCACGGCATCATCGCGCGCAGCTTCTCGCCGACGACCTCGATCTGGTGCTCGGCCATCAGCCGCCGGCGAGACAGCAGCGTCGGCGCGCCGGCGCGGTTCTCGAGGATGAAGCTCTTCGCGTACTCGCCGGTCTGAATGTCGCGCAGCGCCTGGCGCATCGCCTTCTTCGTTTCCTCGGTGACGATCTTCGGCCCGGTCACGTACTCGCCGTACTCGGCGTTGTTCGAGATCGAGTAGTTCATGTTTGCGATGCCGCCCTCGTAGATCAGGTCGACGATCAGCTTGAGTTCGTGCAGGCACTCGAAGTACGCCATCTCGGGCGCGTAGCCGGCCTCGACCAGCGTCTCGAAGCCGGCCTTGATCAGCTCGACGGTGCCGCCGCACAGCACGGCCTGCTCGCCGAACAGGTCGGTTTCGGTCTCCTCGCGGAAGTTGGTCTCGATGATGCCGGCCTTGCCGCCGCCGTTGGCCGCCGCGTACGACAGCGCCAGGTCGCGCGCCTTGCCGCTCCTGTCCTGGTGCACCGCGATCAGGTGCGGCACGCCGCCGCCTTGCGTGTAGGTGCTGCGCACCGTGTGGCCCGGCGCCTTGGGCGCGACCATCCAGACGTCGAGGTCGTCGCGCGGCACGACCTGGCCGTAGTGCACGTTGAAGCCATGCGCGAACGCGAGCGAGGCCCCCTGCTTGATGTGCGGCTCGACGTCGTTCTTGTAGACGGCGGCGATCTGTTCGTCGGGCAGCAGGATCATCACGACGTCGGCGCCCTTGACGGCCTCGGCGACCTCGGCGACCTTCAGCCCCGCCTTCTCGACCTTGGCCCAGCTCGCGCCGCCGCGACGCAGACCGACGGTGACCTTGACACCGCTGTCGTTGAGGTTCTGCGCGTGCGCATGGCCCTGCGAGCCGTAGCCGATGATCGCGACCTGCTTGCCCTTGATCAGACTCAGGTCGGCGTCCTTGTCGTAGTAGACCTTCATGGTTCTCTCCAGAAAGATGCTGCGGAACGGGGGCGGGCTCGATGCAGCCGAATCAAGCGGCCGCCGCGGCACCGGCTTGGCCGGACCGCTGGCGGCGCCCCCTCGAGGGGGAGGCGCCGAAGGCGCTTCGGGGGTCGGTCACACTCGGAGGATGCGCTCGCCGCGACCGATGCCGCTGGCGCCGGTGCGCACCGTCTCGAGGATCGCGGCGCGGTCGATCGCGACGAGGAACGCGTCGAGCTTGGCGCCGTCGCCGGTCAGTTCGATCGTGTAGGTCTTCTCGGTCACGTCGATGATGCGGCCGCGGAAGATGTCGGCCATGCGCTTCATCTCCTCGCGCTCCTTGCCGACGGCGCGCACCTTGACGAGCATCAGCTCGCGCTCGGTGTAGCTGCCCTCGGTGAGGTCGACGACCTTGACGACTTCGATCAACCGGTTCAGGTGCTTGGTGATCTGCTCGATCACCTCGTCGCTGCCGGTGGTGACGATCGTCATGCGCGACAGCGATGCGTCCTCCGTCGGCGCGACGGTCAGGCTCTCGATGTTGTAGCCGCGCGCCGAGAACAGCGCCACGACGCGCGACAGCGCACCGGGCTCGTTCTCGAGCAGTACCGCGATGATGTGTCTCATGGGGTTCGTCCTTCGCGCTCTTCAGCGGCCGCCGCGGTAACGGCGGCGCCTTGGCCACGCCCTTCGAATGTCAGTGAATCGGAAATGCAGTCCTCGGCCGTTGGCCGGCGCCGCGCCGGGGCCCGGGGCAGCGCGGTGACGCCACCTCGCCCGCCGGCGTGCGCCGAGTCACAGATCCTCGGACCCGAGCAGCATCTCGGTGATGCCCTTGCCGGCCTGCACCATCGGCCAGACGTTCTCGGTCGGGTCGGTGCGGATGTCGAGGAACACGGTGCGGTCCTTCAGCCGGATCGCCTCGCGCAGCGCCGGCTCGACGTCGGCGGGCTTCTCGATCAGCATCCCGACGTGCCCGTACGCCTCGGCGAGCTTGACGAAGTCGGGCAGCGCGTCCATGTAGCTGTGCGAGTAGCGCCCGCCGTAGTCGAGCTGCTGCCACTGGCGCACCATGCCGAGGTAGCGGTTGTTCAGCGAGACGATCTTGACCGGCGTGTCGTACTGCTTGCAGGTCGACAGTTCCTGCAGGCACATCTGGATCGATCCCTCGCCGGTGATGCAGAACACGTCGGCCTGCGGCCGCGCGAGCTTGATGCCCATCGCATACGGCAGGCCGACGCCCATCGTGCCGAGTCCGCCGGAATTGATCCAGCGGCGCGGCTGCTCGAAGCCGTAGAACTGCGCGGCCCACATCTGGTGCTGGCCGACGTCCGAGGTGATGTAGCAGTCGCTGCCCCGGGTCAGCTCCCACAGCGTCTCGACGACGTACTGCGGCTTGATGACCTCGTGGCTCTTGCGATAGGCCAGGCAGTTGCGGCCGCGCCACTCGTTGACCTGCGCCCACCACGCGCCGAGCGCCTGCGCGTCGATCTTCTGCTGCGACTCGCGGATCTGCGCGATCAGCTCGACGAGCACTTCCTTCACGTCGCCGACGATCGGGATGTCGACCTTCACGCGCTTGGAGATGCTCGACGGGTCGATGTCGATGTGGATGATCTTGCGTTCGACCTGCGCGAAGTGCTTCGGGTTGCCGATCACGCGGTCGTCGAAGCGCGCGCCGACGGCGAGCAGCACGTCGCAGTGCTGCATCGTCATGTTGGCCTCGTAGGTGCCGTGCATCCCGAGCATGCCGAGGAATTTCGGGTCGCTCGCGGGAATCGCGCCGAGCCCCATCAGCGTGTTCGTGCACGGCGCGCCGAGCAGGTCGACGAGCTCGCGCAGTTCGGCCGACGCGTTGCCCAGGATCACGCCGCCGCCGGTGTACACGTAGGGCCGCTTGGCGTTCATCAGCAGCTGCACGGCCTTGCGGATCTGGCCGCCGTGGCCCTTGCGCACCGGGTTGTACGAGCGCATCTCGACCTTGTCCGGATAGTGGAACGGGCAGGTCTTGAGCGAGACGTCCTTCGGGATGTCGACGACGACGGGGCCGGGACGGCCGGTGCGCGCGATGTGGAACGCCTTCTTGATCGTCAGCGCGAGGTCGCGCACGTCCTTGACGAGGAAGTTGTGCTTGACGATCGGGCGCGTGATGCCCACCGTGTCGCATTCCTGGAACGCGTCCAGGCCGATCGCCGGCGTCGGCACCTGGCCGGTGATGATCACCATCGGGATCGAGTCCATGTACGCGGTGGCGATGCCGGTCACGGAATTCGTCACGCCGGGACCCGACGTCACCAGCGCGACGCCGACCTCGCCGGTGGCCCGCGCATAGCCGTCCGCTGCGTGCACCGCGGCCTGCTCGTGGCGCACGAGCACGTGCTGGATGCTGTCTTGCTTGTACAGCGCGTCGTAGATGTAAAGCACCGCGCCGCCGGGGTAGCCCCAGAGGTACTTGACCCCTTCGGCCTGGAGGCAGCGGACGAGGATTTCCGACCCGTTGGGGTCGGCGGTGGAGGTGTGCGGTTGTGCCTGGGCGTCCAGGACGGAGGCACGCTTGACTTCCGCGGCAGACATGTCCATTTCGAACCTCTGTGAATTTCTCTGACGAAAAACCATCGGTGTCCCTCCTCGCGCCCTCGTGAGGCGGAATCGGAACCTGCGCGGTCAAAAACGGGGCGCCCGGGTCGGCCACCCTGCTCGAGACCCGAAAAGAGCGTTGTGCGACCGCACATTATGGCACCGCCGAACGCGCCGACACCCGGTGTGATAATCGCGCCCGCTTTGCGCGGGCCACGCCCGCCTGCCTGCCGCCCGCGCTGCCTTGGCCACCGAACGAGAGCTCGACGAGTTCCTCCGCGACGTCGAACGACGCGCCTTCAAGCGCACCGTGTACACGGTGCGCGACGAGGAAGCCGCGCTGGACATCGTGCAAGACGCGATGATCCGCCTCGTCGAGCGCTACGCCGACCGGCCGGCCGCCGAGCTGGCGCCACTGTTCCAGCGCATCCTCGGCAACGCGACGATGGACTGGTTCCGGCGTCAGCGCGTGCGCGACGGCGTCGTGCAAAACCTGTCGGACTTCGAGGGCGGCAGCGACGACGGCGATTTCGACCTGCTCGAGCGGCTGGAAGCGCTGCACGCAGGCGTCGGCGTCGAGGGTGCCGACACCTCGGTGGCGCGCCAGCAGGTGCTGGCGGCGATCGAAGACGAGGTCGCGCGCCTGCCGGCGCGTCAACGGGAGGCGTTCCTGCTACGTTACTGGGAAGAATTAGACGTTGCCGAGACGGCGCAGGCGATGGGCTGCACCGAAGGCAGCGTCAAGACCCACTGCTCGCGCGCGGTGCACACCCTCGCGCGGGCATTGCGTTTGCGAGGAATCGTGCCATGACCACGCCACCGTCACCGCTGTCCGCCGCCCGTCCGCCGCTCGTGCGCGAGGCGCTCGAGGTGCGCTTCGGCGAGCGCGTGGCCGCACACCTCGACGAGGCCGCTGCCGCGTTGCCGCCGGACATCGTCGCGCGGCTCGGCCGCGCGCGCCAGGCCGCCGTGCTGCGACTGCGCCACGAGCGCCAGGCGGCGGCCGGCACCGTCACCGTCGGGGCAGGCACCGCCGCCCGCCACGCGCCGTCGTCGCATCCGCGCTGGCAGCGCGCACTGGCCTGGGTGCCGCTGCTCGCGATGGTGCTCGGGGTCTGGGCCATCGGCGAGTACCAGGCGCAGCGTCGCGTGCAGGCGGCTGCCGAGATCGACGCACGCCTGTTGACCGACGTGTTGCCGCCGGCGGCCTACGCCGACCCGGGGTTCACCCAGTTCCTGCGCGAAGGGGGGCAGCGTTGACGTTGCACCGCCGGCAGCCGATCGAGCGAGACTGGCCACGCAGCGCAGTCGCATGCGCGGTCGGCGTGGCGCTGCTCGCGCCGCTCGCGACGCTGGCGCAGCCGGCGGGGACGGCGCCGCGACCCACGGTGGCCGCCGCCAACGCCGTGCCGTGGTCGTCGCTGACGCCGAGCCAGGCGCGCGTGCTCGCGCCGCTCGCGCCGGTGTGGTCCACGCTGGAGCCCGAGCGACAGCGCAAGTGGCTCGAGCTCGCGTCGCTGTACCCGCGGATGTCGGCGGCCGACCAGCAACGCCTGCGCGAGCGCATGAACGAATGGGCCGCGATGAGCCCGGACGAGCGTCGTCGCGCCCGGCTCGAGTTCCAGCGCGCCAGTGCGATCAGCCCGCAGGAGCGGCAGGCGCAGTGGGAAGCCTACCGCGCGCTGCCGCCCGAGGAGCGCCAGCGGTTGGCCGAACAGGCCGAGCAGGCCGCGGCGGCGCGCCAGGGCAAACCCAGCGCCGAGGCGGCGCGCCCCGCCGTCGTGCGTGCGTCGCCGCCCGGCAGCGATCGCCCCGTGACGCCGGGGACGGTGCAGGCGGCGCCCGGTGTGTCGACGCGCCCCGTGACGCGCTCGGCGGAGCCGCCGCGCCACCAGCAGGCCGGGTTGCCGAAGATCGCCGCGACGCCCGACTTCGTCGACCGCAGCACGCTGCTGCCGCGCCGAGGCGCGCAGGCGGCTGCGGTGCGCAACCCGGGCGGTCCCGCACAGATCGAGCCCGACGGCGCGCAATGAGCGCCGCACCGCCACCGGCGGGCGCGGCCGCGACGCCCGGCATCGCGCGCCGACTCGCGAGCTTCGTCTACGAGGGCGTGCTGCTGTTCGGCGTCGTGATGATCGCCGGCTACCTGTATTCGTCGCTGACGCAGCAGCGCCACGCGCTGGAAGGGCGCGCCGGCCTGATGGCTTTCCTGTTCGTCGTGCTGGCGATCTATTTCGTCTGGTTCTGGTCGCACGGCGGCCAGACGGTGGCAATGAAGGCATGGCACGTGCGGCTGGTCACGGCCGACGGCGGTCCGGTGTCGCAGCTGCGCGCGCTGGCGCGCTACCTGCTGAGTTGGGTGTGGTTCCTGCCCGCGCTGGCCACGGCGCACTTCGCCGGACTCAAGTCGTCGCTGGCGGTGTTCACGCTGATGACGGTGGGCGTGCTCGCCTACGCGGCGCTGGCGTGGCTGCACCCGCAGCGGCAGTTCTGGCACGATGCGGTGTGCGGCACACGGCTGGTGCACTGGAACCCGCCGCGGCCGCCGAAGCCGGCGCAGCGCTGACGGCCGCGCCGGCCCTCCCTTCCCTACACCCCGCGAAAAGCCATGTCCCTTTCGCTGTGCGTCTACTGCGGCTCGCGCCTGGGCGACTCGCCGGTCTTCGAGCACGCCGCACGCACGCTCGGCGAACGCCTGGCCGCACGCGGCGGGCGCCTGGTCTACGGCGGCGGACGCGTCGGGCTGATGGGCATCGTCGCCGACGCGGTGCTGCGTGGCGGCGGCCAGGTCGTCGGCGTCATTCCGCAGGCGCTGATGCAGCGCGAGGTCGGGCACGCCGGGCTGACCGAGCTGCACGTCGTGCAGACGATGCACGAGCGCAAGCAGCGGATGGCCGAACGCGCCGATGCCTTCGTCGCGCTGCCCGGCGGCATCGGCACACTCGAAGAGCTGTACGAGGTGTGGTCGTGGCAGCAGCTGGGCTACCACGACAAGCCGGTCGCGCTGCTCAACGTCGACGGCTATTACGACGCGCTGCTGCGATTCATGGACATCGGCCACCGCCGCGGCTTCGTGTCGGATGCACAGCACGCCGCGCTGATCGTCGACGACGACGTCGAACGCCTGCTCGACCGCGTCAGCGCCGCCGCCGCGAAGGCGACGGCCCCCGACGACTACAGCCGCATCTGAAAGCCCGCGGCGGCGTCAGATCGCCGCTTCGTCGGTCTCGCCGGTGCGGATGCGCACGACCTGCTCGACCGGGGTCACGAAGATCTTGCCGTCGCCGATCTTGCCCGTCTTCGCGCTCGCGACGATGGCCTCGATCGCACGCTCGACGTCGCTGTCCTTGACGACGACCTCGATCTTCACCTTCGGCAGGAAGTCGACGACGTACTCGGCACCCCGATACAGCTCGGTGTGGCCCTTCTGCCGGCCGAAGCCCTTGACCTCGGTGACGGTCAGCCCCGACACGCCGACCTGACCGAGCGCTTCGCGCACTTCCTCGAGCTTGAACGGTTTGATGATGGCGGTGATCTGCTTCATCGCGCACTCCGAAGGCTGGACACTGCGCACGATTTAAGCACGGAACTTCGACGTGATGGGGTAACGCCAGTCGCGGCCAAAGGCTCGGTGCGTGATGCGGATGCCCACCGGCGCCTGCCGGCGCTTGTACTCGTTGACCTTGATCAGGTGCGCGACGCGCTCCACCGTGGTGCGCTCGAAGCCAGCCGCGACGATCTCATCGATGCTCTGGTCGTCTTCCATGTAGCGCGCGAGGATCGCGTCGAGCACGTCGTACGGCGGCAGGCTGTCCTGGTCGGTCTGGTTGGGCTTCAGTTCGGCCGACGGCGGGCGGGTGATGATGCGCTCGGGGATCACCGGCCCGACGCTGCCGTCGGCGCGCACCGTCGGCTGGCGGTTCTTCCACTCGGCGAGGCGGTAGACGAGCGTCTTGGCCACGTCCTTGATCACCGCGAAGCCGCCGGCCATGTCGCCGTACAACGTGCAGTAGCCGGTGGCCATCTCGCTCTTGTTGCCGGTGGTCAGCACGATCGCGCCGGTCTTGTTCGACAGCGCCATCAGCAGCGTGCCGCGGATGCGCGCCTGGATGTTCTCTTCCGTCGTGTCCTCGGCGCGGCCGGCGAACAGTGGCGCCAGGCTGGTGCGGAAGGCGTCGAACATCGGTGCGATCGGGATCTCGTCGTGGTGCACGCCGAGGCGGCGCGCCATCTCGCGCGCATCGAGCCACGAGATCTCGGCCGTGTACGGCGACGGCATCATCACGGTGCGCACGCGTGCGGCGCCCAGCGCGTCGACCGCGATCGCGAGGACCAGCGCCGAGTCGATGCCACCCGACAGCCCGATGATCGCGCCGGGGAATCCGTTCTTGCCGACGTAGTCGCGCACGCCCAGCACCAGTGCGCCCCACGCCTGTGCGAGCGGGTCGGGCATCGGCGCGATCGCGCCGCGTACGTCACCGCCGTCGATCGCCACCGCGAGCAGCGCCGGCTCGAAGCTCGGTGCGCGCGCCGCGAGCCTGCCGTGCGCATCGACGGCGAACGACGCGCCGTCGAACACGACCTCGTCCTGGCCACCCACCAGGTGCGCATAGACCAGCGGCAAACCGACGTCGCGCGCGCGCTCGGCCATGCGCGCCTCGCGCTCCTGCGCCTTGTCGAGGTGGAACGGCGACGCATTGAGCACCGCCAGCACCTGCGCGCCGGCGGCCTTCGCGCTGCGCGCCGGCTCGTCGAACCACGCGTCCTCGCAGATCAGCAGGCCCACGCGCACGCCGTGGACGTCGAACACGACGGGGCCATGGCCGGCGTCGCGGCCCGACGCGAAGTAGCGCCGCTCGTCGAACACCTGGTAGTTCGGCAGCTCGCGCTTGCAGTAGGTCGCGATCACGCGCCCCCCTGCGAGCACCGAGGCCGCGTTGAAGCGCTGCTGCACCGCGAGCGACTTGGTCCTAACATCGCCGCGCGCGCCGAACTGGTGCGGGTGTCCGACCACCAGATGCAGTCCCTCGCAGTCCGCCAGTTCCGCCGCCAGCTGCTCGAGCCGGCGCGCGCAGGCCTGCATGAAGGCCGGGCGCAGCAGCAGGTCCTCGGGCGGGTAGCCGCTGAGCGCGAGCTCGGGAGCGACGACGACGTGCGCACCGGCCGCGTGCGCGTCGCGCGCCGCCTGCGCGATCTTGCGCGCGTTGCCGTCGAGATCGCCGACGGTGGCGTTGATCTGCGCCAGCGCGACGTTCAGCATCGATAGCCTTGCATGGCGGGCGACGGATCCACTGCAAACGATTATGTCATCCGGGTCCACGACGACCCGGACGCGATCGATGCCTCGGCGTGGAACGCGCTGCTCGCCGCGCAGCCCGCACCCACGCCGTTCCTGCGCCACGAGTACCTCGCCGCACTGCACACCTCGGGCAGCGCGGTGCCGGCCACCGGCTGGGCGCCGCAGTTCGTCACCGTCGAGCAAGGCGATGCCCTCGTCGGCGCCTGCGCGCTGTACCTGAAGGGCCATTCGTACGGCGAGTACGTGTTCGACTGGGCGTGGGCCGACGCCTATCGCCGCGCCGGCCTGCCGTACTACCCGAAGCTGCTCGCCGCGGTGCCGTTCACGCCGGTGCCGGGCACGCGGCTGCTCGCGCGCGACGACGCGGTGCGCGACGTGCTCGTGCGCACGCTCGCGTCGCTGGCGACGTCGCTGAAGCTGTCGTCGGTGCATGTGCTGTTCGTCGACGACGCCGACCGCGCGGCGTTCGCGCGCGCCGGCTGGCTGCTGCGCGAAGGCGTGCAGTTCCACTGGACGCAGCCGGCCGGTGCGCCGCTCGCGAGCTTCGACGACCTGCTCGCGCGCCTGCAGCGCGACAAGCGCAAGAAGATCGCGCAGGAACGGCGCCGCGTCGCCGAGGCCGGGGTCACGTTCACGGTGCACCGCGGCGCCGAGATCGACGACGGGCTGTGGGACTTCTTCCACGACTGCTACACGCGGACCTACCGTGCGCACCGCTCGACGCCGTACCTCACGCGCGCGTTCTTCGGTGCGATGGCGCGCACGATGCCCGAGGCGTGGCTGCTGTTCGTCGCGTGGCGCGGCGGCGAGCGCATCGCCGCGTCGCTGGTCGCCGTCGACGAGGCGCGCCGCAGCGCATATGGGCGCTACTGGGGCTGCACCGAATACGTGCCGTGCCTTCACTTCGAGGCCTGCTACTACCGCCCGCTGGCGTGGTGTCTCGAGCACGGCTACCTGCGCTTCGAGGGCGGCGCGCAGGGCGAGCACAAGATGGCGCGCGGGCTGCTGCCGGTGCGCACGACGTCGGCGCACTGGCTGCGCGACGCGCGCTTCGCGCGCGCGGTGGCCGACTTCGTCGCGCGCGAGGGCGAACACGTCGCGCTGTACGTCGACGAGCTGAACGAGCGCAACCCGTTCAAGCCGGCCGCCGAAGGCACCGGCGGCGCTACGGCTGCCTGAAGTCGCCGGCCAGCGCGCGCACGAAAGCCGCCGGGTCGAGGTGGCGGCGCAGCGCCGCGTTGACCTGCGCCGGCGTCAGCGCGGCGATCGCCTCGTCGACCTGCTGCGACACCGCCATCGTGCGGCCGAGGTACAGGTTGGCCGCCAGCGCGCCGGCCAGCCGCTCGTCCTGCGCGCGCGACAGGCGGCGGAACGCCAGCAGCGACTCGCGCGCCGCGCGCACCTCGTCGTCGCTGAATCCCTCGTCGAGGGCGCGCCGGATCTCCTCGGCGAACGCGCGCTCGACGGCGTCGCGGTTGGCCGGCGCGAAGATCGCGCCGGCGCCCCACACCGAGTGCGGCTCGTGGCTGCTCCAGTCGACGTAGCTCCAGGTGCCGTACGACAGCCCGTCCTTCTCGCGGATGCGCCGCCACAGCCGCGAGTCGCCGCCGCTGCCGAGCATGAAGTTGGCCAGCGCGAACGCGGCGTAGTCGGCGTCGGTGTCGGCGAGCGCGACGCGCTGCTGCACGGCGAGCACCGCGTTTTGCTTGTCGGGCGTGAGCCGTTGCAGCCGCGCCGCTGGCGGCGCATACCACGGCCGCGGCACCCGCGCGTACGGCTCGGGCGCCGTCCAGCCGCCGAACGCCCGCTCGACCGCGGCCCGCAGCGCATCGGCGTCGAAGTCGCCGACGGCGGCGAACTGCGCGTGCGCGCTGCCGTAGAAGCGGCGGTGGAACTCGCGCAGCTGCGCCAGCGTGACGGCGCGCACGTCGTCGGCGCGCTCGTCGAAGCTGCGTGCGTGGCGCACGTCGCCGCGCGGGTACGGGTTGCCGTGCCGAGCGAGCGCGAGGTCGGCGATCGCCTGCGGGTCGTCGCGCTGCGACGCGATGCCCGCCAGCGCCTGGCGTCGCACCTCCTCGAGTGCGTCGGGCGGCAGCGCCGGTTCGCGCAGCAGCGACGCCACCAGCGCGACGGCGTCGGCCGCGTGCTCGCGCCGCGTGCGCAGCGACACGGTCAGCACGCCGCCGCGCGCGGCGATGTCGAGCTCGGTGCGCAGCGCGTCGAGCCGGTCCTCGATCTGCTGGCGCGTGAGCCCACCGCCGCCCTTGTCGAGCATCGCGGCGAGCATCGCCTCGACCTCGGCCTGGCCGGCCAGCGACTGCGCGGTGCCGTAGCGCAGCGTCAGCACGGCGTGGACGGCCTGACCGCGCGTCGGCTTGGGCAGCAGCGCGAGCTGCATGCCGTGCGCGAGCGTGACGCGCTGCGTGCGCGCCTCGATGTTCGCCGGTGACGGGTCGAACGGCGGCACGGGCGCCGCGGCCGGCGCGGGACGGAATGCCCGGAGCTGCTCGGCGACGTCGACGCGCTGCGGCGCCGGTGCGCGCACCGGCTGCGGGGTCGGCAGGTAGGTACCCAGCGTGCGGTTGGCGACGATCAGGCGCTCGCGCGCGACGCGCTGCACGTCGGCCAGCGTCAGCGCGCGCACGCGGTCGCGCTGCAGGAAGAACAGCCGCCAGTCGCCGGCAGCGATCGCCTCCGACAGCGCGACGCCGACCTGCTGCGGGTCGCTGAAACGCAGCTCCCACGCCTTGAGCCACTTGTGGCGCGCGCGTTCGAGCTCCTCGGCCGTGACCGGCTCGCGCTCGAGACCTTCGAGCGTGTCGAGCAGCGCCGCGCGCGCGGCCTCGACGTCCTGCTGCGGCTCGAGCTGTGCGCCGAAGTACGCCACCCCCGGCTCTTCGGTCGGCAGCGTGCCGCCGAACACGCTCGCCGCGAGCCGCTGCTCGACCAGCCGCTTGTGCAGCCGCCCCGACGGCGTGTCGCCGAGCACGCTGGCGAGCACCTCGGCCGCGGCGAAGTCGGGCGCCGCCGCCGGCGGCAGGTGGTACAGCGCGAGCAGCGCCGGCGTGCCGCCGGCGCGGCGCAGCGTGACGCTGCGCTCGCCGTCCTGCGCGGGGTCGAGCGTCGGCGCGAGCCAGCGCGGCTCGGCCGGCCGCGCGATGGAGCCGAAGCGCTCGGCGATCCACGCCAGCGTCGCCGGCGGGTCGAAGCGGCCGGAGACGATCAGCGTCGCGTTGTCGGGGCGGTAGTGCTTGCGGTAGAACGCGCGCAGCCGCTCGATGTCGACGTTCTCGACGTCGGTGCGCGCACCGATCGTCGCGTTGCCGTAGTTGTGCCACTGGTACGCCGCGGCCAGCGAGCGCTGCAGCAGGATGCGAAACGGGCTGTTCTCGCCCATCTCCATCTCGTTGCGCACCACCGTCATCTCGGTGTCGAGGTCGCGCTGCGAGATCGTGCTGTGGACCATCGCGTCGGCCAGCCACGCGAGGTACCAGCGCAGGTGCTCGTCGTTGTCGGCGAAGCTGGCGAAGTAGTTCGTGCGGTCGACCCAGGTCGTGCCGTTGGCGCGCAGCCCGCGGCGCATGAACTCGGCCCACGGGTTCGGTGTCGTCGGCGTGCCCTTGAACAGCATGTGCTCGAGCAGGTGCGCCATGCCGGTTTCGCCGTAGCTCTCGTGGCGCGAGCCGACGCGCACCGTCAGGTTGACGGTCGTCGCCGGCTTCGAGTCGTCGGCCACGAGCAGCACCTGCAGGCCGTTGGCGAGGCGGTACTCGGCGATGCCCTCGACCGAGGTCACGGCCTCGACGCCGGCGGGCAGCGCGCGCGCGGACGCCGCCAGCGCCAGCGCGCCCAGCGCGGTCAGCACCAGCGCGTGGAGCCACAGGCGGTGGGCGCGCGTCACCCGCCGCGCCGACCGCGCCAAAACGCCCGTCACCGACTGCAACATGGTCGCTCAGTGTAGGCAGCGCCAGCGCGGCGCGCCGCGGCGGGGTCATCCCCTCGGCAGCCGCGCTGCGCCCACAAACGGCAACGGGGCCCTCGGCCCCGTCGTGTCGCGAGCAGCCCTGACGGTCAGGCGCGTTTGACCTTGCGGTAGTTCGCGATGCCGTCGGCGACTTCGGCGCGCGCGCTGTCGGGGCCTTCCCAGCCCGTGACCTTGACCCACTTGCCCTTTTCGAGGTCCTTGTAGTGCTCGAAGAAGTGCTGGATCGTCTTCAGCCGCATCGGATTGAGGTCTTCGGGCTTCTTCCACTGCGTGTAGATCGACAGGATCTTGTCGATCGGCACCGCGAGCAGCTTGTTGTCGCCGCCGGCCTCGTCCTCCATCTTCAGCACGCCCAGCGGGCGGCACGTCACGACGACGCCGGGAATCAGCGGCACCGGCGTGATCACGAGCACGTCGACCGGGTCACCGTCGGCGGCGAGCGTCTGCGGGATGTAGCCGTAGTTGCACGGATAGTGCATCGACGTGCCCATGAAGCGGTCGACGAACAGCGCGCCGGTCTCCTCGTCGACCTCGTACTTGATCGGGTCGCCCATCATCGGGATCTCGATGATGACGTTGAACTCGTCGGGCGCCTTCGCCCCGGGGGTGACGTTGTGCAGACTCATCGACCGGCCTCGACAGCAGTGGAAACCCGAATTGTAGAAGCCCGCCTTGCCCCGCCCTGACGGCATGGCGCCCCGCAGGAAAACACCATGCCGTCGCCGGCGGGCGTTCCCGTAGCATGCCGGCGCGCCGCGCACGGACGAGCCATCGAACCAGCGGCGGGACAATCATCAAATCGGGTCAGACAGAGGAAGGAGAGACATTCATGTCCACCGCAATGGCGCTGTACCTGGCGCTGGCATGCGGCCTCGCGGCCGTCATCTACGGGTTCGTCCAGCGCAGCTGGATCCTGCGCCAGGACGCCGGCAATGCCCGCATGCAGGAGATCGCCGGCGCCGTCCAGCAGGGCGCGGCCGCGTACCTCGCGCGGCAGTACAAGACGATCGCGATCGTCGGTGTCGTGCTCGCGGTGCTGATCGGCGCCTTCCTCGACGTGACGACGGCCATCGGCTTCGTGCTCGGCGCCGTGCTGTCGGGCGCGTGCGGCTTCATCGGCATGAACATCTCGGTGCGCGCCAACGTGCGCACCGCGCAGGCGGCCACGCGCGGCATCGGCCCGGCGCTCGACGTCGCGTTCAAGGGCGGCGCGATCACCGGCCTGCTCGTCGTCGGGCTGGGGCTTCTGGGCGTCGGCGTCTTCTACTGGTTCCTCGTCGGCAACGGCGCGATGAACCCGACGACCAAGCTCACCGACCTGCTCAAGCCGCTGCTCGGCCTGGCGTTCGGCTCGTCGCTGATCTCGATCTTCGCGCGTCTGGGCGGCGGCATCTTCACGAAGGGCGCCGACGTCGGCGCCGACCTGGTGGGCAAGGTCGAGGCCGGCATCCCCGAAGACGACCCGCGCAACCCGGCGGTCATCGCCGACAACGTCGGCGACAACGTCGGCGACTGCGCCGGCATGGCCGCCGACCTGTTCGAGACCTATGCCGTGACGCTGATCGCGACGATGACGCTCGGCGCGCTGATGGTCGCCGCCGCGCCGCTGAACGCGGTCGTCTACCCGCTGCTGCTCGGCGGCGCGTCGATCATCGCGTCGATCATCGGCGCGAGCGTCGTCAAGGCCCGCCCCGGCATGAAGAACGTGATGCCGGCGCTGTACAAGGGCCTGATCGTCGCCGGCGTGATCTCGCTCGTGCTGTTCTACGTCGTCACCGCGCTCGTGATGCCGGCCGACGCGCTGGGCGCCGGCACGCACTGGCGGCTGTGGGCCGCGAGCGTCGTCGGGCTGGCGCTGACGGCGGCGATGGTGTGGATCACCGAGTACTACACCGGCACCGACTACAAACCGGTCAAGCACGTCGCGCAGGCGTCGACGACCGGCCACGCGACGAACATCATCGCCGGCATCGGCGTGAGCATGAAGTCCACCGCGTGGCCGGTGATCTTCGTGTGCCTGTCGATCCTGGTCGCCTACTGGCTCGCCGGCCTGTACGGCATCGCGGTGGCGGCCACGTCGATGCTGAGCATGGCCGGCATCATCGTCGCTCTCGACGCCTACGGCCCGATCACCGACAACGCCGGCGGCATCGCCGAGATGGCCGAGCTGCCCGACAGCGTGCGCGACATCACCGACCCGCTCGACGCGGTGGGCAACACGACGAAGGCGGTGACCAAGGGCTACGCGATCGGCTCGGCGGGCCTCGCGGCACTGGTGCTGTTCGCCGACTACACGCACTCGCTCGAGGCCAAGGGCATCCTCGCGACGTTCGACCTCAGCAACCCGAACGTGATCATCGGCCTGTTCATCGGCGGCCTGATCCCCTACCTGTTCGGCGCGATGGCGATGGAAGCCGTCGGCCGCGCGGCCGGCAGCGTCGTCGAGGAGGTACGCCGCCAGTTCCGCGAGATCAAGGGGATCATGGAAGGCACCGCGAAGCCCGAGTACGGGCGTGCGGTCGACATGCTGACCAGCGCCGCGATCAAGGAGATGATGATCCCGTCGCTGCTGCCCGTGGCGGTGCCGATCGTCGTCGGCCTCGCGCTCGGCCCCGAGGCGCTCGGCGGCCTGCTGATGGGCACGATCGTCACCGGTCTGTTCGTCGCCATCAGCATGTGCACCGGCGGCGGCGCGTGGGACAACGCGAAGAAGTACATCGAAGACGGGCACCACGGCGGCAAGGGCAGCGACGCGCACAAGGCCGCCGTCACTGGCGACACCGTGGGCGACCCCTACAAGGACACCGCCGGCCCGGCCGTCAACCCGCTGATCAAGATCATCAACATCGTCGCGCTGCTGATCGTGCCGCTGCTGCCGGCCGCGGGCGGCAAGCCGCACGCCGAACTGGCCACGCCGCCGGCCGTGGTGCACACCGCCGCAGTGCCGGCCGCGGCGATCGCGCCGCCGGCCGCGAAGCCCTGAGCGGGCGCTTCTCGACCCAGAGGGCCGGCCACGTGCCGGCCCTTTTTCTTGCTCGGCGGCACGTCGCGCCTATGATGCGGTGGCGATGGACACGCCGCGCCGCCCGACACCGCCCACGCGCAGCCGCCTGCGCGCGCTCGGCTGGATGCTGCTCGCCGGGCTCTGGGCGTGGCTCGGTGTTCTCGCCGCCTCGCTCGCGCAGGTCCCCGGCGGGGCGCGCACCGCCGTCGTGCTGACGATCGACGGTGCGATCGGGCCGGCGAGCGCCGACTACGTCAAGCGCGGGCTCGCGCGCGCGCAGGAACGCGGCGCCGCGGCCGTCGTGCTGCAGATCGACACCCCGGGCGGGCTCGACACCTCGATGCGCGAGATCATCCGCGCGATCCTCGCGTCACCGCTGCCGGTACTCAGCCACGTCGCGCCCAGCGGCGCGCGCGCCGCCAGCGCTGGCACGTACATCCTCTACGCGAGCCACGTCGCCGCGATGGCGCCGGGCACCAACCTCGGTGCCGCGACCCCGGTGCAGATCGGCGGCGGCTCGCCGCTGCCCGGCGGCCCGAGCGACGAGCGGCCGGCCCCACCGCCGGCGCCCGCCGCGTCCGCGGCCAGCGCCCCGGCGGGCGGCGACGGCGTCACGCGCAGCCCGCGCCGTGGCTCAAGCGCGATGGACGCCAAAGTGACGAACGACGCGGTGGCCTACATCCGCTCGCTGGCCGAGCTGCACGGTCGCAACGCCGACTGGGCCGAGGCCGCGGTGCGCGACGCCGCGAGCCTCGCCGCCGAGGACGCGCTCAAGCGCGGCGTCATCGACCTGATCGCCGCCAGCGTCGCCGACCTCCTCGACAAGGCCCACGGGCGCGAGGTGCGCCTGGGCGAGGCGCGGGTCACGCTCGACACGAAGGGGCTCGCCATCGAGCGGCTCGACCCTGACTGGCGCTCGCGGCTGCTGGGTGCGATCACCAACCCCAACCTCGCGCTGATCCTGATGCTGGTGGGCATCTACGGGCTGATCTTCGAGTTCATGAACCCCGGCGCGCTGGTGCCCGGCACGATCGGCGCGATCAGCCTGCTGCTCGGGCTGTACGCGCTGTCGGCGCTGCCGGTCAACTACGTCGGCGTCGCGCTGCTGCTGCTGGGCATCGCGCTGATGGTCGCCGAGGCGTTCACGCCGTCGGTGGGCGTGCTCGGCATCGGCGGCGTCGTCGCGTTCGTGTTCGGCGCGATGCTGCTGTTCGACGCCGACGCGCCGGGCTTCGGCGTCTCACTGCCGCTGGTCGCCGGCATCGCGCTCGCGAGCCTCGGCATGACGCTGCTGATCGTGCGCCTGGCGCTCAAGTCGCGGCGCAGCCGCGTCGTGACGGGGGCCGAAGGCATGGTCGGCACCGAGGGCCGCGTGCTCGACTGGGACGGCCGCGCCGGCCACGTGCTCGCCGCCGGCGAACGCTGGGCGGCCGACGGACCCGAAGGACTGCGCCCCGGCCAGGTCGTGACCGTCACTGCGGTGCACGGGCTGCAACTGAGCGTGCAGCCGGCGCGCGAGGCGTGGCCGGTGCCGCATCACCCCTGACCGCCCCGATGGACCACCCCCTGGAAGCCCTCGACATGTTCTTCGACTTCGCGTTCTACCTGCCCTTTCTCGTGCTCGCGCTCGTCGTTCTCGGCGCGTCGATCCGCATCCTGCGCGAGTACGAGCGCGGCGTCGTGTTCACGCTCGGGCGCTTCACCGGCGTCAAGGGCCCGGGCCTGATCCTGCTCGTGCCGTACATCCAGCAGATGGTGCGCGTCGACCTGCGCGTGGCGGTGCTCGACGTGCCGAGTCAGGACGTGATCTCGCGCGACAACGTCTCGGTCAAGGTCAACGCGATCATCTTCTACCGTGTCGTCGAGCCGGCGAAGGCGGTGGTGCAGGTGCAAAACTTCCATCAGGCGACGAGCGAGCTGGCGCAGACGACGCTGCGCTCGGTGCTCGGCAAGCACGAGCTCGATGAACTGCTCGCCGAGCGCGACAAGATGAACGCCGACATCCAGGAGATCCTCGACCAGCAGACCGACGCTTGGGGCATCAAGGTCGCCAACGTCGAGATCAAGCACATCGACCTCGGCGAAGGCATGGTGCGCGTGATGGCGCGCCAGGCCGAAGCCGAGCGCGAGCGGCGCGCGAAGATCATCAACGCCGAGGGCGAGGAGCAGGCGGCGCGCAAGCTGCTCGAGGCCGCGCGCATCCTCGGCGGCGCGCCCGAGGCGATGCAGCTGCGCTACCTCAGCACGCTGGCGACGATCGGCATGCAGAATAGCTCGACGATCGTGTTCCCGTTCCCGACCGAGTTCGCGCAGTGGCTGTCACGCCTGCAGCCCGCGGGCGCGCGCCCCGGCGATCAGACGAACTCGACCCACAGCGGGTAGTGGTCGGAGACGCGGTACTGCATCTGCGCGCGCGTGAGCCCGACGTCGCGGTACAGGTGCGGCACGAAGTCGACGCTGCCCGCGGCACCGGCGCGCAGGTCGATCAGCTGGCGCTTGCGGTCGGTGAACCACGCGATCTGGTCGTAGAACTTGTCGAGCGCCGGCTTGACCGGGTCGGCGAAGATCGAGCGCGGCACCGCGTGCAGCGCCTCGGGCACGGTGAGCCCGGTCGACGTGAACGCCTGCCACAGCGCGTCGTCGCGGCGGTCGATGTTGAAGTCGCCCAGCACGACGAGGTTGTGGTGCCAGCGCGAGGTCTGCTGCGCCCAGTCGGCCATCCAGCGCGCGATGCCCTGCAGCTCGGGCACGCGGTCGGCCGCCGCACTGCCATACAGCACGTGCATCGCGACGAGGATCACGGTCGCGTCGCCGGCGCGAAAGCTCACCGTGTACGGGGTGCGCGCGAACTGGCGGCGCAGCGCGATCGACGGGTCGGTGCCGGCGATCCACTCGGGCGGCACGACGAGTTCGCCGGCCAGCCCCGACAGCTCGACGCGCGCGCCGTCGAACACGAAGGTCATGCGCTCGCCGCCGCCAGCCTCGCCGCGCGTGACGTCGGTCATCACGAACTGCCAGCGCGCGCCCAGCGTCTTCATCAGCGTGCGCAGCGCACGCAGGTTGCCGGTGACCTCCTGCAGCGCGACGACGTCGAAGCGCGAGACGATTTCGGCGATCGCCCACAGCGCACGCCAGTCGCGCTTGGGCGTGTCGCGCGCGCCGGCGTCCCACTTCTCGGTCAGCGAGCCGAACTCCTTCAGGTTCCAGGTCGCGACCAGCAGGTTGCGGTCGAGGTGCCGCTTGCGCGGTACCGTCGCGTCGAGTGCGGCGCGCAGCGCCGCCATCTCGGCGCGCACCGCGGCCGGCGCGGTGTCATCGAGCGGCGGCAGCGGCTGCGACACGGGCTCAGCCCTGCGCGGCCCAGGCCGGCTTGCGCTTGTCGATGAAGGCCTGCACGCCCTCGAGCGCGGCCTCGTCCATCATGTTGCACGCCATCGTCTGCTCGGCGTCGGCGTAGGCGGCCTCGATGCCCTTCTCGAGCTGGCGGTAGAACAGCGCCTTGCCCATCGCCACCGCGACGCGCGGCTTCGCGACGATGGCCGCCACCAGCCGCTCGACCTCGGCGTCGAGCTGGTCGGGTTCGGCGACGCGATTGACGAGACCCTTGGCCTTCGCGTCGTCGGCGTCGATGAACTCGCCGGTGACGAGCATCTCGAACGCCGCCTTGCGGCCCAGGTTGCGGCTCAGCGCGACGCTCGGCGTCGAGCAGAACAGCCCGAGGTTGACGCCGCTGACGGCGAACTTCGCGCCGCGCGCCGCCACCGCGAGGTCGCACATCGCCACCAGCTGGCAGCCCGCGGCGGTGGCGATGCCGTGCACTCGCGCCACCACCGGCACCGGCAGCTTCTGCAGGCTCATCATCATGCGCCCGCACTGGCCGAACAGGCGCTCGTAGTAGCCGAGCGACGGCTGCGCGCGCATCTCTTTCAGGTCGTGGCCGGCGCAGAAGGCCTTGCCGGCGCCGGCGATCACAACGACGCGCGCCGTCTCGTCCTTCGCGATCGCGTCGAGTTCGCGCTGCAGCGCCGTGAGCATCGCCTCCGACAGCGAGTTGAAGGCCTGAGGGCGGTTCAGCGTCAGCGTGATGACGCCGCGCGCGTCTTTCGCGTAGCACACCAGCGGATCGTCGGTGGTCAGCATCGTCGCTCTCCTGTCTCCTGCATTGCGGGCCCGGCGCACTGGCGGCCATCGTGCATGGTAGCGCCTCGCGGCAAGGCCGCACGCCGGCCTACAGTGGCGGCGAGATGACCGCCACCGTTCCCCACCCCGACATCACTGGCACCGCGCTCGCTCCACGTGACGCAAAGCGCCTGCGCGACGACGCCGCAGTGGCCGACGCCAGCGGTGCGCTGACTGCCGCGCAGCGCGCGCTGGTGCACTGCCGCGGCTGGCTGGGCATGCTGGCACCACGCGCCGTTGGCGGCGCCGAGTGGCCACTGCCGCGGGTCGTCGCGCTCGAGGAGGCGCTGGCCGAGGCCGACGGCAGCACCGCCTGGGTCGTCACGCTGTGTGCCGGCGCTGCGTGGTTCGCCGGGTTCTGGCCGCCGGCGCTGGCGCGCCATGTGCTGGCCACGCACCGGGCATGCGTGGCCGGCAGTGGCGCCGCGACCGGCAGCGCCGAACACGACGGCGATGGCTGGCGGCTGCAGGGACGCTGGGCCCACGCCAGCGGCGCCCCGTGGGCAACACACTTCACCGTCAACGCCGTGCTGCACGAGCACGGCGTGCCACTGCACGATGCCGGCGGTGCGCCGCGCGTGGCCGCCTTCGTCGTGCCGGCGCGCTGCGTGCACGTCGAGCCGACGTGGCGCGCGATCGGGCTGCGCGCGAGTGCGTCGCACGCGTTGCGCATCGACGGCGCGTGGGTGCCGGCGTCGCACCGTTTCGCGATCGACGCCGCGCACGCGACCCACGACGGTCCGCTGTGGCGCTTTCCGTTCCGCGCGCTGGCCTTCGCGACGCTGGCGGCGGTGACCTGCGGCATCGCGCGCCACTTCGTCGCGCTGGCCATGCCGGCCGTCGCGGTGCGACTGGCCAGCGAAGGCGCCGCATCGCCGCTGCGCGAGGCCGCACGCGATGCGCCGCGGCAGTTGACGCAGGCGCGCGACGCGTTCTACGCCCGGCTCGACGCAGCGTGGGCGCGCGTCGAAGCCGGGCTGCCCGCGCACGACGCAGCGACCGCGGTCGAGGCGGCCGCGCGCGAACTCGTCCACGCGGCGCGGCGCGCCGTCGACGACCTCTACCCGGCCTGCGGGCTGCCGGCCGCCGACGCCGGCTCCGACATCAACCGCGTCTGGCGCGACCTGCACACGGCCACCCAGCACGCGCTGTGGTGGACCTGAGCGCAGGCACACAGCGCGCTACCCGATCGCGCTGGCGGACTTCGCCCGCTCGCGCAGCTGGAACTTCTGGATCTTGCCGGTCGAGGTCTTCGGGATCTCCTCGAAGCGGATTTCGCGCGGCACCTTGTAGCCGGCCAGCTGGGTGCGGCAGTGCGCGACCAGCTCGTCGGCGGTGACGGAAGCACCAGGCTTGAGCTCGACGTAGGCCAGCGGCGTCTCGCCCCACTTCGGGTCGGGCTTGGCGACCACCGCGCACGCGAGCACCGCCGGGTGGCGGTACAGCGCGTCCTCGACCTCGATCGAGCTGATGTTCTCGCCGCCGCTGATGATCACGTCCTTGCTGCGGTCGCGGATCTTGACGTAGCGGTCCGGCTCGAGCACCGCGAGGTCGCCGGTGTGGAACCAGCCGCCCTCGAAGGCCTTCGCGGTCGCCGACGGGTTCTTCAGGTAGCCCTTCATCACGATGTTGCCGCGGAACATGATCTCGCCCATCGTCTGCCCGTCGGCCGGCACTTCCTGCATCGTCTGCGGGTCCATCACCGTCATGCCGTCCTGCAGCGCGTAGCGCACGCCCTGGCGGCCGTTCAGGCGCGTCTGCTCGGCCAGGCTCTGGCGCGCCCAGCTGTCGCGCTTGACCGCGACCGACGCTGGCCCGTAGACCTCGGTCAGCCCGTAGACGTGCGTGATGTCGAAGCCGATGCGCGCCATGCCCTCGATCATCGCCGCCGGCGGCGCCGCGCCGGCGACCATGCCCTTGACGCCGTGTACGCCCTCGCGCCACTCGGGCGGTGCATTGACGATGAGGTTGTGCACGATCGGCGCCGCGCAGTAGTGCGTGACAGCGTGCTCGCGCATCGCGTCGAGGATCGCGCGCGCCTCGACGCGGCGCAGGCACACGTGCACGCCGGCCTGCAGCGCCACGGTCCACGGGAAGCACCAGCCGTTGCAGTGGAACATCGGCAGCGTCCACAGGTACTTCGGGAACTGCGGCATCGTCCACGTGACGGCGTTGCCCACCGCGTTCAGGTACGCGCCGCGGTGGTGCGTGACGACACCCTTCGGGTCGCCCGTCGTGCCGCTGGTGTAGCTCACCGCGATCGCGTCCCACTCGTCGGCCGCACCCTCGAGCCTGTGCAGCGGCGCGTGGGCGGCCAGCAGCGCCTCGTACTCGTGCGCGCCGACGCGCTCGCCGCCACCGGTGTACTCGCTGTCGCAGACGTCGATCACGACCACCTCGCGGCCGTGCTGTTCGCGCAGCAGGCGCAGCGCCTCGCGCACCGTCGGCGCGAACTCGCGGTCGCTGAGCAGCACCTTGGCCTCGCAGTGGGCCATCTGCCACGCCAGCAGCGGCGCGTCGAGCCGTGTGTTCAGCGTGTTGAGCACGGCGTTGATCGCCGGCACCGCGTAGTGCGCCTCGACCATCTCGGGCGTGTTGGCGAGCATCGTGCTGACGGTGTCGAGCCACCCGACACCCAGCGCGCGCAGCGCGGCGCCAAGCCGCGCCGCGCGCTCGCGGCACTGCGCCCACGTGTAGCGGCGCGCGCCGTGGATCACTGCCGGCAGGTCGCCGAAGACCTCGGCGCTGCGCTCGACGAAGCTCGTCGGCGTCAGCGCCGCGAAGTTGGCCGCGTTGCGGTCCAGGTGCTCTTCGTAGATGTTCTTCGTCCTCATCGTGGCGCCTCATCGGGGCCCAGGCCCCTCTTGCCGTGGTCGGGCGACCGTATGGTAATCAGGCGCGCCGCGATGGCTGCGGCCCGCGGACCGTCGACGTTAGGCACAAACCCGATGGCGGGCAGCGCGGCCGCCACCGAATAATGCCGCCGTTCAATCAGACAACGGCGGCGCGATGCGCTGCCTGCCGATGACCACCGACGTCATCCTCGAGACCCGCGGTCTCGTCAAAGAATTCAAGGGCTTCGTGGCCGTCGCCGGCGTCGACCTGCGGGTGCGCCGCGGCACGATCCACGCACTCATCGGACCCAACGGTGCCGGCAAGACGACCTGCTTCAACCTGCTGACCAAGTTCCTGCCGCCCACGCGCGGGCAGATCCTCTACGAGGGCAGCGACATCACGGCCGAGAAGCCGGCGCAGATCGCACGCCGCGGCATCGTCCGCTCGTTCCAGATCTCGGCCACGTTCCCGCACCTGACGGTGCTGGAGAACGTGCGCGTGGCACTGCAGCGCCAGCTCGGCACGTCGTTCCACTTCTGGCGCTCCGAGCGCACGCTCGATGCGCTCAACGGCCGCGCGCTCGAGCTGCTCGACACCGTCGGGCTGCGCGAGTTCGCCGACGTCGTCACCGTCGAGCTGCCCTACGGCCGCAAGCGCGCGCTCGAGATCGCGACGACGCTGGCGATGGAACCGAAGCTGATGCTGCTCGACGAGCCGACGCAGGGCATGGGCCACGAGGACGTCGACCTCGTCACGCAGCTGATCAAGAAGGTCGCCGCCAACCGCACCGTGCTGATGGTCGAGCACAACATGAACGTCGTCGCGCGCATCGCCGACACGATCACCGTGCTGGCGCGAGGGGCCGTGATCGCCGAGGGCCGATACGAGCAGGTGTCGAAGAACCCGCAGGTGCTCGAAGCCTACATGGGCAGCGCCGAAGTCGAACTGCAGGGCGCGCATGGCTGAAGGCGTCGAGCTGCTGCGGTTGACGGACGTGCACGCCTGGTACGGCGAGTCGCACATCCTGCACGGCGTCGACCTCCAGGTGCGCCGCGGCGAAGTCGTCACGCTGCTCGGCCGCAACGGCGCCGGGCGCACGACGACGCTGCGCGCGATCCTCGGGCTGGTCGGTCGGCGCAGCGGGTCGATCATGATCAACGGCACCGAGGCGATCGGCCTGCCACCGCACGCGATCGCGCACCTGGGCGTGGGCTACTGCCCCGAAGAGCGCGGCATCTTCGCCAGCCTGACCTGCGAGGAGAACCTGCTGCTGCCGCCCGCGGTCGCCTCCGGCGGAATGAGCCTGGACGAGATCTACGCGATGTTCCCCAACCTGAAGGAGCGCCGTGCGAGCCCCGGCGGCCGGCTCTCGGGCGGCGAGCAGCAGATGCTGTCGGTGGCGCGCATCCTGCGCACCGGCGCGAAGCTGCTGCTCCTCGACGAGATCTCCGAAGGGCTGGCGCCAGTGATCGTGCAGGCGCTGGGCCGCGCGATCCGCACGCTGCGCGACAAGGGACTGACGATCGTGATGGTCGAGCAGAACTTCCGCTTCGCCGCGCCGCTGGCCGACCGTTTCTACGTGATCGAGCACGGCCGCGTGATCGAGTCGTACGCTGCCAGCGAGCTGGCGGCCAAGCAGGACATGCTGCACGAGGTGCTCGGCGTGTGAGGGCCGGCGCGAGCCGGATCGGTGATTCGACCAAAGAAAGGGACAAGTCCATGAAGCTGCGTATCGTGTCGGCGCTCGTCGCAGCCGCCTGCGCCCTCGGCGCGGGCGGCGCTCAGGCGCAGATCTCCGATGGCGTGATCAAGATCGGCGTGATGAACGACATGTCGGGCCTGTACGCCGACATCTCGGGGCCGGGGGCGCTGGTCGCCGCGCGTCTCGCCGTGGAGGACTTCGGTGCCGCCGCCAAGGGGCTCAAGGTCGAGATCCTCGGCGCCGACCATCAGAACAAGCCCGACGTGGGGTCGACGATCGCGCGCAGCTGGTACGACCGTGACGGCGTCGACGTCATCGTCGACGTGCCGACCTCGTCGGTGGCGCTGGCGATCAACCAGATCACGCGCGAGAAGGGCAAGGCCTTCCTCGTCTCGGGTGCGGCCACCGCCGACCTGACCGGCAAGGCGTGCAGCCCGAACACGATCCACTGGACCTACGACACCTGGATGCTCGCCAACGGCACCGGCAGTGCGATCGTCAAGACCGGCGGCGACACCTGGTTCTTCCTGACCGCCGACTACGCGTTCGGCCACGCGCTCGAGCGCGACACCGAGGCCGTCGTCGTCAAGAACGGCGGCAAGGTGGTCGGCAAGGTCCGCCACCCCTTCCCCGGCACCGACTTCAGCTCGTTCCTGCTGCAGGCGCAGGCGTCGAAGGCCAAGATCATCGGCCTGGCCAATGCGGGCGGCGACACGATCAACTCGATCAAGCAAGCCGCCGAGTTCGGTCTGACCCGCCGTGGCCAGAACCTCGCCGGGATGCTGGTGTTCATCAACGACATCCACAGCCTCGGTCTGAACACCGCGCAGGGGCTGATCCTGACGGAGACCTTCTACTGGGACCTCAACGACCAGACCCGCGCCTGGTCCAAGCGCTTCGCGGAGCGCCACAACGGCCGCATGCCGTCGATGGTGCAGGCGGGCGTCTACTCGGCGGTGCTGCACTACCTGAAGGCGGTCGAGGCGCTCAAGAGCGACGACGGCACCAAGGTCATCGAACAGATGAAGAAGATGCCCACCGACGACCCCCTGTTCGGTAAGGGGTCGATCCGCGCCGACGGCCGCAAGATCCACCCGGCGTACCTGTTCGAGGTCAAGACCCCGGCCGAGTCGAAGGGGCCGTGGGACTACTACAAGCTGCGCGCGACGATCCCGGCGGCCGAAGCCTTCCGCCCGCTGAACCAGGGCGAATGCCCCCTCGTCAAGTGAGCGCCCCCGGCGGCTGAGCCCCCACGCCGGCGCCGCGCACGCGCGGCGCCGGCCCATTCGAAGCGCCATGACCGAGATCTTCGGGATCCCCACGCAGGCCCTTTTCGGGCAGCTGTTGATCGGCCTCATCAACGGGGCGTTCTACGCGCTGCTGTCACTCGGGCTGGCCGTGATCTTCGGCCTGCTCAACATCATCAACTTCACGCACGGCGCGCAGTACATGATGGGCGCGTTCGTCGCGTGGTGGCTGCTCAACAAGTTCGGGCTGGGCTACTGGTGGGCGCTGCTGATCGCGCCGCTCGTCGTCGGCGCCACCGGCGTCGTGATCGAGCGCACGATGCTGTCGCGCCTGTACAAGCTCGACCACCTCTACGGCCTGCTGCTGACCTTCGGCCTGGCGCTGATCATCCAGGGCCTGTTCCGCCAGCAGTACGGCTCCTCCGGCCAGCCCTACGCGATTCCCGAGGCGCTGCAAGGCGGCCAGAACCTGGGCTTCATGTTCCTGCCGAACTACCGGGCGTGGATCATCGTCGCCTCGCTGATCGTGTGCCTGGCCACCTGGTACGTCATCGAGCGCACCAAGCTCGGCGCCTACCTGCGCGCAGCCACCGAGAACCCGCAGCTCGTGCAGGCGTTCGGGATCAACGTGCCGCGCATGATCACGCTGACCTACGGCTTCGGCGTCGCGCTGGCCGCGCTGGCCGGCGTGATGGCCGCGCCGATCTACCAGGTCAGCCCCCAGATGGGCGCGGACCTGATCATCGTCGTCTTCGCCGTCGTCGTCATCGGCGGCATGGGCTCGATCCTCGGCTCGGTGGTCACCGGATTCGGGCTCGGCCTGGTCGAAGGGCTGACCAAGGTCTTCTACCCCGAAGCCTCGAGCACGGTGATCTTCATCATCATGGCCATCATGCTGCTCGTGCGTCCTGCCGGGCTGTTCGGAACACAGAAATAGCGATGAGCGCCCCCACCTCCCCCCTCGCGCGAGGCGCGATCGCGCCGGCCGACAGCGGTGCACGCCGCGACGCGCAGGCGCGTCTGCACCTGACGCTGTTCGTCGTGATGGCGCTGTTCTTCGCCGTCGCGCCGGCCGTGGCCTACCCGGTGTTCCTGATGAAGGTGATGTGCTTCGCGCTGTTCGCCTGCGCGTTCAACCTGCTGATCGGCTTCGGCGGGCTGCTGTCGTTCGGCCACGCGATGTTCCTCGGCTCGGCGAGCTATGCGTCGGCGCACGCGGCCAAGGTGTGGGGGTTCAACCCCGAGTTCGCGATCCTGTTCGGCACGCTGTGCGCTGGCCTGCTCAGCGTCGTCGCGGGCTCGCTCGCGATCCGCCGCCAGGGCATCTACTTCGCGATGATCACGCTCGCGCTCGCGCAGATGGTGTTCTTCTTCAGCCTGCAGGCGCCCTTCACTGGCGGCGAGGACGGCATCCAGGCGGTGCCGCGCGGGCACCTGTTCGGCGTCGTGGACCTGTCGCAGCCGCTGGCGATGTACGCCGTCGTGCTCGCCGTGTTCCTCGGCGGCTTCGCGCTGATCTACCGCGTCGTGCATTCGCCGTTCGGCCAGGTGCTCAAGGCGATCCGCGAGAACGAGAACCGCGCGATCTCGCTAGGCTACGACACCGACCGCTACAAGCTCGTCGCGTTCGTGCTCTCCGGGACGCTGGCCGGCCTGGCCGGCGCGACCAAGGCCATCGTGTTCCAGCTCGCGTCGCTGACCGACGTGCACTGGACGATGTCGGGCGAGGTCGTCCTGATGACGCTGGTCGGCGGGCTGGGCACGATCTTCGGCCCCATCGTCGGCGCCGCGGTGATCGTGACGATGCAGAACTACCTCGCGCCGCTGGGCGCGTGGGTCACCGTCGTGCAAGGCGTGATCTTCGTCGTGTGCGTGCTGGCGTTTCGGCGCGGCATCGTCGGCGAGATCGGGCACGCACTGAAGAAGTCGCTGTAGGCGCTGCCGCAGCGGCGCCCTGTGCGCGCGGCCGTCACTCGACGACGGTCACCGACTGCTCGCGCAGGTATTGCGGCAGGTACCAGAACGAGCCGATCGCCTTGCCGGTGCTGCCGCTGCCCTTCCAGCCACCGAAGGGCTGGTAGCCGGGCCACGCGCCGGTGGTCGCGCCCTGCGGCCGGTTCACGTAGGTGACGCCGGCCTCGATGCGGTCGAGGAACACCTCGACTTCGTCGGGGGCACCGTAGAAGCCTGCGGTTAATCCGTAGTCGCTGTCGTTGGCGCGCGCCAGCGCCTCGTCGAGGGATTCGACCTCGCCGACGAGCACGAGCGGCAGAAACAGCTCGTCGCGCCACAGACGGTGCCCATAGGGCACGCGCGCCACGGTCGGCGCGACGAAGTGGCCGTGCGTGAAGTCACCCGCCTGCAGCACCTCGCCGCCGACGTCGACGCGGCCGCCGGCGCGGATCTCGTCGACCGCCCGCCGGTAGCGCGCCACCGCGGCGGCGTTGATCACCGGCCCCATCCAGTGCGCCGCGAGCACCGGATCGCCGATCGCGATCGCGCGCGTGCGCTCGACGAGCCGCTCGCGCAGCGCGTCGGCGACGCTGCGCTCGACGTACACGCGCGAGCACGCCGAGCATTTCTGCCCCTGCAGCCCGAATGCCGAGCGCACGATGCCGGTGGCAGCGCGGTCCAGATCGGCGTGGTGCGTGACGATCGCCGGGTTCTTGCCCCCCATCTCGGCGATCACCGGCCGCGGGCGCGTGCCGGCGGCGAAGCGGCGCAGCAGCGCCGTGCCGACCTCGTGCGATCCGGTGAACGTGACGCCGGCGACGTCGGGCGCGCCCACCAGCGCGTCGCCGACCTCGCCGCCGGCGCCGGCGACGAGGTTGACGACGCCCGGCGGCAGTGCCGCCTCTTCGAACACGTCCATCAGCAGCCGCCCGCTCCACGGCGTGTCGCTGGCGGTCTTGAACACCACCGTGTTGCCCGCCACCAGCGCCGCGCCGACCGGCCCGCCGGCCAGCGCGAACGGGAAGTTGAACGGAGCGATCACGGCCCACACGCCGTAAGGCCGCAGCCGCGTGCGGTTGTGGCTGCGCCAGCCCGGCAGCGGGTCGTCGGGCAGCGCCCGCTCGAAGCCGTCGGCTTCTTCCATGCGGTCGCAGTACCAGGCGATCAGGTCGGCCGTCTCCTGCACCTCGCCGAGCGCCTCCATGCGGTTCTTGCCGACCTCCAGCGCCACCGCGGCGGCCAGATCGAACACCCGCGCCTCGATGCGCTGTGCCGCGCGGCGCAGCAGCGCGACGCGCTCGCGCCAGGGTGTAGCCGCCCAGGCGGGCGCGGCCGCGCGCGCGGCGTCCACCGCGGCCCGCGCGTCGGCGGCGGTGCCGGCGGCGAAGCGCCCGAGCTGCAGGCGCGCGTCGGCAGGCGCGCGCTTGTCGATCCACTGCGCACCGCCACGGCGCTGCCCGCCGATCGTCATCGCGTGGTCGGCGCCGAGCTGTGCCCGCACGCGCTGCAGGGCCTCGTCGAAGCGCTCGTGCAACTGCGCCGGCGGGTCGAACATCGTCGCGTAGGTCAGGCGGAAGGCGGGGGGCGTGTCGCTCATCGTGTCGCTGGGTCAGGGGTCGAAGGAATCGCGCTGCCGCGCAGCCGGTCACGCGCCCGCCTTCGCGAGCGCCTGGTCGATGTCCCACAGGATGTCGTCGACGTGCTCGAGACCGACCGACATGCGGATCATGTCGGGCGTGACACCGGCGGCGCGCTGCTGCGCCTCGTCGAGCTGGCGGTGCGTCGTCGACGCCGGGTGGATCACGAGCGTGCGCACGTCGCCGATATTGGCGAGGTGGCTCATGAACTGCGCCGCCTCGATGAACCGCACACCGGCGTCGAGCCCGCCGTCGATCCCGAACGCGAGCAGCCCCGACGCACCCGGCGCGCCGTCGACGTGGCGCATCTGGCGCGCCAGCAGCGCGTGCTGCGGATGATCGGGCAGCCCGGGGTAGTTGACCCAGCGCACGCGCGGGTGCGCGCGCAGGAACTCGGCCACCTTGCGCGCGTTCGTGCAGTGACGCTCCATGCGCACGTGCAGCGTCTCGACGCCCTGCAGGATCTGCCATGCGCTCATCGGAGCCAGCGCCGCGCCGTAGACGCGCAGCGTCTCCATGCGGCAGCGCATCGTGAAGCCGAAGTCGCCGAAGGTCTCGTAGAAGCGCACGCCGTGGTAGCCGGGGCTCGGCTCCGTCATGCCCGGGAACTTGCCGTTGTCCCACGGAAACCTGCCGCCCTCGACGACGACGCCGCCCAGTGTCGTGCCGTGGCCGGCGAGGTATTTCGTCGCGCTGTGCACGACGACGTCGGCGCCGTGCGCGATCGGGTTGCACAGGAACGGGCTCGGCACCGTGTTGTCGATCACCAGCGGCACGCCGTGCGCGTGCGCGACGTCGGCCACCGCGGCGATATCGAGCACCGCGAGGCTCGGGTTGCCCAGGCTCTCGGCGAACACGGCACGCGTGTTCGGCCGCATCGCGGCGGCAAAGGCCTCCGGCCGCGTCGCGTCGACGAAGGTCGTCTCGATGCCGAACTTCGCGAGGTTGACGGCGAGCATCGTCACGGTGCCGCCGTACAGCGCCCCCGCGGCGACGACGTGGTCGCCGGCCTGCAGGATCGTCATCAGCGCGAGCGCCTCGGCGGCCATGCCGCTGGCGGCGGCCACCGCGGCGCGGCCGCCCTCGAGCGCGGCGACGCGCTCCTCGAGCGCGGCCACCGTCGGGTTGGACAGGCGCGAGTAGACGTTGCCGAAGGTCTGCAGGTTGAACAGCGCCGCGGCGTGGTCGGCGTTGTCGAACACGAAGCTCGTCGTCTGGTAGATCGGCAGCGCACGCGCGCCGGTCGCGGCGTCGGGGATCTGGCCGGCGTGGATCGCCAGCGTTTCGGGGTGGAAGCGGCGGTCGGCCACGGTGTGCTTTCTGCGGTCGTGTCAGTGCGGCCGCTTGGCCGAGATGACCCCGGTGTTGACGCCGACCCAGTGCAGGCCGCCGAACAGGCGCGCGTGCTCGATCTTGACGCAGCGGTCCATCACGCTGTCGAGGCCGGCGGCACGTGCGATCGCGTCGGCCTCGGCGTTGGCCACGCCGAGCTGCTGCCACAGGCACTTCGCGCCGATGGCCACCGCGCTCGCCGCGATCGGCGGCAGGTCGGCGGGCTTGCGGAACACGTCGACCATGTCGACCGGGAACGGGATGTCCTCGAGCCGCGCATAGCTCTTCTCGCCGAGGATCTCGGGGTACTTCGGGTTGACCGGCACGATGCGGTAGCCCTTGCCCTGCAGGTAACTGGCTGCGAAGTAGCTCGGCCGGAACCAGTCGGCCGACAGGCCGACGACGGCGATCGTGCGGCAGTTGCGCAGGATGCGGCGCAGCGTGGCGATTTCGTCTTGCATGCTGGGCGTCGACTGTAGCGGGCCGGACACGGATCACAATCGTGGCTTCCCTGCCCCCGCGACCCGCGTCCGACCGTCTGTTGACCGACCCGACCGCCATGAGCCACGTCCTGCACCGCCAGCTGAAATTCCCCCTGCCCGTCGCCGTCGGCGGCGAAGGCTGCTGGCTGATCGACCGTGACGGTCGCCGCTACCTCGACGCGTCGGGCGGCGCCGCCGTCTCGTGCCTCGGTCACGGCCACCCCGACGTGATCGCCGCGATGCACGCGCAGATCGACCGCCTGGCCTACGCGCACACGAGCTTCTTCACGACCGAGGTCGCCGAGGAGCTCGCCGACCACCTCGTCGCGCACGCGCCCCCCGGCACGAGCCACGCCTATTTCGTCAGCGGCGGCTCGGAAGCGGTCGAGGCGGCGCTGAAGATGGCGCGGCAGTACTTCGTCGAGATCGGGCAGCCTCAGCGCGAGCACTTCATCGCCCGGCGGCAGAGCTACCACGGCAACACGCTCGGCGCGCTCGCAGTGGGCGGCAACGAGTGGCGAAGGCGCCAGTTCGCGCCGCTGCTGATCCCGGTCACGCACGTCTCGCCGTGCTACGAATACCGCGACCGACGTGCCGACGAGACGCCCGAACAGTACGGCCAGCGGCTGGTGACCGAACTCGCCGAAGCGATCGACCGCCTCGGCGGCGAGCGCGTGATCGCCTTCGTCGCCGAAACGGTCGTCGGCGCGACCGCCGGCGCGCTGACACCTGTGCCGGGGTACCTGAAGGGCGTGCGGGAGCTGTGCGACCGCCACGGCATCCTGCTGATCCTCGACGAGGTGATGTGCGGCATGGGCCGCACCGGCACGCTGCACGCGTGCGAGCAGGAAGGCGTCGTGCCCGACCTGCTGACGGTCGCGAAGGGCCTCGGCGGCGGCTACCAGCCCATCGGCGCCGTGCTCGCGCAGCGGCGCATCGTCGATGCGTTCGCGCGCGGCAGCGGCATGTTCCACCACGGCCACACCTACATCGGCCACGCGGTGGCGTGCGCGGCGGCGCTCGCGGTGCAGCAGGTCATCGAGCGCGACGCGCTGCTCGAGCGCGTGCAGCGGCAGGGGCACGGCCTCGCCGAGCGGCTGCGCGCGACGCTGGGCACCCACCCCCACGTCGGCGACATCCGCGGCCGCGGGCTGTTCTGGGGCGTCGAGCTGGTGGCCGACCGCGCGACAAAGGCGCCGTTCAACCCCGCGCGCCGGCTGCACGCGGCCGTCAAGCGCGAGGCGATGGCGCGCGGGCTGATGGTCTACCCGATGGGCGGCACGATCGACGGACGGCGTGGCGATCACGTGCTGCTCGCGCCGCCGTTCATCGTGTCGGATGCCGAACTCGACGCGATCGTCGAGCGGCTCGCCGCGGCGATCGACGCGGCGCTGGCGGCCACCGCCGCGTGAGCCGCCGCTGCGGTGAAACCCGCGGGTGACGCCGCGTCGCCGGTGCAAGAATCCACGCTTCGCGTCGCGTCGACGACGCGGCCACCCCCATCGCATTCAGGAGTGACTGCATGACCTCGATCCGCAAGATCCCCGCCCTGCGCCCGCTGCTCGCCGCCGCCGCGCTGGCGCTCGCGCTGCCAGCCACGCCGGCGCTCGCGCAGCAGAAGTTCATCACGATCGGCACCGGCGGCGTCACCGGCGTGTACTACGCCGCCGGCGGCGCGATCTGCCGCCTGATGAACAAGGACCGCGCCAAGCACGGGATCCGCTGCTCGGTCGAATCGACCGGCGGCTCGGTGTTCAACATCAACACGATCCGCTCGGGCGACCTCGACTTCGGCGTCGCGCAGTCCGACTGGCAGTACCACGCGATGAACGGCACCAAGGCGTTCGAGAAGGACGGCAAGTTCGCCGACCTGCGCGCCGTGTTCTCGCTGCACCCCGAGCCGTTCACAGTGCTCTCGCGCAAGGAAGCCAACATCACCAAGATCGACGACCTCAAGGGCAAGCGCGTGAACATCGGCAACCCGGGCTCGGGCACGCGCGCGTCGATGGAAGAGCTGATGAATGCGCTCGGCTGGACGGCGCGCGACTTCGCGCTCGCCGCCGAACTCAAGGCCGACGAGCACGGCCCGGCGCTGTGCGACAACAAGATCGACGCCTTCTTCTACGGCGTCGGCCACCCGAGCGCCAACATCCAGGACCCGATCACGACCTGCGGGGCGCGCCTCGTGCCGCTGCAGCACCCGGCGATCGACAAGCTCGTCGCCGGCGCGCCGTACTACGCCAAGGTCAACATCCCCGGCGGGCTGTACGCCGGCCACCCGAACCCAACGCCCACCTACGGCGTGATGGCCACCTTCGTGACCTCGGCCAAGGTGCCCGAGGCGACGGTGTACGAGCTGACCAAGGCGGTGTTCGAGAACTTCGAGGAGTTCAAGAAGCTGCACCCGGCGTTCGGCGCGCTCGACCCGAAGGAAATGATCAAGAACGGCATCTCGGCGCCGCTGCACCCCGGCGCGGTCAAGTACTACAAGGAAAAGGGCTGGATGTAAGCCCCGTGCCGGCGGCACCGGCGCGCGAACCCCGTGCCGCCGTTGCCGGCGCGCCCGAAGGCCCCGCACGGGGCCTTTTTTGATCCGACCGTGCCCGCATCCCGCGAGGAGGAGCCACCCCGATGCTGCGCAAGAACAAGCCCGATATGGCCGAGATCGACGTCGCCCAGCTCGCCGCCGACACCGACACCGGCGGGCGCAACCCGGGCCCGATCGTCGCGAAGCTGATCCTCGTCGTCACGCTGGCGTGGAGCCTGTTCCAGCTGTGGATCGCCTCGCCGCTGCCGTTCGCGCTCGGCGTCGGAGTGTTCAACGACACGCAGTCGCGCGCGGTGCACCTGGGCTTCGCGGTGTTCCTCGCGTTCATGGCGTACCCGGCGTTCGCGCGCTCGCCGCGGCACCAGGTGCCGATCACCGACTGGGTGATCGCCATCGTCGGCGCGTTCTGCGCCACCTACCTGTTCTTCTTCTACCGTGAGCTCGCCACCCGCCCCGGCCAGCCGACCGAGTTCGACCTCGCGGTCGCGATCGTCGGCATCGCGATGCTGCTCGAAGCCACGCGGCGCGCGCTCGGGCTGCCGATGGTGATCGTGGCCCTGGTCTTCCTCGGCTACACCTTCGCCGGGCCGTACATGCCCGACCTGATCGCGCACAAGGGCGCGTCGCTCGCGCGCGCGATGTCGCACTATTGGCTGACGACCGAAGGCGTGTTCGGCGTCGCGCTCGGCGTCTCGAGCGGCTTCATCTTCCTGTTCGTGCTGTTCGGCTCGCTGCTCGACAAGGCCGGCGCCGGCAACTACTTCATCAAGAGCGCGTTCGCGCTGCTCGGCCATATGCGGGGCGGCCCGGCCAAGGCGGCGGTCGTCTCGTCGGCGGCCACCGGCATCATCAGCGGCAGCTCGATCGCCAACGTCGTGACCACCGGCACGTTCACGATCCCGCTGATGAAGCGCGTCGGCTACCGCGGCGACCAGGCCGGCGCGGTCGAGGTCTCGAGCTCGGTCAACGGCCAGATCATGCCGCCGGTGATGGGCGCAGCGGCGTTCCTGATGGTCGAGTACGTCGGCATCCCGTACACCGAGGTGATGAAGCACGCGTTCCTGCCGGCCGTGATCTCGTACATCGCGCTGGTCTACATCGTCCACCTCGAGGCGCTGAAGGCCGGGCTGCAGGGGCTGCCGCGGCGCACGACGTCGACCTTCGGCCAGCGGCTGCTGGCGTTCGGCCTCACCGTCAGCGGCTTCGTCGTGCTCGCCGGCGCCGTCTACTGGGGCATCGGCTGGCTCAAGGCCGCGCTCGGCGACGCAGCGATCTTCGTCATCGGCGTCGGCGTGTTCGCCGCCTACCTCGGCCTGCTGTGGATCGGCACGCGCGAGCCCGAACTCACGCTCGACGACCCGAACGCGCCGGTGTTCGAGCTGCCCGAGACCGGCCCGACGCTGCGCAGCGGGCTGCACTACCTGCTCGCCGTCGTCGTGCTGATCTGGTGCCTGATGGTCGAGCAGATGTCGCCGGCGCTGTCGGCGTTCTGGGCGACGATGTTCATCATCTTCGTGATCCTGACGCAGCGCCCGCTGATCGCGTGGATGCGCGGCCGCGGCGGTCTCGGCGGCGCGTTCGCGCTCGGGCTGAAGGAGCTCGTCGCCGGACTCGAAGCCGGCGCGCGCAACATGATCGGCATCGGCGTGGCCACCGCCGCGGCGGGCATCATCGTCGGCACCGTGTCGCTGACCGGCATCGGCCTCGTGATGACCGAGATCATCGAGATCCTCTCCGGCGGCAACCTGATGCTGATGCTGGTGCTGGTGGCCGTCATCAGCCTGATCCTCGGCATGGGCCTACCGACGACGGCGAACTACATCGTCGTCTCGACGCTGATGGCGCCCGTCGTCGTCGAGGTCGGCGCGCAAAGCGGCCTGCTCGTGCCGCTGATCGCGGTGCACCTGTTCGTCTTCTACTTCGGGCTGATGGCCGACGTGACGCCGCCGGTCGGGCTGGCGTCGTTCGCCGCGGCAGCGATCTCGCGCGCCGACCCGATCAAGACCGGCGTCACCGCGTTCTTCTACAGCATGCGCACGGCGATCCTGCCGTTCCTGTTCATCTTCAACACGCAGCTGCTGCTGATCGGCATCACCGGGCCGCTGCACCTGGCGCTGACGGTGGCCAGCGCGGTGGTCGCGATGCTGGTCTTCGCCGCCGCGACGCAGGGCTACTTCCTCGTCAAGTCGCGCTGGTGGGAGACGGCGGCACTGCTGCTCGTCACGTTTACGCTGTTCCGCCCTGGGTACTGGTGGGACATGGTCTACCCGCCGTACGAGGAGCGCCCGGCCAGCGAACTGATGTCGCTGGTCGAGGCCGCGCCCGCCGGCGAGCGCAAGCGTGTGTGGGTCGAGGGCGTCAACCTCGACGGCAAGGAGATCCGCAAGGGCGTGCTGCTGCCGCTGGGCAACCCCGGGCCGGCACGCGAGCGGCTGCGGCGCATCGGCCTGACGGTGATGACGCTCGGCGACGAGGTGCAGATCGCCGCGGTGCAGTTCGGCTCGACCGCGGAGAAGCTCGGTCTCGAGCAGGGTTTCAGGATCACGCAGATCGAGATGCCCGCCGACCGTCCGCCCAAGGAGTGGATGTATCTGCCGGCACTGCTGCTGCTCGGCGTCGTCGTCGCCGCGCAGCGCGCGCGGCTCAAGCGCGGGCTCGCCTCCCACCCCGCTGCGGCATGACACGCATCGCACTGATCCACGCGCTCGCGCACTCGATCGCGCCGGTCAACGACGCGCTCGCACGCGCCTGGCCCGAGGCGACGCGGATGAACCTGCTCGACGACAGCCTGTCGGCCGACCTCGCCGCATCGCCCACCGGCATCGACGACGCGATGACGCGGCGCTTCCTCGCGTTGGCCGACTACGCGGTCGGCACCGGCGCGCAGGGCATCCTGTTCACCTGCTCGGCGTTCGGGCCGTGCATCGACGCCGTCAAGCGGCGGCACGCGTCGATCCCGGTGCTCAAGCCCAACGAGGCGATGGTCGACGACGCCGCCGCTCTCGCGACCACGCGCGGTGTGCGCATCGGGCTGGTCGCGACCTTCGGCCCGACGCTGCGCTCGATGCCACCCGAGTTCCCGCCGGCGGTCGAGTTGCGCACCGCGCTCGCCGACGGCGCGCTCGACGCGCTGAACCGCGGCGACACGGCGCGCCACGACGAGCTCGCCGCGCAGGCGGCGCGGCACCTCGTCGAGCGCGAAGGCTGCGGCGTGATCGCGCTGGCGCAGTTCAGCCTCGCGCGCGCGCGCCCCCGCGTCGAGGCCGCTTGCGGCGTGCCGGTGCTCACCACCGTCGACAGCGCGGTGCGCGCGCTGCGCGCTCGGCTACACTGACGCCCGTCAGGAGAGAGCCGCGGGCCTTGGCGCCGCGGCCGCCGAAGGCGCAGAGGCTCGCCCTCGAACGCTCAGGCAAAAGGACTGGCGAGCGCTTCCGCAGGAAGCGTCACCACGCTGGAGAGAGACCGCGGCACGCGGTCCACCGAAGGGGCAAGCGGCAGGCGCTTCGAGAGCGCCCCCGCCAATCTCTCAGGTAAAGCGGACAGCGAGGGGCTCCACCGGCACGATGGCGGTGGATCGACGGCCCTTCCGGAGAGCACGATGTCCGCACCGCTTCTGAAGACCCCCCTGCACGCACTGCACGTCGAACTCGGCGCGCGCATGGTGCCGTTCGCCGGCTACGAGATGCCGGTCAACTACCCCGGCGGCATCCTCGCCGAGCACCGCCACTGCCGCGAGTCGGCGGCGCTGTTCGACGTCTCGCACATGGGCCAGGTGCGCCTGGCCGGCGAAGAGGCCGCGGCGGCGCTCGAGTCGCTGGTGCCGGCCGACATCGTCGGGCTCGCGCCGGGCCAGCAGCGCTACGCGCTGTTCACGAACCCCGCCGGCGGCATCCTCGACGACCTGATGGTCACGCGCCGCGTGCACGACGGCGCCGACGACCTGCTGCTCGTCGTCAACGCCGCGTGCAAGGACGCCGACCTGCGCCACCTCGTGACGAACCTCGGCTCGCGCTGCCTCGTGCAGCCGCTGCCCGAGCGCGCGCTGCTCGCGCTGCAGGGGCCGAAGGCGGTGACGGCCCTGTCGCGGCTGAACCCCGCGGTGGCGGCGCTGACCTTCATGACCGGCGGCCAGTTCAATCTCGCGGCGCACGAGGTCGGCCTGCGCGGCGCGGAGTGCTTCGTCACGCGCAGCGGCTACACCGGCGAGGACGGCTTCGAGATCTCGGTGCACCGCGACGACGCCGAGGCGCTCGCGCGCGCGCTGCTCGCGCAGCCCGAGGTCAAGCCCGCGGGGCTCGGCGCGCGCGACACGCTGCGCCTCGAAGCGGGCCTGTGCCTGTACGGCCACGACATCGACGAGAAGACGACGCCGGTCGAGGCCGGCCTCGCGTGGGCGGTCGCCAAGGTGCGCCGCCCGGGCGGCGCGCGCGCCGGGCGCTACCCCGGCGCCGAGACGATCGCGCTGCAGCTCGAGCGCGGCGCGACGATCCGCCGCGTCGGCCTGACCGGCCTCGAGCGCATCCCGGTGCGCGAAGGCGCGGTGCTGCAGGACCGCCGCGGCCACAAGCTCGGCCGCGTCACGAGCGGCACGACGTCGCCGACGCTCGGCGTGCCGATCGCGATGGGCTACGTCAGCGTCGAGCACGCGCAGCCGAACGCCGAGATCTGGGCCGACGTGCGCGGCAAGTTGCAGCCGCTCAAGGTGACGCCCCTTCCCTTCACTCCCCACCGCTACCACCGCGGCTGAACACCCCCGAACCGGAGCCTCCCATGACGACCAAGTTCACCCCCGACCACGAGTGGATCAACATCGAGGACCACGAGGCCGCCGTCGTCGGCATCACGCCGCACGCGCAGGAAGCGCTCGGCGACGTGGTCTACGTCGACCTGCCCGAGGTCGGCCGCACCTACAAGAAGGGCGAGGTCGCCGGCGTCGTCGAGTCGGTCAAGGCCGCGGCCGACGTCTACATGCCGGTCGAGGGCGAGATCGTCGAAGTCAACGAGGCGCTGCGCGCCGACCCGTCGCTGGCCAACAAGGACCCGATGGGCGAAGGCTGGTTCTTCAAGGTCCACGTCACGCACATGGAGCAGTTCGACGAGCTGATGGACCCGCCCGCCTACGACGCGCTGCTGAAGACGCTCTGACCCCCCTCTCACTCCCTCCGACCGCCGCTCGCACGACCCGGGACGCCCCATGCTGATGTCCGCCCTGCCCCCGCTCGCCGAACTCGAGAACGCCGACGAGTTCGTCGCCCGCCACGTCGGCCCGACCGAGGCCGAGCAGCAGCGGATGCTGTCGGCAATCGGCGCGGCGTCGCGGCGCGCGCTGATCGAGGCGGTCGTGCCTGCGGCGATCGCGCGCACGCAGCCGATGGAGCTGCCGCCGGCCGTGCCCGAGGCGCAGGCGCTCGCCGAGCTGAAGGCGATCGCGGCAAAGAACAAGGTGTTCAGGAGCTTCATCGGCCAGGGCTACCACGGCACGCACACGCCCGGCGTCATCCTGCGCAACGTGCTCGAGAACCCGGCCTGGTACACCGCGTACACGCCGTACCAGGCCGAGATCAGCCAGGGGCGCATGGAAGCGCTCGTCAACTTCCAGACGATGGTCACCGACCTGACGGGCATGGCGATCGCCAACGCATCGATGCTCGACGAGGCCACCGCCGCCGCCGAGGCGATGACGCTCGCGATGCGCGTGGGCAAGAGCAAGAGCACGCGCTTCTACGTCGCCGACGACGTGCTGCCGCAGACGATCGAAGTCGTGCGCACGCGCGCGAAGCCGCTGGGCATCGAGGTCGTCGTCGGGCCGGCCGAGGCGTGCGCCGAGGCCGAGTGCTTCGCCGCGCTCGTGCAGTACCCCGGCGTCACCGGCCGCATCCGTGCGCTGCAGCCGCTGGCCGACGCGGTGCACGCGCGCGGCGGCCTGCTGGTGGTGGCCGCCGACCTGCTCGCGCTCGCGCTGCTCGCCCCGCCCGGCGAACAGGGTGCCGACATCGTCGTCGGCACGACGCAGCGCTTCGGCATGCCGATGGGCGCCGGCGGCCCGCACGCCGCCTACATGGCCACGCGCGACGAGTTCAAGCGCTCGCTGCCGGGCAGGCTGGTGGGCGTCAGCGTCGACGCGCACGGGCAACCGGCGTACCGGCTTGCGCTGCAGACGCGCGAGCAGCACATCCGCCGCGAGAAGGCGACGAGCAACATCTGCACCGCGCAGGTGCTGCCGGCCGTGGTCGCGAGCATGTACGCCGTCTACCACGGCCCCGAGGGGCTGAAGCGCATCGCGCGGCGCGTCGCGACCTACACCGCGATCCTCGCCGCGGGACTCGAGGCGATGGGCGTCGCGCTGCGCCACCCCGAGGCCTTCGACACGCTCGAACTGCTCACCGGCGAGCGCACCGACGCGCTGCTCGCCGCGGCCGAGTCGCGCGGCATGAACCTGCGCCGCGCGAGCGCCACGAGCGTGGGCATCACGCTCGACGAGACGACGACGCGCGCCGACCTCGCCGCGCTGTGGCAGGTGGCGGCGCTCGCCACCGGCTGGCGCGGCGCGCTGCCCGAGGTCGAGCGCTTCGAGACCGGCGTCGCGACGCGCCTGCCCGACGCGCTCGTGCGCCGCAGCGCGTGCCTGACCCACCCGGTGTTCAACACCCACCACAGCGAGACGTCGATGCTGCGCTACCTGCGCGGCCTCGCCGACAAGGACCTCGCGCTCGACCGCACGATGATCCCGCTCGGCTCGTGCACGATGAAGCTCAACGCGACGAGCGAGATGATCCCGATCACGTGGCCCGAGTTCGCGCACGTGCATCCGTTCGCGCCGGCCGACCAGCTCGCCGGCTACGCCGAACTGAACGCGCAGCTCACCGCGTGGCTCGCGCAGGCCACCGGCTACGCCGGCATCAGCCTGCAGCCCAACGCCGGCTCGCAGGGGGAATACGCCGGGCTGCTGGCGATCAAGGCCTGGCACGAGGCGCGCGGCCAGGGCCACCGCGACGTGTGCCTGATCCCCGAATCGGCGCACGGCACGAACCCGGCGAGCGCGCAGATGGCGGGCATGAAGGTGGTCGCCGTCAAGTGCGACGCCAACGGCAGCGTCGACCTCGCCGACCTCGAGGCCAAGTGCACCGCGCACGCCGACAGGCTCGCCGCGGTGATGATCACGTACCCGTCGACCTACGGCGTGTTCGAAGCCGGCGTCACGCGGCTGTGCGAGATCGTCCACCGCGCGGGCGGGCGCGTCTACGTCGACGGCGCGAACATGAACGCGCTGGTGGGCATCGCCGCGCCGGGGCAGTTCGGCGGCGACGTCAGCCACCTGAACCTGCACAAGACGTTCTGCATCCCGCACGGCGGCGGCGGGCCGGGTGTCGGCCCGGTGTGCGTCGTCGAGGACCTGGTGCCATTCCTGCCGGGTCACGGCGACACGAAGGCGCCGGTGGGCGCCGTCAGCGCCGCGCCGCTGGGCAACGCGGCGGTGCTGCCGATCAGCTGGATGTACATCCGCATGATGGGCGCCGACGGGCTGCGCACCGCGACCGAGGTCGCGATCCTCGCGGCCAACTACGTCGCGGCGCGCCTGGCGGACCACTACGACATCCACTTCAGCGGCGGCGTGCCGGGCCTCAAGGGCGGCGGCGTCGCGCACGAGTGCATCCTCGACCTGAGGCCGCTCGCCAAGACGAGCGGCGTCAGCGCCGAGGACGTCGCCAAGCGGCTGATCGACTACGGCTTCCACGCGCCGACGCTGAGCTTCCCGGTGGCCGGCACGCTGATGGTCGAGCCCACCGAGAGCGAGTCGCTGGCCGAGCTCGACCGTTTCTGCGACGCGATGATCGCGATCCGCGGCGAGATCGCGAAGATCGAGCGCGGCGAGTGGCCGCAGGACGACAACCCGCTGAAGCACGCGCCGCACACCGCAACCGCGCTCACCGCGAGCGACTGGACGCACCCGTACACCCGCGACGAGGCCGCCTACCCGCTGCCCGCGCTGCGCCAGCGCAAGTACTGGGCCCCAGTGAGCCGCGTCGACAACGTGTACGGCGATCGCAACCTGTTTTGCAGCTGCGTGCCGCTTGGGGATGACACGCCGGCCGCACGCTGAGCGTCGCGCGAACCGCTGCAGCCAAAGAAAACGGCCCTTGCGGGCCGTCGCTGGCGGAGACGGAGGGATTCGAACCCTCGATGCAGGTTTTGCCCGCATACTCCCTTAGCAGGGGAGCACCTTCGGCCTCTCGGTCACGTCTCCAGCACGAAGTGTCGGATTCTAGCCCCGGACGCCGCCCGGCGCGCGGGCGTCAGGCCGCGGCGGCTTCCTGGTCGAGCTCGAACGCGCGGTGCAGTGCGCGCACCGCGAGCTCCATGTACTTCTCGTCGATCACGACGCTGGTCTTGATCTCGCTGGTCGAGATCATCTGGATGTTGATGCCCTCTTCGCTGAGCGTGCGGAACATCTTCGCCGCGACGCCGACGTGGCTCTTCATCCCGATGCCGACGATGCTGACCTTGCAGATGCGCGCGTCGCCGATCACTTCGCGCGCGCCGAGCGCCGGCACGACCTTTTGCTTGAGCAGGTCCATCACGCGGGCGTGGTCGTTGCGGTGCACGGTGAACGAGAAGTCGGTCTTGCCGTCGTGCGATACGTTCTGGATGATCATGTCGACGTCGATGTTGGCGTCGGCGACCGCGCCGAGGATCTGGTACGCAATGCCCGGCTTGTCGGGCACGCCGAGCACGGTGACCTTGGCCTCGTCGCGGTTGAACGCGATGCCCGACACGACGGCTTGTTCCATCTTCTCGTCCTCTTCGAAAGTGATCAGCGTGCCCGACTTCGCTTCCTCGTCGATCGGGATGTCCCAGTCGGTGAAGCTGGAGAGCACGCGCAGCGGCACGCGGTACTTGCCGGCGAACTCGACCGAGCGGATCTGCAGCACCTTCGAGCCCAGGCTCGCCATCTCGAGCATTTCCTCGAAGCTGATCGTGTGCAGCCGCCGCGCCTCGGGGACGATGCGCGGGTCGGTCGTGTAGACGCCGTCGACGTCGGTGTAGATCAGGCACTCGTCGGCCTTCAGCGCGGCGGCCACCGCCACCGCCGACGTGTCGCTGCCGCCGCGGCCCAGCGTCGTGATGTTGCCGGCGTCGTCGACGCCCTGGAAGCCGGTGATGATGACGACGCGCCCGGCGTCGAGGTCGGCCCTCACGCGTGCGTCGTCGATGCTCGTGATGCGCGCCTTCGTGTACGCCGAGTCGGTCCTGATCGGCACCTGCCAGCCGGTGTAGCTGATCGCGTCGATGCCCTCGGCCTGCAGCGCGAGCGCGAGCAGCCCGACCGAGACCTGTTCGCCGGTCGACGCGATCATGTCGAGCTCGCGCAGCACGCGCTCGTCGACCTTCGCCGGCTGCAGTTCCTTCGCGAGACCGAGCAGGCGGTTCGTCTCACCGCTCATCGCCGACGGCACCACGACCATGCGGTGCCCCGCGCGCGCCCACTTGGCGACGCGCTTGGCGACGCTGCGGATGCGCTCGGTCGAGCCCATCGACGTGCCGCCGTACTTGTGAACGATCAATGCCATGACGACGCGACGCGTGCGCTGCACGCGCCCAGATGCGAGATGCGCGAAACTGCGGATTCTAGCGGCCCGCCCTTCGGCGGCCTGACGTCAGCCGGCGCCGCGGCGCCAGCGCAGCGCGACCTGCGGCGTGCCGGGCGCCGCGCGCACGCGCGCGTCGATCCCCAGCCCTGGCACGAACAGCAGGCGCCCGTCGGCGCCGTACAGCAGCGGCCCGCTACGCTGTGCGGCCGCGACGCCGGCGGCTTGGTACTGCTTCTTCAGGCTGCGCGCGATGCCGCCCGGCGCCGCCTGGAAGCGCTCGCCGCCGCGGCGCACGCGCAGTTCGCAGCGGCGAAGGTGCTCGAGCGCGACGCCCCCGGCGTCGACCGCGACGACCTCCAGCCACCCGCCCCACGCGGGCAGCGCGTGGCAGCCGGGGCCCGTGATCGACAGCGCCGTCGCGCCCGAGGGCGCGGCGCGCGGGGGCGCTGCACGGTCCACACCCAGCCGGCCGCGGTACAGGTGCACCTCGCCACCACCCGGCAGCGGCCAGCGCGCCGACGGCGTGCGGCCTGCCTCGGCCAGCAGGCGCTCGACGACGGTCGCAGCCGCGCCGCGGCCCGTGCGCACGCGCAGCCACGCGCGCAGCGCGTTGCGCCGGCGCGCGGGTGTCAGCGCGCGCCAGGCGTCGAGCCGCAGCGCCCCATCGGCGTCGCAGGCCGAGGCCAGGTCGGCCGCCGCGACTTCGTCGAGGCAGGCCTGCGCGGCCTGCGCCTCGCGTGCGGCGGCGGCCAGCGCCGCGTCGGCGCCTTCGAACGCGGCGCGCAGCGCCGGCATCACGCGCGTGCGCAGGCGGCTGCGCGCGTACGCGGCGTCGGCGTTGCTCGGGTCGTCGACCCAGCGCAGCCGATAGCGGCGCAGGTAGGCGTCGATCGCGGCATCGTCGTGGTCGAGCCAGGGCCGTGCCCACACGAGCCCGTCGCGCTCGACGCGCTGCGGCATCGCGGCCAGACCCGCTGGCCCGGCGCCGCGCAGCGCCTGCAGCAGGAAGGTCTCGGCCTGGTCGCGCCGGTGGTGCGCGAGCAGCACGAGCGACGCGCCGGCCGCGCGTGCCATCGCGGCCAGCGCGGCGTAGCGCTCGCGCCGCGCCCACGCCTCGACGCTGTCGCCAGCACCCGGGCGCGTCGCCAGGCGCGCGGCGACGAAGCGCACCGGAAGCCCTCTGGCGGCCCAACGGTCGCATTGCGCGCGCACGTGCGCGAGCCATGCATCGGCCTGCGGCTGCAGGCCGTGGTGCACGTGCAGCGCGACGACGTGCACGCCAAGCCTGGCGGCCGCGTGCACCGTCGCATGCAGCAGCGCCGTGGAGTCGCTGCCGCCGCTGGCCGCGACGGCGACGACCGGTGGGGTTTCAGCGCTCCTTCGTGTCGCTGAAGCGGCCATACGACTGCAGGCGCTCGTAGCGGCGCTGCAGCAGGTCCTTGGTCTTCAGGTCCGCGACCTGGCGCAATGCCTCGCCGAGTGCGCGCTTGAGGCTGGCGGCCATCGCCTTCGGGTCGCGGTGCGCGCCGCCCACCGGCTCGTTGACGATCTTGTCGATCAGCCCGAGCGCCTTCAGACGGTGCGCCGTGATGCCCAGCGCCTCGGCGGCGTCGGCCGCGCGCTCGGCCGTCTTCCACAGGATCGACGCACACCCCTCGGGCGAGATCACCGAATAGACCGAGTACTGCAGCATCAGCACCTGGTCGGCGACGCTGATCGCCAGCGCGCCGCCCGAGCCGCCCTCGCCGATGATCGTCGTGACGATCGGCACCTCGAGCTGCGCCATCTCGAAGATGTTGCGCCCGATCGCCTCACTCTGCCCGCGTTCCTCGGCGCCGATGCCCGGATACGCGCCCGGCGTGTCGACGAACGTGAACACCGGCAGGCCGAACTTCTCGGCCAGCTTCATCAGCCGCAGCGCCTTGCGGTAGCCCTCGGGGCGGCTCATGCCGAAGTTGCGCGCGGTGCGCTCCTTCGTGTCGCGGCCCTTCTGGTGACCGATGACCATGCAGGCCTGGCCGTTGAAGCGCGCCAGGCCGCCGACGATCGAGAGGTCGTCGGCGAACGCGCGGTCGCCGTGCAGCTCATGGAAGTCGGTGAAGATCTCGGCGACGTAGTCGAGCGTGTACGGGCGCTGCGGGTGGCGCGCGATCTGCGTGACCTGCCACGGCGTCAGCGTCGCGTAGATCTCTTTCGTCAGCTGCAGGCTCTTCTTGTCGAGGCGGTCGATCTCCTCCGAGATGTCGACCGCCGACTCGTTCTGCACGAAGCGCAGCTCCTCGATCTTCTTCTCGAGTTCGGCGATCGGCTGCTCGAAGTCGAGGAAATGGCGTCGGCTCATCGCATCGGTCCTCCGCGTTGTCGTCAGTAGTCGACCGGCACCGGGTCGAGGCTGCGCCAGACGTACCACGTGGCCACCGAGCGGTACGGTGCCCACGCCTCGCCGACCTCGCGCGCCTCGGCCCGCGACACCGGCTCGCCGCTAAAGTAGTTGACGCTGATGCCGCGCAGCAGGCCGAGGTCGTCGAGCGGCAGCACGTTCGGGCGCAGCAGGTGGAAGATCAGGAACATCTCGGCCGTCCAGCGGCCGATGCCGCGGATGGCCACCAGCTCGTCGATGATGGCCTCGTCGTCCATCGCCGGCCAGTCGTCGACGTGGACGGTACGCTCGACGAAGTGCGTCGCGAGGTCGCGCACATAGTCGGCCTTGCGCGCCGACAGGCCCGACGCGCGCAGTTCGTCGATGCCGAGCGCGAGCACGCGCCGCGGGTCGACGGTGGCGCCGCCGTCGACCGCCGCGACCAGCCGCTCCCACACCGACTGCGCCGCCTTGACCGAGATCTGCTGGCCGACGATCGAGCGCGCGAGCGTCGTGAACGCGTCGCCGCGGCTGCTCAGCCGCGCCTGCCCGAAGCGCGGGATCAGCTTGCGCATCACGCGGTCGCGCCGCGCCAGGTGCTTGCAGGCGTCGTCCCAGTAGTCGGGCGTCACGGCCGCGGCCGGCGTCGCTGCCATCGTGTTCAGGCCCTGACCCAGGTCGTGCCCTGCGGACCGTCCTTGAGCACGATGCCCTGCGCGGCGAGCTCGTCGCGGATGCGGTCGGCGAGCGCGAAGTCGCGCGCCTTCTTGGCCTGCGCGCGCTCGGCGATGCGCTGCTCGATCGCCGCGGCATCGGTGTCGCCGCCTTGCAGGTACGCGCGCGGCGCCTGCTGCAGCAGGCCCAGTGTCGCGCCGAGCGCCTTGAGCTGTGCGGCGGCCGCAGCCGAGCGGCTGCGGTTGACCTCGCCGGCCAGCTCGAACAGCACGGCCAGCGCGGCCGGCGTGTTGAAGTCGTCGTTCATCGCGGCGCGGAACGCCGCCGGCGCCGGTTGCGCCCAGTCGAGCGCGCTGTCGTCGGGCGGCACCGCGTCGAGCGCGGTGTACAGCCGCCGCAGCGCGTGGCGCGCGTCGTCGAGGTGCGCGTCGCTGAAGTTGAACGGGCTGCGGTAGTGCGTGCGCAGCAGGAAGAAGCGCAGCGTCTCGCCGTCGGTGGTCTTCAGCACGTCGCGGATCGTGAAGAAGTTGCCCAGCGACTTGGACATCTTCTCGTTGTCGACGTTGAGGAAGCCGTTGTGCATCCACAGCCGCGCGAACGGCTTGCCGTTGGCGGCCTCGCTTTGCGCGATCTCGTTCTCGTGGTGCGGGAACTGCAGGTCCAGACCGCCGCCGTGGATGTCGAAGGTCTCGCCGAGCAGCGCGCAGCTCATCGCCGAGCACTCGATGTGCCAGCCCGGGCGGCCGGGGCCGAACGGGCTCGCGTACTTCGCGTCGTCGGGTTCGTCGGCCTTGGCGGCCTTCCACAGCACGAAGTCGAGCGGATCGTCCTTGCCTTCGTGCACCGCGACGCGCTCGCCGGCGCGCAGTTCGTCGAGCGACTTGCCCGACAGCTTGCCGTAGCCGGCGAACTTGCGCACGGCGTAGTTGACGTCGCCGCCCGGCGCGCGGTATGCGTAGCCCTTGCGCTCGAGCGTGCCGATCATCGCGAGCATCTGCGGCACGTAGTCGGTCGCACGCGGCTCGTGCGTCGGCAGCAGCAGGCCGATCGCGCCGATGTCGGCGTGCATCGCGGCGATCATCTCGTCGGTGAGCTGGCGGATTGGGATGCCGCGCTGCAGCGCGCGCTGGATGATCTTGTCGTCGATGTCGGTGATGTTGCGCACGTAGGTCACGTCGTAGCCGAGCGTGCGCAGCCAGCGGTAGACGACGTCGAACGCCGTCATCATCCGTGCGTGCCCCATGTGGCACAGGTCGTAGACCGTCATGCCGCACACGTACATGCGCACCTTGCCGGCCTCGAGCGGTGCGAAGGCCTCGACCGTGCGGGTCAGCGAGTTGTGGATGCGCAGTGTCATTCGCGGGGCGGGCAAAGCGAACGGCCTCCTGAACAAGTCTGTCGTCGGAGGCCGCTCGTTAGAATCGAATCAGTATAGCGGCGCGGTCGCGCGGCTTGGGAGTCGGTTGGCGATGAAGGCAGTGATCACGACGGCGGTGCTGGCAGCGGCGCTGGCCGCGGCACCCGCATGGGCGCAGAAGGTCAGGCTCGCGACGACGATGGGCGACATCGTCGTCGAACTCGACGCTGCGAAGGCGCCCAAGACCGTCGACAACTTCGTGCAGTACGTCAAGGCCGGGCACTATGACGGCACCGTGTTCCACCGCGTGATCCCGAACTTCATGATCCAGGGCGGCGGCTTCACACCCGACATGACGCAGAAGGCCACGCGGGCGCCGATCCCGCTCGAGAGCCGCAACGGCCTGTCGAACGTGCGCGGCACGATCGCGATGGCGCGAACCGCGGTGCCCGACTCGGCGACCGCGCAGTTCTTCATCAACGTCGTCGACAACGCGTTCCTCGACCAGCCCAATGCGCGCGACGGCGCGGGCTACGCCGTGTTCGGCAAGGTCGTCGCCGGGATGGACGTGGTCGACAAGATCCGGGCCGTGCCCACCGGCAACCGCGGTCCGCACCGGAACGTCCCCCTGCAACCCGTGGTCATCACGAAGGCCACCCTGGAGAACTGAAATGACCAAGACCGTCGAGATGACGACCAGCGCCGGCACGATCCGCCTCGAGCTCGACGACGCGAAGGCACCGCAGTCGGTGGCCAACTTCATCGACTACGTCAACAAGGGCCACTACGACGGCACCGTGTTCCACCGCGTGATCAAGGGCTTCATGATCCAGGGTGGCGGCTTCGAGCCCGGCATGAAGCAGAAGCCCACCGGCGCGCCGATCGCCAACGAGGCCGCCAACGGACTGAAGAACGAGCGCTACACGATCGCGATGGCGCGTACGTCGGCGCCGCACTCGGCCACCGCGCAGTTCTTCATCAACACGGTCGACAACGACTTCCTGAACTTCAAGTCGCAGACGCCGCAGGGCTGGGGCTACGCGGTGTTCGGCAGGGTCGTCGCCGGCACCGAGGTCGTCGACGCGATCGAGGGCGTCAAGACGGGCCGCCGCGGCATGCACGACGACGTCCCGCTGGAAGACGTCGTGATCCACAAGGCGACCGTCGTCGGCTGACGCGATGCAGCCGGGCTGGCAGCTGCCGAGCCTGTTCGAGCTGTCGGCGCCGCCTGCGTGGCAGGCGGTCGAGTTCATCTCCGACCTGCACCTGTGCGACGCCGCTTCGCCCACGTTCGCCGCGTGGGCCGATTACATGCGCACGACGACCGCCGACGCGGTGTTCATCCTCGGCGACCTGTTCGAGGCCTGGGTCGGCGACGACGCGCGCAGCGAGCCGTTCGAGGCGGCGTGCATGGACGTGCTCGCCGACACCGGCTGCCGCCGCCAGCTCGGCTTCATGGTCGGCAATCGCGACTTCCTCGTCGGCGCCGCGACGCTGCGCGACGCCGGTGCGATCGCCTTGCGCGACCCGACGCTGCTGACGGCGTTCGGCGAGCGTGTACTGCTCACGCACGGCGACCTGCTGTGCCTCGACGACGTCGAGTACCAGCGCTTTCGCGCACAGGCGCGCAGCGACGCGTGGCGTGCCGCCGCGCTGGCGATGCCGATCGCGCAGCGCCGCGTCGTCGCGCGCCAGATGCGCGACGCGAGCCAGCAGCGCCAGCAAGGCGCCGAGACCACGCGCTGGACCGACATCGATCCCGGCGCGGCCGTGGCCTGGCTGCACGCGGCGGGCAGCCGGCACATGGTCCACGGCCACACGCACCGGCCGGGCGACGAAGAACTCGCGCCCGGCTACTGGCGCCACGTGCTCAGCGACTGGGACGCCGAGGCCGATCCGCCACGCGGCGAAGTGCTGCGCCTGACGCGTGCCGGCTTCAGCCGGCACCCGCTGCGCCGCCGATGATCGGCCGCCTGCTGCGCCGCTGGCAGCAGCACCGCGAGCAGCGGGCGCTGGCACGGCGCGAGATCCCCGAGGCGCTGTGGCAGCGCACGCTGCGACGCTACCCGTTCCTCGCCCGGCGCAGCGACGCCGACCTGCGCGAGCTGCGGCGCCTGTCCAGCCTGTTCCTCGACCGCAAGGAGTTCAGCGGCGCCGGCGGCTTCGTCGTCGACGACGACACCGCGGTGGCCGTGGCTGCGCAGGCTTGCCTGCCGGTGCTGAGGCTCGGCCTCGGTGCCTACGACGGCTTCGTCGGCATCGTGATCCACCCGGCGCCGGTCGTCGCGGCGCGCGCCGTGACCGACGAGACCGGCGTCGTGCACCAGTACGACGAGGTGCTCGCCGGCGAAGCGATGGAAGGCGGCCCCGTGATGCTCAGCTGGGCCGACGTCCGTGACGCCGGCGCGACGGCCGGCGAGGGCTACAACGTCGTGATCCACGAGTTCGCGCACGTCATCGACATGATCGATGGCGAGGCCGACGGCGTGCCGCCGCTGCCCGACGCGAAGGCGCTCGCGCACTGGCGCGAGGTCATGCAGTACGAGTACGACCGCTTCTGCGAGCGTGTGGCCTGCGGCCACGACACCGTGCTCGACCCCTACGGCGCCGAGGCGCCGGGAGAGTTCTTCGCCGTCGCCAGCGAGGCGTTCTTCGTCGCCCCGCAGGCGCTCAAAGAAGAACAGCCGGCGCTGTACCGGCTGTTCGTCGACTTCTACCGCCAGGACCCGGCCGCGATGGCCTGAGCCACCGGCCCCACGTCACGCGGTGGCCGGTTCGGCCTTCGGCTTGTCGCTCCTTTTCGGGTCGATGTCGAGCTTGACCTCGCCGGCCTCGTCGATGTCGACCGTCAGGCGCCCGCCGTCGACCAGGCGGCCGAACAGCAGCTCGTCGGCCAGCGCACGGCGGATCGTGTCCTGGATCAGGCGCTGCATCGGGCGCGCGCCCATCAGCGGGTCGAAGCCCTTCTTCGCCAGGTGCTTGCGCAGCGCGTCGGTGAACGTGACCTCGACCTTCTTCTCGGCGAGCTGGCTCTCGAGCTGCAGCAGGAACTTGTCGACCACGCGCAGGATGATCTCCTCGTCGAGCGGCTTGAAGCTGACGATCGCGTCGAGGCGGTTGCGGAACTCGGGCGTGAACAGGCGCTTGATGTCGGCCATCTCGTCACCCTGCTCGCGCTTGGTCGTGAAGCCGATCGTCGCCTTGTTCATCGTCTCGGCGCCCGCGTTGGTCGTCATGATGATGATGACGTTGCGGAAGTCGGCCTTGCGCCCGTTGTTGTCGGTCAGCGTGCCGTGGTCCATCACCTGCAGCAGCACGTTGAAGACGTCGGGGTGCGCCTTCTCGATCTCGTCGAGCAGCAGCACCGCGTGCGGCTTCTTGCTGATCGCCTCGGTCAGCAGCCCGCCCTGGTCGAAACCGACGTAGCCCGGCGGCGCGCCGATCAGGCGACTCACCGCGTGGCGCTCCATGTACTCGGACATATCGAAGCGGATCAGCTCGATGCCGAGGATGTACGCGAGCTGCTTGGCGACCTCGGTCTTGCCGACGCCGGTCGGGCCGCTGAAGAGGAACGAGCCGATCGGCTTGTCGGGCTTGCCTAGCCCCGAGCGCGCCATCTTGATCGCGGCGGCGAGTGCGTCGATCGCCGGGTCCTGGCCGAAGACGACGCTCTTGAGGTCGCGGTCGAGCGTCTTGAGCTTGCTGCGGTCGTCGCTCGAGACGGACGCCGGCGGGATGCGCGCGATCTTCGCGACGATGTCCTCGACCTCGGCGCGCGTGATCGTCTTCTTCTGCTTGTTCTTCGGCAGGATGCGCTGCGCGGCGCCCGCCTCGTCGATCACGTCGATCGCCTTGTCGGGCAGGTGGCGGTCGTTGATGTACTTGGCCGACAGCTCGGCAGCCGCCTGCAGCGCACCGAGCGCGTACTTGACCTGGTGGTGGTCCTCGAAGCGGCTCTTCAGCCCCTTGAGGATCTCGACCGTCTGCTCGACCGACGGTTCGACGACGTCGATCTTCTGGAAGCGCCTCGACAGCGCCGCATCCTTCTCGAAGATGCCGCGGTACTCGCTGAACGTGGTCGCGCCGATGCACTTCATCTGCCCGCTCGACAGCGCCGGCTTGAGCAGGTTGCTCGCGTCGAGCGTGCCGCCCGAGGCCGCGCCGGCGCCGATCAGCGTGTGGATCTCGTCGATGAACAGAATCGCGCGCGGCTGCTCCTTGAGCTGCTTGAGCACGCCCTTGAGGCGCTGTTCGAAGTCGCCGCGGTACTTCGTGCCCGCCAGCAGCGCGCCCATGTCGAGCGCATAGACCGTCGAGTCGGCCAGCACCTCGGGCACCTCGCCCTGCGTGATGCGCCAGGCCAGCCCCTCGGCGATCGCGGTCTTGCCGACACCGGCCTCGCCGACGAGCAGCGGGTTGTTCTTGCGCCGGCGGCACAGCACCTGGATCACGCGCTCGACCTCGTGTTCACGGCCGATCAGCGGGTCGATCTTGCCCTCGCGCGCGAGCGCGTTGAGGTTCTGCGTGAACTGGTCCAGCGGCGAGCCCTTGCCCTCGCCCGCTTCTTCCTTGTCGCTCTCGGCGCTGCTGCTGCCCTCGCTCGACTTGCTCGGCTCGGACGGCTCCGACTTCTTGATGCCGTGCGCGATGTAGTTGACGACGTCCAGCCGCGTGACGCCCTGCTGGTGCAGGTAGTAGACGGCGTGCGAGTCCTTCTCGCCGAAGATCGCGACCAGCACGTTGGCGCCGGTCACCTCCTTCTTGCCGCTGCCGGTCGACTGCACGTGCATGATCGCGCGCTGGATCACGCGCTGGAAGCCGAGCGTGGGCTGCGTGTCGACCTCCTCGGTGCCGCCGACGGTCGGCGTGTTCTCCTTGATGAACGTCGTCAGGCTCTTGCGCAGGTCGTCGATGTTGGCCGCGCAGGCACGCAACACCTCGGCGGCCGACGGGTTGTCGAGCAGCGCGAGCAGCAGGTGCTCGACGGTGATGAACTCGTGCCGCTGCTGGCGCGCCTCGACGAACGCCATGTGCAGGCTGACTTCCAGTTCTTGCGCGATCATGCGGCCTCCATAATGCACTGCAATGGGTGGCCCGCCCGCTTCGCGGTGGCCAGCACCAGTTCGACTTTCGTCGCCGCGACGTCCTTGGTGTAGACGCCGCACACGCCACGCCCCTCATGATGGATCTTCAGCATGATGTGGGTGGCGGTTTCCAAATCGTGCCCGAAATACTGCTGCAGCACCATCACGACGAACTCCATCGGCGTGAAGTCGTCGTTCAGCATGACGACTTGGTACATGCGCGGTGGGGCCGTCTTCTGCGCCTGTCGCTCGGCGACGACCGCACCTTGCCCCTCGTCCGTGCGCGGGATCGCACCGGGTGTGCGGGGTGGCTTCGAGGCATTCGAAGGCATGCCAACGATTCTATAGAGTCGGTTTCGGGGCACGACGATAGGGGATGTTGCACCGTTCGTGCCCGCTTCAAGGTCCGATCAGCGCTGCGGGCGACCCTCGTTTCGGCGTCGTCGGCCGTGTCCAGGCGGCGAGTTGACAAGGGTCAAGCAGAGCGACAGGCCCGAAATCGTCTAGGACGAAACGTAGACAAAGGGTTGCCGAGCTTGACACCCGCCGAAACGCAGCAAGAGAATCTTCGCCCCGATACCGCAGTCAGAAAGGGCAGACCATGGCCATCGGCACCGTCAAATGGTTCAACGACGCGAAGGGTTTCGGCTTCATCGAGCCCGAAGGGGGAGGCGCGGACGTGTTCGCCCATTTCTCGGCGATCCAGATGGAGGGGTTTCGCACCTTGAAGCAGGGCAGCCGCGTGAGCTACGACCGCGTCCAGGGCCCCAAGGGCGATCTGGCGCAGAACATCCGGCCGCTCGATGCCGCCGACGCGACACGAGCGAAGGGCGCGACGTCGGGCGCGACGGTCGGTTCCTGACGATCCCGATCACCGGTTCGAAAGCACGCGGGCCCGCCGACTGGCGGGCCCGCATCGCTTCTGGCATCGACACCTCGCGTCACGGCGCGGCAGCACCGCGCGACGGCGTCCTCACATGTGGTCGATCATCACCTGGCCGAAGCCCGAGCAGCTGACCTGCGTGGCGCCCTCCATCAGGCGCGCGAAGTCGTAGGTCACCTTCTTGCTCTGGATGGCCTTCTCCATCGAGCTGATGATGAGGTCGGCCGCCTCGGTCCAGCCCATGTGGCGCAGCATCATCTCGGCCGAGAGGATCTCGGAGCCGGGGTTGACGTAGTCCTTGCCGGCGTACTTCGGCGCCGTGCCGTGCGTGGCCTCGAACATCGCCACCGAGTCACTCAGGTTGGCCCCCGGCGCGATGCCGATGCCGCCGACCTGCGCCGCCAGCGCGTCGGAGATGTAGTCGCCGTTGAGGTTCAGCGTCGCGATGACGCTGTACTCGGCCGGGCGCAGCAGGATCTGCTGCAGGAAGGCGTCGGCGATCGAGTCCTTGATGACGATGTCCTTGCCCGTCTTCGGGTTCTTGAACTTGCACCACGGGCCGCCGTCGATCGGCTGCGCGCCGAACTCGCGCTGCGCCAGCGCGTAGCCCCAGTCGCGGAAGCCGCCCTCGGTGAACTTCATGATGTTGCCCTTGTGCACGAGCGTCACGCTGGGCTTGTCGTTGTCGATCGCGTACTGGATCGCCTTGCGCACCAGGCGCTCGGTGCCCTCGATCGACACCGGCTTGATGCCGATGCCCGAGGTCTCGGGGAAGCGGATCTTCGTGACCCCCATCTCCTCGATCAGGAACTTGATGAGCTTCTTCGCCTTCTCGCTCTTGGCCTCGTATTCGATGCCGGCGTAGATGTCTTCCGAGTTCTCGCGGAAGATCACCATGTCGGTCTTCTCGGGCTCCTTCAGCGGGCTGGGCACGCCCTTGAAGTAGCGCACCGGGCGCAGGCACACGTACAGGTCGAGTTCCTGCCGCAGCGCGACGTTCAGCGAGCGGATGCCGCCGCCCACCGGCGTCGTCAGCGGCCCCTTGATCGAGACGACGTAGTCGCGCACCGCGTGCAGCGTCTCCTCGGGCAGCCAGACATCGGGGCCGTAGACGCGCGTCGACTTCTCGCCGGCATAGACCTCCATCCAGTGGATCTTGCGCTTGCCGGCGTAGCTCTTCTCGACCGCCGCGTCGACCACCTTGAGCATCACCGGCGTGATGTCGACACCGGTGCCGTCGCCCTCGATGTACGGAATGATCGGGTGGTCGGGCACGTTGAGCGAGAAGTCGGCGTTGACGGTGATCTTCTGCCCGCTCGCGGGCACCTTGATGTGCTGGTACATGAAAGCGCTCTCCGTGGTGTCGTTGGCTGCGCGTGCGCCGCGCCCGAGCGCGGCATTCTATGTCCCGCGCTGTCGGCGCCCTGACAGCCGGGCGCGCGCCCCGCGCTCAGCCCAGGCAATAGGCGAGCACGCGCGCGCCGACGTCGTGGAACAGCGCCCAGCCCGACGCCGCGGCGAGGCCGAGCCCCGCCAGCCGCACGGCGCCGCCGCTGGCCAGCCAGCCCGCGCCCGGGGCACCGAGCCGCCACCACAGCGTCGGGCCGACCCACAGGCCGACGGTGGTGCCGACGGCGAACGCCGCCATGATTGCGGCTCCGCCGACCGCGGTGTTGCCCAGCGCGGCCATCACCAGCGCCGAGTGCAGCAGCCCGCAAGGCCACGCCAGCCACAGGGAACCGGCGGCGGCGGCCTTGGCCACCCCCGCGTGGCTTCGACCGCTGGCGCCCGCACCGGCGACCGCGGCACCACGCACGCCGCTGAGCGGGCCGACGACCGGCTGCGTCGCGGCCGGCATCGCGGCTGCCGCCAGCCCGCGGGCTGTGCCGCGGCCGATGTTCTCGACGAAGGCGGGCTGCCGGCCGGTCCACAGCAGCCACACGCCGAGTCCCAGCGCGGCGGCGTGGACGAGCGTCCACAGCGGCCGCAGCGCCGGCGACCACGCGGCGAGCATGGCCAGCGCGCCGACACTGCCGGCCGCGATGGCGCCGCCGGCGGCGTAGCTCAGCAGCCGCCCGAGATGCAGCGCCAGCAGCGCGCGCTGCGGCCGTGCACCACCACAGCGCCCGGCGATCCCGGTGCAGGCCGCGCCGCACATCGCCACGCAGTGCGGCGATCCGGCCAGGCCCATCAGCAGCGCACTGAGCGCGAGCGCCGTGTCCACGCGAAGTCAGATGATGCGCGAGAAGCGCTCGCGCGTGCGGTCGGCCTGCAGGTAGCGGTCGAACACCATCGCGATGCCACGCACGAAGTACCAGCCCAGCGGCGTCACGTCGATGCCGCGCCCCTCCAGCCGCACCAGCCCCATCTCGGCCAGCGGCTGCAGCTGCTCGAGCTCCGGTGCGAAGTACTCCTCCATGCGGATCAGGTGCGCGAGATCGATCGACTCGAAGTCGACACGCCCCTGGCACATCAGCGCCATGATGACGGCACGGCGCACGAGGTCGTCGCGGCTGAGCGCCAGGCCGCGCTCGGTCGCGAACTGGCGCTGGCGCATCGCATCGTAGTATTGATCGAGCGTCTTGACGTTCTGGCTGTAGGTCGCACCGATGCGGCCGATCGCCGACACGCCCAGGCCGATCAGGTCGCAGTTGGGCTGCGTGCTGTAGCCTTGGAAGTTGCGGTGCAGCCGCCCCTGCCGCTTGGCCACCGCGAGCGAGTCGCTCGGCAGTGCGAAGTGGTCCATGCCGATGTACGTGTAACCGTGGCCGAGGAAGCCGCGGATCGCGGCACCGAGCATCGCGACGCGATCGGCCGCCGACGGCAGGTCGTGCGCGTCGATGCGCCGCTGCGGCTTGAAGCGCTGCGGCAGGTGCGCATAGGCGTAGAGCGCGATGCGGTCCGGGCGCAGCTCGCCAATCTGCGCGACGGTGCGCGCCAGCGAAGCCGGCGTCTGCTTCGGCAGGCCGTAGATCAGGTCGACGTTGGTCGACTCGAAGCCCAGCGCGCGGGCACTGGCCATCAGGTCGCGCACCATCTCGAACGACTGCACGCGGTGCACCGCCTTCTGCACCTCGGGGTCGAAGTCCTGCACGCCGAAGCTGATGCGGTTGAACCCCAGCCCGGCCAGGTGCCGCAGCCGCTCGTCGGTCACCGTGCGCGGATCGACCTCGATCGACACCTCGGCACCCGGCACGATGCGAAACGCCCGCCGCAGCGAGTCCATCACCGCGGCGATCTCGGCGTCGCTGAGGAAGGTCGGCGAGCCGCCGCCGAAGTGCAGCTGCGACACCGACTGCCGCGCGCCGAGTGCCTGCACGTGCAGGTCGATCTCGACGTCGAGCGCGGCGAGGTACTCCGCGGCGCGCTCGTGGTGGCGCGTGATGACCTTGTTGCACGCGCAGTAGTAGCACACCGACTCGCAGAACGGGATGTGCAGGTACACCGACAGCGGCGGCGTGCCGCCGACGGTGGCGCCCAGCGCACGCTGCTGCAGCGCCTGCGCGTACGCGGCCGGGCCGAAAGCCTCGACGAAGCGATCAGCGGTCGGGTACGAGGTGTAGCGCGGCCCGGGCTTGTCCAGACGCGCAAGCATCGCCTCCGTCAGCACCGGCGGCGCGACGTGCTCCTCGACCTTTGGGACATCCATCGTGAGCGCGACTGTGCCTGACCCGGGCGCCTGCGGCTTTGACCATCGTCAAGCCCAACGCGCCCGGGGTCTCGGCGGAAATCGAGGTGGTTGAGACATATCATGTGCCCAGGAAGTTCACGGCGGCGTCGCCCCTGCGGCCGCCGCCGGTGTCTTGCAGTCCTTGTCGACGACCAATCCATGACCACCCTGCCGCCGATCCGCCCCGAAGCGTTCAAGGTCGCCTGTTCGAGCTGCAACCTGCGCGAGCTGTGCCTGCCCGTCGGGTTGAACCGCGACGACCTCGAGCACCTCGACTCCCTCGTCGCGACGCGGCGCAGCGTCGCGCGCGGCGACACGCTGTTCCGCAGCGGCGATCCGTTCCAGTCGCTGTACGCCGTGCGCACCGGCTTCTTCAAGACCTGCGTGACGGCCGAGGACGGCCGCGATCAGGTCACCGGCTTCCAGATGGCCGGCGAGCTGCTCGGACTCGACGGCATCAGCACCGACCGCCACAGCGTCGACGCCGTGGCGCTCGAGGACTCGCAGGTCTGCGTGATCCCGTACCACGAACTGGAGACGCTGTCGCGCGAGTTCACGAACCTGCAGCACCAGTTCCACCGCATCATGAGCCGCGAGATCGTGCGCGATCACGGTGTGATGCTGCTGCTGGGCAGCATGCGCGCCGAGGAACGGCTCGCGGCCTTCCTGCTCAACCTCACGCAGCGGCTGCAGGCGCGCGGCTTCTCCGGCTCGTCGATGATCCTGCGCATGACGCGCGAGGAGATCGGCAGCTACCTCGGACTCAAGCTCGAAACGGTCAGCCGCACGTTCTCGAAGTTCCAGGAAGAAGGTCTGCTCGAGGTCAAGCAGCGGCAGATCCGCATCCTCGACGCAGCCGGCCTGCAGAAAATCGTCAACGGCGCGGCCTGCTGAGCGCACGGGCGGCTGTCGGCCCGGTCCGCTCCACGGCCGATCAGCTCACGCCGCGCGCATTGATCTCCTGGGCCGAACAGGTCAGCAGCTGGCTGATGAAGCCGGCTGCGGCGATCACGGCCCAGAAGATGAAGAAAGTCACCGTGTAGACGGCCAGCGCGGGCCACTCGATCGGCGCGCCGCCGAACCAGTGCAGGCTCAGCGGATCGACGACGGCGAAAACCAGCGTCTCCAGCACCCCCGCCATCAAAAAAGACGGCCATAGCACCGTCAGCAGGCGCTGCGCGCGGGCCGGCGGCTGGGCGGGCCGAGGGGCCTGCGGCGGCGTCACCGCATCCACGGGTCAGTCTCCTGCCGCGGCCGTGGCGGCGTGGTTGCGCGCCTGGATCGCCGGCGTCATCGCGTCGGGCGCGACCACCGACGTGCGGCCAGACCGCGCCGACGTGTCAAGAACCGGGTCGGCGCCGCGCACCGCGATGACGGCGGTGGCGATGCCGGCGACGACGACTGCCAGCGGCCCGCCGATCACGAGCCAGACCATGCCGACGCGCCACCACGGTGTCGGGGACTTCGCGATGGAAGAAGGGTTCATGTCGATGGGCTCCTGGCGGGATTCGGGCGGTGCCATGGGTGTCAGCGCGGCACGACGAAGGTCGATTTTTCCACCACGCGCGCGGCGGCGTCGCCGTCCTGCGCGATGCGCTCGATGCTGAACTCGAGCGGGTGTGCGCCCGGGCCCAGCGCCAGCGCGGTTTGCGGCGGCACGCGCACGCCAGCCGGCACCCAGCGTGCCTGCGCCGGGCCGATGCGCACGTCCTCGCCGACGTCGACGATGGCGCCGTCGAGGCCGCGCACGGTCACGACGTAGCGCTGCTCGCGCTCGGTCGCGTTCATGATCTGCAGGCGGTACACGTTCTCGATGTAGCCGTTGTCGACGAGCCGCGCGAGCGACGCGCGGTCGCGCACGACGTCGACCTTGAACGGGCTGCGCGTCAGGATGCTGGTGAACACGGCGCCCGCGACGATGACCAGCACCGCCGTGTAGACGAGCACGCGCGGACGGAACACGCGCCGCAGCATCTGCGCGCGCGTCCAGTGGTTCGCCATGCCGTTTTGTGTGGCATAGCGGATCAGCCCGCGCGGGTAGTGCATCTTGTCCATCACGCTGTTGCACACGTCGATGCACGCGGTGCAGGCGATGCACTCGTACTGCAGACCGTTGCGGATGTCGATGCCCGTCGGACACACCTGCACGCACAGCCCGCAGTCGATGCAGTGGCCGAGGTTGGCGGCCTTCAGGTCGGTCTTGCGCCCGCGCGTGCCGCGCGGCTCGCCGCGCTCGGCGTCGTAGCTGATGATCAGCGTGTCCTTGTCGAACATCGCGCTCTGGAAGCGCGCGTACGGGCACATGTACTTGCACACCTGCTCGCGCATGTACCCTGCGTTGCCGTAGGTCGCGAAGCCGTAGAACAGCACCCAGAACGTCTCCCACGGACCGAGCCCGAACGAGGCGATCGACGGCACGAGTTCGCGGATCGGCGTGAAGTAGCCGACGAACGTGATCCCGGTCCACAGGCCGATCGCGATCCAAGCCGCCTGCTTGGCCGCGAAGCGCCAGAGGCGGTCGAAGGTCCACGGACCCGCGTCGCGCTTCATGCGCTGCGCGCGGTCGCCCTCGATCTTGCGCTCGACCCACATGAAGATCTCGGTGTAGACCGTCTGCGGGCACGCGAAGCCGCACCACAGCCGCCCGGCGATCGCGGTGAACAGGAACAGCGAGTACGCCGAGATGACGAGCAGCGCCGTCAGGTAGATGAAGTCCTGCGGATACAGAACGAGGCCGAAGATGTAAAAGCGCCGCGCGCCGAGGTCGAACAGCACCGCCTGGCGCGCGTTCCACTCGAGCCACGGCAGCCCGTAGAAGACGAGCTGCGTCAGCCACACCAGCGCCCAGCGCCAGCCGGCGAACCAGCCACTGACGGCGCGCGCGTAGATGCGCTTTTGCTTCTGGTACAGCGACACCAGCTCGGCGGCGGCGTCCTTGCCGTCGCCGGGCGGGGTCGCGTCGCCGGTCGGCCCAGTGGCGGGCGGCGTGGCCGGCAAGGGAGTCGTACTGCTGCTCACGAGAAGAATTCCCCGCCGGCCGCAGCCGGCGCGCGAGACGTCAGGGCTGCTTGGCCACCTGGGTCGGTTGCGACAGGCGCCACACGTACGCACCGAGCACGTGGATCTGCTCGGGCGTCAGCAGGCGAGCCTGCGCAGGCATCGCGTTGTTGAAGCCGTTGTTGATCGCGCGCACGATGGCCTGCTCGCCCCAGCCGTGCAGCCAGACGTTGTTGGTCAGGTCGGGCGCACCCATCGCCTGGTTGCCCTTGCCGTCGGCGCCGTGGCAGGCCGCGCAGGCGGCGAACTTCGGCTGGCCGAGCTGCGCGTAGACCGGGTTGTGCGTGCTGCCCGACAGGCTCAGCACGTAGTGGGCGACGTTGCGTACGTCGTCGGCAGTACCGACTGCCGCGGCCATCGGCGGCATCACGCCGTTGCGCCCGTTGGTGATCGTCTCCTTGATCTGCTCGTGCGAACCGCCCCACATCCACTCGGCGTCGGTCAGGTTCGGGAAGCCAAGGCTGCCGCGCGCGTCGGAGCCGTGGCACTGCGCGCAGTTGTTCAGGAACAAGCGCTGCCCGATCTCCATCGCCTGGCTGTCCTTGGCCAGCTCCTCGGCCGACAGGTTCGCGAACCGGGCGTACACCGGCGCCATCGACGCTTCGAGCTTCGCGCGCTCCTTCTGGTACTGGTCGACCGACGACCAGTTCGCCGCGCCCTGGAAGCTGCCCAGGCCCGGGTACAGCGCGAGGTAGACCGCGCCGAAGATCACGGTGATCACGAACAGCCCCATCCACCAGCGCGGCAGCGGGTTGTTCATCTCGCGCAGGTCCTCGTCCCACACGTGGCCCGTCGTGTTGTCGCTGGCCATCACGCGGCGCTTGGCCGCTGCCAACAGCAAGACCAGGCAGGCGATGAGGCTGATGATCGTCACCGCCGCGACGAAGATCGACCAGCCGCTGTTGAAGAAATCACTCACGGCGACCTCCAGCATTCATGGGTTCTTCGGCCCGGGCCTTCCCACCCGGGGCAACCGCGCCGCTCTCGGCGGGGTCGCTGTCGAGAAAGGGCAATTGCGCAGCGGCATCGTGTGCCGGACGGCGCTTGGCGCTCCACGTCCACGCGACGAGCGCGAGGAACAGCACCAGGCCGGCCACCGTCACGAGGCTGCGCCAGTCGTTGATGTCCATTCGAGCCTCCCGCCGAACGTCACTTGACGTGCGTGCCGAGCACCTGCAGGTACGCGATCACGGCATCCATCTCGGTCTTGCCCTTGACCTCGTCGGCCGCCTTGGCGATCTCGTCGTCGCTGTACGGCACGCCCACGCGGCGCAGCGCCGTCATGCGCGCGGCCATCGACGACCCGTCGACGGTGGCCTTGGCCAGCCACGGGTACGCCGGCATGTTCGACTCGGGCACGAGGTCGCGCGGGTTCGTCAGGTGCACGCGGTGCCACTCGTCGCTGTAGCGACCGCCCACGCGCGCGAGGTCGGGCCCGGTGCGCTTGCTGCCCCACTGGAACGGGTGGTCGTAGACGAACTCGCCGGCCAGCGAGTAGTGGCCGTAGCGCAGCGTCTCGGCGCGGAACGGCCGCACCATCTGCGAGTGGCAGTTGTAGCAGCCCTCGCGGATGTAGACGTCGCGCCCGGCGAGCTGCAGCGCGGTGTAGGGCTTGAGCCCTTCGACCGGCTGCGTCGTCGACTTCTGGAAGAACAGCGGGACGATCTCGACGATGCCGCCGATCGCGACCGTGATCAGGATCAGCACGATCATCAGGAAGTTGCTGGTCTCGATCTTCTCGTGACCGCTGGGTGCCGCATGTTGTGCCATGGTGTTGTCCTCCTCGTGCGACCGCTCAGGCGTGGGCCGGCAGCGGCACCGGGGCCACTGCGGGCTTGCTGCTGCGCACGGTCATGTAGACGTTCCACGCCATGATCAGCATGCCGGTCAGGTACAGCAGGCCGCCGCCGAGGCGGATCACGTAGAACGGATACGTGGCCTTGACGCTCTCGACGAAGCTGTAGACCAGCGTGCCGTCGGGGTTGACCGCACGCCACATCAGGCCCTGCATCACGCCGGCGATCCACATCGCGGCGATGTACAGCACGATGCCGATCGTCGCGATCCAGAAGTGCAGCTCGATCGCCTTCGGGCTGTACATGCTCTTCTTGCCGTACATGCGCGGGATCAGGTGGTACATCGCGCCGATCGAGATCAGGCCCACCCAGCCGAGCGCGCCGCTGTGCACGTGGCCCACCGTCCAGTCGGTGTAGTGGCTCAGCGCGTTGACCGTCTTGATCGACATCATCGGCCCTTCGAAGGTCGACATGCCGTAGAACGACAGTGAGACGATCAGGAACTTCAGGATCGGGTCGTCACGCAGCTTGTGCCACGCACCCGACAGCGTCATGATGCCGTTGATCATGCCGCCCCAACTGGGGGCCAGCAGCACGAGCGAGAACACCATGCCCAGCGACTGCGCCCAGTCGGGCAGCGCGGTGTAGTGCAGGTGGTGCGGGCCCGCCCACATGTACGTGAAGATCAGCGCCCAGAAGTGCACGATCGACAGCCGGTAGCTGTAGACCGGGCGCTCGGCCTGCTTCGGGATGTAGTAGTACATCATCCCGAGGAAGCCGGCGGTCAGGAAGAAGCCCACCGCGTTGTGGCCGTACCACCACTGGATCATCGCGTCCTGCACGCCGGCGTAGGCCGAATAGCTCTTCAGCGCGCCCCACGGCATCGAGATGTTGTTGACGATGTGCAGCAGCGCCACCGCGATGATGAAAGCGCCGAAGAACCAGTTCGCCACGTAGATGTGGCGCACCTTGCGCATGCCGATCGTGCCGAAGAAGACGATCGCGTACGCGACCCACACGACGGCGATCGCGATGTCGATCGGCCACTCGAGCTCGGCGTACTCCTTGGCCTGTGTGAAGCCCAGCGGCAGCGTGATCGCCGCCGCGACGATGATCGCCTGCCAGCCCCAGAACGTGAACTTGGCCAGCGCCGGCAGGAACAGCGGCGTCTGACAGGTGCGCTGCACGACGTGGTAGCTGGTCGCGAACAGCGCACAGCCGCCGAAGGCGAAGATCACCGCGTTGGTGTGCAGTGGACGCAGCCGGCCGTAGCTCAGCCACGGGATGCCAAAGTTCAGCTCGGGCCACGCGAGCTGGGCGGCGATGATCACCCCCACCAGCATGCCGACCACGCCCCACACCACGGTCATGAGCGCGAACGCGCGCACGACCCAGTCGTCGTATACGGCCCCCGACGAGGACTTGGCCCCGCTCATGGCCGCGGTTGCAGCAATCGCCATCCGAACTCTCCTTCCTACGCGATGACCTGTTTCAGGTTGTGCGGGATTTTTCGGGCGAGTCGGCCGACGGGGATTGATCGTCGTCAACCGTGTATGACTCGCCACGCAAAATGCGTTGTCCTTCGTCCTCGAGGTCGTCGAACTGCCCGTTGTGCAGCGCCCAGCCGAACACGGCGATGATGGCCAGCACCAGCACGGCCGACAGCGGGATCAGCAGGTACAGGATGTCCACGCGGGATGCTCGGCCGTCAGGGGCGTGTCAGTCGCGCGCCAGGCGCATCGAGTTGCCGACGACGAGCAGCGAGCTCAGCGCCATGCCCAGCCCCGCGGCCCACGGCGGCAGCCAGCCGGCCAGCGCGAGCGGGATGCTCAGCGCGTTGTAGGCCGCGGCCCACACGATGTTCTGGCGCACGACGCGCAGCGTGCGCTGCGCCAGGCGGCGCGCGTGCGCGATGCTCGCGAGCCGGTTGCCGACGACGATCGCATCGGCCGTCGCGCGCGCGACGAGCGCACCCTGCCCCATCGCGAACGCGACGTCGGCCTGCGCCAGCACCGGCGCGTCGTTGACGCCGTCGCCGACCATCGCGACGCGCACGCCGTCGGCCTGCGCGGCGCGCACCGCGGCGAGCTTGTCCTCCGGCGTGGCGGCCGCCTGCACCGGCAGCGGCGCGCCGGCGGCAGCCAGCCGCGCGGCCAGCCGCTCGACGCGCGATGCCGCGTCGCCCGACAGCAGCCTCACGTCGACACCCTGCGCGCGCAACTCGCGCAGCGTCTCGACGGCGTCGGCGCGCAGCCGCTCGTCGAACGCGAAGCCCAGCCACGCCTGCCCGTCGGGGCCGAAAGCCAGCCGCAGCTCGTCGCCGAACGCCGCATCGCCCTGCGCGGCGCCGACCCAGTCGGGCCGGCCGAGCTTCCACGTGCGCCCGTGCGCATCGACACCCGATAGGCCGAGGCCCGGCACCTCGCGCACGTCGTGCCACGCGGCGGTGTCGGCGGCGGGCGTCGCTGCCGCGAGCGCACGCGCCAGTGGGTGTGTCGAGCGCGACGCGAGCGCCGCCGCGCGGCGCTGCAGCTCATTGAGCGCGTCTTGCGCTGCCAGCGTCGTCGGCAGCGCCGACAGCGGCCGCACTGCGGCGAGTTCGAGCCGATCCTCCGTCAGCGTGCCGGTCTTGTCGACGAACAGGCGGCGTACCTGTGCCAGCGGCTCGAGCGCGTCGAGGCGCGCGATCAGCACGCCGCGGCGCGCGAGCGCGCCTGCCGCGGCCGTCATCGCCGACGGCGCGGCCAGCGACAGCGCGCACGGGCACGTGACGATCAGCACCGACACGGCGACCCACACCGCGCGCTCGGGGTCGATCACGCTCCACGCCGCCGCCGCGCCGCCGGCCAGCAGCAGCACGATCCACAGGAACGGCGTCGCCCAGCGGTCGGCGATGCGCGCGAGCGCGGGGCGCTGCGTCAGCGCCTGCTGCATCAGCGCGACGATCGCCTGGTAGCGCGTGTCGGCGCCGACGCGCTCGACGCGCAGCCGCACCGGCGCACCGACGTTGACGCTGCCGGCCACCACCGTGTCGCCCGCCGCCTTCGCCACCGGCTCCGACTCGCCGGTCAGCAGCGCCTCGTCGGCCGCGGTGGGCCCCTCGAGCAGCACGCCGTCGGCCGGGAACGGCTCGCCCAGCGGCACCTGCACACGGTCGCCGGGACGCAGCGCGTCGACGTCGACGCGTTCGACCCCACCCGCGTCGGTGCAGCGCCACGCAGTGCGCGGCATCGCGGCCAGTGCCGCCTCCAGCGTCGCCGCGGCGCGGTGGCGCGCACGCATCTCGAGCCAGCGCCCGGCGAGCAGGAACGCGACGAACATCGTCAGCGAGTCGAAGTAGACCTCGTGGCCGAACACGCCGCCGGGCGCGAACGTCGCGCCGGTGCTGGCGACGAAGGTCACCGCGACGCCGAGCGCGACCGGCACGTCCATCCCGATGCGCCGCGTGCGCACGCTGCGCCACGCGCCGGCGAAGAACGGCGCCGCCGACAACCACACGACGGGAATGCTCAGCACCCACGCGCCCCAGTTGAGCAGCTGGCGCAGGTCGTCGGGCAACTCGCCGGGCGCGGCGATGTAGCTCGGCCACGCGAGCATCATCACCTGCATCATGCAGAACCACGCGACGAACAGCCGCCACAGCGCCTGCCGTGCCTCGGCGCGGCGCATCGCGTGCGCCGGCGCGGCGGCGTCGGGCGCGGCGTCGTAGCCGGCGCGGCGCACCGCGGCGACCAGGTCGGCCACGCTCGCGCGCCGCGGGTCCCAGCGCACCGTCGCGCGCTCGGCGGCGGCGCTGACGCGCGCCTCGCCGACACCGTCGACCTGCTGCAGCGCCGCCTCGATCGTGCCCGCACACGCCGCGCAGTACATGCCCGCGATGCGCAGCGTCGCCTGCCCCGGCAGGTCGCCCGCCAGCGCCGGCGGCGCCGCGCCGGAAGACACGGCGTCGGCGGTCATCGCGGCGGCAAGGGAGGTCATCGGGTAGGCGTCGGGTCCGGGTGCGGAGACCGGACGGTCGATAATCTAGCGCGCGCGTCCCCGATCGGCATGATCTACATCAAGGCCAGCACAACCTCCCCCGGCGCAGCGGCCTGGTTCGCCGCCGTCGCGCTCGTCCTCGCCCTCGTCGCGGGCGGCGTTGCGCACGCGCAGGAGCCGCAGCGCCTGCCGACGGTGACGCTGCGCGCCGGCATGCACAACATCGTCGCGATGGTCGCGCGCACGCCCGAGCAGCGCGCGGTGGGCCTGATGCACCGGCGCGAGATGGCCACGCACGAGGGCATGCTGTTCGTGTTCGAGCAGCCGGCGGTGCAGTGCTTCTGGATGAAGAACACGCTGCTGCCGCTGTCGATCGCCTTCATCGCCGACGACGGCACCATCGTCAACCTGGCCGACATGCAGCCGCAGTCGCTCGACTCGCACTGCTCCTCCAAGCCGGTGCGCTACGCGCTCGAGATGAACCACGGCTGGTTCGCGCGTCGCGCCGTGGGCCCGGGCTTCCGCCTCGCGGGCGGGCCGTTCGGCAACTGACGCCGACGCGGCGTCGCGACCGTTCAGGCCGCGAGCTGCACCGTGAAGCGCATGCCCGGCACCTGCGGGCGACTCGCGGCTTCAATGCGACCGCCGAGCCGCTCGACGATCTCGCGCGCGATCGTCAGCCCCAGGCCGGTGCCGCCGTCGTTGCGCAGGTCGGCGCGCTCGCCGCGCCAGAACGGCTCGAACAGCTTCGGCAGGTGCTCGGGCGGCACGCCGGGGCCGTCGTCCTCGACGACGACTTCGGCACCGCCCGCGGGCAGCGGCCGCACGCGCAGCAGCACGTGCTCGCCGCCGTAGCGCCGCGCGTTGTCGAGCAGGTTGATCACCGCCTCGCCGAGCCACAGCGGGTGCGCGCGCGCGACCACCGGCTCGCCCGGCGCGTCGAGCTCGAGCGTGCGTCCTTCGCGCAGGCCCTGCAGCACGAGCGGCTCGGCCGCCTCGCGCAGCAGTGGCACGATGTCCAGCGACGCCTGCTCGCCGTTGACGCCCAGCGCGGTCTCGGAGCGCGCCAGGCTCAGCAGCTGGCCGATCAGCCGGTTCATCCGCTGCGTCGTCGCGTCGACCTGCTGCAGCAGCGGCGCCCAGCCGGCCGCGGTGGCCCCGGCGTCGGCCGCGAGCTCGCGCTGCAGCTCCTGTGCGAGCACGCGCAACCCCGCGACCGGCGTGCGCAGCTGGTGCGCGGCATCGGCGACGAAGCGCCGCTGCAGCTGCGCGGCGTGCTGCATGTCGGCCATCAGCATGTTGATGCGCTCGATCAGCGGCACCGCCTCGGCCGGCATACGCTCGAGCGGCAGCGGCTGCCAGTCGCTGCTGGCGCGGGCGGCAACGTCGCTGGCGACGTCGCGCAGCGGCTGCAGCCCGCGCCGCACGCCCCAGGCGATCAGCGCGATCGACAGCAGACTGAGTCCGACGCCGGGCAGCAACACGCCGAGCAGGATGCGCCGCTGCAACTGCGCGCGCTTGCCGGTCGTCTCGACGACGACGATCGACACCGTGCGGTCGAGCATCGGTGACTTGATCGAGAACACGGCACCGCGCACCGGTTCGCCGCGGTAGACGCCGTCGAACAGCAGCGGGGCCTCGTAGGCGCGGTCGCGCTCGGGCGGCGCGGGCACGAGGATGTCGCCGGCGAGCATGTTGCCCTCGACGTCCTGCATCGCGAACGCGATGCGGTCGTCGCGGTCCCAGGTCAGGATTTCCATCGCCTGGCGCGTGACGTCGAGCAGCGGGCCCCGCTCGGTCCACATCACCTTGGCCGCGAGCGCCGAGGCCTGGTCCTGCAGGCCGCGGTCGAACGCGTCGTCGACGCTGCTGCGCGCGAGCCGGTAGGCGCCGGCGCCGGCGAGCAGGCCGCCGACCAGCCAGATCCACAGCAGCGGCGTGAGCAGCTGCGCGCGCAGGCTCGGCCCGTGGCGCGGCGGCGCGTCGGGCGCGGGCGCCGTCATCGCGTCACGCGGCGGCCGCCGGCGCGCACTCCAACACGTAGCCGAAGCCGCGCACCGTCTTGATCACGACGCCGAGGTCGGCGAAGCGCTTGCGCAGCCGGTGCACGTAAACCTCGACCGAGTTCTCGCTGAAATCGGCCTCCCAGCTCGACAGCGTCGCGACGATGCTGTCCTTCGGCACGACGCGGCCGGCCTTGTGCATCAGCAGCTCGGTCAGCGCCAGCTCGCGCGGGCTCATGTGCACGCGCTGCCCGCGCCAGCGCAGCTCGCGCTGCGTCAGGTCAAGCTCGAGCTCGCCCAGCGTCAGGCGCTCGGACAGTCGCCCGTCGGCACGGCACTTGAGTGCGCGCACGCGCGCGACGAGCTCGGCAATGTCGAACGGCTTGACGAGGTAGTCGTCGGCGCCGGCATTCAGGCCCTCGACGCGGTCGCCGAGTTCGTCGCGCGCCGTCAGCAGCAGCACCGGAACGCGCGCGCCGCGTGCGCGCCAGTGGCGCAGCACGTCCATGCCGTCGCAGCCGGACAGCCCCAAGTCGAGCACCGCGACGTCGTACACCCCGACGTCGCCGGCCGCCAGCGCCGGGCGCCCGTCGTGCAGCACGTCGACGCTCCAGCCCTCGCGCTCGAAGGCGCGCCCCACGCCGAGGCTCAGCGCGGGGTCGTCCTCGACGAGCAGGATGCGCATCCGGGCCGCGGCGCGGGCGCCGGCGCTCAGGCGAAGTTCTTCTGCGCGAAGTCCCAGTTGACCAGCTTGTCGAGGAAGGTCTCGACGAACTTCTGGCGCAGGTTGCGGTAGTCGATGTAGTAGGCGTGCTCCCACACGTCGACCGTCAGCAGCGCCTTGTCGGCGGTGGTCAGCGGCGTGCCGGCCGCCCCGGTGTTGACGATGTCGACACTGCCGTCGGGCTTCTTGACGAGCCACGTCCAGCCCGAGCCGAAATTGCCGACCGCGCTCTTGACGAACGCCTCCTTGAACGCCGCGTAGCTGCCCCACTTGGCATTGATCGCCGCGGCCAGCGCGCCGGTGGGCTCGCCGCCGCCGCCCGGCTTCATGCAGTTCCAGAAGAAGGTGTGGTTCCACACCTGCGCGGCGTTGTTGTAGACCGGGCTCGGGTTGGGCGCCTTGCGCACGATGTCCTCGAGCGACATCGACTCGTACTCGGTGCCCTTCTGCAGGTTGTTGAGGTTGACGACGTAGGCGTTGTGGTGCTTGCCGTGGTGGTACTCGAGCGTCTCGCGGCTGTAGTGCGGCGCGAGGGCGTCGATCGGGTACGGCAGGGGCGGCAGCGTGTGTTCCATGGTTCGGTCCTCGGTTCGTTGGGGCGCCGCGTGCGGCGCGGCGACGACGCTAGCAGTGACGCGGCGCGATTGTAGGCAGCGGCCGGTGCGCGGCCACGCCGCGGTGCGATGGCCCCATCGCGCGGGCGGGTGCCGCGCCGCGGCGCCCACTCAGCGCGGCGGCTCGTCGGCGCCGCGCAGCCGCACGTCGAGCACCTGCGCACTCGCCTCGCCGTCGGCCCACACCGCGTGCACGCGCTGGCCGGACGCGAGCGCCGCAGCCGAGACGATCGGCCGCCGCGCCTCGTCGGTGACCCACGCATAGCCGCGCGCGAGCACCTGCGCCGGGTCGAGCGCGGCCAGCCGCGCCTGCCACGTGTCCAGTGCCGCGCCGCGCCGCTGCAGGCCCGCGTGCACCGCCCCGCGCAGACGCGCCGCCAGCAGCGGCGCGCGTCCCTGCTGGCGCTGCAGCGCCTGCCGCAGCGCCGCGAGCAGACGCTGCGCGAGCAGCGCGTGGCGCTGGCGGTGCGCCGCCAGCAGCGCCGACGGCCGCGCGAGCTGCAGCGCGCGCTGGTCGAGGCGCTGCGCGTGCGCATCGAGGGTGCGCCGCAGCGGCCGGTGCAGCCGCAGCGCCAGCGCGTCGAGCTGCTCGAGCGCTTGCCGCTGCGACGGCGCGGCGAGCTCGGCCGCCGCGGTCGGCGTCGGCGCGCGCAGGTCGGCGGCGAAGTCGGCCAGCGTGACGTCGGTCTCGTGGCCGACGCCGCACACCACCGGGATCGGCGACGCGGCGATCGCGCGCACGACGCGCTCGTCGTTGAATGCCCACAGGTCTTCGAGCGAACCGCCGCCGCGGCAGACGATCAGCGTGTCGACCTCGGCGCGCCGCGCCGCGGTGCCGATCGCCGCCGCGAGCGCCGGCGGCGCGTCGGGGCCCTGCACCGGCGCCGGGTAGACGACGACGCGCACCTGCGGCGCGCGCCGCGCCAGGGCACTGAGCACGTCGTGCAGCGCCGCGGCGGCGAGCGACGTGACGACGCCCACGGCGCGCGGGAAGCGCGGCAGCGCCCGCTTGCGCGAGGCGTCGAACAGGCCCTCGGCCTCGAGCCGGGCCTTCAGGCGAAGGAACTGTTCGTACAGCGTGCCCTCGCCGGCCGGGCGCATCGACTCGACGACGAGCTGCAGCTCGCCGCGCGGTTCGTACACCGCCAGCCGCCCGCGCAGCGTCACGCGCTGCCCGTCGCGCGGCACGAAGTCGAGCAGCGACGCCGCGCGACGGAACATCGCGCAGCGCAGCGTCGCGGCGTCGCCGTCGGCGTCTTTCAGCGTGAAGTAGCAGTGCCCGCTGGGCGCGCGCGAGAAACCCGACAGCTCGCCGGCGACGGCCACCGCGCCGAAGCGCGCGGCCAGCGCATCGCCGATGGCTAGCAGCAGCGCCGCGACGCCCCACACCTGCGGCGCGGACGCCGACGGTGCGTCAGCCAAGGCGCACCCGCCCGGTGCGCGCGCGCCGGCGCCGCGAGAACTCCACAAGGAAGACGCCGCTGCGACGCCGCCTCGCGAACGCCGTCACAGTGCTGTCACTTCCGTGCAAGTGCTTGATGTGCAATGGTTTTTCGCTGCTCAAAGCTTGTGCAGACCGACCGGTGTCGCGTCGTCGCGCGCCTTTGGCGCAGGCGTCGACGCGTTGCCCACAATGTTGTCCACAGAAACGGTGGATTGTCGGCCAAAGCGCCGTCAGTTGCGGCCGGTCGCGCGCAGGGCAACGGTGATAATCGCGCCCGCCGACCCCGCATCATCCAGGCGCCGAGCCGCGCCGACGCACAACGAGGACGCCGTTGATCTCGATCATCCAAGCCGCCGGCTGGCCGATCTGGCCGCTGATCCTGTGCTCGATCGTCGCGCTGGCGCTCATCATCGAGCGGCTGCTGACGCTGCGGGCCAAGCGCGTCGCCCCGCCGACGCTGGTCGACGAGGTCATCGGCGTCACGCGCAGCTCGCTGCCGCCGGCCGACGTCGTCAACAAGCTCGCCGAGAGTTCGGTGCTCGGCAGCGTGCTGGCCGCCGGGCTGCGCAGCGTCGTCGCCGACCCGCGCATCACCGAGGAGGCGCTGCGCCAGTCGTTCGAGAGCGCGGGCCGGCGCGCCGTGCACCTGCTCGAGCGCTACCTCAACACGCTGGGCACGATCGCCAGCGCCGCGCCGCTGCTCGGGCTGCTCGGCACCGTCGTAGGGATGATCGAGATCTTTGCCGCGCAGGGCGCGTCGGGCGTCGCGACCAACCCCGAGCAGCTCGGTCGCGGCATCTCGATCGCGCTGTACAACACCGCGTTCGGGCTGATCATCGCGATCCCGACGATGATGTTCTACCGCTTCTTTCGCGGCCGCGTCGACGAGTTCACGCTCGAGATGGAGCACGCGGCCGAGCGCCTCGTGCCGCACCTGATGCGCTTCGTCGTGCGCCCGCCGCAGTGAGCCACGGCCCGGCCGCGAGTCCGTCATGAACTTCCGCAAGCAGCGCGGCGAGGATCCGGAGATCAACCTGATCCCGTTCATCGACATCCTGCTGGTGATCCTCATCTTCCTGATGCTGACCACCACCTACTCGCGCTTCACTGAACTGCAGCTGACGCTGCCCACCGCCGACGCCGAGCGGCTGCAGCAGCGCCCGCACGAGATCGTCGTCGCCGTCGGCGCCGACGGGCGCTACGTCGTCGACCGCACGCCGCTGCCCGGCGGGCCGGCCGTCGAGGCGCTGACGCAGGCACTCGTGCAGGCCGCCCAGGGCCGGCAGGACCCGGTCGTCATCATCAGCGCCGACGCCACTGCCGCGCACCAGTCGGTCGTCAACGTGCTCGACGCCGCGCGCCGCGCGGGGCTCGCGCGCCTGACCTTCGCCGCGCAGACCGACGCGGCCGGCCGCTAGAGCGCCGCGCGGTGACCGCCGCCGGCCTCACCGGCCTCGAGGCACTGTGGCAACGCCACGCGTGGCGCGCGCGGCCGAGCCTGCTCGCGCGCGCGCTGCAGCCGCTGTCTTGGCTGTACGCCGCCGTCGCGGCGGTCCTGCACTGGCCGTACCGCGTGGGTCTGCGCCGCCCTGCGCCGCTGCCGGTGCCGGTCGTCGTCGTCGGCAACCTCGTCGTCGGGGGTGCCGGCAAGACGCCGACCGTGATCGCGCTCGTGCGCTGGCTGCGCGCCCACGGTTGGCATCCCGGCGTCGTCTCGCGCGGCTACGGCCGACGCGGTGACGCCGTGCGCGCCGTCGACGCCACCGCGACGGCGGCCGACGTCGGCGACGAGCCGCGGCTGATCGCGCGGCGCACCGGCGTGCCGGTCGTCGTCGGGCGTGACCGCGTCGCCGCGGCACGGGCGCTGCTGCGCGCGCACCCGCAGGTCGACGTGGTGGTCAGCGACGACGGGCTGCAGCACGACCGGCTGCCGCGCGACCTCGCGATCGTCGTGTTCGACGAACGCGGCATCGGCAACGGCCTGCGGCTGCCCGCCGGGCCGCTGCGCGCGCCGATGCCGCGCCAGGTGCCGCCGCGCACCCTCGTGCTGTACAACGCCGAGCGGCCGACGACGCCGTGGCCCGGCAGCTGCGTGCGCCGCGCACTCGCGGGGGCCGTCGCGCTCGACGCGTGGTGGCGCGGCGAGCCGCCGACGGCCGCCGCGCTCGCGGCGCTGCGCGGGCGGCCGCTGCGGGCCGCCGCCGGCATCGCGTCGCCGCAGCGCTTCTTCGCGATGCTCGAGGCGCAGGGCCTCGCGTTCGAGCGCCTGCCGCTGCCCGACCACCACGACTACGCGACGCTGCCGTGGCCCGCGGACACGCGCGACGTCGTCGTCACCGAGAAAGACGCCGTCAAACTCGACCCGGCGCGCGTCGGCGCGACGCGGGTATGGGTCGCCCCGCTAGACTTCGCGTTCGACCCTGCCTTCGACGCCGCGCTGGCCGCGGCGCTGCCGGCGCCCACCGAGACCCGACGATGACGCTCGACCACCGCCTGATCGAACTGCTGGTATGCCCGGTCTGCAAGGGGCCGCTCGAGCTGCAGCGCGACGAGCAGATGCGCCCGAGCGAGCTGGTGTGCCCGGCCGACCGCCTGGCGTTCCCGATCGTCGACGGCATCCCGGTGATGCTCGAGCAGGAGGCCCGCCCGGTCGAACTGCCGCCGACGCCCTGAGCACACAGGGGCTGCGGCGTGGGCTTCACCGTCCTGATTCCGGCGCGGCTCGCGTCGACGCGGCTGCCCGACAAGCCGCTGGCCGACATCGCCGGCGCACCGATGGTCGTGCGCGTCGCGCAGCGCGCCCGCCGCTCGGGGGCCACGGCGGTCGTCGTCGCCGCCGACGACGCGCGCACCATCGCCGCCTGCGCCGCGCACGGCGTGCGTGCGCTGATGACGCGCCCCGACCACGCCAGCGGCAGCGACCGCCTCGCCGAGGCGTGCGAGCAGCTCCGGCTCGACGGCGACGACATCGTCGTCAACGTGCAGGGCGACGAGCCGCTGATCGACCCGGCGCTGATCGACGCGTGCGCGGCGCTGCTGCGGCAGCGCGGCGACTGCGTGATGGCCACCGCGGCGCACGCGATCGAGTCGGTGGCCGACTTCGTCAACCCGAACGTCGTCAAGGTCGTCTGCGACGCGGCCGGCCGCGCGCTGTACTTCAGCCGCGCGCCGCTGCCGTGGTGGCGCGACGGCAACGCCGGCGGCATCACGGCGCTGCCCGCGCCGGCACCGCTGCGCCACGTGGGCCTGTACGCGTACCGCGCTGCGTTCCTGCGCCGCTTCCCGGCGCTGCCACCGTCGCCGCTGGAGACGGTCGAGTCGCTCGAGCAGCTGCGCGTGCTGTGGCACGGCGAGCGCATCGCGGTGCACGTGTGCGCCGAGGCGCCCGGCGCCGGCGTCGACACGCCGGCCGACCTCGAGCGCGTGCGCGCGCTGGCCGCCGACGCCGCGCAGGCACGCGCCTGGTGGGGCGACTGAGCGCGGCGGCGCGACGGGCACGGCTGTGCCGTCAGCCTCGCGCAGGGACCCGCGTGATATTCTCGATTCGAGACAAGACGCGAGGCCGGCTGGCCGAGGCCGCCCGCGCCGCACCGCCCACGACAACGCACGAGGACCCCCGATGAGACTGATCCTGCTCGGCCCCCCCGGCGCCGGCAAGGGCACGCAAGCGGCCTTCATCTGCCAGCGCTTCGGCATCCCGCAGATCTCGACCGGCGACATGCTGCGCGCCGCCGTCAAGGCCGGCACGCCGGTCGGGCTGGCGGCCAAGCAGGTGATGGACGCGGGGCAGCTCGTCAGCGACGACATCATCATCGGCCTCGTCAAGGAACGCATCGCGCAGCCCGACTGTGCCAACGGCTTCCTCTTCGACGGCTTCCCGCGCACGATCCCGCAGGCCGAGGCGATGAAGGCCGCCGGCGTCAAGCTCGACGTCGTGCTCGAGATCGACGTGCCCGACGCCGCGATCATCGAGCGCATGAGCGGGCGGCGCGTGCACCCGGCGTCGGGGCGCACCTATCACGTCAAGTTCAACCCGCCGAAGGTCGCCGGCAAGGACGACGTCACCGGCGAGGACCTGATCCAGCGCGACGACGACAAGGAGGAGACGGTGCGCAAGCGGCTCGAGGTCTACCACGCGCAGACGCGCCCGCTCGTCGACTACTACTCGCAGTGGGCCGCCACCGGCGACCCGCAGGCGCCGCGCTACCGCCGCATCGACGGGCTGGGCAGCGTCGACGAGATCACCGCGCGCGCGATCGCCGCGCTCTCCTGAGTCCTGCCGCAGCCCGCGCCGAGCCGCCTTCGGGCGGCTTTTCGCTGCGCGACAATCGACGCGAACGTCAATCCGTCCCACCGTTTCACGAGGAGCGTTTCCCATGGACATCGCAGGCAAGGTCTTCATCGTCACCGGCGGCGCGTCCGGTCTGGGCGAAGGCACGGCGCGCATGCTCGCGCGCGAGGGCGGCAAGGTCGTCATCGCCGACCTGCAGGACGACAAGGGCCGCGCCGTGGCCGCCGAGATCGGCGGCGCCTACGTGCACTGCGACGTCAGCCAGGAGGCCGACGCGCAGGCCGCGGTCGCGCAGGCGGTGTCGATGGGCAAGCTGATGGGGCTGGTCAACTGCGCCGGGATCGCCCCGGCGATGAAGACGGTCGGCAAGGACGGCGCACACTCGCTGGCCGTCTTCACGAAGACGATCATGGTCAACCTCGTCGGCACGTTCAACATGATCCGCCTCGCCGCCGAAGCGATGGCGAAGAACGCGCCCGAGCCCACTGGCGAGCGCGGCGTGCTGATCTCCACCGCGAGCGTGGCCGCCTACGACGGCCAGATCGGGCAGGCCGCGTACAGCGCGAGCAAGGGCGGCGTCGTGGGCATGACGCTGCCGATCGCGCGCGACCTCGCGCGCAACGGCATCCGCAACATGACGATCGCGCCGGGCATCTTCGGCACGCCGATGCTGTTCTCGATGCCCAAGGAGGTGCAGGACGCGCTCGCCGCCAGCGTGCCGTTCCCGAGCCGCCTGGGCACGCCCGAAGACTACGCGAAACTCGTCAAGCACATCATCGAGAACGACATGCTCAACGGCGAGGTGATCCGCCTCGACGGCGCGATCCGCCTGGCGCCGAAGTGACGCCGGTACACGGCCCGCGCGACGGCCTCAGAACCTGAGGTCGACGCTCGCGTAGAACGTGCGCCCGCGCGGGTCGTAGTAGCGGTCGTCGTAGCCGAGCGCGAAGCCGCCGCCGGCCGACAGCAGCGAGCGCGGCGGCGCGCGGTCGGCGACGTTGAGCACGCCGAGCGTCAGCGCCGACGCGCGGCCGACCTGCCAGCGCGACTGCCAGTCGAAGGTCACGTGCGAGCGCACGTGGCCGGCATAGTCGATCGGCTCGCCGGTGGCGACGTCGAAGACGACGCCGTCGTCGGCGCTGTACGTCTGGTCGCGGTAGCCGCTGCGGAAGTTGACCGCGAGCGCGTGCGTCCAGCGGCCGGCGGCCAGCGCGTTGACCCAGCGCCCCTGCCAGCGGAACGTCACCGCGCCGTCGGGCCCGAAGCGCCCGAGGCTGCTGTGGTACGCGCCGCCGGGCACGAACTGGTAGGCGTCCTTCAGGTGGTGCGTCAGCGCGAGCTGGCTGGTCCACACGCCCACGGGCAGCCGCGCGCGCGCGCGCACGTCGACGTCGATGCCACGCTGCACCTGCTCGCCGAGGTTGCGGTTGGGCAGCAGCATCGCGAGGTAGGTGGTGCCGGTGGCGTCGGTGTAGGTCGTGAACAGGTCGCGCCAGGCCAGCGGGTCGGCGAAGATCGTCGCGTCGCTGACCTGGCCGATCGCGCGGCGCACCCGCACCTGCCACAGGTCGGCGCCGATCGACAGCGCGTCGAGCGGCTCGACGCGCAGGCCCAGCGTCCACTGCAGCGACTTCTCGGGCTTCAGCGCGGCGTTGCCCTGCGCGTAGACGTTGTACTGCGAGCCGTCGGGCGGGCACACGGCGCCGAGGTCGTCGGCAATGGCCTGCAGCTCGGGCGTGCAGTCGTAGTAGCTCAGCGTCGCGCCGTAGAGCTGGCGTGTGGCCTGCACCTGCGACAGCGTCGGCGCCTTGAACCCGGTGCCCACCGACCCGCGCAGCAGCCAGTCGCGCCGCGGCTGCCAGCGCGCCGACAGCTTGGCCGTCGTCGCGGCGCCGAAGTCCGACGTCGTGTCGTGGCGCAGCGACGCGGTGGCCTCGAATGCGCGCGACAGCGGCGCGACCAGTTCGGCGAACACGGCGCGCAGCGTGCGCTCGGCGCCGTACGGGACGATGTCGGCGTCCTCGAGGAAGCGCGTGTCGCCGACGCCCTGCGCGAGCGGCGACGCCGTCTTGCGGTAGCTCTCGCGCGCGATGCCCACACCGGCGGCCAGCGCCAGCGGCCCGCCGGCGAGCGCGCCGATCTCGCGGCTGCCGCGCAGCTGCGCGGCCTGCAGCTGCGTGCGCCCGCCCTCCCAGAAGCCGGTGATCTGCGCGTCGGCCAGCACCTGCCGCGCGGCGTCGGACTGCTCGCCCGCGGCCACGTAGGGGTCGATGACGCCGCCGAGCAGGGCGTCGAGCACCGGCGTGCTGCGCAGGTGGCCGCGGCGCAGCAGCGTGGCCTGCCGGTTCTGCGAGTGCGTCAGCGTCGCGACGTAGTCCCACCCGGCAGCGATGCCCTCGACGCCGAGCACCGCGTGGCGCGCCGTCGTGCGCTCGTCCTGCTTGCGGCGGCCGGCGTCGGCCAGCCGGTACAGCACGAAGTCGTCGTCGAGCTCGAGCGCCGGCGCGCGCACCGGCGTGATGCGGCTCGTCGTCGTCGTGCGCGCGGCGAGGAACTCGCCGAACAGGTGGTGCCCGCCGGCGAGCCGCATGCTGCCCTGCGCGAGCAGCGTCGCGCGCTCGCGCGCCGGCAGCGCCTGCGTGTCGGCCTGCGTGTCGTAGTAGCACCAGGCGCCGCCGTAGTACGCACCGAGGTCGACGTGCTTCGGCGGGCAGCTGCCGTTGGCGAGCAGGTACGGGTTGACGAAGTCGTCGCCGGCGGTGATGACGTTCGCCGGCGTCGCGTACACCGAAGGCAGCAGGAACACCGCATCGCGGCCCCGGTAGCGCAGCGGAATCACGCTCGAGCGCGCGAAGCGCCGCTCGCTCGCCTCGAGCGCCGTGCGGCGCTGCAGGCCGAGCGCGACGGTGACGTTGTGGCCGTCGGCGCCGAAGTCGCCGAAGCCTTGCGCCAGCGCGACGCGCTGCTCCTGCGCGCCACCGGACGGGACCCACAGGCCGGCATCGACACGCGCGTCGGCGAAGTGCCGCCGCGTGACGACGTTGACGACGCCGGCCACCGCGTCGGCGCCGTACAGCGCCGACGCGCCGTCGGCGAGGATCTCGATGCGCTCGACGGCGGCCAGCGGGATCGTGCTCAGGTCGATGCCGGCGAACGCGCCAGTGATCGTCTGCCCGGCGAACGGCGCGAGCCGCCGCCCGTTGAGCAGCACCAGCGTGCGGCCCTCGCCGAGGTTGTGCAGCGACGCACCGGCGAAGCCGGTGCCGCCGCCGCCGACCGACGCGGCGTCGTTGGTGAAGCCGTGCATCGCCGGCAGCGACTGCACGAGTTCCTCCAGCGACGTCGCACCCGACTGCTCGATCTGCGCGCGCGTGATCGTCTGCACCGGCAGGGCCCCCTCGGCGGCGATGCGGCGCACCGCCGAGCCCGTGATCTCGATGCGCTGCGCGTCGCCCGGCTGCGCCTGCGCGACCGCGCAGACGGCCACGAAAGCGGCGCCGATCCGCGCGCGCCGGTGTGCCCTCCTCGTCGTCATCTGTGCTGTCGACCGCGTGTTCCGCTCATGCGGCGGGCCGCGACGTCGCCGGACCTCGCCGTGCACCGGATTGTCCGTTCGTCGGCGGTCGACGCCGACTGCGGGCAAGCCCTACGGGCTCACCCTCGGCCATGCCCCCAGGCCAGCCACGCGGTGCGCCGATCGACGACGAGCTGCGCGCGCCGTCCCACCGGCAGCGACAGCTTGGTGCGCGGCACGTGGCCGATCGGCAGCCCGGTGACGATCGGTGTGCGCGTGACGCGGCGCAGGTGCGCGACGACGTCGCGCAGGCCGTAGCCGCGGTCCAGCGGCGACGGCTTCCAGCCGCCGAAGTCGCCGAGCAGCACGGCGCGCTGCGCATCGAGCACACCGGCGTGGTGCAGCTGCAGCAGCATGCGCTCGACGCGGTACGGGTGCTCGGCGACGTCCTCGAGGAACAGCAGCCCGCCGCGCACGCGCCGCGCGGGCCAGTGGCGCGTGCCGAGCAGCGAGACGACCATCGTCAGGTTGCCGCCCCACAGCGGCCCGCGCACGTCGACGCCGTCGAGCCCGGCCTCGGTGCGAAACCCGATCGCCTCCAGCTCGCCGGCCATCGCCTCGACGAAGGCGCCGACCGTCACCTCGTCGGTGCCGCCTTCGGCGTCGCGGCGGCCGAAGTCGTCGAGCGCCAGCGGTCCGGCCCAGCCGGAGACGCCCTCGTGCGCCCACAGCGCGAGCAGCAGCGCCGTCAGGTCGCTGTAGCCGACCCAGCGCGTGCCGCGCTCGACGCTGCGCGCGAGCAGCGCCCAGTCGAGCCGGTCGAGCAGGCGCGACAGACCGTAGCCGCCGCGCGTGGCCAGCGCGACGTGCGGCGCCGCGCGTGCGACGCGGTGCACCGCGGCCAGCCGCGTGTCGTCGTCGCCGGCAAAGCGCTGGTGCCGCGCCAGCGCCGCCTCGTCGACGTGCACGTCGAAGCCCAGCGCGGTCAGCCGCTTCACCGCGAGCTTCAGCGGCGCGGCGCGCGCCACCGCGCCGGAAGGCGAGAACAGGGTCAGCGTGCTCATGCGTCGGGGTTGAAGAGGTCGCCTTCGATGACGTCGCCGGTCGGGATCGGTGCGTCGTCGTCGGCCCCGGGGGGGCGACGGCTCGCGCGCTGCTGCGCGCGCCGCGCGGCGAAGAAGTCGCGCAGCAGCTGGCCGCAGGCCTCGCCGAGCACGCCGCCGCGCACGTCGGTGTGGTGGTTCAGACGGCTGTCGGCGAACAGGTCGACGACCGAGCCGGCCGCGCCCGTCTTCGGGTCCCAGGCGCCGAAGACGACGCGCTTGACGCGCGCGTGCATCAGCGCCATCGCGCACATCGCGCACGGCTCGAGCGTCACGTACAGCTCGCAGTCGGGCAGGCGGTAGTTCTCGAGCAGCGTCGCCGCGTGGCGCAGCGCGACGATCTCGGCGTGCGCCGTCGGGTCGTGCGTCGTGATCGGGCGGTTGTAGCCGGTGGCCACGACCTGCACGCCCGCGTCGGTGCGACGCACGATCACGGCACCCACCGGCACCTCGCCGACGAGCAGCGCGTTGTGCGCCTGATCGAGCGCGAGGCGCATGCCGGCGAGGTCGGGGTCTTCGGGCGGCGCGTCGTCGCTCATGGCATTTCATCGGGCCCCGCAGCCGCCTGCGGCAAGGCCCCCGGCGCACCAACGGCCACGCGCAGCGGGGTCGGTCGCACGGCGGAGGCCGCAGCGAACCGGCTCGACACCCCCACGGTCGGACGCCTCTGCCGGCTCCCGGACGGCTGGCCGTGAGTCTGGATCACTCCCACTCGATCGTCGCCGGCGGCTTCGAGCTGACGTCGTAGACGACGCGGTTGATGCCGCGAACTTCGTTGATGATGCGGCTCGAGACCTTCTTCAGCAGCGCGTACGGCAGCTCGGCCCAGTCGGCGGTCATGAAGTCGCTCGTGTGCACCGCGCGCAGCGCGACGACGTGGTCGTAGGTGCGGCCGTCGCCCATCACGCCGACCGACTTGACCGGCAGGAACACCGCGAAGGCCTGGCTCGTCAGGTCGTACCAGCTCTTGCCGGTGGCCTCGTCGGTCCACGCGCGCAACTCGTCGATGAAGATCGCGTCGGCGCGGCGCAGCAAGTCGGCGTACTCCTTCTTCACCTCGCCGAGGATGCGCACGCCCAGCCCCGGGCCCGGGAACGGGTGGCGGTAGACCATCTCGGCCGGCAGCCCGAGCGCGACGCCGAGCTCGCGCACCTCGTCCTTGAACAGGTCGCGCAGCGGCTCGAGCAGCTTCAGGCCGAGCGTCTGCGGCAGCCCGCCGACGTTGTGGTGGCTCTTGATCGTCGTGGCCTTCTTCGTCTTCGCGCCGCCGCTCTCGATGACGTCGGGGTAGATCGTGCCCTGCGCGAGCCACTTCGCGTTCGCGAGCTTGGCGGCCTCGCGCTGGAAGACCTCGACGAACTCGGCGCCGATGATCTTGCGCTTGGCCTCGGGGTCGGCCACACCGGCGAGCTTGCCGAGGAACTGCTCGCTCGCGTCGACGTGCACGACCTTCGCGTGCAGGCGGCCGACGAACATGTCCATCACCATCTGCGCCTCGTTCAGGCGCAGCAGCCCGTGGTCGACGAAGACGCAGGTCAGCTGGTCGCCGATCGCGCGATGGATCAGTGCGGCGGCCACGCTCGAGTCGACCCCGCCCGACAGGCCGAGGATGACCTCCTCGTCGCCGACCTGTGCGCGGATGGCCTCGACGGCTTCGGCGATGTGGTCGCGCATGATCCAGTCGGGCTTGGCGCCGCAGATCTGCAGCACGAAGCGTTCGAGCAGCGCGCGCCCCTGCACCGTGTGCGTCACCTCGGGGTGGAACTGCACGCCGTAGTAGCCGCGCGTCTCGTCGGCCATGCCGGCGATCGGGCAGCTCGGGGTGGACGCCATCAGCTTGAACCCCGGCGGCATCTCGGTGACCTTGTCGCCGTGGCTCATCCACACCTTCAGCATCCCGTGGCCTTCGGGGGTGCGGAAGTCCTCGATGCCGTCGAGCAGCTTCGTGTGGCCGCGCGCGCGCACCTCGGCGTAGCCGAACTCGCGCTGGTCGCTCCACTCGACGGTGCCACCGAGCTGCGCGGCCATCGTCTGCATGCCGTAGCAGATGCCGAGCACCGGCACGCCGAGCTCCCACACCGCCTGCGGCGCACGCAGCTGGTGGTCCTCGTAGGTGCTGCCGTGGCTGCCCGACAGGATGATGCCCTTCGGCGCGAACGCGCGGACGAACTCGTCGCAGACGTCGTTCGGGTGGATCTCGCAGTACACGTGCGCCTCGCGCACGCGGCGTGCGATCAGCTGCGTGACCTGCGAGCCGAAGTCGAGGATCAGGATCTTGTCGTGCATGGGCGGCGATGGCCTCAAGGCGCCGCCGGGGCGGCGGCATTCGACGCGCGGTCGCGCTGGAAGTGGCGGATCGCCACCACGGTGGCCATGCCCTGCAGCACGGCGCAGAAGAAGAACGGCAGCCCGATCCACACGTCGCCGGGCGGGCGGTGCGACACCGCGCCGAGCAGCGCCGCGGCAATCACCGGTGCAGCGACGCCCATCAGGCTGTTGAGCGACGCGATCGAGCCCATCGTGCGTCCCTGCTCGTGCTCGCCGGCGGCGTTGGACATCAGGCTCTGGATCGCGACCACCGTCGTGAAGCCGAACAGGTTGAGCACGATGATCGCGATCATCATCCAGCCCTCGGTGGCCAGCCCCCACGCGAGGTAGCACAGCGTCGACGACACGAGCCCGAGCGCGGCCAGGCGCCGCGGCGAGAAGCGCTCGAGCAGGCGCTTCATCAGCCCGCCCTGGACGATGGCCGCCATCACGCCGACGGCGAACAGCGACCAGCCGTTCTCCTTCGGGCCCCAGCCGAACTTGAACGTCGTGTAGAGCACCCAGCTCATGTGCATCGTGAACTGCGCCAGGCCCGCCAGCGCGATGACCCACACCAGCGGCCCGACGCCGCGCAGCTGCGCGAGCGCCCTGAAACCGGCTACCGGGTTGGCGCGCTTCCAGTCGAAGGGCTGGCGCCTGTCGTGCGGCAGCGACTCGGGCAGCACGAACGCGCCGTACAGCGTGTTGGCCAGCGCGAGCGTGCCCGCGACCCAGAACGGCAGGTGCAGGTCGATGCTGCCGAGCACGCCGCCGATCACGGGCCCGAGCGTGTAGCCGATGCCGAACATCGCGCCCAGCAGCCCGAAGCGCCGCGCGCGCTGTGCCGGCTCGGTGATGTCGGCGACGTAGGCCTGCGCGACCGCGATGTTGGCCTGCATCGCGCCGCCGAACAGCCGCGCGAGCACGATGACCCACAGCGCCGACGCGAGCGCGGTGGCGTAGAAGTTCAGCGCCAGCCCCGCGAAGCCCAGCAGCAGCACCGGGCGGCGGCCGACGCGGTCCGACAGGCCGCCGAGCACGGGCGCCGACAGGAAGCTCGCGACGCCGAACGCGAACGCGACCGCGCCGTACCAGAACGCCTGGTCGGCCTGGCTGCCGGTGAAGGTGCCCACCAGCGCCGGCAGCACCGGGATGATCAGGCCGACCGACACCATGTCGATCAGCACCGCGACGAGGATGAACGGCATCGCCGGCGCGCGCGCAGCGCGCGGCGCCGGCCCGCTCACCGCGGCCATGGCGCGGGCCACCGGCAGCCGGCGGCGACGGATCTGACGCGGCGGGACGTGGCGTCGCGGGTCGTCACGGCGCGCATCGCCTCACTCGAGGCGGTAGTTCGGCGCTTCCTTCGTGATCTGCACGTCGTGGACGTGGCTCTCGCGGATGCCGGCCGCGGTGATCTCGACGAACTCGGCCTTCTGGTGCATCTGCTCGATGTTCGCGCAGCCGCAGTAGCCCATCGCGGCGCGCAGCCCGCCGGCCATCTGGAAGATGATGTTGACCACCGAGCCCTTGTACGGCACGCGGCCCTCGATGCCCTCGGGCACGAGCTTGTCGGCGTTGGGGTTGGCGGCCTCGTCGTTCTCCTGGAAGTAGCGGTCGGCGCTGCCGGCCTTCATCGCGCCGATCGAGCCCATGCCGCGGTAGCTCTTGTAGCTGCGGCCCTGGTAGAGGATGACCTCGCCCGGCGCCTCCTCGGTGCCGGCGAACATGCCGCCCATCATCACGCTGCTCGCGCCGGCGGCGATCGCCTTCGCGATGTCGCCCGAGTAGCGGATGCCGCCGTCGGCGATCAGCGGCACGCCGCTGCCGCGCAGCGCGGTTGCGACGTTGTCGATCGCGGTGATCTGCGGCACGCCGACGCCGGCCACGACCCGCGTCGTGCAGATCGACCCCGGCCCGATGCCGACCTTGACGCCGTCGGCGCCGGCCTCGCACAGCGCGAGCGCCGCCGCGCCGGTGGCGATGTTGCCGCCGATCACGTCGACCTGTGGGAAGTTGCGCTTGATCCAGCGCACGCGCTCGATCACGCCGGCGCTGTGGCCGTGCGCGGTGTCGACGACGAGCACGTCGACGCCGGCGCGCACGAGCAGCTCGACGCGCTCCTCGGTGCCTTCGCCGACGCCCACCGCCGCGCCGACGCGCAGCTTGCCCTGCGCGTCGCGCGCGGCGTTCGGGAAGTTGGTCTGCTTCGTGATGTCCTTGACGGTCATCAGTCCGCGCAGCTCGAACTGGTCGTTGACGACGAGCACGCGCTCGAGGCGGTGCTGGTGCATCAGCGCCTTGCCCTCCTCGAGGCTGGCGCCCTCGCGCACCGTCACCAGGCGTTCGCGCGGCGTCATGATCTCGCGCACCGGCGCGTCCATGCGCGTCTCGAAGCGCAGGTCACGGCCGGTGACGATGCCGACCACCTTGCCGTCCTCGATCACCGGGAAGCCCGAGATGCCGTGCTGCTCGGCCAGCGCCTTGACCTGGCGCACCGTCTTGTCGGGTCCGATCGTGATCGGGTCGCGCAGCACGCCGCTCTCGTAGCGCTTGACCTTGGCCACCTCGGCGGCCTGCACGGTCGGCGGCAGGTTCTTGTGCACGATGCCGATGCCGCCCTCCTGGGCGATCGCGATCGCGAGCCGCGACTCGGTCACGGTGTCCATCGCCGCCGAGACCAGCGGCAGGTTCAGCGAGATGTGCCGCGTCAAACGGGTGGCCAGGCTGGTGTCACGCGGTAACACCTGTGAGAAGGCCGGCACCAGCAGCACGTCGTCGAACGTGAGCGCTTTGCCGAGTAGGCGCATGGGAAGGCTCCTGACGCAAAAGCGAATTATAGGAAGGCCCCTGCCGGCTACTTCTGCACACGCCGCCGGCGAGCGCGTGGCTACACTGGCCTCATGCCGATGTCTTCGTTCGTCCCTGTCCGTCTCGGCGTGCCGCTCGTGGCGGTGCTGCTGGCCTTCGTTGCCGCCGGTGACGCCCAGGCGCAATGGAAATGGCGCGACCGCAGCGGCCAGATCCACGTGAGCGACCTGCCGCCGCCGCGCGACGTCGCCGACAAGGACGTGCTGCAGCGTCCGGCCACCGCGTCGCGGCCGGCGCCGCCCCCTGCCCCGGCACCCGAAGGCGACGACGCGGCCGCGCCCGCCGCGCCGCCGGCCGAGGCCAAGCCGCGCGTCGACCCCGAACTCGAGGCCCGCCGCAAAGCCGCCGAGCAGGAGCAGCTCGCGCGGCAGAAGCAGGAAGAGGCCAAGCTCGCGCAGCAGCGCGCCGAGAACTGCGACCGCGCCCGTGCGCACCTGCGCCAGCTCGAAAGCGGCATGCGCATGGCGCGCGTCAACGACAAGGGCGAGCGCATCATCATCGACGACAAGGAGCGCGCCTCCGAGATGCAGCGCGCGCGCCAGGTGATCGCCAGCGACTGCCGCTGACGCCCGGCGCAGGCCCGGCCGACGTCAGCCGCTGCCGCGCCGGCCCGTCTTGCCCCTGTAGCGCAGCCGTCGTGCCTCTTTCGGGTCGACCGTCAGCGGGCGGCACACCTCGACGCGGTCGAGGTCGCGCAGCGGCTGGTCGGCGCTGGCCAGCCGCCCCCACACGGAAAACGCCAGGTCGGCCGAGGTCCCGTCGCCGAGCACGCCGCTGGCACGCACCGCGTCGGCCACCGTGCTGCCTGGCGCCAGCTCGAGCCGGCGGCGGTGCACCGTGCGCGGCGCCGGGCTGTAGACGACCTCGACGCGCAGCGGCTCAGCGCTCACCGTAGACCTGCCCGGCGCGCCGCACGAACGAGTCGACGAACGTGTTGGCGACGCGGTCGAACACCGGGCTCAACACCGCTTCGAGCGGCTTGCTCGAAAAGGCGTAGCGCAGGTCGAACTCGACCTTGCAGGCCTGCGCCTCGCCGCCGGGCCGGCCCAGCGGCACGAACTGCCACGTGCCGTCGAGCAGCGAAAACGGCCCGTCGACGAGCTGCATCACGACCTGCTCGCCCGGCCGGTGCACGTTGCGCGTCGTGAAGGCATGACGCACGCCGGCATACGCCAGGCTCAGCCGCGCCGTCATGCCCGAGTCGTGCGCCTCGAGCACCTCGGCGCGCTCGCACCACGGCAGGAACTGCGGGTACTGCTCGACGCCGGTGACCAGCTCGTACATCTCGTGTGGCGAGTACCACAGCAAGACGGACTTCTTCACGTGCTTCATACAATGGCCGAATTTTAGGCGGCGCTTGCCTTCGTGCCCGGCGCCCCCAGCTGGATGCGATGACTGCCATTGCCGAGAACCGCCGCGCGCGGTTCGACTACCACATCGAAGAGCGCTTCGAGGCCGGCATCGTGCTCGAGGGCTGGGAGGTCAAGGCGATCCGCGCCGGCCAGGTGCAGCTCACCGACGGCTACGTCGTGATCCGCGACGGGGAGCTGTCGCTGATCGGCTGTCGCATCAACGCGCTGCGCACCGCATCGACGCACGTGCGGCCCGAGGCCGACCGCACGAAGAAGCTGCTGATGCACAAGGCCGAGATCCGCCGGCTGATCGGCAAGGTCGAGCAGCGCGGCTACACGCTCGTGCCGCTGAACCTGCACTACAAGGGCGGGCGCGTGAAGGTCGACATCGCGCTGGCCAAGGGCAAGGCCGAGCACGACAAGCGCGACTCGATCAAGGAGCGCGAAGGCAAGCGCGAGATCGAGCGCGCGCTCAAGCGGCGCACGCGCTGAAGAGCCGGCGCGATCAGCCGATCGCCGCCAGCGCCTGCGCGAGGTCGGCCTTCAAGTCGTCGACGGCCTCGAAGCCGATCGACAAGCGCACCAGCGCGCCCGGCAGCGCCGAGCGGTCGCGGCGCATCGTCGACAGGTCGTACGGCACCGCCAGGCTCACCGGCCCGCCCCACGAGTAGCCGATGCGAAACAGCTTCAGCGCATCGACGAAGGCATCGACGTGCGCAGGCTCGATCGCCGGATCGAACAGCACCGAGAACAGGCCGGCGGCGCGCGTGCACAGCGCGGCCCAGTGCGCGTGCCCCGGCGAGCCGGGCAGCGCCGGGTGCAGCACGCGCGCGATGCCCGGCTGCCGCTGCAGCCACGTGGCGAGTTCGCGCGCGGCGGCGTCCTGCGCGTCGTAGCGCAGCGCGATCGTCGGCAGCGAGCGCAGGATCGCCTCGGCGTCGTTGGCGCCCACGCCGAGCCCCAGCCGCATGTGCGCGAGCAGCACGCGCTCGTGCAGCGCGTCGTCGACCGTCGTCACCGCGCCCATCAGCACGTCGGCACCGCCCGACGGGTACTTGGTCAGCGCGTGCATGCTCAGGTCCACCGCCAGTCCGTCGCCGAGGTCGAACGGGTGGAAGGCCAGCCCGGCGCCCCAGGTGTTGTCGAGCGCGACCGTCAGCCCATGGCGGCGCGCGACGCGCACGAGCGCGCGTACGTCGGGAAACTCCATCGTCACCGAGCCGGCCGCCTCGATCCACAGAAGCTTCGTGCGCGGGCCGACCATCGCGTCGAGCGCGTCGGCGTCGAGCGGGTCGTACAGCCGGTGCGCGATGCCGAAGCCCTCGAGCAGCGAGCGCGCGAGGTCCTTCGACGGGCCGTAGACGTTGTCGGGCAGCAGCAGCTCGTCGCCGGCGCGCAGCAGCGCGAGGTCGACCAGCGCGAGCGCGGCGAGCCCCGACGGCGCGAGCACGCAGTGGCGGCCGCCCTCGAGCGTGGCGATGCGCTCCTCGAGCGTGAACGTCGTCGGCGTGCCGTGCAGCCCGTAGGTGTAGCCGGCCTTGCTGCGCCAGTCGCGCGCGCGCAGCGCGGCGACGTTCGGGAACATCACCGTCGAGGCCTTGTGCACCGCCGGCGGCACGGCGTCGAAGCCGGCGGGCGCGCGATACGGGTGGTGGATCAGCCGCGTGATGTCGTCCATCGGCGTGCTCACACGGGCTGGCCGACGAGGTCGTGGCCCTCGACGCCGACGATGCGCGCGCGCGCGAATTCGCCGACCTTCAGCACCGTCGACGCCTTGGTCGGCGGCAGCAGCCGCACCGTGCCGTCGATCTCGGGCGCGTCGGCGTAAGTGCGCCCGACGCCGCCGCGGCGGCCGAGCGCCGGCGCGTGGTCGACGAGCACCTGCATCGTCGCGCCGACGCGGCGCTGCAGCCGCGCGACCGAGACCTGCTCGGCCACCGCCATGAAGCGCGCGCGGCGCTCCTCGCGCACCTCGGCGGGCAGCTGGCCCGGCAGCTCGTTGGCCGCGGCACCGGCCACCGGCGAATACGCGAAGCAGCCGGCGCGGTCGATGCCTGCCTCGCGCACGAACTGCAGCAGGTGCTCGAACTCGGCCTCGGTCTCGCCCGGGAAGCCGGCGATGAAGGTGCTGCGGATCACGAGCTCGGGGCAGATCTCGCGCCAGCGCGCGATGCGCTCGAGGTTCTTCTCGCCGCTGGCCGGGCGCCTCATGCGCCGCAGCACGTCGGGGTGCGAGTGCTGGAACGGCACGTCGAGATACGGCAGGATGCGCCCGGCGGCCATCAGCGGCAGCACCTCGTCGACGTGCGGGTACGGATAGACGTAGTGCAGCCGCACCCACGCGCCGTGCGGCTCGGCCTGTTCACCGAGCTTCTCGCACAGGTCGAGCAGCCGCGTGCGCACCGGCCGGCCGTCCCAGAAACCGGTGCGGTATTTGACGTCGACGCCGTAGGCGCTGGTGTCCTGGCTGACGACGAGCAGTTCCTTGACGCCGGCGTCGAACAGCCGCTTCGCCTCGCCGAGCACGTCGCCGATCGGGCGCGACACCAGGTCGCCGCGCATGCTCGGGATGATGCAGAACGTGCAGCGGTGGTTGCAGCCCTCGCTGATCTTCAGATACGCGTAGTGCTTCGGCGTCAGCTTGACTCCCTGCGGCGGCACGAGGTCGACGAACGGGTCGTGCGGCTTGGGCACGTGCGCGTGCACCGCGTCCATCACCTCTTCGGTCGCGTGCGGGCCGGTGACGGCGAGCACCTTCGGGTGCACCTGCCGCACCAGGTTCTCGCCGCCCTCGCCGGTGCGCGCGCCGAGGCAGCCGGTGACGATCACGCGGCCGTTGTCGGCCAGTGCCTCGCCGATCGCGTCGAGGCTCTCCCTGACCGCGTCGTCGATGAAGCCGCAGGTGTTGACGATCACGAGGTCGGCGCCGGCGTAGGTCTTGCTCGTCGCGTAGCCCTCGGCGGCCAGCCGCGTAAGGATCAGTTCGGAGTCGGTCAGCGCCTTCGGGCAGCCGAGGCTGACGAACCCGATCGTCGGCGCCGTGCGCGCCTCGGCGGGGGATGCACTCATGCGGGGATTGTCCCGCAGCAGAGCGTCTCAGGACTTCTTGCTCGGGAACCCCGGGAACATCGCGGCCGACTGTTCGAGCATCTGTTTTTGCATCTGCACGAACAGGTTCTTCGACTGCTCGAGGTAGTTGCCCATCAGCCCCTGCATCAGCGGTGCCTGGCCGCTGAGGAACTGCGTCCACATCTCGGGCGTGAAGTTCTTCGGGTCGTACAGGCCCTTGGTCTGCTCGGCGAGGCGGTTCTGCAGCTCGACGAAGGTCTGCAGGTTCTTCTCGAGGTACGCGCCCATCATCCCCTGCATCGCGTGGCCGTAGAAGCGGATGATCTGCGCCAGCGTCTGTGACGAGAACATCGGCACGCCGGCCGTCTCCTCCTCGAGGATGATCTGCAGCAGGATACTGCGCGTGAGGTCCTCGCCGGTCTTGGCGTCGCGCACCTCGAAGTCCTCGCCGGCGAGCACCATCTGCTTGACGTCGGCCAGCGTGATGTAGCTGCTGTGGCGCGTGTCGTACAGGCGCCGGTTGGGGTACTTCTTCAGTACGCGCACGCCGGTGGACTCGCTGGCGGCAGGCGCGGCGGCTGCAGACGACGTACGACTCTTGGCCATGGCCGAACGATTCTAGGAGCCGCCTCGCGGCCCCCCGCGGCGGGTTTTCCCGCCCGGGACCCGCCCGCAGCCGTTCGCACCAAGGCGCCGAAACGAAACGACCCGGCAGCGGCCGGGTCGTGGAATGTTGGTAGGCGCGATTGGACTCGAACCAACGACCCCCACCATGTCAAGGTGGTGCTCTAACCAGCTGAGCTACGCGCCTGCGAGTACTTCAGTATAGCCGACAGCGGCGCCGCGTTCGCGCTCAGCGCCGCCGCGCCTGCCGCACGCCGCCGACGCGCATCACGTGGCCGAGCACCTGCTGCAGCCGCGACGCGTCGGCGACCTCGACGGTGAACGTCATCCAGGCGGTCCCGCCGCGGCCGTCCTTGACGCTTTGCGAGTGCACGCCGGTCACGTTCATCTTCTCCTTCGCGAACACTTCCGAGATGTCGCGCAGCAGCCCCGGCCGGTCGGCCGCCTCGACGAGCACGTCGACGGGGTACAGCGCCTCCTGCGCGCAACGCGGCGCGCCCCACTCGACGGGGATCACGCGCTGCGGCGAGCGCGCCGCGACGTGGCGGAAGTTCGGGCAGTCGGCGCGGTGCACGGCGACGCCGCGCCCGCGCGTGACGAAGCCGCCGATCGCATCGGGCGGCGCGGGACGGCAGCAGCGCGCCAGCGACGTCAGCAGCGAGTCGACGCCCACGACCAGCACGCCACCGCGCGTGCCGCCCTCGGCGGCGCGCGGGCGCTTGAGCGCGATGCCTTCGTCGGCGGCGGGGGCGGGTTCGGGCGGCCGCAGCAGCTGCTCGATGTGGCGCAGCGAGTACTCGTCCTTGCCGACGACTTCGAACAGCGCCGCGGCGCTGTTGAAGCCGAGCTGTGCGGCGAGGTCGTCGAGCTTGAGCGCCGTGCGCCCTTCGCGCTGCAGCAGCTTCTCGACCGCCTCGCGCCCGCGCGCGATCGTCTGCTGCTGCGCCAGCGCGTTGAACCACGCGCGCACCTTCGACTTCGCGCGCGAGCTCGCGAGGTAGCCGAGTTCGGGGTTGAGCCAGTCCAGCGACGGCCCGCCCTCCTTCGCGGCGACGATCTCGACCGTCTGCCCGTTGGCCAGCGGCGTGTTCAGCGGCACCATCTGCCCGTCGACGCGCGCACCGCGGCAGCGGTGGCCAAGCTCGGTGTGCAGGCTGTACGCGAAGTCCACCGGCGTCGCACCGGCCGGCAGCTCGACCACCGCGGCCTGCGGCGTGAAGACGTAGATGCGGTCGTCGAACACGCCGCCGTCGGCGTCGCCGGCGGCCTGCACGTAGTCGCGCTCCCAAGCCAGCAGCTGGCGCAGCACCGCCTTGCGCGCCTCGGCCACCCGCTCCTCGAACGCGCCGGCGGCGCTGACGCCGGCGTAGCCGCGCGCGCCCGCCTCCTTGTAGGCCCAGTGCGCGGCGACGCCGTATTCGGCGTGCTCGTGCATCGCGTGCGTGCGGATCTGCACCTCCACCGGCCGCCGGTCGTCGTCGAGCACGACGGTGTGCAGCGACTGGTAGCCGTTGGGCTTGGGCTTGGCGATGTAGTCGTCGAACTCGCCTTCGACCGGCGTGTAGCGCTGGTGCACCAGCGCCAGCACCGCGTAGCAGGTGTCGACGTCGGCCACCAGTACGCGTAGCGCACGCAGGTCGAGCACCTGCGCGAAGTCCAGCCGCTTGCCCTGCATCTTCTTCCAGATGCTGTAGATGTGCTTCGGCCGTGCCTGCACGTTGGCGGCGATGCCCGCGCGCCCGAGCTCGGCGGCCAGCTGCGCGCGGAAGGCCTCGAGCCGGCGCTCGCGCTCGCTGCGCTTCTCGTCGAGCAGCGCGGCGATGCGCCGGTACTCGTCGGGCTGCAGAAAGCGGAACGCCAGATCCTCGAGCTCCCACTTGATCTGCCAGATGCCGAGCCGGTTGGCCAGCGGCGCGAACACCTGCTGCGTCTCGAGCGCGAGCGCGTGCGGGCACGCCGTCTTGCTCAGCGCGTGCCAGCGCAGCGTCTGCAGCCGCGACGCCAGGCGCAGCAGCACGACGCGCAGGTCGCGCGAGAACGCGAGCAGCATTTTGCGCACGCGCTCGGTCTGCTGCGCCCGCTGCTCGGCGCCGACCTGCGCCTCGCGCGCCGCGCGCTGGATCTGCACCAGCCGCCGCGTGCCGATCACGAGGGCGGCGTACGACGCGCCGAACGACTTGGCGATCACCTCGTCGGGGCGGTGCAGGTAGTCGGCGGCGTAGACGAGGTAGGCCGCCGCCTGCATCGACGGCGCGGCGCCGATCGCGCGCAGGATCGCCGCGACGCCCTCGGCGTGCTGCCACGCGTTCTCGCCGGTGTCGAGCACCTGCGGCGCGAGCAGCGGCTCGGCGAACGCGCGCGCACGCTGCAGCGCGCCAGCGCCCTCGGCGTCGTCGGGCGGCGCCGCGACCTGCTCGACGTCGGCGATGCGCACGATCGGCGCGACGTCGGCCGCCGACGCCAGCGTCTTCATCGCGAACGCAGGAAGTCGCGCACGACGGCCACCTGGTCCGGTGGCACCAGCGTCGGCGCGTGGCCGACGCCGGCGAACTCGACGAGCGCCGCCTTCGGGCCGCGCTGCGTCATCGCCTGCGCCGTCGCGCGCGACAGCAGGTCCGACACGGCGCCGCGCAGCAGCAGCGTGCGCGCGGTGATGCGGTCGTACGCGGCCCATAGCGCCGCCTCGCCGGCGGCGGCCATCTCGGGGGTGGCCGCGCGCAGCGGCACCGCGATCGCCGGGTCGTAGTGCAGCACGAAGCCGCCGTGCCCGTCGTCCTTGAGCTGCGGCGCGGTCAGCGCGAGCCACTGCTCGCGCGTGTGCGGGCCGAAGCCGGCAGCGATCTGCCGCAGCCGCTCGGCCGCCTCGTCGAGGCTCGCGAAGCGCATCGGCACGCCGACGTAGCTGCCGATGCGCGCGACGGCCGCCGGCTCGATGCGCGGGCCGACGTCGTTGAGCACCAGCCGGCGGATCGGGTTGCCCCCGCCGCCGGTGAGCGACGCCAGCGACAGCCCGATCAGCCCGCCCATCGACGTGCCGACCCAGTCGACGGTGGCCGCATCCAGCCGCGCGAGCAGCGTGACCATGTCGGCGACGTAGGTCGGCACGCCGTAGCCCATCGGGTCGGCGAGCCAGTCGGAGCGACCGCGTCCGACGACGTCGGGGCAGACGACGCGGAAGTCGTCGCACAGCGCGCGCGCGAGCACGTCGAAGTCGCGCCCCTGGCGCGTGAGCCCGTGCACGCAGACGACGACGTGCGGGTTCGCGGCGTCGCCCCACTGCCAGTACGCCATGCGGTGCAGCCCGCGGGCATCGAGGCATTGAACATGGTGCAGGGTCGGCTCGTTCATCGCGGCAGGGGTCGGCATCGATAATCGATGGTAGCAACCGTCAGGAGGACATCGTCATGCTGCAAGGGAAAACGGCACTGGTCACGGGCTCGACGAGCGGCATCGGGCTGGGCATCGCGCTGGCGCTGGCGCGCCAGGGCGCGAACCTCGTGCTCAACGGCTTCGGCGACGTCGACGCCGCGCGCGCCGCGGTGCAGGCTGCGGCGCGTCCCGGTGCGCGCGTCGGCTACCACGGCGCCGACATGAGCCGCCCCGCCGAGATCGAAGCGATGATGGCGATGGCCGCGGCCGAGTTCGGCGGTGTCGACGTGCTCGTCAACAACGCCGGCATCCAGCACGTCGCGCTGGTCGAGAACTTCCCGCCCGAGAAGTGGGACGCGATCATCGCGATCAACCTCAGCTCGGCGTTCCACACCACGCGCCTGGCGCTGCCGGGCATGAAGGCGCGCGACTGGGGACGCGTGATCAACGTCGCGTCGGTGCACGGGCTGGTCGCGTCGGCGCAGAAGTCGGCCTATGTCGCGTCGAAGCACGGCATCGTCGGCTTCACGAAGGCCGTCGCGCTCGAGACCGCGACCACCGGCATCACCGTCAACGCGATCTGCCCCGGATGGGTGCTGACGCCACTGGTGCAAAAGCAGATCGACGACCGCGCCGCGCGCGAGGGCATCCCGCTGGCACAGGCGCAGCGCGACCTGCTCGGCGAGAAGCAGCCGTCACTGCAGTTCACGACGCCCGAGCAGCTCGGCGAGCTCGCGGTGTTCCTGTGCTCGCCCGCGGCCGCGAACATCCGCGGTGCGGCGTTCAACGTCGACGGCGGCTGGCTCGCGCAGTGACCGCTGCGCGGTGCGGCGTCACTTCATCTGCACCGAGCCGCTGACCGTCGCGGTGACGGTGCCCTTGCCCGGCTCGACGGGCAGCGGCGCGTCGGCCGACGCGGCCATCGCCTCGGCGCGCAGCATCGGCAGCGGCCGCTCGCCGTCGCTGCCGGTGCTCACCGTGACTTCGCGCAGCGTGTAGCCCTGGTAGCCGAACAGGCGCGCGACGTCGCCGGCCTGCGCGCGGAAGCGCTCGATCGCCTGCGCGACGACCTCGCCCTCGACGCGCCGCTGCGCCTCGCGCGACAGCCGCTGCGCCACGCCGGCCACCGCCATCGTCGTGATGCGCCCGGCCAGGCGGCCGATGCCTTCGACGTCGCGCCCCTGCACGACCATCTCGGCGCGGCCCTGCCAGCCGGCGATGCCGCCCTTGGGCGCATAGCGCGGGTGGAGCGTGAAGTTGCCGGTCGACACCTCGATCTGCCCCGGCTGCGCCGCCTTGCGCGCCTCGGCGAGCGCGGCGTCGAGCGCGCGCTTGAGCTCGGCCTGCACCGCGGCCGGCTCGGCGCCGTCGCGCGTGGCGGCAAAGGTCAGCACGAGCACGTCGCGTGGCACCTCGACGCTGGCGCTGGCCGTCAGGTTCAGCACGCCCTGCGGCGGCGGCGTCTGCGCTGCTGCGCCGGTGGCGACGAAGGCGGCCAGCAGGCCGGGCAGCAGGACGCGCGTCGAAGCAGGCATGGATTGGACCTCGTCGGAATCGGTGGGCGGGTGCGCCAGGCCCGCGGAACCCGGCCCGAGCCGCCGGGGGGCGCCACGACGCCGCCACGGCGGCGCGTTGCGCACAATAGCGCGGCGTGATGGATTTGCGTTGACCGCCCCGGGATCCGCCAACGGCCCGAAATAGATGTAACAGGCCGTCAGTTGCCTGCGATGCCGGCTGTCGCTCCCCCGCACAATGCGGCTGTTACAAATTCGGAGCTGCCCATGAACATGGCCGCCACCCACCGCCCCGACCGCATCGTCGTCGTCGACGACGATGCGCGCATCCGCGACCTGCTGCGGCGCTACCTGACGCAGGAGGGCTTCGAGGTGCTGCTCGCCGAGGACGCCAAAGCGCTGAACAAGCTGCTCACGCGCGAGACCTTCGACCTCATCGTGCTCGACCTGATGCTGCCCGGCGAGGACGGCCTGAGCATTTGCCGGCGGCTGCGCGCGGCGAGCGACCGCACGCCGATCATCATGCTGACCGCGAAGGTCGAGGACGTCGACCGCATCGTCGGCCTCGAGGTCGGCGCCGACGACTACCTGCCCAAGCCGTTCAACCCGCGCGAGCTGCTCGCGCGCATCAACGCCGTGCTGCGCCGCCGCCCGCCGAGCGAGGCGCCGGGCGCGCCGTCGAAGGAGCCGCAGATCGTCACGTTCGGGCCGTTCGAGTTCGACCTGTCGCTGCGCAAGCTGACCAAGGACGGCCAGACGATCCCGCTGACCACCGGTGAGTTCTCGATGCTCAAGGCGCTCGTGCGCCACCCGCGCCAGCCGCTGTCGCGCGACAAGCTCGCGCAACTCGCGCGCGGGCGCGAGTTCGAGCCGTTCGACCGCAGCCTCGACGTGCAGGTCAGCCGGCTGCGCAAGCTGATCGAGCCCGACCCGGCGCAGCCGCGCTACATCCAGACGGTGTGGGGCGTGGGCTACGTCTTCGTCCCCGACGGCGCCGCGTGAGCCGGCCTGCCGCCGAGCGCGGCGAGAACCCGACGGCACGCGACCGGCGATCGTCGGCGGCGTGGCGCCCGACGCGCCCCGACTTCCCGAGCCGCATCGCGCACGCGGTCGCGCGACGCAGCCCGTTCGCGCTGAGCCTGTTCTCGCGCACCTTCCTGCTGCTCGCGCTGCTGCTGGGCGGCGGCATCTTCGCGTGGGTGCTGACGCTGCGCCAGCTCGAGCTCGAGCCGCGCGCGGTGCAGGCCGCGCGCGAGATCGCCGCGCTGGTCAACCTGTCGCGCGCGGCGCTGCGCTACAGCGACCCGATCGACCGCGTCGCCGTCGTCAAGACGATGAGCGAGGAGGAGGCGATCCGCGTGATGCCGCGCGAACCCGGCGACACCTGGGAGCCCTACGCCACCGACCGCTTCACCCGCCGCGTCGCCAACGAGCTGCGGGCGCGGCTCGAGCAGTACTCGATCCTCGCGCGCAGCGTCAACGGCCAGCCCGGCCTGTGGGTCGGCTTCACGATCGAAAACGACGCGTACTGGCTGCACGCCGACGCCGCGCGCATCCAGCCGCTGACGCCGGCGACCTACTTCGTGTGGGTGGGCATCGCGCTGGCGGCGACGCTGCTCGCGTCGGCCGCGGTGGCGCGCTGGATCAACCGCCCGCTGCAGGATCTGTCGTTCGCCGCCAGCCGCATCCGAGACGGCGAGTACGACTCGCGTCTCGACGAGGACACGATGACGCACGAGATCCGCCAGGTCAACATGGGCTTCAACCGCATGGCGCGCGAACTCGCGCGCATCGAGGAAGACCGCGCCGTGATGCTCGCCGGCATCAGCCACGACCTGCGCACGCCGCTCGCGCGGCTGCGGCTGGAGACCGAGATGAGCGTCGCCGACGAGGAGGCGCGGCGCAACATGGCCGCCGACATCGACCAGCTCGACGCGATCATCGACAAGTTCATGGACTACGCGCGCCCCGGCGAGACGCAGCTCAAGCCGGTGCCGCTGTCGGCGCTGGTGGACCGCGAGATCGCCGCGCTGCGCGAAACCTCCGAGGTCAAGGTCACGTCCAAGTTGGCGATCGACCTGATGGTGCTCGCCGACGAGACCGAGCTCGGCCGCGTGTTCGGCAACCTGTTCGAGAACGCGCGCCGCTACGCGCGCGGACCCGACGGGCTCGCGCGCGTCGAGATCACGTACCACCGCGAGGGCCCGTGGGTCGTCGTCAGCGTGCGCGACCACGGCCCGGGCGTGCCGCGCGACAAGCTGCCGCAGCTGACGACGCCGTTCTTCCGCGGCGACGCTGCGCGCACCGAGGCCACCGGCGCCGGCCTCGGCCTGGCCATCGTCGACAAGGCGATGCAGCGCATGGGCGGCAGCCTCGAGGTCGACAACGCCGAAGGCGGCGGCTTCGTCGCGCGTCTCAGGCTGCGGCGGGTGACGTAGCGCCGGCGTGCAGCGGCGCCGTCAGCGCGCGCAGCGCCGCCTCGTCGAGCGTCTCGCGCGCGAGCAGCTCGCGCGCGCAGCGCTCGAGCACGTCGCGGTGCTCGCGCAGGATCGCGGTCGCACGCTCGAAGGCGCCCATCACGATCGCGCGCACCGCCTCGTCAATGCGCTGCTGCGTCGCCGGGCTCGGCTGGCAGCCGCCCTGCGACATCGCCGGCACGTCGAGGAAACGCGGCGGCTGCGCCTCGTACGCGACGTAGCCCAGCTCCTCGACCATGCCGTAGCGCGTGACCATGTCACGCGCGATGTCGGTGACCTTGGCCAGGTCGTCGGCGGCGCCGGTCGACAGATGGCCGAAGACGAGCTTCTCGGCCGCACGGCCGCCGAGCAGCACCATGATCTTGCGCTCGAGCTCCTCGCGCGTCATCAGGAAGCGGTCCTCGGTCGGGCGCTGGATCGTGTAGCCGAGCGCGCCGATGCCGCGCGGGATGATCGACACCTTGTGCACCGGGTCGGTGCCGGGCAGCGCCATCGCAACGAGTGCGTGGCCCATCTCGTGGTAGGCCACGACTTCGCGCTCGCGCGCGTTGAGCACGCGGTTCTTCTTCTCGAGGCCGGCAACGATGCGTTCGATCGCCGTCGTGAAGTCCGCGAGCGTCACCTCGCCGGCGCCGCGGCGCGTGGCCGCGAGCGCGGCCTCGTTGCACAGGTTCGCGAGGTCGGCGCCGGAAAAGCCCGTGGTCAGCGCCGCCACCTGCTCGAGATCGACGTCGGGCGCGAGCCGGATCTTCCTGCTGTGCACCTTCAGAATCGCGACGCGCCCGCTCTTGTCGGGCCGGTCGACGAGCACCTGGCGGTCGAAGCGCCCGGCGCGCAGCAGCGCCGGGTCGAGGATCTCGGGCCGGTTCGTCGCCGCGAGCAGCACGAGGCCGCTCGAGCTGTCGAATCCGTCGAGCTCGACGAGCAGCTGGTTGAGCGTCTGCTCGCGCTCGTCGTGGCCGCCGATCGGGCCGGCTGCGCCGCGCGCGCGGCCGAGGGCGTCGAGCTCGTCGATGAAGATGATCGCCGGCGCCTTCTGCCGTGCCTGCTCGAACAGGTCGCGCACGCGCGCGGCGCCGACGCCGACGAACATCTCGACGAACTCGCTGCCCGAGATGCTGAAGAACGGCACACCGGCCTCGCCGGCCACGGCCTTGGCGATCAGCGTCTTGCCGGTGCCCGGCGGCCCCACGAGCAGCACGCCCTTGGGCATGCGCGCGCCCAGCCGGCCGTAGCCCTGCGGGTCCTTCAGGAACGCGACGATCTCCTGCAGCTCGGCCTTCGCTTCGTCGACACCGGCGACGTCGGCGAACGTCACGCCGGTGTCCTTCTCGACGTAGACCTTGGCGCGGCTCTTGCCGATGCTCATGAAGCCGCCCATGCCCATGCCCTGCTTCTCGATCACACGGCGGATCACGAAGAACCACAGGCCGAAGAACACCGCTGCCGGCACGACCCAGCTCAGCAGGTCGCGCAGCAGCGTGCTCTGCACGACGCGCGTGTACGGCACGTCGAACTGCGACAGCCGCGCCGCGAGGTCCGGCTCGACGCGGTTGGCGACGATCGTCGTCTTGCCGCCGGGGTCGGGCGTCTTCAGCCGGCCGGTGATCGTCGTCTCGCCGACGATCACCTCGGCCACGCGCCCCTCGGCCAGCGCGCGTTCGAACTGGCTGTACGGCACCGCTTCGACGGTGCTGGCGCTCTGCCACAGGCTTTGCAGGCTCAGCAGCGCGAGCATCGCGAGCAGCCAGTAGCCGACGTTCCACTGCGTCTTCGGGTCGGGCTTCATCGCGTCACGCTCCTGCCTGCAGCGTCACTTCGACCGTGCGCCGCTCGCCGCCGCGCAGCACCTCCAGCTGCACGACATCGCCGACGCGAAAGTCGTCGAGCCGCGCGAGCAGCTGGCCCACACCGTTCACCGGCTTGCCTTCGACGGCGACGATGACGTCGCCGGCCGCGACACCCTCGCCGGTCACCGTCGCGCCCCGCAGCCCCGCGGCCGCCGCCGCTGAGCCGGGCGCCACGCGCAGGATCACGACGCCCTCGACGCCCAGCGCCTGCGTCAGGCGCGCGTTGAGCGACTCGTCGACCTCGATGCCCAGCGCCGGGCGCACGTAGCGCCCGTGCTTGATCAGCTGCGGCACGACGCGGTTGACGGTGTCCACCGGCACCGCGAAGCCGATGCCGGCGCTCGCCCCCGAGGGGCTGTAGATCGCCGTGTTGATGCCGATCAGCCGCCCGCTCGAGTCGAGCAGCGGCCCACCCGAGTTGCCGGGGTTGATCGCCGCGTCGGTCTGGATCAGGTGCTCGATCGTCGCGCCGCGCTCGGTCGGCAGCGAGCGGTCGAGCGCCGAGACGATGCCGGTGGTCAGCGTCCAGTCCAGGCCGAACGGGTTGCCGATCGCGAACACCTTCTGGCCGACTTTCAGCGTCGCGCTCTGTCCCACCGGCACCGGCGGCGGACGGTTGAAGCCCACGCCGATCTTCAGCACCGCGATGTCGTGCGACGGGCTCGCGCCGACCAGCGCCGCGCGCACCTCGCGCCCGTCGGCCAGCCGCACGAACGCCTCGCTGGCGCCCTCGACGACGTGGAAGTTGGTCACGACGTGGCCGTGCTCGTCCCAGATGAAGCCGCTGCCGGTGCCGCGCGGCACCGAGAACACGTTGCGCGTCCAGAAGTCGCGCACCTGCGCGCGCGTCGTGATGAACACGACCGAATCGCGCGAGCGCTCGAACAGCTCGATCGTCGCGCGCTCGTCGGCCGCGAGGTCGCCGGCGGCGGCGATCGGTCGCGGCGCGGCATCGAGACGCGCCGCATCGGGCGCCGGGCCGGGCAGCCAGCGCCACAGCGCGATCAGCGCCGCCGCGGCCAGCGTCAGCCACAGCAGGCGCGACACGAAACGGTCGGTCATTTCACCCCCTGCGCACGCGCCGCGCGGTCGTCGCGGTCGCGCATCAGCCAGTAGACGCAGCCCAGCGCCAGCGCCGCCCCCGACAGCGCGGCGATCTTGGCCGGGCTGGTGTCGGGGTCGAGGATCACGAACTTGCGCGCCAGCGCGATCAGCGCGATCAGCACCACGGTGCGCACCTGGATGATGCTCTCGCGGCGCAGCGCCACCTTGACGATGGAATGCTTGAACTCCATCGCGATCAGCAGCGTCATGATCATCCCGAACACGGTCTGGAAGGTCGCATGGTCGAGCGGGTTGAACGCATCGAGCAGCAGCAGGCGAAACACCGTGCCGATCAGCTGCATCATCGAGACGACGACGATGACGGCGATCACGGCGCTGAGCACGAGCGCGATGATCTGCTCGAAGCGCTCGTAGAAGCTCATCACCGCGAGCTCGTCGGCCAGCTCGCGCCATGCGCTCTTGCGCGGTCGGGTCGGTTCGTTCATCGCCGGCATTCAATCACAACCTCGCGGGCGGCTCAGGCGCCGGCGTCGAGCACGACGTCGACCTCGACGCTGCGCCCATCGCGCCGCAGCTGCAGCCGCACGCGCTCGCCGACGCGGAAGTCGTCGAGGCGGCCCAGCAGCTGGCCAACGCTGGCCACCGGCCGCCCGTCGATGCCGACGATCACGTCGCCCGGCTGCCAGCGCCCGTCGGCGCCGCGGCGGATGCCGCGCAGCCCCGCGCGCTCGGCGCCCGAGCCGGGCAGCACGCGCAACACGAACACGCCCTCGACACCGAGCGCACGCGACAGGCGCTGGTTCAGCGCGTCGTCGAGCTCGATGCCCAGCGACGGCCGGATGTAGCGCCCGTGGCGGATCAGCTGCGGCACGACGCGGTTGACGGTGTCCACCGGCACCGCGAAGCCGATGCCCGCGCTCGCCCCCGACGGGCTGTAGATCGCCGTGTTGACGCCGATCAGCCGTCCGGCCGAATCGAGCAGCGGACCGCCCGAGTTGCCCGGGTTGATCGCGGCGTCGGTCTGGATCAGGTGCTCGATCGTCGCGCCCGAATCGCTCGGCAGCGAGCGGTCGAGCGCCGAGACGATGCCGGTGGTCAGCGTCCAGTCGAGGCCGAACGGGTTGCCGATCGCGTAGACGCGCTGGCCCACGCGCAGGTCGTGGCTGGTGCCCAGCGGCACCGCCGGCGGGCGGTCGAACGGCACGCCGATCTTCAGCACCGCGAGGTCGTGCGACGGACTCACGCCGACCAGCGCGGCCTGCACCTCACGACCGTCGGCGAGCCGCACGACGGCCTCGCTCGCGCCCTCGATCACGTGCGCGTTCGTCACGACGTGGCCGGCGTCGTCCCAGATGAAGCCGCTGCCGGTGCCGCGCGGCACCGAGAACACGTTGCGCGTGAACAGGTCGCGCACCTGCTGGCGCGTCGCGATGTAGACGACCGACTCGCGCGCGCGCTCGAACAGCTCGATCGTCGCGCGCTCGTCGGCGCCCAGCGGCCCGCGCGGCGCGACGGTGCGCGGCTGATGCGCGAAGGCGCGCGGTGCCAGCACGCCGAAGCCGATCGCGGCCACCGCCGCGCGGCGGTCCAGGCTCATTCGAGCCCCAGCGCGCGCAGCCGCGCGCGCAGGCGGGCGAGTTCGTCCTGCAGGTCGGCCACCAGCGCCGCGAGCTCGGGCACCGCGTCGAAGTCGCGCTCGACCTGCGCCATGCAGCGCACGCGCCGCAGTGCCGCGGCGTCGAAGCGCCACGCGTCGCCGGGGCCGAGCGGCTGCGCCGCGATCAGTCCCGCGGCCACGCGCTCGTGCACCCACGCGGCGTCGACGCCGCCGACGCGGCACAGCTCGTCGAGGTCGAGCCACAGCTCGTCGAGCAGCGCTTCGACGGGAACGATCGGACGGATCATGACGTGCTCCTGCGTTCGGCCTCGGCGGCGGCCACCTTGCGCGCATCGAAGTCGGTCAGCTCGGCGGCCATGCGCTCGTACAGCGCCTTCGCGCGCGGGTCGTAGGCGCTGGGCAGCACGACGCGCAGCTGCAGCTCGAGGTCGCCCGGCGTGCGCGCGGGCAGGCCTTTGCCGCGCACCGTCAGCGTCTGCCCCGACTGCGCGCCGGCGGGCACGCGCACGCGCAGCGTCGAGCCGTCGGGCAGCGCGACCGGCACGACGGCGCCGAGCGCAGCTTCCCAGGGCGCCACCGGCAGGTCGGCGATCAGCGTCGTGCCGTCGAGCCGGAAGCGCGGATGCGGACGGATCGCGACTTCGAGGAACAGGTCGCCGGCCGGTGCGCCGCCGTGGCCGGCGCCGCCCTGCCCCGCCAGCCGGATCATCTGCCCCGGCTTGACGCCGGGCGGGATCTTCACGTCGAGCGTGCGCTCGACGAGCACGACGCGCCCGTGCGCGTCGAGCTGCGGACTGCGCAGCGTGACCTGGCGCGTCGCGCCGCGCCACGCGTCCTCGAGGTCGAGCACGATCTTCGCGTGGTGGTCCTCGCCGCGCGCGGCGAAGCCCTCGTGCGCCGCGTGCGCGCCGGCCGCGCCGCGGCGCCGCCCGGTGCCCATGCGGCCGAACAGCTCGGCGAAGAAATCGCTGAACTCGCCGGCGTCCATGCCCTCGAAGCCGCGGCCGCTGAACTCGAACCCGGCGTCCCAGTCCGGCGGCGGCGTGAACGGCTCGCCGGCGCGGCGGCCCTGGCCGACCGCGTCGTAGGCGGCGCGCTTCTCGGCGTCGGACAGCACCGCGTAGGCCTCGTTGACCTCGCTCATGCGCGCCGCGGCGTCGGGCTCCTTGCTGACGTCGGGGTGGTACTTGCGCGCCAGCTTGCGGTAGGCCTTCTTGATCTCGTCGGCGCTCGCGTCACGCGCGACGCCCAGAACGGCGTAGTAGTCCTTGAACTCCACGGTGATTGGCTCCTGCGGCGGCTATCTGCGAGCGCGTCGGGCCGATTCAACCCCCGTCCGCCCGCGACCCCTCTTGAAGCCGGCGCCTGCCAACCCTACATCATCGGCAGCGACGCGGCCAGCACCGGCCGCGCGCACCCGATTCATCAAGGAGCAACGACCATGTTGTATCGAAGCCTGTTTCCCCGCGACCTGTTCGCGGAAATGGACCGCCTGACGCGCGAGATGCAGCAGGCGTTCGAGGTCTCGCCGAGCATCCGCGGCATCGGCCGTGGCGGCTTCCCGGCACTGAACATCGGCAGCACCGCCGAGGCGATCGAGGTTTACGCCTTCGCGCCCGGCATCGACCCGGCCAAGGTCGAGGTGCAGCTCGACCGCGGTGTGCTGACGATCAGCGGCGAGCGCGCCGGCCTGCCCGAAGGCGACGCGAAGACGACGCTGCACGTCAACGAGCGTTTCGCCGGCCGCTTCCGCCGCGTGATCAGCCTGCCCGACGACATCGACCCGAACGCCGTCAGCGCCGACTACCGCGACGGTGTGCTGCACGTCAGCATCAAGCGCCGCGCGTCGGCCCAACCGCGCCGCATCGAGGTGCAGTGAGCTGCAGGAGGACCGCACGATGAACGAACAAGCCGTTGCCACCACGACCGCGTCGGCCACGCCGACCACCCCCCGCCGCGACGAGCCGGCACTGCTGCCGCCGGTCGACGTGATCGAGGACGCCACCGGCATCACGCTGTACGCCGACCTGCCGGGCGTGCCGAAGGACAAGCTGAACCTGCGCGTCGAGGGCGACACGCTGTCGATCGACGCCGACCTCGTGCTGCCGCTGCCGCAGGGCATGGAGGCCAGCCACGCCGAGGTGCAGCTCGCGCGCTACCGCCGCGCGTTCACGCTGAGCAAGGAGCTCGATGCGGCCAAGGTCAGCGCCGAGCTCACGCACGGTGTGCTGCGCGTGCGCATCCCGAAGGCCGAGCACGCGCAGCCGCGGCGCATCGAGATCCAGGTCGGCTGACGCTGCCCGCCCGCGGCGCGGGCGCATCCCGCGCCGCTTGTGCCGACTCATGACGAATGGAGGTTCCGGATGAAGATGAGTGACATCCGCCAGAGCTTCGGTTCGCTGTGGGACACGGTGGCCGAAGGCTGGGACCGGCTGCGCGAGCGCGCGGCCGGCGCACTGACGCGCTACCGGCCGGGCGCCAAGTCGAACCTGCCGGCGCGCGACGAGATCGACGACGCGAGCTACGTCCCCACCGCCGGCTGGGCGATGCTCGGCGGCGACGTGTTCGAGGACGAGCGGCGCGTCGTCGTGCGGCTCGAGGTGCCGGGCATGGACAAGCGCGACTTCGACATCGAGGTGTTCGGCGACACGCTCGTCGTGCGCGGCGAGAAGCGCTTCGAGCGCGAGGACACCGAAGGCCGCTGGCGCGTGCTGCAGTGCGCCTACGGCGCCTTCCAGCGCCAGGTGCCGCTGCCGGTGCCGGTCAAGGGCGACGAGGCGCGCGCCACCTACCGCAACGGCGTGCTGCGCATCGAGCTGCCGAAGCGGCAGCCGTCGAAGCCGCGCGTCGTGCAGATCCGCGTGGGCTGACGCGCCGGCGCTGCCCTCGGTTCCCCCCGGGGCGCAGGCGGCGGCACCCGCAGGGCCGCCGCCCGCGCGTCGGCCGCAAGGCGCTCGGCCGGGACCGCAGCGCGTCGGGGACTATCGCCGGCATGGCAAACCCCTCCCTCGAGACGCCGGTGCTCATTGCCGGTGGCGGCATCGGCGGCATGGCGCTGGCGCTGACGCTGCACCAGATCGGCGTGCCCTGCACCGTCTTCGAAGCCGTCACCGAGCTCAAGCCGCTGGGCGTGGGCATCAACCTGCAGCCCAACGCGGTGCGCGAGCTCTACGACCTGCGCCTGGACGCCGACGTGCTCGACACCATCGGCATCCAGGTCCGTGAGTGGGCGCTGGTGGACCGCAACGGCAACGACGTCTACGCCGAGCCGCGGGGCCTGCGGGCCGGCTACCGCTGGCCGCAGTACGCGGTGCACCGCGGGCAGCTGCAGAGCTGCTGTACCGCACGGTGCTCGCGCGGCTGGGCGCGTCGGCAGTGCGCCTCGGTCACCGCGTCACCGGCTACCGGCAAGATCACGATGGCGTCGTCGCCCTCGTGCAGACCCGCGACGGGCGCACCTCGAGGAGCGCGGCGCGCTGCTGGCGGCGGCCGACGGCCTGCACTCGGCGGTGCGCGCGCAGATGCATCCGCAGCAGCCGCCGATCCACTGGGGCGGCGCCATCATGTGGCGCGGCACGACGCCGGGTGTGCCGATCCGCACCGGCTCGTCGTTCGTCGGTCTGGGCTCGGCGCGGCACCGCGTGGTGCTGTACCCGATCTCGCAGCCCGACCGTGTCACCGGGCTGGCCACGATCAACTGGATCGCCGAGATCACGGTGGACAACAGCGGCGGCTGGACGCAGGGCGACTGGAACCGCCGCGTGACGGTGGAGGAGTTCGCCCACCACTTCGACGGGTGGAACTACGGCTGGCTCGACGTGCCGGCGATGCTGCGCGGTGCCCGCGAAATCTTCGAGTACCCGATGATCGACCGCGACCCGGTGCCCACCTGGGTCGACGGGCGAGTCGCGCTGCTCGGTGATGCTGCCCACGTGATGTACCCGACCGGCTCCAACGGCGCGAGCCAGGCGATCGTCGACTCCCGCGTGCTCGGCGCGTCGATCCTCGCGCACGGCGTGACCGCCCAGGCGCTGAAAGCCTACGACGACAAGCTGTGCGCCGACGTGTCGGCGCTCGTGCTGCGCAACCGCGGCGCGGGGCCCTTCGGCCTGCTGAACCTGGTCGACGAGCGCTGCGGCGGCGTGTTCGACGACATCGAGCAGGTGATCCCGGCGGCCGAACGCGAGGCCTTCATGGCGCGCTACAAGGCGGCGGCCGGGCTGATCATCGAGACGCTGAACGCGGCCCCGCCGACGATCCCGCCCGGCGCGCGCGTGCGTGGCTGAGCGCTGGCTGCCGCGCGCGTCGCGGCAAGCGGTGTGCGGCGCGCCCGAGGCCCCGAGGGTGCAGGGGCCGTCAGAGCCGCAGCGGCCGTCGTGTCACCCGCGCCGACGCGGAACGGCGCTCACGTGCGCCGCTCACGTGCGCAGCAGCAGGCTCACCGCCCGCGCCTCGATCGCCCGCCCCTCGCCCACCGGCCCCATCTTCTCGGCCGTCTTGGCCTTGACGTTGACCTGATCGGCGGCGACACCCATCGCCGCGGCGAGCCGCTCGCGCATCGCCGGGATGTGCGGCGCCATCTTCGGCGCCTGCGCGACGATCGTCGCGTCGACGTTGCCGATCGTCCAGCCGGCCGCGCGCACGCGGCGCGCGGCTTCGGCCAGCAGCACGAGCGAGTCGGCGCCCTGGAACTGCGGGTCGGTGTCGGGGAAGTGGCGCCCGATGTCGCCGAGCGCGGCGGCACCCAGCAGCGCGTCGGTGATCGCGTGGGCGAGCGCGTCGGCATCCGAATGGCCCGCCAGCCCGTGCGTGTGCGGGATCGTCACGCCGCCGAGGATCAGCGGCCGCCCGGTGACGAGGGCGTGCGTGTCCCAGCCCTCGCCGATGCGCATCGTCATCATCGTGTGGGTTCCCGTCGTGGAGCCGCGCGACGCGAGCAGCCGCTCGGCGAGCGCGAAGTCGGCCGGCCACGTGACCTTGAAGTTCTCCAGCGGCGCGGCGACCAGCCGCGGCGCCAGGCCCAGCGCCTCGACGGCGCTCGCCTCGTCGGTGACGGCGCCGCCGGCGGCGGCCAGCGCGCGCCGCAGCAGCCCGAGGCGGAACATCTGCGGCGTCTGCGCGGCCCACTTGCCGGCGCGGTCCACCGTGGCAGCCACGTGCCTCGTGTCGTCGGCCTGCTTCAGCGTGTCGGACACCGGCTGCGCGAGCAGACCGCCGACGTCGTGCCCGAGGCACGCGTCGATCAGCGCGTCGACCCATTCGGGGCGCAGCAGGCAGCGCGCCGCGTCGTGCACCAGCACCCAGTCGTCGTCGGCCGCGCCGCGGCGCGCGAGCTCGACGAGCCCTGCGGCGACGCTGGCCGCGCGCGTCGCGCCGCCCACTCGCGCCACCCAGCCGCGGTCGCCGGCGAAGCCGGGCACGGCCGCCTCGAACTGCGCGTCGTCGGGGGCCAGCACGACGAGCGTGGCCGCCAGCCGCGGCACCGCGGCGAGCGCCGCCAGCGTGTGCGCGACCATCGCGCGGCCAGCGATGGGCCGGTACTGCTTCGGCCCCTCGGTGCCGGCACGGCTGCCGCTGCCGGCGCACGGCACGAGGGCGAACAGGCGCGGGGCGGGAGGATGGGGCGTCGTCACGATGGCGGCGACTGTACGCGAGCGCCGCCTAGAATCCCGCGCGGCCCCGTTGCGGGGCTTTCGTCGTTTCTTCGCCGATGCAGTTGCCTTCCATCGCCCCCGGCAAGCGCTTCACCGTGCCGCGTCCGCTCGGCTCGGCCGACGCGCTGCTGCTCGCGCGCCACGCGCAGGCGCAAGCCGCGGCCGGGCGGCTGCTGGCCATCGTCACCGCCGAGCCGGCCGACGTGCACCGGCTCGAGGACGAGATGCGCTTCTTCGCGCCCGAGCTGCGCGTGGCCGTGTTCCCCGACTGGGAGACGCTGCCGTACGACACGTTCAGCCCGCACCAGGACCTGGTGTCGGAGCGGCTCGCGACGCTGTGGCGCGTCTACAAGCAGCACGACGTCGACGTGCTGCTGCTGCCGGCCACGACCGCGCTGCAGCGCCTCGCGCCGCCGTCGTTCCTCGCCGCCTACACCTTCGAGTTCAAGCAGAAGCAGAAGCTCGACGAGGCGGCGCTGAAGGCGCAGCTGACGCTCGCCGGCTACCACCACGTCAGCCAGGTCGTCGCGCCGGGCGAGTACGCGGTGCGCGGCGGGCTGATCGACCTGTTCCCGATGGGCTCGCCGGTGCCGTACCGCGTCGACCTGTTCGACGACGAGGTCGACTCGATCCGCACCTTCGACCCCGACACGCAGAGGAGCCTCTACCCGGTGCCCGAGGTGCGCCTGCTGCCCGGGCGCGAGTTCCCGCTCGACGAGGCGGCGCGCACCGCGTTCCGCGCGCGCTGGCGCGAGAAGATGGAAGGCGACCCGACGAAGTCGCGCATCTACAAGGACATCGCGCAGGGCATCGCCAGCGGCGGCATCGAGTACTACCTGCCGCTGTTCTTCGACCAGACGGCGACGATCTTCGACCATTTGGGTGAGAGTGCTGCACTCGTGCTGCACGGCGAAGTGGACCGTGCGCTCGACCGCTTCTGGCACGACACGCGCGAGCGCCACCGCTTCCTGCAGCACGACCCCGAGCGGCCGATCCTGCCGCCGGAGGACCTCTTCCTGCGCCCCGACGAGTTCTTCGCGCGCACGCAGCCGCACGCGACGCTCGTCGTGCGCGGCGAAGGCGAGGTCGACTGGGCGCGGCCGCTGCCCAACGTCGCGATCGAGCGCGGCACGCCCGAACCGCTGAAGGCGCTCGAGATGCATCTGCACGCGACGCTGCACCGCGTGCTGCTGATCGCCGAGAGCGAGGGCCGGCGCGAGACGATCCTCGACCTGCTGCGCGACCACGGCATCCGCGTGCCCGCGGTGGACAGCCTGCAGGCCTTCGAGGAGGGCGACGCGCGCATCGCGATCGCCGCCGCGCCGCTCGCCGAGGGCTTCTTCTGGCACGAGCCCGCCGAAGGGCACGTGATCCAGTTCATCACCGAGACGGAGCTGTTCGCCAGCACGCGCGAGGCGCGCCGGCGCCGCCGGCAGGAGCGCACCAGCGACGTCGACGCGCTCATCAAGGACCTGTCGGAGCTCAACGTCGGCGACCCCGTGGTGCACCTGAACCACGGCATCGGCCGCTACCGCGGGCTCGTGCACATCGACCTTGGCGACGGCGACAGCGAGTTCCTGCACCTCGAGTACGCCGACAAGGCGACGCTGTACGTGCCGGTCGCGCAGCTGCACCTGATCAGCCGCTACACCGGCGTCAGCGCCGACGAGGCGCCGCTGCACAAGCTGGGCTCCGGGCAGTGGGAGAAGGCCAAGCGGCGCGCTGCCGAGCAGGTGCGCGACACCGCCGCCGAGCTGCTCGACCTGTACGCACGCCGCGCCGCGCGCCGGGGACACGCGCACCCGTTCAACGTGCACGACTACGAGGCCTTCGCCGCGAGTTTCGGCTTCGAGGAGACGCCGGACCAGCGCGCGGCGATCCACGCCGTGATCCACGACATGACGAGCGACAAGCCGATGGACCGCCTGGTGTGCGGCGACGTCGGCTTCGGCAAGACCGAGGTCGCGCTGCGCGCGGCCTTCATCGCCGTCTCGGGCGGCAAGCAGGTCGCGATCCTGGCGCCGACGACGCTGCTCGCCGAGCAGCACTTCCAGACGATCAGCGACCGCTTCGGCAAGTGGCCGGTCAAGGTCGCCGAGCTGTCGCGCTTTCGCAGCGCCAAGGAGGTCAAGACGGCGCTCGACGGGCTGGCCGACGGCAGCGTCGACATCGTCGTCGGCACGCACCGGCTGCTCTCCCCCGACGTGAAGTTCGCGCGCCTGGGCCTGCTCGTCATCGACGAGGAGCACCGCTTCGGCGTGCGCCACAAGGAGGCGATCAAGGCCTTCCGCTCCGAGGTCGACGTGCTGACGCTGACCGCCACGCCGATCCCGCGCACGCTGGGCATGGCGCTCGAAGGCCTGCGCGACCTGAGCGTGATCGCCACCGCGCCGCAGCGGCGCCTGGCGATCAAGACCTTCGTGCGCAACGAGCACAACGGCGTGATCCGCGAGGCCGTGCTGCGCGAACTCAAGCGCGGCGGGCAGGTGTACTTCCTGCACAACGAGGTCGAGACGATCCTCAACCGCCGCGACAAGCTGGCGGAATTGCTCCCCGAGGCGCGCATCGGCGTCGCCCACGGCCAGATGCCCGAGCGCGAGCTCGAGCGCGTGATGCGCGACTTCGTCGCCCAGCGCCACAACGTGCTGCTGTGCTCGACGATCATCGAGACCGGCATCGACGTGCCGACCGCGAACACGATCGTGATCAGCCGCGCCGACAAGTTCGGCCTCGCCCAGCTGCACCAGCTGCGCGGGCGCGTGGGCCGCAGCCACCACCAGGCCTACGCGTACCTGCTCGTGCCGGACCTGGAAGGCCTGTCGAAGGTCGCGGCGCAGCGGCTCGACGCGATCCAGCAGATGGAGGAGCTCGGCAGCGGCTTCTACCTCGCGATGCACGACCTCGAGATCCGCGGCGCCGGCGAGGTGCTCGGCGAACACCAGAGCGGCAACATGCAGGAGGTGGGCTTCCAGCTCTTCAACGAGATGCTCGCCGAGGCCGTGCGCGCGCTCAAGGCCGGCCGCGAGCCCGACCTGCTGGGGCCGCTGTCGGGCGTGTTCGGCTCGACCGAGATCAACCTGCACGCCCCCGCGCTGCTGCCCGACAGCTACTGCGGCGACGTGCACGTGCGCCTGAGCCTGTACAAGCGGCTGGCCACCGCCGACCGCGCCGAGGCGATCGACGCGATGCTGGAAGAAATCACCGACCGCTTCGGCAAGCTGCCACCGCAGGGGCAGACGCTGTTCGACACGCACCGCCTGCGCGTGCTCGCGAAGAGCTACGGCGTCGCGAAGGTCGACGCCGGGCCGCAGGTGATCGTGATCATGTTCCGCCCGAACCCGCCGGTCGATGCGCTGAAGATCATCGAGCTGGTGCAGAAGAACCGCGCGATCAAGCTCGCCGGCAACGACAAGCTGCGCATCGAGCGGCCGCTGGCCGACCCGAAAGAGCGCGCCCAGCTGGTGCGCGACGTGCTGCGCTCGCTGGGCACGCCACGCGTCGAGGCGGCGGCGGCCTGAGCGCGGGCGGGCACCGGCACGCCGCGCGCCGAGCAGCGCCAGCCGTCAGCGACCGTCGGCCAGCGGACGGCGCGCGGCCTCGACGAGCGCCGGCAGCGCCGCGCTGTCGAGCGCGCGCAGGAACGCGACCAGCGCGCGCTTGTCGTCGCCGGTGAGTCCCAGTGGCGCGAGCAGCGGGCTCTTGCCCTCCAGGTCGCCGCCGCCGCGGTCGTAGAAATCGACGACGTCGTCGAGCGTCGCGAGCGACCCGTCGTGCATGTAAGGCGCAGTGCGCGCGACGTTGCGCAGCGACGGCGTGCGAAACGCGTGGCGGTCCGCCGGGTCGAGCGTGACCTCGAAGCGGCCGAGGTCGGGCGGGCGCGGGTCGGCGAAAGGCGTGAGCGCGCCGGCTTCGAGCACCGTCTGCACCCCGGGGGCGAGCGGCACGACGAGCCGTGCCGGGCCCGGCACGAAACCGACGCCGGTGGCGTGGTAGCGGTGGTCGGTGAACGGCGCGTCGCGCTCGCCCACGTGGTGGCAGGCCGCGCAGCGCGCGGCGCCGGTGAAGAGCTCGAACCCGCGCTGCTCGAGCGGCGTCAGCGCCTGCGCGTCGCCGCCATAGCGCCAGCGGTCGAAGCGCGAGCCGGCCGCGACGAGCGATCGCTCGTACGCGGCGAGCGCCGCGCCGACGGTGTCCATCGATGGCCCCCGCCCGTCGAACGCGCGTTCGAAGCGCCCGGCGTACTCGGGCAGTGCACGGATGCGCCCGATCACGTGGCCCGGCGAGGGGTTGGCCATCTCGTGCGGGTGCAGCAGCGGCGACCACGCCTGCGCGTCGAGCGACGGCTCACGCCCGTCGTGGAAAAGCTCGCGCACCCACGCGACGTTGAGCACGGTGGGCGCGTTGCGGCGCAGGCTGCGGCCCTCGATGCCGACCGCGAGCCGCGACGCGTTGGACGCGAAGCCCTCCTCCGGCACGTGACACATCGCGCACGACATCGTGCCGTTGAACGACAGCCGCCGGTCGAAGAACAGCTGCCGCCCGAGTTCGACCTGCGCCGCCGACGGCGGCACCCCCGGCAGCGGCGGCAGGCCGAGCGCGGCGGCGGGCGGCGGCGGCGCGTCGTGGCGGTCGCCGCACGCGGCAAGGGCTGCGATCGCGCACACGAGCGCCGTCACGCCGAAGCGCGTGGCCGCAGGTGCCGCCATCGCCCGTCAGCGCCGCCGCGCTGCGCTCTCGAGCGCGAGCGTGCGCAAGTCGTTGAGCATCACCTCGGGCTGCAGGAACGCGGCGCTGTAGATCTCGCGCACGCGCCCGCGCTCGTCGATGAGAAACACCTTCAGCAGGTGCGTCAGCGTGCGCGTGGGTTGCCCGTCGGCGTCGAGCTCGACCTCGACGTCCTGCCCGAAGCCGTCGAGGATCGGTTTGAGGAAGCGCACCGAGTACGTCGTCAGGAACGCCCACGGCACGTCGCGGTCGCGCGCGTACGCGCCACCGTACAGCTGCATCTGCGCCGGCGTGTCGTGCGTCGGGTCGAACGACAGCGACACCAGCCGCACGCGACCCTTGAGCAGCGGGTCGGCACGCACGCGCTCGCGCAGGTCGACGAAGGTCTCGAACGCGAGCGGGCAGCCGATGGGGTCGGTGCAGTAGGTGTAGACGAAGCTCAGCAGCGTCAGCGCGCCGCGCGTGTAGTGCGACAGCCGCCGCGGCAGCCAGTCGCCGTCGAGCACCCAGCCGTCGGCGGCATGCTGGATCGGCGGCAGCCGGTAGGTGCCCGGCGCGGGAGCGACGAAGTCCTGCTGCGGCCGCGCGACGAGGCCCTTGCCCGGCTCGTACTGTGCCGCCGGCGCGCTGCCGGCGGCCAGCGCCAGCAGCGCCGCCACGCCAGCGCGCGCCGCTGAAGCACCCGCCGTCATCGGCGCACTGCGGCCAGCCGCGTCGACGCGTCGGCGGCGGCGGTGGCCGACGCCGACTTGGCCGAGAACTTCATGTGGTGCGCGCGGCCGAGCTTGAGCTTGTAGAAGTCGACCTCGAACTGCGGCTTGAGCTCCTTGCCGTCCCACGCGAAGGCGCGCAGGAACTGCTCGTCGTCGGCGCCCTTCTTGTCCCAGTTGGCGAGCAGCGACGACGTGATGTAGACGCGCTTGCCGTCCCAGCTCTGCGAGACCATGTTGACCTGCTTGCCGGTGACCTTCTCGTACGTCTGCTTCGGCGCCTCGGGGTTGCTGAGGTCGAAGTAGCGCGTCTTGCCGTCCATGAAGGTGTTGACCCACAGCCCCTTGCCGTCGGCGGTGATCGAGATGTCCACCGGCAGCGGGATCTTGGACGGGTCGCCGATCGTCGCGACCTCCTTGGCCTGCCACTGGCCGCTCGCGTCCTGCTTGATCAGCCACAGCTTGGAGGTCAGCGCGGTGGCGGTGACGGCCCAGTTGTCGCCCGGGTTCAGCGACCAACGGATCTCCAGCGGCGATCCGGGCACGTCGAGCACCTTCTGCGGCTTCATCGACTTCAGGTCCCACACCACCATCGTGTTGCCGAAGCGCTTCATCGCCTCGGCGTCGGCCACCAGCTTGCCCATGTCCATCATGTAGTTGGTCCAGCCGGTGAAGCTCGACGTCAGCAGCACGTTCTTCTGCGGGTTGATGCCGATGTCGTAGCCGTAGCCGTCGCCCTTGCCGATCGCGAGCTCCCCGCGCGGCATGTCGTACTTCTCGACCAGGCCGCCCTGGTTGTTGTACAACGCCATGCCGGTGACGCCGCCGTGGTCCTTCGTGTTCGACAGGCCCTGGATCAGCATCCGCCCGGGCAGCGCGTAGAACGTGTGCGGGCCGACGTAGCCGGTCTTCTGTGCGAAGTCGGCGATCGTGCGCACGAGCTTCGGCTTGGCCGGGTCGGTGCCGACGTCGAAGACGAAGATCTTGTTGTCGTCCAGGCGCCCGGCCCACAGGTAGCGCCGGTCGTCTGTGAAGCCCATGTGGTGCGCCTCGCCGCGCCCGCCCACCGACAGCGTGTGCACGACCTGCCCGTAGGTCTTGCTGCCGGGACGCACGTCGATCGTCACCAGCTTGTCGGAGCCGTCGCCCAGCCCCTGCACGCCGAGCGTCCACACGTGCAGGTACTCCTCCTGGCCCTTGATCAGCTTGCTCGTGTACGGCGAGTTGCAGGTCTCGTCGGCGTGCACCGCGGTCGTCGCGAGTGCAGCCGCCAGCGCCAGCATCGCCCAGCGCGTCTTGCCCGGCTTGTTCATCTTCGTCTCCTCTCGTGGGTTGGGGCGGTGCCAACGTTGCGCCGCGTTCAGGTCCCAAGGCATCCGGGTTAACCCGTGGCGTCACGGGCGGCCTGGCGGCCGCCCTCCAGGCAATTGACCGGCAACGGCGTCGCATATCGGCGCGATGCCGGCGCCGCCGCGGTGCGACGATGCCCTGCATCGACCGCTGCCGGGAGATGCCGATGATCGACCTCGTGCGCCGCACCAGCCAGGCCAGCCGTGTGACCTGGGGCTTCGCGCTGCTGTCGCTGACCACGCTCGCCTTCGGCGTGGCCGCCGACCTCGCGTGGCTCGCCGTGCCGGTGGCGGCGCTGGGACTGCCCGCCGGCTGGATCGTGCGGCAAAGCATCAAGCTGCCGGTGGAAGACACGGTGCAGGCCGTCATGCGCATCGCCCGCGGCGACCTGCAGACCAAGATCGACTCGCCCGGCCGCGACGAGCTGAGCTGGTTGCGCCACGAGCTCGACCGCATGCGCAAGCAGCTGCGCACGATGCTCGAAGGCATCGACGCGTCGGCGCTGGCCGTCTCGGCAGCCGCCGGCGAGATCGCGCAGGGCAACGCGGACCTGTCGTCGCGCACCGAGCAGCAGGCAGCGGCGGTGCAGCACACCGCGAGTTCGATGCACCAGCTCGCCGAGGCGGTGCGCGACAGCGCCGAGCGGGCCCGCCAGGCGCACGACGAGATGGCGCAGGCGCGCGACGTGGCCGCGCGCAGCGCGACGCTGATGCGCGACGTCGTCGGCCGCATCGGCGACATCCAGGCCAGTTCGGGGCGCATCGCCGACATCATCGGCGTCATCGACGGCATCGCGTTCCAGACCAACATCCTCGCGCTCAACGCCGCGGTGGAAGCCGCGCGCGCAGGTGAACAGGGCCGCGGCTTCGCGGTGGTGGCCGGCGAGGTGCGCAGCCTCGCGCAGCGCTGCGCGGCCGCGGCGCGCGAAGTCAAGACGCTGATCGAGGACTCCGGCCAGAAGGTCGAAGCCGGCAGCGCCCTCGTCGCCGACGCCGGCCGCACGATGGACGAGCTCGCGCAGTGCGTGCAGCGCGCCGCACAGCTGGTGGCCGAGATGGCCGGCAGCAGCGCCGCACAGAGCAGCGGCATCGCCGAAGTCCACCAGTCGGTGGGGCACATCGACGGCGCGACGCAGCAAAACGCCGCGCTCGTCGAGCAGATGGCGGCCACCGCGGCCGCACTGCACCAGCAGGCCGAGCAGCTCAAGCACGCCACCGGCGTGTTCCGCGCCGCCTGAAGGACGCGCGGCGGCCCGCGCGCGCCACCCGCGGCCGGCGCCCGGCCGCGCTGCGACAATGGTGGCCGTGAGCGACGAGCGTGAACTCTCCCCCGGCCTGTTCGTGCGCGGCATCGTGCCGCCGCTGAAGCTCGCCGACTTCCGGCTGATCGCGTTCGACATGGACTCGACGCTGATCAACATCGAGTGCGTCGACGAGATCGCCGACGCCGCCGGCCGCAAGGCCGAGGTCGCGGCGATCACCGAGGCCGCGATGCGCGGCGAGATCGCCGACTACAAGGACAGCCTGCGACGCCGCGTCGCGCTGCTGGCCGGCGTGCCGGTCGAGGCGCTCGAGCACGTCTACCGCCAGCGGCTGCAGCTCAACCCCGGCGCCGACGAGCTGGTCGCCGCGTGCCGCGACGCCGGGCTGCACACGCTGCTCGTCTCGGGGGGCTTCACGTTCTTCACCGACCGCGTGCGCCGGCGGCTCAACATCGACACCTCACGCGGCAACGTGCTCGAGATCGAGAACGGCAGGCTCACCGGCCGGCTCGTCGACCAGTGGTGGGGCGACATCGTCGACGGCACGATGAAGCGCGCCACCGTGTTCGAGACGTGCTTTCGCATCGGCTGCGAGCCGTCGCAGGCGATCGCGGTGGGCGACGGCGCCAACGACCTCGAGATGATGGCCGCGGTGGGGCTGAGCGTGGCCTACCGTGCCAAGCCCAAGGTGCGCGCGCAGGCACACGTCGCGATCGACATCGGCGGGCTCGACCGCCTGCTCGAAGTCTTCGAGCCGCGCTGAGCGCGCGGCCCGCCGCGCATCGCCAAGCCCAGCTCAGCCCGGCTCAGGCGGGCTCGGGCACGCTCGGCAGCCCGGCGAGCGCCATCGCGAGTTCCTTCTCGTCGTAGGCCTCGTCCTTCAGCTGGCCGGCGAAGTACTTGTCGTACGCCGCCATGTCGAAGTGGCCGTGACCGCAGAGGTTGAACAAAATCGTCTCGGCCTTGCCTTCGCGCTTGCAGCGCAGCGCCTCCTCGATCGCGCCCTTGACGGCGTGGTTCGCCTCCGGCGCGGGCACGATGCCCTCGGCGCGCGCGAATGCGACGCCCGCGGCGAAGCACTCGGTCTGCGTGTACGCGGTGGCCTCGAGCAGGCCGAGCTCCTTGAGGTGCGACACCAGCGGCGCCATGCCGTGGTAGCGCAGCCCGCCGGCGTGGAACGGCGGCGGCGTGAACGTGCTGCCGAGCGTGTGCATCTTGGTCAGCGGCGTCATGTGGCCGGTGTCGCCGAAGTCGTACGCGTACTTGCCGCGCGTGAGCGACGGGCACGCCGCGGGCTCGACGGCGACGATGCGCGGCTTGGCGCCGCCCCTCAGCCCGTGGCCGATGAACGGGAACGCGATGCCGGCGAAGTTGCTGCCGCCGCCGGTGGCGCCGACGATCACGTCGGGCCACGCGTCGGCCATGCGCATCTGCTCCATCGCCTCCAGGCCGATGACGGTCTGGTGCATCAGCACGTGGTTGAGCACCGAGCCGAGCGCGTACTTGGTGTCGTCGCGCTGCGCGGCCACCTCCACCGCCTCGCTGATCGCGATGCCGAGGCTGCCCGGGTGGTCGGGCTGCTTGGCGAGCACGGCGCGGCCGTAGGCGGTCTCGGTCGACGGCGACGGCAGGCAGCGCGCGCCGTAGGTCTGCATCACGGCGCGGCGGTACGGCTTCTGGTCGTAGCTCACGCGTACCTGGAACACGAGCACCTCGAGCCCGAAGACGCTGCCAGCGAACGCCAGCGACGTGCCCCACTGTCCGGCACCGGTCTCGGTGGTGAGCTTCTTGACGCCGGCTTGCTGGTTGTAGAACGCCTGCGGCACCGCGGTGTTGGGCTTGTGGCTGCCCGCGGGGCTGACGCCCTCGTACTTGTAGAAGATGCGCGCCGGCGTGCCGAGCGCCTTCTCGAGGCGGTGCGCGCGGTACAGCGGGCTCGGGCGCCACAGGCGGAACACGTCGCGCACCGGCTCGGGAATCTCGATCTCGCGCTCGGTCGACACCTCCTGCGCGATCAGCGCCATCGGGAACAGCGGCGCGAGGTCGTCGGGGCCGATCGGCTTGAGGGTGCCCGGGTGCAGCACCGGCGGCAGCGGCTTGGGCAGGTCGGCCTGGATGTTGTACCAGTACTTCGGCATCTGGTGCTCTTCGAGCAGGAACTTGGTCTGCATGCGCGTCTCCTCGCTGGTGGAACCGCCGCAGTGTCGCCGCTGCCGGCGCTGCACGACAGCGGGCTGACCCGGGGCCGGCACCCCGACAATCGCCCGATGGCCCGCGACCCTGCCCCGGCCCTGGCGGCCGCCCTCGCGCGCGAACTCGGCGGCGGCTGGACGCTGCGCCCGCTGGGCGCGAGCGGCTTCTGCGCGACGTGGCAGGCGCAGCGCGGCGACGTGCGGCTGTTCGTCAAGTCGATGCCCGCCGAGGCGGCCGCGCCGCTGCACGCCGAGGCCGACGGGCTGCGCTCGCTCGCTGCGACGCGCACGGTCCGCGTCCCGGCGGTGGCCGCCCTCGCCGACGCCGACGCCGGCGACGCGACGCTGCTCGCGCTCGAGTGGCTCGACCTGCGTGCCCCCGACGCCGGGTTCGGTGCGCGCTTCGGCCGTGCGCTGGCGGCGCTGCACGCGCAGCCGGTGCACCCGCCGCGCTACGGCTGGCCGAGCGACAACGTGATCGGCGCGACGCCGCAGCGCAACCGCCCGACGGCCGGTGACGGCATCGACGACTGGATCGGCTTTTTCGCGCGCGAACGCCTCGGCGCGATGCGCGAGAGGCTCGACGCGCGCCGCTACGGCACACTGATCGGCGCGGTCGACGACGTGATCGCGGCGCTGCCGGCCTTCTTCGCCGACGGCCACGTGCCGCGGCCGAGCCTGATCCACGGCGACCTGTGGAGCGGCAACTGGGGCATGCTCGCCGACGGCACGCCGGTGATCTTCGACCCTGCCGTGTCGTGGTCCGACGCCGAGGCCGAGCTCGCGATGATGGAACTGTTCGGCAGCCCGCCGCCCGGCTTCTGGGCCGCGTACCGCGAGGCCATCGGCGTCCACGCCGGCTACGCACGCCGGCGTGCGCTGTACCAGCTGTACCACCTGCTGAACCACGTCGTGCTGTTCGGCGGTGCGTATCGGCAGCAGGCGCTCGGCGTGGCGCGGGCCTGCGTGCGTGGGTGGCCGTGAGCCGCAAGCGATCGGCCTGGCGCTGCCGCCCACCAGGCCGGCCGCACGACGGCCGCGCCCGCTGCGGAATGGACGGGCGCCGCGGGTGGACATGGGCCCCCGTCATGCGCATACCAGCCTCGGTACGGCATGATCCGGCGTCGTCCAGCCCGACGGCGCACGGTGGCGGACGTCGCGGCGACGTGCGCGGCCGCCGTCGCCCTGCCTGACCCGCCAGACCTTCGACCGCCATGACGACTGTAGCCCGCCTGCACGTCGAATCGCTGTTCGACGACGCCACGTCGACCTTCAGCCACATCGTGCTCGACCGCGCGACGATGCAGTGCGCGATCGTCGACAGCGTGCTCGACTACGACCCCGCATCGGGCCGCACCTCGACCGCCAGCGCCGAGCGCCTGATCGCGCGCGTGCGCGGGCTCGGCGCGAGCGTCCAGTGGCTGCTCGAGACACACGTGCACGCCGACCACCTGTCGGCCACCCCGGTGCTGCAGCGCGCGCTCGGCGGCCAGCTGGCGATCGGCCGCCACATCACGACGGTGCAGCAGACCTTCGGCAAGCTGTTCAACGCCGGTGCCGAGTTCGCGCGCGACGGCTCGCAGTTCGACCGTCTTTTCGACGACGGCGACGCGTTCGCGATCGGCAGCCTGCAGGCCACCGCGCTGCACACGCCGGGCCACACGCCGGCGTGCATGACCTACGTCGTGCGCGACGGCGACGAGACGGTGGCCTTCGTCGGCGACACGCTGTTCAGGCCCGACTACGGCACCGCGCGCTGCGACTTCCCCGGCGGCGACGCCGCGACGCTGTACCGCTCGATCCGCAGGGTGCTCGCGCTGCCGCCGCAGACGCGGCTGTACCTGTGCCACGACTACCCGCGCGAAGGCCACGCGCCGCAGCCGGTGACGACGGTGGCCGAGCAGCGCGCGGGCAACGTGCACGTGCACGACGGCGTCGCCGAAGCCGACTTCGTCGCGATGCGCCGCGCGCGCGACGCGACGCTGAAGATGCCCACGCTGATCCTGCCGTCGGTGCAGGTCAACATGCGCGCCGGCCACTTGCCGCCGGCGGAGGACAACGGCGTGCGCTACCTGAAGATCCCGCTCGACGTGCTTTGAGACGGGCGCGCCGTCGTCACCGCGCTGCACGCATGGCGGCCGTGGACGTCGCGGCGTGCGACCTCGCGCTGACGGTCGGCGGCGCCCGGCCTGCGGCTCAGCCCTGCAGCTGCGCCCACGCCTTCTCGAGCCGCTTGACGCTCACCGGCTGCGGCGTGCGCAGCTCCTGCGCGAACAGGCTCACGCGCAGCTCCTCGAGCAGCCAGCGGAACTCGTCGAGCCGCGCGTCGCGCCGGCCCTTCAGCTCGGCGACGCGCTTGAGCCAGCGCTGTTCGAGCGGGCGCAGCTCGGCGAGCCGCTGCGCGTCGCGTGCCGGGTCGGCGCGCCACTTGTCGAGCCGCAGGACGATCGCCTTCAGGTAGCGCGGCAGGTGCTGCAGCTGCGCCCACGGCGTCTCGACGAGGAAGCGCTTGGGCACCAGCCGCTGCAGCTGCGCGGCGATGTCGTCGGCCACCTCCTTCGGTGCGCGGCTGTCCTTGAGCTTGCGGCTCGCGGCCGCGTACGCGGCGAGGATCGCACCGGCCTGCCGCGCGACTTCGTGCGCGATCAGGTTCAGCCGCGCGCGGCCTTCGTCGATGCGCGCCTTGAAGCTGCGCGCGTCGGTGGGCAGCGGCTCGGCGAGGAACGCGCGGTCGAGCGCGACGTCGACGATCTGCGCGCGCAGCTCCTCGAGCGTGCCCAGGCCCATGTACTGCGCCGCCATCGCCTGCAGGTCGGGGATGTGCTTCTCGAGGTACCTCAGCGGCTCGCGGATCTGCAGCGCGACGAGGCGGCGCAGCCCGACGCGGTGCTTCGCCGCGGCGACCTCGGGCTCGTCGAAGACCTCGATCTCGACGTGCGTACCTTTGTCGACGAGCGCCGGGAAGCCGACCAGCGTCTGAGCGCCCTTGCGGATCTCCATCAGCTCGGGCAGCTCGCCGAAGGTCCACGCGGTGTAGGTCATGGCCGGGGCCTCGGCCGGCGGTGCGCGGCGCTCGACGGTGGCCGCGACGCCCCGCGACGCCGCGGTCGTGGCCGCCGCGGCTGCCGCGGCTGCCGCGGCGGACGCGGCCGGCGGCGACGCGGCGGCGCCGAGCTTCAGCGCCGCGAGCGCCTGGAACGCGCTCCTCGCCTGGCCCCCGAGCTCGGCCTTCAGCGTCGGCAGGTGCCGGCCCATGCCGAGCTGGCGGCCGTGCTCGTCGACGACGCGCAGGTTCATCAGCAGGTGCGGGCTCAGCTGCTCGAGCTTGAAGTCGGCGCGCTGCACCGGCAGCTGCGTGCGCTCGCGCACGGCGGCCAGCAACCGCTCGACGAGCGAACCGTCGCCGAACGGCGTCGCGTCGACGAAGGCCTGCGCGAACTCGGGCAGCGGCAGCAGCCGCGAGCGCGGCCGGCCCGGCAGCGTCTTCAGCAGCGCGACGACCTTATCCTTCAGCATCCCGGGCACGAGCCACTCGCAGCGCTCGTCGCTGACCTGGTTCAGCGCATAGATCGGCACCGTCACCGTCAGGCCGTCCTTCGCGTCGCCGGGCGCGTGCAGGTAGCTCGCCGCGCAGTCGACGCCGCCCAGGCGCACGACCTTCGGGAACGCCGCCGTCGTGACGCCGGCGGCCTCGTGGCGCATCAGCTCGTCGCGCGTGAGCTGCAGCAGGTCCGGGCGGCGCCTGACCTCGTCGCGGTACCACTTCTCGAGCGCCGCACCGCCGGTGACCTCGGCCGGGATCTGCGCGTCGTAGAAGGCGTAGATGAGTTCGTCGTCGACGAGCACGTCCTGCCGGCGCGACTTGTGCTCGAGCTCCTGCACCTGGCGGATCAGCTTGCGGTTGTGCGCGAAGAACGGCAGCTTCGTGTCCCAGGTGTCTTCGGTCAGGCCGGCGACGAGCGCCTCGCGGATGAAGATCTCGCGCGCCCCGGCCGGGTCGAGCTTCGCGTAGCTGACGCGGCGGTCGTTGTAGAGCACGAGGCCGTACAGCGTCGCGCGCTCGAGCGCGACCACCTCGCCGGCCTTCTTCTCCCAGTGCGGCTCGAGCAGCTGCTTCTTCAGCAGGTGGCCGGCCAGCGCCTCGATCCACTTCGGCTCGATCGTTGCGATGCCGCGCGCGTACAGCCGCGTCGTCTCGACCAGCTCGGCGGCGACGATCCAGCGTCCCGGCTTCTTCGACAGGTGCACGCCGGGGTGGCGCCAGAACTTGATGCCGCGCGCGCCGAGGTAGTGCTCGTCGTCGTCGCGACCCTGACGGCCCCCCACCCCCCGAGGGGGCGGGCCGACTTGGGGCGGCCCGGCGTCGGCCCTCACACCCACGTTGCCGAGCAGCCCGGCGAGCAGCGAGCAGTGGATCTGCTCGTAGGTGGCCGGCGCCGTGTTCAGCCGCCAGCCGTGCTCGGCGACGACGGTGTGCAGCTGGGCGTGGATGTCGCGCCACTCGCGCACGCGCCGCGGGCTGACGAAGTGCTCGCGCAGGCGCTGCTCCTGCTGGCGGTGGCTGAGCTTGTGGGTGTCGGTCTTCTCGCCAGCGTGGCCATGTACGCCGCGCCCGGCCTCGATCCACTGCCACAGCTTCAGCGTGCCCATGAACTCCGACTTCTCGTCGTCGAACGCCTTGTGCTTCTCGTCGGCGGCCTGCTGCTGCTCGAGCGGGCGGTCGCGCACGTCCTGGCCGCTGAGCGCGCTGGCGATCACGAGCACCTCGCTCAGCGCCTGGCGCTGCCGCGCCTCGAGGATCATGCGGCCCACGCGGGGGTCCAGCGGCAGCCGCGCGAGCTCGCGGCCGGTCGCCGTCAGTTCGTTGGCATCGTCGACCGCGCCGAGCTCGGCGAGCAGCGCGTAGCCGTCGGCGATCGCCTTGCCCGGCGGGCGCTCGAGGAACGGGAAGTCCTCGACGGCGCCGAGGCCGAGCGACTTCATCCGCAGGATCACACCGGCCAGCGACGAGCGCAGGATCTCGGGGTCGGTGAAGCGCGGCCGCGCGGCGAACGACGCCTCGTCGTACAGCCGGATGCAGATGCCGTGGGCCACGCGCCCGCAGCGCCCGGCGCGCTGGTTCGCCGCGGCCTGGCTGATCGGCTCGACCTGCAGCTGCTCGACCTTGTGGCGGTAGCTGTAGCGCTTGACGCGCGCCAGGCCCGAATCGATCACGTAGCGAATCCCGGGCACCGTGAGCGACGTCTCGGCGACGTTGGTCGCGAGCACGATGCGCCGGCCGTTGCCGGGCGTGAACACGCGGTCCTGCTCGGCCTGCGACAGCCGCGCGAACAGCGGCAGGATCTCCGCGGGCGGCCCGCCGCGGTGCTGGCTGGCCAGGTGCCTGCGCAGGTGGTCCGCCGCGTCGCGGATCTCGCGCTCGCCGGGCAGGAACACGAGGATGTCGCCCGGGCCCTCGCGCCACAGCTCGTCGACGGCGTCGGCGATCGCATCGTCGAGGCTGTAATCCTTCCTGTCGTCGAAGGGCCGCCAGCGCTGCTCGACCGGGTACAGCCGGCCGCTGACCTGCACCACCGGCGCCGGGCCGCGGGCACTCGCGAAGTGGTTCGCGAAGCGCTCGGCGTCGATCGTCGCCGAGGTCACGATCACCTTCAGGTCGGGGCGGCGCGGCAGGATGTGCAGCAGGTGGCCGAGCAGGAAGTCGATGTTCAGGCTGCGCTCGTGCGCCTCGTCGACGATGATCGTGTCGTAGGCCTTGAGCAGCGGGTCGCCCTGCGTCTCGGCGAGCAGGATGCCGTCGGTCATCAGCTTGACGCTCGCACCCGGCTGCAGGCGGTCGTGGAAGCGCACCTTGTAGCCGACGACTTCGCCGAGCGGTGTGCGCAGTTCCTCGGCGATGCGCTTGGCCACGCTCGAGGCGGCGATACGCCGCGGCTGCGTGTGCCCGATCAGCCCGCTCCCACCCGCGCCGAGGCCGCGGCCGAGCTCGAGCGCGATCTTCGGCAGCTGCGTCGTCTTGCCCGAACCCGTCTCGCCGCAGACGATGACCACCGGCTGCTCGCGCAAAGCGCGCGCGATCTCGTCGCGCCGTGCCGAGACCGGCAGCGCTTCGGGGTACGTGATCGGCGGGACGGGGTTCGCGCGCGGCGGCGGCATCGGGGCGCGGATTATCCGGGGACATGAAGCCGTGCGTCGCAGGGGGCTGCGGCACAATGCGCGCCGTCATGAGCCTGGTCTTTCCGCACACCTTCGTGCCGTGGTTTCGCGCCGTCGCGCCGTACATCCACGCCTACCGCGGCAAGACCTTCGTCGTCGGTCTGACCGGCGAGGGCATCGCCGCCGGCAAGCTCAACAACGTCGTGCAGGACCTCGCGATCCTGCACGCGATCGGCATCAAGCTCGTGCTCGTGCACGGCTTTCGGCCGCAGGTCGACGAGCAGCTGCGGGCCAAGGGGCACGAATCGCGCTTCGTGCACGGCCTGCGGGTGACCGATGCGGTGGCGCTCGACGCCGCGCAGGAGGCCGCCGGGCAGTTGCGCTTCGAGATCGAGGCCGCGTTCTCGCAGGGGCTGCCGAACACGCCGATGGCCAACGCCACCGTGCGTGTCGTCTCGGGCAACTTCCTGATCGCGCGCCCGGTGGGCATCGTCGACGGCGTCGACTTCATGCACAGCGGCGTCGTGCGCCGTGTCGACGGTGCGGCGATCCGCCGCGCGATCGACATCGGCGCGCTCGTGCTGCTCAGCCCCTTCGGCTTCTCGCCCACCGGCGAGGCGTTCAACCTGACGATGGAAGACGTCGCGACGAAGACGGCGATCGCGCTGAAGGCCGACAAGCTGCTGTTCCTGACCGAGCTGCCCGGCATCCGCGAGCGGCTCGACGACCCCGACAGCGACATCGACACCGAGATGGCGCTCGCCGACGCGAAGCGGCTGCTCGCGAGCCTGCCGCCTCCGGGCAAGCCGACCGATGCCGCGTTCTACCTGCGCCACTGCGTCGCCGCGTGCGAGGGCGGCGTCGAACGATCGCACATCCTGCCGTTCGCCGTCGACGGCGCGATCCTGCAGGAGGTGTTCACGCACGACGGCATCGGCACGATGGTCGTCGACGAGAAGCTCGAGAGCCTGCGCGAAGCGACCCCCGACGACGTCGGCGGCATCCTGCAGCTGATCGAGCCGTTCGAGCGCGACGGCACGCTGGTGCGCCGCGAGCGGCACGAGATCGAGCGCGACATCGCCAACTACACCGTCATCGAGCACGACGGCATCATCTTCGGCTGCGCGGCGCTGTACCCCTACCCCGAGGCCAAGACCGGCGAGATGGCCGCGCTGACCGTCGCGCCCGATTCGCAGGGCCAGGGCGACGGCGAGCGCATGCTCAAGCGCATCGAGCAGCGCGCGCGTGCAATCGGGCTCGAGAGCATCTTCGTGCTGACGACGCGCACGATGCACTGGTTCCTCAAGCGCGGCTTCCACCCGGTCGACCCGGACTGGCTGCCCGAAGCGCGCAAGCGCAAGTACAACTGGGACCGGCGTTCGCAGGTGCTGGTCAAGAAACTGGTCTGAGCAAGGAGATTCCGATGGCCCGCATGGTGCAGTGCGTCTACCTGAAGAAGGAAGCCGAGGGGCTGGACTTCCCGCCCTACCCCGGCGAGCTCGGCAAGCGCATCTACGACAACGTCAGCAAAGAGGCGTTCGAGATGTGGAAGCGCCACCAGACGATGCTCGTCAACGAGAACCGCCTGAACCTCGCCGACGCGCGCGCGCGCCAGTACCTGGCGCGGCAGATGGAGCAGTTCTTCTTCGGCGCCGGCGCCGACAAGCCGGCCGGCTACGTGCCGCCGTCGAACTGACGGCACGCGCTGTGACGCACGCCGCCCGACGGCGGCGTGCCGCCGTCGTCATTTGAAGCCGACGCGGTCCAGCATCATCTGGACTTGCGCCGTGTTGGCGCCGACTTTGGCGATCGGCACCGTTTCCGCCTTGAATCGGCCGAACGCGGCGAGCGCCGGATTCTCGGTCTGCACCCCCGGCACCGTCGGATATTCGTTGTTGCCGTCGGCAAGGTAACGCTGCGCACTGTCGCTGGCGAGGTATTCGAGGAACTTGACCGCCGCGTCGCGGTTCTTCGCGTGGCGCGCCACCGCGCCGCCCGAGATATTGACGTGCGTGCCCCAGCTCGACTGGTTCGGGAACATCACGCGCGTGCGGTCGACGACGGCCTTGTCGGCCGGATTCGTCGAGCGCATCAGCCGGGCGTAGTAATAGGTGTTGGTGATCGCGACGCCGCATTCGCCGGCGGCCACCGCGCGAATCTGGTCGGTGTCGCCGCCCTTCGGGTCGCGCGCGAGATTGGCCACGACGCCCTTCAGCCAGGCCTCGGCCTGGTCGGCACCGAGGTGCTCGATCACCGACGCGAACAGGCTCAGGTTGTACGGGTGCGAGCCCGAGCGGCTGCAGATCAGCCCCTTCATCGCCGGCGCTGCGAGCTTTTCGTAGCTGTCGATGTCGGTGGGCTTCACGCGCGTCGGGTCGTAGACGAGCACGCGCGCCCGGGTCGAGAAGCCGAACCACTGCGACCCCTGGCCGGTGTCGGCGCCGCGGAACTGCGCGGGGATGCGCTGTTCGAGCACCGCCGAGCGCACCGGCTGGAACAGGCCATCCTGCTCGGCGCGCCACAGCCGCGCGGCGTCGACGAGCAGGATCACGTCGGCCGGGCTCGCGCTGCCCTCGGCCTTCAGCCGCGCGAGGATGCCGGCGTCGTCGGCATCGACGCGGTTGATGCGGATGCCGGTAGCCTTCGTGAAATCGGCGTACAGCCGCTCGTCGGTCTGGTAGTGGCGCGCCGAATACAGGTTCAGCACCTGCTGCTGCGCCAGCGCAGGCACCGTGGCGGCGACGCTGGCGGCGGTCAGCGCGAGCGTGGCGAGGGTGCGGCGCAGACGCCGAGACGAAACGTGTGGCATCGGGAAGGGCTCCGGGTGGGTTTTGTGTCGGAAGCTCAATGTAAACGCAAACGGTTTGCATTTGCAACCAATCCCGAGTCCGGCATGTGGGTGCGGGCGGCCGACGGATCGGCGGCGCGGATGGGCGCCGCACGATCGCCGCCGCCAAGCCCCGACCGCTGCGTGCACCGCGCCCGGCGCACGCGACCAATTCGGGCAGGTCGATTCCTCGCCAAAACCCGCTGGACCTTGGGTGAACCCCACATCTGAAACCCTGTCGCCCCGAGCGCGCGAGTTTCGCGGAGGGATGTCACAGGTCAACCCTGCCCGCATGCGGCATTCCTCAGCGAGTGCACCACCCCCGCGGTGAAACCCCGCGGAAAACGCCCCGGCAAATCCGCCCGCTTCGGCCATCCCCGAGTCACCACGTCGCGCGTTCTGCGCTACGATTGCCATGCATCAAATCGACGGAGATTCCAGGATGCCCACCCTGCAGGAATTGCTGGCCCAGAAGGCGGAAATCGAAAAACAGATCATCGAAACCCAGCGCGCCGAGCGCGCCGAAGCGATCGCGAAAGTGAAGGCGCTGATGGCCGAATACGGATTGACGCTGGCCGACCTGTCGGCGCGTGCGCCCGCCGCGCCGAAAGCCGCGAAGACCGCGGCCAGCCGCAAGGCGCCGGTCAAGTACCGCAACCCCGCCACCGGCGCCACCTGGAGCGGCCGCGGCCTGCAGCCGAAGTGGCTGCGCGCCGAGCTGGCCGCCGGCCGTCAGCTGTCGGATTTCGCCGTCTGACCGCACGCGAAGCGACCGCCCGCGGCGCCGCGGCCACAGCCGGCGCCGCCATGCGAACGAAGGCCGCCCGCGGGCGGCCTTCGCCGTTGTGGCAGCCCGCGGCCGGCGCGCCGTGAGCGACGACCCCGCCCGCTAGACTGGCTGCATGATCCCCGCCGGGTTCGTCCAGGAACTGCTCGCACGCGTCGACATCGTCGACGTCATCGGCCGCCACGTGCAGCTGCGCAAGACGGGCGCCAACCTCGTCGGGCTGTGCCCGTTCCACGCCGAGAAGTCGCCGAGCTTCACCGTCAGCCCGACGAAACAGTTTTATCACTGCTTCGGCTGCGGCGCGAGCGGCGACGCGATCCGCTTCCTGACCGAGCACCTCGGCCTGGGTTTCGTCGAGGCGGTGCACGAGCTCGCGCAGCAGGTCGGGCTGCAGGTGCCGCAGGACGACGCGAGCCCGCAGCAGCGCGAACAGGCGCAGCGCCGCCGCGAGCACGACGCCACGCTCGCCAGTGTGCTCAAGACCGCCGCCGACCACTACCGCCAGCAGCTCAAGGCCAGCCCGCGCGCGATCGAGTACCTCAAGCGCCGCGGCCTGACCGGCGAGATCGCGCGCGCCTTCGCGCTCGGCTACGCGCCCGACAGCTGGCGCGGGCTGGCCAGCGTGTTCCCGCGGTACGACGACCCGCTGCTGGCCGAGGCTGGCCTCGTCGTCGTGCACGACGACGGCGGCGAAACGAAGCGCTACGACCGCTTCCGCGACCGCATCATGTTCCCGATCCGCAGCGTCAAGGGCGACGTGATCGGCTTCGGCGCGCGCGTGATCGACCGCGGCGAGCCCAAGTACCTCAACTCGCCCGAGACGCCGCTGTTCCACAAGGGTCGCGAGCTGTACGGACTGTACGAGGCGCGCACCGCGCTGCGCGAGCGCGGCGTCGCGCTCGTCGTCGAGGGCTACATGGACGTCGTCGCGCTCGCGCAGCTCGGGCTGCCGAACGCGGTGGCCACGCTGGGCACCGCGTGCACGCCCGAGCACGTGGCCAAGCTGCTGCGCTTCACCGACCGCGTCGTCTTCAGCTTCGACGGCGACGCCGCCGGTCGCCGCGCCGCGGTGCGCGCGCTGGAGGCCGCGCTGCCGCACGCGAGCGACACGCGCAGCTTCCGCTTCCTCTTCCTGCCGCCCGAGCACGACCCCGACAGCTACGTGCGCGCGCACGGCCGCGAGGCGTTCGAGCGCCTGATGGCGCAGGCCACGCCGCTGTCGCGCCTGCTCGTCGACGTCGCGCAGGCCGACTGCGACCTCGCGACCGCAGAGGGCCGCGCGCGCATGCTCGCGCAGGCGCAGCCGATGTGGTCGCAGCTGCCCGACGGCGCGCTGCGCCGCCAGCTGCTCGGCGAACTGGCACGTCTGGGTGGACTCGGTGTCGATGAGCTGGCGAGCCTGTGGCGCGCCGGCGCATCGCCAACCCCCGCCACGCGCATCGTCGACGCGCGGCTGGCGCGGGCCGCGCCGCGCCGCGGCGGCGTGCTGACGCGCCAGCCGCCGCGCCGGCCCGAGGACCGCGCGCTGCAGCTGCTGCTCGCGCACGCCGACTGGTGGGACCGGCTCAGCGCCGAGGCGCACGAGCTGCTGCACGCGCTGCCGCCGCCGCACGGCCCGCTGGTGGCCTGGCTCGAACGCGAGCTGGCCGAGCACGGCGCGCGCCCGTGGGCCGTGCTGCGCCGGGCGCTGGCCGACGACGCGGCGCTCGCCGACGCCGGCGTCGACACCGCGGCCTGGCTCGACGACGTCGACGCCGCCGACGCGCAGCCCGACGACCTGCAGCGCGCCGTCGACCACCTGCTCGAGCGCCAGCTCAAGGCCCAGCTCGACGCTGCCGTGCTCGATGCGCAGCGCGACCCGCAGCTGATGCCGCGCTACCGCGACCTGCTCGCGCGCATGGCGCAGGTCAAGAAGCGCCTCGCCGGGCAGCCGGCCTGATCCCCTGCCCCGGCGCTCGGGCACTGGTGGCGCCGCCACAATGGCCGCGCGCCCGCCGTGGGTGCGTTGCCGCCGCCGTCATGCACCCCACCCTGCCGCTGCTCGCCGCCACCGACTTCCCGCCGCTCGCGCGCGAACGCGTCGACACCCTGCAAGTCAACCTGGGCTACCGCTGCAACCAGAGCTGCGTGCACTGCCACGTCGGCGCGAGCCCGCAGCGCACCGAACAGATGGACGGCGACACCGCCGACCTCGTGCTGCAGGTGCTCGCGCCGCGGCGCATCGGCACGCTGGACCTCACCGGCGGCGCCCCCGAGCTCAACGCGCACTTCCGCCGCCTCGTCGCCGGCGCTCGCGCGCTCGGCGTGCGCGTGATCGACCGCTGCAACCTGACGATCCTGTTCGAGCCCGGGCAGGAGGACCTCGCCGAGTTCCTCGCTGCGCAAGGCGTCGAGATCACGGCATCGCTGCCTTGTTATTCGCCGGCCAACGTCGACCGCCAGCGTGGCGACGGTGTGTTCGACAAGAGCATCGCCGCGCTGCAGCGGCTCAACGCGCTCGGCTACGGCCGCGGCAGCGGCCTGGTGCTCAACCTCGTCTACAACCCGCAGGGCCCGAGCCTGCCGCCGCCGCAGACGGCGCTCGAGGCCGATTACAAGCGCGAGCTGAAGGCGCATTTCGGCATCGAGTTCGACCACCTGTTCGCGCTCACGAACATGCCGATCCAGCGCTTCGGCAGCACGCTCGTCAGCAAGGGCCAGTTCGCCGGCTACATGGCGCTGCTGAAGCATTCGTTTCGTGCCGACAACCTCGCCACCGTGATGTGCCGCTCGCTCGTCAGCGTCGACCACGAGGGCTGGCTGTACGACTGCGACTTCAACCAGATGCTCGGCCTGCCGGCGCAGACCGACGGCACGGCGCGCCCGCACCTGCGCGACCTGCTGGCCGGCGCGTGGCCGCGGGCGATCCGCGTGGCCGACCACTGCTACGGCTGCACCGCCGGCCAGGGCAGCAGCTGCGGCGGCGCGCTGGCCAACACCGCGAAGGCTGCGGCGAAGGCGGCGTGACGCGGCGCGTGTCGATCGTCGTGCCGGCGCTGAACGAGGCCGCCGGCATCGCCGCCACTCTCGGCGCGCTCGCCCCTTGGCGGGCCGCCGGCCACGAAGTGATCGTCGTCGACGGCGGCAGCACCGACGCGACGGTGCCCCTCGCCGCCGCGTGGGCCGACCGCGTGCTCGCCGCCCCGCGCGGGCGCGCGCGGCAGATGAACGCCGGCGCCGCGGCGGCGCGCCACGGCGTGCTGCTGTTCCTGCATGCCGACACGCGCTTGCCGCCCGGCGCACTCGACGCCATCGAGCGCGCACTGCAGCGTGGCGCCGCGTGGGGCCGCTTCGACGTGCGCATCGACGGGCGCTCGCGCGGGCTCGCCGTCGTCGCCGCACTGATGAACCTGCGCTCGCGCGCCAGCGGCATCGCCACCGGCGACCAGGCGATCTTCGTGCGCCGCGACGCGTTCGACGCGGCCGGCGGCTTTCCCGACCAGCCGCTGATGGAAGACGTCGAGCTGTCGCGCCGGCTCAAGCGCAGCGCCGGCCGCCCGGCGTGCCTGCGCGACCGCGTCGTGACGTCGGGCCGGCGCTGGGACGAGCGCGGCATGTGGCGCACGATCTGGCTGATGTGGACACTGCGCTGGCGCTACTGGCGCGGCACGCCGGCCGAGGTGCTCGCGCGTGCCTACCGCTGAAGGCCTGCCGGTGCCCGCGCGTTGCCGCGTCATCGTGATGGCCAAGGCGCCGCGCGCCGGCTTCGCGAAGACGCGCCTCGCGCCGGCATTGGGCGCCGACGGCGCCGCGCGCGTCGCGCACCGGCTGCTCGACCACGCGCTGGCGCAGGCGCTGGCCGCCGGGCTCGGGCCGGTCGAGCTGTGCGCTGCACCCACCGCCGCCGACAGGGCGTTCTACGCCTGGCGCCACCTGCCGCTGCAATGGAGCGACCAGGGCGACGGCGACCTCGGCGCGCGCATGGCGCGTGCGCTCGGCCGCGCCGTCGCCACCGACGGCTGCGCGCTGCTGATCGGCAGCGACGCGCCGGCCCTCGACGCCGCGATGCTGCGCGCCGCCGCCGAAGCGCTCGCGATCCACGATGCCGTCTTCGTGCCGGCGTTCGACGGGGGCTACGCGCTCGTCGGCGTCAGGCGCGCCGCCGACGCGCTGTTCGACGGTATCGCGTGGAGCACACCGCACGTGATGGCCGCCACCCGCGCGCGGCTGCGCGCGCTCGGCTGGACGCACGCCGAGCTGCCGCCGGTGGCCGACGTCGACGAGCCCACCGACCTCGCGCACCTGCCGCCGGCGTGGCTCGCCGAAGGTGCCGACGTCGCGGGTACGACCCGGCCATGGAGCGACGGTGACGCCACGGTGAGGCCGCGATGAGGCACCTGCTGCTGGTGGGCGCCGGCCACGCGCACGCGCAGGTGCTGCTCGAATGGGCGCGCGCACCGCTGGCGGGCGTCGAGGTCACCGTCGTCAGCCCCGGCGCGTTCGCGCCGTACTCGGGCATGGTGCCCGGCTGGCTCGCCGGCGTGTACCGCTTCGACGAGATCGGCATCGACTTCGCGGCGCTCGCGCGCGCGGCCGGTGCGCGCTTCGTCGCCGGCGAGGTCGTGGCGCTCGACGCCGCGCGGCGCGAAGTGACGCTGGCCGACGGCGCCCGCCTCGGCTACGACGTGCTGTCGCTGAACATCGGCTCGACGCTGCGGCCGCCGCCGATCGACGGTGCCACCGTGCTGCCGCTGCGCCCGCTGGCGAGGCTGCGCGAGGGCTACGACGCCGTGCTCGCCGAGCTTGCCACCACCGACCGGCCGCTGGCCGTCACGGCGGTCGGCGGGGGCGCCGCCGGCGTCGAATCGGTGCTGGCCGTCGTCGCGCGGCTGCGTGCGCAGCGGCCGCACCGGCCGATCGCGGCGCGCCTCGTCACGCGCAGCGCCGACCTGCTGCCCGGCATGGCCCCGGGCGCCGCGCGGCGTGTGCGCGCCGCGCTGGGGCGTGCCGGTGTGCGCATCGAGTGCGGCACGGCCTTCGACCCGGCGACGGTCGCGCCCGGTCAACTGGTGCTGTGGGCCAGCGGCGCGCAGGCGCATGCCTGGCCCGCGGCCAGCGCGTTGGCCTGCGATACCGCCGGGTTCGTGCGCATCGACCACCACCTGCGTTCGGTGTCGCACCCGGAGGTGCACGCGGTCGGCGACTGCGCCGCCTGGGTGCCCCCACTGCCCAAGGCCGGCGTCTACGCGGTGCGGATGGGCCCCATCCTGGTGCACAACCTGCGGGCGGCGCTCGGCGCCGGCGCGCTGCGCACCTATGCGCCGCAGCACCGCTACCTCGCGCTGCTGGCCACCGCCGACGGCCGCGCGGTGGCCGCCTGGGGCCGCTGGAGTGTCGAAGGTGCTTGGGCTTGGCGCTGGAAGGACCGCATCGACCGCCGCTTCGTGCGCCGCTTCACTCACGCTGCCGGCGCGTGATCATGGGGTACACCCCTGGCGGCATGTCCCTTGCTTGAGCGAACGCCGCCATCACGGCCGTTGTCGTTGCATCTGTGCAACGAATTGGAACCGGGGGTCACGAATGACGGAACCGTGACGGTAGACTCTCCCCTGTCTTTAACCCTGATCGGAGTATCCCGAATGAAGAAAACCCTGATTGCGGCCGCCGCGCTGATGGCGATGGCCGGTGCCGCGCAAGCGCAAGTGTCGCTGTATGGCCTGATCGACCTGAGCTACGGCAAGAGCCTCCCCGCAGACCTCGCTGACCAGAAGGCCGACTTCCACTCGGGCGGTGACAACGGCTCGAGCGAAGGCAACTCGACCAGCCGTGTGGGTCTCAAGGGCTCGATGGACGTCGGCGGCGGCACGAAGGTCAACTTCCGCCTCGAGACCTCGGGCATCCAGAGCGACGGCGACCTGAACGGCACGTTCTTCGGCCGCCAGATGTGGGCCGGCTTCTCGGGCAGCTGGGGTGAGGTCCGCCTGGGGCGCCAAGACTCGGTGCCGTTCCAGACGATGATCGACTTCGACTTCAACGGCGCGTCGAATGGCGTGTCGTCGAGCTGCTATTCGTTCATTGGTGCTGCTGCGCCGTGCACCCTAGGCCGCGTCGATCGCTCGCTGCAGTACATCTCGCCGAACATGGGTGGCTTCACGGCCCAGATCGGCTTCACGCCCAAGAACGGTGGTGCGGACGGCTCGGGTATCCCCAACGACCAAGCCTTCTTCGGCCTGGGCCTGAAGTATGCGGCCGGTCCGCTGGCCGTCGCCGCGGCTTACGAGAAGTCGCGCGTCGATGGTGGCGAGAACTTCTGGTCGGTGGCCGGCAGCTACGACTTCGGTGTGGCCAAGGCGATGGTCAGCTACGCCAATGCGGGCGACATCGACAAGGACGGCTGGGGCAAGGGCTGGGGCATCGGTGCCGTCGCACCGATCGGCAATGTCAACGTCGGGGCGATCTTCCACAAGAATCAGGATCTGCTGGACGGCATTACGTCGTGGGAGCTGTTCGCGAACACCGAGATCTTCAAGGGCACGTACCTGTATGCCGAGTACGGCAAGTGGAACTCGAAGGAACCGATTGACGAAGGCGGCAAAGATTCCGCCAGCGGGTTCGCCGTCGGCGTTATCTTCACGTTCTGACCGATACAGCAGCAGCTTTAGCAGCTGACTGTACGTCGATAAAAAGCCACGCGACTTGGGTCGCGTGGCTTTTCTTATTTGACGTTGAGCCACGGAGCAACCAAGGCCAAAGGCCTCGGCTTCACGACTGCCTGCGTCTGATGGAACGCCTGCTGACCTTCGCCACGCCAATCTGGGTGATGCAACTCGCCGACCTCGCGCCGCAACGCGAGCGTTGGGTGGAAACCGTGCGCACGCTGCGACGCGACGCAAGCCCAAACCTCGAAAAGCGATCGAACCGCTCCGGATGGCGATCTGCCAACACACTGCTCGACTTGCCGGTGTTCGCGCCGCTGCAGCGTCGGTTGCTCGAGTCCATCAAGCTCGTCTTGGCCGACTATGGCGTGAGGCCAGGGACAATGGTGCTCAACATGATTGGCTGGGCCAACGTCCACGACCGGGGCGGCTTCAACCACGCGCACATCCACAGCGGATCGATCCTCAGCGGCACGTTCTACCTCGCGTGCCCGCCCGGCGCCGGTGCGCTGTACTTCACCGATCCCCGTCCGGCTGCGCTGATGGAGGACCTGCCACTGGACAGTGCAAAGCTCGACACACCGGCGTCGCGCAAGCTGATCCGGGTCCAGCCGCGCGAACTGCAACTCGTGATCTTCCCGAGCTGGCTCGAGCACGGCGTCGACGAGTGCGAATGCGACGAACGCATCAGCATCGCATTCAACGTGCAACCCGTGATGGCCAGGCCGTGACGGCGTCCTGACCCGCCCCACGCGCGGCCAGAATCGGGGCATGCGCACCCCCGGCGTGCATCTGCAGTACAGCTTCGAGTCGCGCGGCCAGCGCGGCGCCGAGATCGAGAACACGCTGTTCGACCTGCTCGGCGCGGTGCACGCGCACGGCTCGATCCGGCACGCGGCGACGGCGCTCGGCGCGTCGTACCGCCACGTCTGGGGTGCGCTCAAGCACTGGGAGGACGTGCTCGGCCAGCCGCTCGTGCACTGGGCCAAGGGACAGCCGGCGCGGCTGACGCCGTTCGCGCTGCGGCTGGTGGCGGCCGAGCGCGCCGCGCGCGTGCGCATGACGCCGCACATCGAGGCGCTGCGCGCCGAACTCGAGCGCGTGCGCGCGCTCGCGCTCGACGAGCGCCAGCTCGTGCTCGAGGTGTTCGCGAGCCACGACCTCGCGCTGCCGGCGCTGCGCGACCTGTGCGCGGCGCGTGGGCTGCACCTGGGCCTGCGCTTCGCCGGCAGCGTCGATGCGCTGCGCGCGCTCGCGCACGGGCGCTGCACGGTCGCGGGCTTCCACGTGCCGGCGCTGCCCGGCGGCTCGCCGGTGTTCGCCGCCGCGCTCAAGCCGCTGCTCCAGCCCGGGCGCCACAAGCTGATCGGCGCGCTGCGCCGCACGCAGGGGCTGATGCTGCGCCCGGGCCTGGCGCCGCGTCCTGCGTCGCTGGCCGACGTCGCGGCGCAGCGCTGGCGCTTCGTCAACCGCCAGCCGGGCTCGGGCACGCGGCTGCTGATGGACCACCTGCTGCACGACGCCGGCCTCGACGCCGCGGCGATCACCGGCTACGGCGGCCGCTGCGAAGACACGCACGTCGCGGTGGCGGCCGCGATCGCGCACGGCGAGGCCGACGTCGGCCCTGGCGTCGAGGCGGCCGCGCGCGCCGTCGGGCTCGACTTCGTGCCGCTCGCCGACGAGGACTACCACCTCGTGTGTCTGGCCGACGCGCTCGACTCGCCGCCGCTGCGCGCGCTGCGCGACGTGCTCGCCTCGCCCGCGTGGGCGCAGGCGCTGGCGGCGCTGCCCGGCTATGCGCCGTCGCCGCAGGCCGGGCAGGTGCTGTCGCTGACGCAGGCGCTGCCGTGGTGGCGCTACCGCACACCGCGGCGCGGAGCGGCCGGCGGCACCGGCTGAGCGCGGCCGACGCTCACGGGTTGGCGTTCGCGAAGAACACGGGCTCGCCGCCGATGCGGTAGCTCGCGATCGCGGCCTGCCCGGCCGGCGACACCAGCCAGTCGGCGAAGGACTGCGCGAGGTCCTTCCTGACGTGCGGGTGCCTCGCCGGGTTGACGACGATGACGCCGTACGGGTTCAACAGCCGCCGGTCGCCTTCGACGAGGATCGCGAGGTCGGCACGGTTGCGGAAGTTCAGCCAGGTGCCGCGGTCGGCCAGCACGTAGGCGCCGCTCGACGCGGCGATGTTCAGCGCCGGGCCCATCCCGCAGCCGCACTCCCGGTAGCCGGCAGGCTTCCTCGCGTCGAGGTCGACGCCCGCGGCCTGCCAGTAGCGCCGCTCGGCGGCGTGCGTGCCGCTCCTGTCGCCACGCGAGACGAATGGCGCACCGGCCGCCGCGACGCGCGCCAGCGCCGCCGCGACGTCGCCGCCGCGCGCGCCGGCCGGATCGCCCTTCGGGCCGACGAGCACGAAGTCGTTGAACATCACCGCGCGGCGCGGCAGGCCGTGGCCCTCGGCGACGAAGCGCTCCTCGGCCGCCGCGTCGTGCACGAGCACTGCGTCGGCGTCGCCGCGGCGTGCGACGTCGAGTGCCTGTCCGGTGCCGAGTGCGACGACGCGCACGCCGATGCCGGTGGCGCGCGTGAACTGCGGCAGCAGGTGCGCGAACAGCCCCGACTGCTCGGTCGACGTCGTCGATGCGAGCACGATGAAGCGCGGCTGAGCACCGGCGTGCAGCGCCACGGCCGCGAGTGCGGCGAGCAGCGCGCGTCGAACGCCACGACGGCAACTCACGGCAACTCGCCCTGCAGGAACAGCGCCGCCTCGTCGGGCAGCGGGTCGTCGAAGAAACCGGCGGTGGGCCGGTCGACGACGAGCCGCCCCTGCTCGAGGTAGATCACGCGGCTAGCCAGCCGCCGGACCTGGCCGAGGTGGTGGCTGCTCATCACCACCGTCATGCCCTCGGCGGCGAACTCGGCCACCAGCGCCTCGATGTCGCGCCGCGCGTGCGGGTCCAGGCTCGCGGTGGGTTCGTCGAGGAACAGCACCTGCGGGCGCACGGCCCACGCGCGCGCGAGCGCGACGCGCTGCTGCTGGCCGCCCGAGAGCACGCGCGCCGGGCGGTCGGCCTCGGCGCGCAGCCCGACGTGCGCGAGCGCCGCCAGCGCACGCTCGCGCCGCTCGGTGCCGCGCACGCCGGCCAGCCAAAGCGCGAGCTCGACGTTGCGGCGCACCGACAGGCGCAGCAGGAACGGGCGCTGGAACAGCATCGCCTGCCGAGGCTCGCAGCCGTCGGCGCCGCGCGCGGTGCGGCGCACGCCGCTGGCCAGGTGCGGCTGCAGCTGGCCGTGCAGCAGGCGCAGCAGCGTCGTCTTGCCGCTGCCGTTGGCGCCCACCAGCGCGATGCGCTCGCCGGCATGCACCGCCAGCGTCACGTCGTACAGCGCGACGCGCGTGCCGAAGCGCACCGTCGCGTGCTCGAGCTCGATCAGCGGTGCGCCCGTCATGCGGCCCGCCCTTCCTGCGCGAGCTGCACGCGCCGCACGCCGGCGATGCCGAGGTTGACGAGCGCGACGACCCCCAGCAGCACCAGCCCGAGCGCCAGCGCCAGTGGCAAGTCGCCCTGGCTCGTCTCGAGCGCGATCGTCGTCGTCATCACGCGCGTGACGCCGGCGATGTTGCCGCCGACGATCATCACCGCGCCGACCTCGCTGATCGCACGCCCGAACGCGGTGAGCACGATCGTCATCAGCGCCGCGCGCTCGTGCACCAGCAGCAGCGCCGCGCTCGCGAACGGTCCGGCGCCCATCGAGCGCAGCTGCTCGCCGTTGCCGCGCATCGCGTCGGCCACCAGCTGGCGCGCCAGCGCCGCCACCAGCGGCAGCACGAGGATCGTCTGCGCGATGACCATCGCGGTCGGTGTGAACAGCAGCCCGAGCGAGCCGAGCGGCCCCGCGCGCGACAGCAGCAGGTACACCGTCAGCCCCACCACCACCGGCGGCAGCGCGAGCAGCGTGTTCAGCGCGAGCACGACCGCGCGCTGGCCGGGGAAGCGCGCCACCGCGAGCCACGCGCCGGCGGCCAGACCGATCGCCGCACCGAGCAGGCTGGCCGCACCGCTGACCTGCAGCGACAGCACGACGATCTCGCGCAGCGACTCGTCGGCGCCGGCGATCAGCGCCGCCGCAGTGCGCAGGCTGTCGGTGAAGGCACTCAAGGACCGGGAGGGGAGTCGTCGCGCAAGGCGCGCATTCTGGCCGCAGCGCGCGAGCGCCGCGATATGTCGGCCGCTGCATAGGGGCCGCGCCGCAGGCGCGCGGCGCTACAGCGCGCAGGAGCGGAAGCCGCAGAAGCCCTGGTCGCGCGCCGGGTCGGCGAAGCGGCGCGCCTTCGGGTGGCGCAGCGCCGGCGCGGTGAGCCACGACGCACCGCGCAGCACGGCCTGCGCGACCGCCGGTTGCGGCCGCGCCAGCGCGCCCGGCGTGTACCCGGGGTACGGCTGCGCGCGGTCGGCGACCCACTCCCACACGTCGCCCCACGCAAAACCGCGCGACGCGGCCGCGCACGCCGCGTGCTCCCACTCGGCCTCGGTCGGCAGCCGGCGCCCGGCCCAGCGGCACCAGGCCTGCGCCTCGTGGAAGGTCACGTGGCGCACCGGCTGCGTGGCCGCGGCGTGCACGACGCGCCCGCGGTCGCGCAGCAGCACGCCGCGGCGCATCTGCTCGACGTAGCGCGGCAGGCGCGGGCCGTGCTCGTGCACGTGCGCGCGCAGCCACGCCCAGCCGGCGTCGCTCCACCAGCGCCGCTCGTCGTAGCCGCCGTCGTCGACGAACTCGGCGTACTGCGCCCAGCTCACCGGCTGCGCGTCGATCTCGGTGGCGGGCAGCGCCACCTCGTGCGCCCACTTCTCGAGCTCGGGCACGAAGCCGCCGCGGCCGCTGCCCAGCGTCCAGCGCCGCGCCGGCAGCGCGACCGCAGCGCGCGCCGCGCGCTGCGGCGGCTCGGGCCACAGCCCGCCGAGCACGGCGGGCGTCAGGTCGAGCGCCTGCGCGAGCTCGGCAAAGGCTTCGCCCAGCGTGTGCTCGTGCCACAGCGCGGCGCGGAACACGAACAGCGCGTCGTCGCCGTCGGGCGTCTGCGCGAGCAGCTCGAGCGTCGTCTCGAAGGTGGCCATCAGCCACGCGCGCAGCGCCTCGTCGAGCGGCAGGTCCATCGCCCAGCGCTCGGCGCGGGTGCTGGCCTGCGGGTGCCACCAGCGGTCGGCGTCGGGCTCGATCGACGCCAGCCGCAGCGACTGCGCGTCGGCAGCGTCACCGCGCCCGCGCTGCACGTGGCGCGCGATCCACCACTCCTGGAACCAGCCGGCGTGGCCGCCCAGCCACGCCGGCGGGCTGAAGCGGTCGACCTCGACGAGGCGCAGCGCGCCGGCGTCCTCGAACGCCGCGAGCCACTGCAGCGTGCGGTTGCGCGCGCGCATCAGCGCGAGCGACAGCGCCTGCGCGCTGCCGTGGCGCAGCACGGTGACGGGGTCGTCGGCACCCGGGGCAGCCATCGGCGCAGCATAGCGACAACGCGCCCGGCGCCGCGCGCTGTCGCGACGCCGACAGCCGCCGGCGAACGGGCGTGCTAAAACGCCGGGTGCCATCGCCGCGAGGAGACCGCATGGACCTGAACTTCACCGCCGAAGAGCAGGCCTTCCGCCAGGAAGTCCGGCAGTGGGTGCGCGAGAACCTGCCGCCCGACATCAGCCACAAGGTGCACCACGCGCTGCGCCTGACGCGCGACGACATGCAGCGCTGGGCCAAGATCCTCGGCAAGAAGGGCTGGCTCGGCTGGGGCTGGCCGAAGGAGTTCGGCGGCCCGGGGTGGAACGCCGTGCAGCGCCACCTGTTCGAGGAGGAGTGCGCGCTCGCCGGCGCGCCGCGCGTCGTGCCGTTCGGGCCGGTGATGGTCGCGCCGGTGATCATGGCCTTCGGCACGCCCGAGCAGCAGAAGCGCTTCCTGCCCGGCATCGCCAGCGGAGAGGTCTGGTGGAGCCAGGGCTACAGCGAGCCGGGCGCCGGCAGCGACCTCGCGAGCCTGAAGACGCGCGCCGAGCGGCGCGGCGACAAGTACATCGTCAACGGCCAGAAGACGTGGACCACGCTCGGCCAGTACGGCGAGTGGATCTTCTGCCTCGTGCGCACGAGCACCGAGGGCAAGCCGCAGACGGGCATCAGCTTCCTGCTGATCGACATGAAGAGCCCGGGCATCACGGTCAAGCCGATCGTGCTGCTCGACGGCGAGCCCGAGGTCAACGAGGTGTTCTTCGACAACGTCGAGGTGCCGGTCGAAAACCTCGTCGGCGAGGAGAACAAGGGCTGGACCTACGCCAAGTATCTGCTCGCGCACGAGCGCACCAACATCGCCGACGTCAACCGTGCCAAGCGCGAACTCGAGCGCCTCAAGCGCATCGCGAAGGCCGAGGGTCTGTGGGACGACGTGCGCTTTCGCGACCAGATCGCGCTGCTCGAGGTCGACATCGTCGCGCTCGAGATGCTGGTGCTGCGCGTGCTCAGCGCCGAGAAGAGCGGCAAGCAGAGCCTGGACATCGCCGGTCTGCTGAAGATCCGCGGCAGCGAGATCCAGCAGCGCTACACCGAGCTGATGATGCTGGCTGGCGGGCCGTACGCGGTGCCCTTCATCCGCGAGGCGATGGACGCCGGCTGGCAGGGCGACCAGGCGCTCGGCGGCCTGTGGCCGGGCGGTGCGGCGCACTGCGCCCCGCTCACGGCGATGTACTTCAACTACCGCAAGACGACGATCTACGGCGGCAGCAACGAGGTGCAGCGCAACATCGTCGCCCAGACCGTGCTCGGGAGCTGACCATGGACTTCGACTTCACCGACGAGCAGAACTCGCTGCGCGACGCCGTCGCGCGCTGGGTGCAGCGCGACTTCGCGTTCGAGCGCCGCCACGCGCTGGCCAAGGCCGGCGGCTTCGCGCGCGACGTCTGGACCGAGCTCGCCGGGCTCGGTCTGACGGGCCTCGCGGTCGACGAGGGCCACGGCGGCATGGGCTTCGGCGCGGTCGAAGCGATGGTCGTGATGGAGGAGCTCGGCCGCGGCCTCGTGCATGCACCGTACGCGCAGGGCGCGCTGATGGCGCCGGCGCTGCTCGCGCACGCGCACGCCGACGTTAAGGCCCAGTGGCTGCCCAGGATCGCCGACGGCTCGGCGCTCGTCGTGCTCGCGCACCAGGAGCGCGGCGCGCGCTACCGGCTCGACCAGATCGGCACGCGCGCCGTCGCGGTCGGCGGCGGGTGGACGGTGTCGGGCACCAAAAGCGTCGTGCCCGCCGGCGACGAGGCCGACGCCTTCGTCGTGCCGGCGCACAGCGCCAGCGGCATCCACCTGTTCCTGGTGCCGAAGGACGCGCCGGGCGTGACGCTGCGCGGCTACCCGACGCAAGACGGCGCACGCGCCGCCGAGCTGACGCTGGCCGACACGCCGGCGACGCTCGTGGCGCACGATGGCGCCGCGATGCTCGAGCGCGCCGTCGACGTCGGCATCGCGGCGGCGTGCGCCGAAGGCGTCGGGCTGATGGACCGGCTGGTGGCCGTCACCGTCGAGTACATGAACACGCGCAAGCAGTTCGGCGTGCCGATCGCGAGCTTCCAGGCGCTGCGCCACCGCATCGCCGACGTCAAGATGCAGCTCGAGCTCGCGCGCTCGATGAGCTACTACGCGACGCTCAAGCTCGGCGAGGAGCCGGCCGCGCGCCGTCGCGCGCTGTCGCAGGCCAAGGTGCAGCTCGGGCAGTCGATGCGCTTCGTCGGCCAGCAGTGCATCCAGCTGCACGGCGGCATCGGCGTGACCGACGAGTACGTCGCGAGCCACTACTTCAAGCGGCTGACGGTGCTCGAGATGACGTTCGGCGACACGCTGCACCACCTCGGCGAGGTCAGCGCGCGCATGACCGACACCGCCGGCGTCTTCGCCTGAGCATCGCCGCCCCCGGGCCGGCCCCGGTGTGCGGCGACGCGCCGCGCCGCACAATCGATGCGCAGACGGTGGCCTCGCGCGAGGCCTCTGCGCATCCCGATGACGTCGTCCGACCCCGCCCACGAACGCGTACCGATCGACCGGCTGCGCGACCTGATCCAGCTCGGTGCGGAGCTGCCTTTTCGCCTGCTCGACGCCCAGGGACGCCTGGTGCTCGGCGAGGGCCAGGTGGTGGCGAGCGCGCTTGAGTTCGAGCAGCTCCACGAGCGCGGCGCATGGGCCGAGCGCACGCGCGTCGAGGCCGTGCGCGCCGCGAACCCGGCGACGGCGGCCGCGCCGCCGACGCTGTTCCACCGCTGGGAGCGGCTGGTGTGGAACCTCGACGCGACGCTGCAGCGGCTGGCCGGCCAGCTGGCGGCGCCGCACGAGGTCGTCGACCTGTGGCGCCGCGCGCAGGCGCTGCTCGACCGCGACCCCGACGTCGCGCTGTTCATGGCAGTGCGCCAGGACGACCGCCGCTTCGCGCTGTACGCGCTGACGCACTCGCTGCACACGGCATCGCTCGCGGCGCTGGCCGCGCGCCAGCTCGGCTGGGACGAGGCGCGCGTGCAGTCGCTCGCGTGTGCGGCGCTGACGATGAACGTGGCCATCGTGCGCCTGCAGGCGCAGCTGGCCGAGCAGCGCGACCCGCCCAACCTGCGCCAGCGCGAGGCGATCGAGCGGCACCCGCTGGCCGGCGCGCAGCTGCTGCGCACGATCGGCGTGGCCGACGACGAGTGGCTCGCCGCCGTCGAGCAGCACCACGAGGAGCCCGGCGGCGGCGGCTACCCGCGCAAGGTCGCGGCGCCGTGCGAGGCCGCGCAGTTGCTGCGGCTGGCCGACATGCTGATGGCCAAGCTCACGCCGCGCGCGCACCGCCCGGCGATGGCGCCGAGGCTGGCCACGCGCGACGTCTTCCTCGCCGACCCCGACAAGCGGCTGTCGACCGCGATCGTGCGCGTGCTCGGTGTCTACCCGCCGGGCAGCGTCGTGCAGATCAAGACCGGCGAGACCGGCGTCGTGACGCGCCGCGCCAGCGGCGGCCAGGGACCCTGGGTGCGCGTGCTGGCCGGCGGCAGCGTCGGCCGCACCGTCGACACCTCGGCCGCGGCCGACGCGATCGTGCAGGGGGTGTCGATGCCCGCCGGCATCGCGCGCGTGTACCCGGAGCAGGTCTACGGCCTGATCCTCGTCGAGTGAACGCCGTGCACGACGCCATCACCGACGTCGCCGGCATCCGGGTCGGCCACTTCACGCACCCGCAGCGCCCCACCGGCTGCACCGTCGTGCTGTGCGAGGCCGGCGCGACCTGCGGGGTCGACGTGCGCGGCGCCGCGCCCGGCACGCGCGAGACCGACCTGCTGCGCCCCGAGAACCTCGTCGAGCAGGTGCACGCCGTGCTGCTGGCCGGCGGCAGCGCGTACGGACTGGACGCCGCCGGCGGCGTGATGCGCTGGCTCGACGAGCGCGGCCACGGCTTCGTGCTCGGCGCGGCGCGGGTGCCGATCGTTCCGGCGGCGGTGCTGTTCGACCTGTGGATCGGCGACGCGCGCATCCGCCCCGACGCGCAGGCCGGCTACGACGCGTGCCAGGCCGCCAGCACGCAGCCGCCAGCGCAGGGCAACGTCGGCGCCGGTGCCGGCGCCAGCGTCGGCAAGCTCTGGGGCATGGCGCGCGCGATGAAGGGCGGCATCGGCACGGCATCGGTCGCGGCCGACGGCTTCACGGTCGGCGCGCTGGTGGCGGTCAACGCGATCGGCGACGTCGTCGACCCCGCCACCGGCGAGCCGGTGGCCGGCGCGCGCACCGCCGACGGCCGCCACCTGCTGCGCAGTGCCGACGCGCTGCGCCGCGGCGACTGGCCCGCGCCGCCGCAGCCGGGGCTCGCGACGACGATCGGCGCCGTCGCCACCGACGCGGTGCTGACGAAGGCGCAGGCGCAGCGGCTGGCGACGATGGCGCACGACGGGCTGGCGCGCTGCATCCAGCCGTGCCACACGACGACCGACGGCGACACGCTGTTCGCGCTGGCTACCGGCGCCGCGGGCCGCAGCGCGCCGGTCGCGCTGCTCGGCGCGCTGGCCGCCGACGCCGTCGCGCAGGCCGTGCTCAACGCGGTGCGCCACGCCGTCGGGCTGCCGGGGCTGCCGGCCGAGCGCGACCTCGGCGGGCCGCTGTAGCGGCACCCGAAACGACGAAGGGCCCCGCAGGGCCCTTCACACGCAGGCGACCGGCGCTCAGTTGGTCTGCGACAGCTGCTCGAGGATCGCGGGGTTCTCGAGCGTCGAGGTGTCCTGCGTGATCGCCTCGCCGCGCGCGATGCTGCGCAGCAGCCGGCGCATGATCTTGCCCGAGCGGGTCTTCGGCAGGTTGTCGCCGAAGCGGATGTCCTTCGGCTTGGCGATCGGGCCGATCTCCTTGGCCACCCAGTTGCGCAGCTCGTTGGCGATCTTCTTCGCTTCCTCGCCGGTCGGGCGCGGGCGCTTGAGCACGACGAAGGCGCAGATCGCTTCGCCGGTGGTCTCGTCGGGGCGACCGACGACGGCGGCTTCGGCGACGAGCTCGGTGCAGCTGACCAGCGCCGACTCGATCTCCATCGTGCCCATGCGGTGGCCGGACACGTTCAGCACGTCGTCGATGCGGCCGGTGATCGTGAAGTAGCCGGTGTCCTTGTCGCGGATCGCGCCGTCGCCGGCCAGGTAGTACTGGCCCTTGAAGTCGTCGGGGTAGTAGCTCTTCTTGAAGCGCTCGGGGTCGCCCCAGATCGTGCGGATCATGCTCGGCCACGGCTTGCGGATCACGAGGATGCCGCCCTGGCCGTGCGGCACCTCCTTGCCGGTCTCGTCGACCACCGCGGCGTCGATGCCCGGGAACGGCAGCGTGCACGAGCCTGGCACCAGCGGCGTGGCACCCGGCAGCGGCGTGATCATGTGGCCGCCGGTTTCGGTCTGCCAGAACGTGTCGACGATCGGGCAGCGCCCGCCGCCGACGTTGGCGTGGTACCACTCCCAAGCGGCCGGGTTGATCGGCTCGCCGACCGAGCCGAGGATGCGCAGGCTCGACAGGTCGTAGCGCTTCGGGTGCACCGCCTCGTTGGCCTCGGCGGCCTTGATCAGCGAGCGGATCGCCGTGGGCGCGGTGTAGAAGATCGTGACCTTGTGGTCCTGGATCATCTTCCAGAAGCGGCCGGCGTCCGGGTAGGTCGGCACGCCTTCGAAGACGATCTCGGTGCCGCCGAGCGCCAGCGGCCCGTAGGTGATGTAGGTGTGGCCGGTCACCCAGCCGATGTCGGCGGTGCACCAGAAGATGTCGTGGGGCTTGAGGTCGAAGGTCCACTTCGTCGTCAGCGCCGCGTGCACCAGGTAGCCGCCGGTCGAGTGCTGCACGCCCTTGGGCTTGCCGGTCGACCCCGACGTGTAGAGCAGGAACAGCGGGTGCTCGGCCTCGACCCACTCGGGCTCGCACTGGTCGCTCTCCTTGGCCAGCTCGTCGTGCAGCCACAGGTCGCGGCCGTCCTTCCACGCGACCGCGCCGCCGGTGCGCTTGTAGACGATCACGTGGCGGATCGTCTCGCAGCCGCCCATACCGAGCGCCTCGTCGACGATGGCCTTCAGCGGCAGCGCCTTGCCGCCGCGCTTCTGCTCGTCGGCGGTGATCACCATCACCGCGCCGGCATCCTGGATGCGGTCGCGCAGGCTCTGCGCCGAGAAGCCGCCGAAGACGACCGAGTGCGTCGCGCCGATGCGCGCGCAGGCCTGCATCGCGGCGACGCCCTCGACCGACATCGGCATGTAGATCACGACGCGGTCGCCCTTCTTCACGCCGCGCGCCTTCAGCGCGTTGGCGAAGCGGCTGACCAGCGCGAGCAGCTCGCGGTACGTGACCTTCGTGACCTCGCCGACGTCGGCCTCGAAGATGATCGCGACCTTGTCGCCGAGGCCGCGCTCGACGTTGCGGTCGAGGCAGTTGTACGACGCGTTGAGCGTGCCGTCGGCGAACCACTTGAAGAACGGGCGGTTGCTCTCGTCGAGCACCTGCGTGAACGGCTTCTTCCAGCTGATCAGTTCGCGGGCCAGACCCGCCCAGTAGCCCTCGTAGTCGGCCTCGGCCTGCTGGACCAGCTTGCGGTAGCCGTCCATGCCGCTGACATAGGCGGCCTTCACGAGGTCCGCAGGCGGTTCGTAGAGCTTGGTGGTGCTGTCGCTCATCGTTGTCTCCCGGGTTGCCGAATCCGTGTCCGAATGCGTGTCGCGTTGGCGACGACTGGCGCGAAATGTCACCGCCAGCGCTGACGAAGTCCTTACTCTAAGGCCCGCCGCGGGGCCTGCGCATCGGGGAAGGACCGCGGCGCGCCCGCCGGTGCCCCCGGCCGCCGCGGCCGCGGCGCCGCGCCGGCACAATCGCGCCGCGCCACCGCCCCCGCATCCCCCAACGACCCCTGCCTGCCGTGGACACCGCCGCCCCGCCCCCGCTGCGCCACCGCGTCGCCGCGTTCCTCGACCGCGGCGCGGTGCAGCACGCGATCCTCGCGCTGATCATCGCGAACGCCGTCGTGCTCGGCCTGGAGACCTCGGCGGCGGTGACGGCGGCCTGGGGCGGCGTGCTGTCGGCGCTGGACCGCGCGATGCTCGCCGTCTTCGTCGCCGAGATCGCCGCGCGCGTGTATGCGCACCGGGCGGCCTTCTTCCGCGACCCGTGGAGCGTGTTCGACTTCGCCGTCGTCGCGATCGCGCTGGTGCCGGCCAGCGGCCCGTTCGCGGTGCTGCGTGCGCTGCGCGTGCTGCGCGTGCTGCGCGTGCTGACGATCGTGCCGTCGATGCGCCGCGTCGTCGGCGGGCTGCTGGCGGCCATCCCCGGCCTCGGCTCGATCGCCGCGGTGCTCGGGCTGATCTTCTACGTGTTCGGCGTCATCGCGACCAAGCTCTTCGGCGCATCGTTCCCCGACTGGTTCGGCACGCTCGGGCGCTCGCTGTACACGCTGTTCCAGGTGATGACGCTCGAGAGCTGGTCGATGGGGATCTCGCGCCCGGTGATGGAGACCTACCCGTACGCGTGGCTGTTCTTCATCCCGTTCATCCTGGTGGCGACGTTCACGATGCTGAACCTGTTCATCGGCGTCATCGTCAGCGCGATGCAGAGCTTCACCGAGGACGAGAAGGCGACGACCGTCGCGGCGGTCGACCGGGCACGCGAGCACATCGAGGCCGACCTGCACGCCGAAGTGCGTGCGCTGCGCGCCGAGATCGCGGAACTCCGGACCCTGCTGCAGGATCAAGCGACGTCGGGTTCGGGGAGGTCCGGTTGATCCACATTCTGATGTTCGTCGGCGGCCTGATCGCGCTCGTCGCGGGCGCGCAGGCGCTCGTGCACGGCGCGTCCCGGCTCGCGCTCGCGCTCGGCATCTCGCCGCTCGTCGTCGGGCTGACGATCGTCGCCTTCGGCACCAGCGCGCCCGAGATGGCGGTGTCGGTGGGCGCGGTGCTCAACGGCACGACTGACCTCGCGCTCGGCAACGCGGTGGGCAGCAACACGTTCAACGTGCTGTTCATCCTCGGGCTCGCGGCGCTGATCACGCCGCTGGCGGTGCACGTGCAGGTGATCCGCCAGGAGGCGCCGATCATGATCGGCGGCGCCGTGCTCCTGATCGTGCTCGCGCTCGACGGTCGGATCGGCCTGTTCGACAGCGCCTTGCTGTTCGCGCTGCTGATGGCCTACACCGTGTTCCTGATCCGCCAGTCGCGCGCCGAGGGCGCGGCGCGCACCGACGACTACGCCGCCGAGCTGAAGCTGGCCGCTGCCGGCTGGGACGCCCGGCCGTCGGTGCAGGTGGCGCTGGTGGTCGTCGGGCTGGCGCTGCTGGTCGGCGGCTCGCAGGCGCTCGTCTCGGCCGCCGTCGCGTTCGCGAAGGCGCTGGGCGTCAGCGACACCGTCGTCGGGCTGACGATCGTCGCCGCCGGCACCTCACTGCCCGAGGTCGCCGCGTCGACGCTGGCGGCGATCAAGGGCGAACGCGACATCGCGGTCGGCAACGTCGTCGGCAGCTGCGTGTTCAACATCTTCGGCGTCATCGGCCTGGCCGGGCTGGCGGCCGCGTTTGCCGGCTTCGGCGGCCTCGCCGTGCCCGACGCGGTGCGCCACTTCGACCTGTGGGTCATGCTTGCGGCGCTCGTCGCGTGCCTGCCGGTGTTCCTGTCGGGGCGCGAGATCGCGCGCTGGGAGGGCGCGCTGTTCCTCGGCTACTACGCCGCCTACACCGCCTACCTCGTGCTCGCGGCGCAGCACCACGCGGCGCTGGGCGCGTTCTCGAACGTGATGCTCGGCTTCGCGATCCCGCTGACGATCGTCACGCTGGTGGTCGCGATGTTCCGCCCGGCGAAGGCCGCCTGAGCGATGGCCGGCACCGCCTCCCTCGCCCTGCCCGGCACCGCGATGAGCGTGCCGGCGCGGCTGGCCTTCGCGCTCGTGCCGGCGTCGGCGCTCGCGCTGCTGCTGTGGCTGCTCGCCACGTTCGACCTGCCGATCGTGTGGCAGGCGGCGTGGGTGCCGGCACTGGGCATAGCCTTCGCGCTGCACGTCGACGGGCTGGCGGTGCTGATGCTGCTGATGATCACCGGCGTCGGCACCGCGGTGTTCGTCTACGCCGGCGGCTACCTCGCCGGCCACCCGCAGCAGCGGCGGCTGTACGTGCTGCTGACACTGTTCATGATCGCGATGATCGGCTGCGTCACCGCGGACCACCTGATCGTGCTGTTCCTGTTCTGGGAAGCGACGAGCCTGATCTCGTTCCTGCTCGTCGGCTTCGACCACGAAAAGCCCGACAGCCGCAAGTCGGCGCAGCAGGCGCTGATGGTCACCGGCACCGGCGGGCTCGCGCTGCTGGCCGGCTTCATCGTGCTCGCGCAGGCCGCGGGCACGGCGTCGATCCGCGAGATCGTCGCGTGGCTGCCCACCGCGCAGGCGACGCCGGCGCTGACCGCCGCGCTGCTGCTGATCCTGGTCGGCGCGTTCACGAAGAGCGCGCAGTTCCCGTTCCACTTCTGGCTGCCCAACGCGATGTCGGCGCCGACGCCGGTGTCGGCCTACCTGCATTCGGCGACGATGGTCAAGCTGGGCGTGTACCTGCTCGCGCGGCTCGACCCCGGTTTCGGCGACTGGGACCTGTGGGCGTGGGCGCTCAAGGGCGCCGGCTCGATCACCGCCGCGTGGGGCATGGTGCTCGCGCTGCGCGAGCGCGACCTCAAGCGCATCCTCGCGTGGTCGACGGTGGCCACGCTCGGCACCCTCGTCACGCTGGTGGGCCTGAAGGGCGAAGGCGCGACGGTGGCGGTGGGCGCGCTGCTGCTGGCGCACGCGCTGTACAAGGCGCCGCTGTTCTTCGTCGCCGGCAACGTCGACCACGGCACCGGCACGCGCGTGATCGACCGCCTGGGCAACCTGCGCCACGCGATGCCGTTCACGGCCGCCGCCGCGCTGCTCGCCGGCGCGTCGATGGCCGGCATGCCGCTGTCGTTCGGCTACATCGCCAAGGACGTGATCCTCGAGGCCAAGAGCGCCGACGGCGTGTTCGCATTCGCGAAGGCGGCCAACACCGTGTTCGGCGCGATCGCGGTGGCGGTCGCCGGCGTCGCCGCGATCCGCGTGTTCTGGCGCCACCCCGGCACCAACGAGACGCCCGACGCGCACGAGGGCGGGCCGGCGCTGGTGATCCCGCCGCTGGCGCTGGCGCTGGTGGGCATCGCGCTGGGGATCTTCCCGTTCGTCGTGCAAGACCTGATCGCGCAGGCGTCGCTGTCGATGACGCCGTCGACCGAGGCGCTCGCGGTGAGCCTGTCGCTGCAGATCGGTCCGGCTCTGACGTCGCTGGCGGTGACGCTGGCCATCGGCGCCGCCGTCTACGCGTTCTGGGACCCGCTGCACCGCCTGTTCGAGGCTGCGGCGCAGCGCATCGGCCGCGTCGGCATGGCCGCGCTGTACGAGCGCTCGCTGCTGTGGATCCCGCGCGTGGCCGCGGCCGCCACGCGCGCGCTGCAGGACGGGCGCCTGCCCTACTACACGGGCCTCGTCGTCGGCAGCGTCACGCTGGCGATCGCGGCCGCCCTCGTCGCCGGGGCGGGCGCGCTCGCGTGGCCCGCGTTCGAGCTGCCGAGCCTCGGCGTCGTCGCCGCGGTCGTGCTGATCGTGCTCGGCGCGCTGTTCGCCGCCGTGCTGCGCGACCGCCTGACGCTGCTGCTGGCCACCGGGCTCGTGGGCTACGGCAGCGCGGTGCTGTTCCTCTACGCCGGCGCACCCGACGTCGCGTTCACGCAGTTCACCGTCGAGACCGTGTTCGTGATCGTCGTCGCGGCGGTGCTGCTGAAGCTCAAGCGGCTCGGCCGCGCCTCGAGCCTGGCCGAGCCGCGCGTGCGCCCGCTGGCGCTGGCGGTGGCCGCCGGCTTCGCGAGCGTCGTCACCGCGCTGCTGCTGGTGGCCGCGGCCGGCCCGTTCGACGCGGCCCTGTCGCGCTTCTTCGCCGAGGCCAGCGTGCCCGAAGCCTTCGGGCGCAACGTCGTCAACGTGATCCTCGTCGACTTCCGCGCGCTCGACACGCTGGGCGAGATCACCGTCGTGATGCTGTCGCTGCTGGCCGCGCTGCCGCTGCTGCAGGCGCTGCGGCGGCGCACGCAGGGAGACACGCCGTGAACCGCCGGCTCGTGATCCTCGAGGCCGCGGCCGGGCCGCTGTACTGGCTGATCCTCGCCGCGTCGGTGTGGGTGCTGCTGCGCGGCCACAACGAGCCCGGCGGCGGCTTCATCGGCGGCCTGGTCGCCGTCAGCGCGACGATCCTGTGGGCGGTGGCGCACGGCAGCGACGCGGCGGCGAAGCGGCTGCCGCTCGGCTCGCCCGTCACGCTGGCCGCGGTGGGCGTCGCGCTCGGCGCGCTCGCCGGCGTGCCGGCGCTGCTGGTCGGCGACGCCTTCCTGACCCACTGGTGGGGCACGCTGCCGCTGGTCGGCGTCAAGGTGTCGACCGTGCTCGTGTTCGACCTCGGCGTGTACCTGTGCGTGTGGGGTGCCCTCGGCGGCTACGCGCTCGCGCTGCTCGCGATCGACGACGCCGAGCTCGACGCGGAGGGCCGGCGATGATCTGGGCCTTCGCGCTGTCGGTCTGGATCACGGTGACCGTGGGCGTGTACCTCGCGATGTCGCGCGACGCGCTGCGCGTCGTGCTCGGCCTCGCCCTGCTCGGCAGCGCGATCAACGTGCTGCTGTTCGCCTCCGGCCGCCTCGGCGCCACGCTGCCGGCCGTCGTGCCGGCAGGCGGCGACGTGCTGGCCGCCGACGCCGCCAACCCGCTGCCGCAGGCGCTGGTGCTGACCGCGATCGTGATCGGCTTCGCACTGGTGTGCTTCAGCCTCGTGCTGGTGCTGCGCCTGATCCGCGATGCCGGCACCGACGACGCGCTCGAACTGCGCCACGCCGAGCCGCACCCGACCGACCCGGTCAAGCCGCCGCTGCCGGCGCCGGGCACCGAGCCCGAGGTCGAGCCCGCCACGGTCGAGGCGATGGGGGCGGATCGGCCATGAGCGCACTGGTGGTCACCCCCGTGCTGGTGCCGCTCGCGACCGTCGTCGCGACGACGCTCGCGAGCCGCCGGCCCGCCGCGCAGCAGGCGCTGAGCTTCGCCGGCGTCGTCGCGTTCCTCGCGTGCGCGGTCGCGCTCGTCGCGCTGGCCGGCGCCGACCACCCGGCCGACGCCGCGTTCGGCGGCTGGGCCGCGCCGTACGGCATCCAGTTCCACGTCGACCGCACCGGCGCCGCGCTGGTGCTGATCACCGCGCTGATGGGCGCGGCGTCGCTGCTGTTCCTCGCCAGCGACGCCGACACGCAGCCGCGCCACCCGCTGCTGCTGCCGCTGGTGCACGGCGTGCTGGCGGGCGTCGGCGGCGCGTTCGCCACGGCGGATCTGTTCAACCTCTACGTCTGGTTCGAGGTGATGCTGATCTGCGCGCTGGGCCTGTTCGCGATCGGCGCGCGGCTCGACCAGCTCGACGCGACGTTCAAGTACCTCGCGCTGAACCTGTTCGGCACGCTGCTGCTGCTGGCCGGCGTCGGCGTCGTCTACGCGGCCACCGGCCACCTGAACTACGGCGCGCTCGCGCAGGCCGCCGACACGCTGACGCCGGCGCTGGCCACCGCGGTGCTGGCGACGCTGACGCTGGCCTTCCTCGTCAAGGCCGGCGCGTTCCCGCTGTTCGCGTGGCTGCCGGCGAGCTACCACACGCTGCCGGCGCCGGTGCTGGCCCTCTTCGCCGGGCTGCTGACCAAGGTCGGCGTCTACGCGGTGCTGCGCACGCTGGGCGACGTGTTCGCGCCGGCGCCGGCGCTGCTGTACGAAGTGCTCGGCTGGATCGCCGCCGCCACGATGCTGTTCGGCGTGCTCGGCGCGGCCTACCACTGGGACATGCGGCGCATCCTGGCCTTCCACATCGTCAGCCAGATCGGCTACATCCTGCTCGGCATCGCGCTGGCCAGCGAGGCCGGCAACGCGGCGACGCTGTTCTACACGGTGCACCACATCGTCGTGAAGGCCAACCTGTTCCTGATCGCCGCCATCGTCTGGCGCCTGACCGGCAGCTACGACCTGCGCCGCATCGGCGGCCTGTACGCGCTGCGGCCGGGGCTCGCGGTGCTGTTCCTGATCCCGGCGCTGTCGCTGGTGGGCATCCCGCCGCTGTCGGGCTTCTGGGCCAAGCTGCTCGTGCTGCAGGAGGCCATCGCGCAGGGCCGCGTCGTGTGGACCGTCGTCGCGCTGCTGGTCAGCGTGCTGACGCTGTACTCGATGATGAAGATCTGGATGGAGGCGTTCTGGAAGCCGCACCCCGACAAGACCTGGCGCGAGCCGCGCCACGCGCGCCTCGCGCCCGCGTGGGCCGCGACGCTGGGCCTGGCCGCCGTCACGGTGTGGATCAGCGTGAACCCGCAGCCGCTGGTGGCCTACGCGCAGGCCGCCGCGGCGACGCTGGGGGGCCGGTGAGATGAACAAGCCCATCGCCGCCCTCGTGCTGCTGCTGCGCTTCCTGCGCGCCGTCGTCGTCTCGGGCCTGCAGACGGTGCGCGTGATCCTGGCCAGTGGCCGGCCCGGCGGCACGCCGCCGCCGGTGGCGCTACTGCGCGTGGGCTTCGCGCCGATGAGCGCGCAAGGCGCCGCGCTGCTGGGCTGCATGGTGTCGCTGACGCCGGGCACGACGACGATCGACATCGACATGGACCGGCGCGAGCTGCTGCTGCACGTGCTCGACGCGTCCGACACCGACGCGCTGGTGCAGGGCATCCGCCGCGAGTTCGAGCCCGGGCTGGTGGCGCTGTTCGGCGTGCCGGCGGCGGAGGCACGGCGATGATGGCCTTCGCCGTCGGCGTGCTCGTCGTGCTGGCGCTCGCCGCGTCGGTGCTGGCCACCGTGCGCATCGTCGCCGGGCCGACGAACGCCGACCGCGTGGTGGCGCTCGACATCTTCCTGGCCGCCGGCATCGCGCTGGCGATCGCCGCGTCGCTGGCCACCGGCCGCACCGTGTTCCTCGACGTCGCGATCGGGCTGGCGCTGGTCGGCTTCGTCGCGACGATCGGCTGGGCGCGCCTCGTCGAACGCGCGCCGCGGCGCGACGCGCCGGCGCCGCACGAGGAGGCCCCGCGATGAGCGTGCTCGCCGCCGTACTGATCACCGCCGGCGCGGTGCTGCTGGTGATCGCCGCCTGGGGCGTGATCACGCTGCCCGACGCGCTGGCGCGCCAGCACGCCGCCACCAAGGCCGGCACGCTGGCGCTCGCCCTGGTCTGCGTCGGCGCCGCCGCCGCCGTGCCGCAGGCCGACTGGGCCTGGCGCCTGGCGCTGATCGTCGGCTTCCTGCTCGCGACGCTGCCGGTGGCGTCGCACCTGCTCGCGCGCGCGGCGGTGCGCGAGGCGGCGCTGGAAGAGCAGGTGGCGCGCGCACCGCGCGTGGGCGATGCAGCCGACGTCACGCGCGCCGCCGAATGACGGTGCCCAGAACGCAACGGGAGGAATCGCGATGCGCTATGTCTACCTGGCGATCGTCGTGCTGGCGTTGGCTGCGCTCGTCACGTTCAAGCTGCAGAACCTTCAGCCTAAATCCGGCAGTTACCCCGTCGCTGGCAGGCCAGCCGCGGGTCGTGGTGGGCCGACGATCGGGGCTATGCGGTCGCTGACGTAGCGCAGCAGGCAGCCCCAGCGGTCGAGGTCCTTGAACTGCTCCGCAGCTGACCGAACGTGCTGCAAGGCCGCGCCGATGTTGGCGATCAGCCGCTTGAGCAT
>NZ_QOAZ01000030.1 GCF_003574675.1 Azohydromonas sediminis
CTGGCGCCACAGTTGCTGGGTCTGGGCCCAACTGCGTCTGCCGCAGCCGCAAGGACTGTATGAACCGCGAAAACCCCGGCAAAACCCTGCCTCGCGACCGCCCTGCGGGTGCTGGATGGGCGAAGGGTCGCGTGCGGCCGATGCCGGCGTCGACACCGCGCGCGATCAACGCCACTCGATCAGCGCTCAGCACCGATCGAATGATTCACAAGCTCTGAGCCGCCGCCCGCGCGTCGTGGCGGCCGCGGCGCGCGGTATCGTCGGCGCCGTGACCGCCCCCGCCGCCGCTGCCGTGCCCCGCGAACGCTTCGACCGCGTCGACGCGCTGCGTGGCGCCGCGATGCTGTGGATGGCGGCGTTCCACTTCGCGTTCGACCTCAACCACTTCGGCCTGCTCGAGCCGCGGCAGGACTTCTACCGCGACCCGCTGTGGACACTGCAGCGCACCGCGATCGTCAGCCTGTTCCTGTTCACCGCCGGGCTCGGGCAGGCGCTCGCGCTCGACGCCGGCCAGCCGGCCGCGCGCTTCTGGCGCCGCTGGGCGCAGGTCGCCGGCTGCGCGGTGCTCGTCTCGGCCGGTTCGGCGCTGATGTTTCCGGCCAGCTGGATCAGCTTCGGCGTGCTGCACGGCATCGCGCTGATGCTCGTCGTCGCGCGCTTCGCGGCGCCGCTGCGCGCCGGGCTGTGGCCGCTCGGCGCGGTGGCGATCGCGCTGCCGCACCTCGTGCAGCACCCGTTCTTCGACACGCGGTGGACGAACTGGGTCGGCCTCGTGACGCGCAAGCCGATCACCGAGGACTACGTGCCGCTGCTGCCGTGGCTCGGCGTGATGCTGTGGGGGCTCGCGGTGGGGCAGTGGCTGCTGGCAAACCGGCGCGGCGTGCTGGCGGCGGCCGTGCCCCGCTTCGCGCAGCCGCTGGCGGCGCTGGGCCGCTGGCCGCTCACCTTCTACATGCTGCACCAGCCGGTGCTGATCGGCGCGATCCTGGCCTGGCGTTACGTGTCGTGACGTCGGTCACGCCGGCCGTCACGGAAATGGGGGGTGAAAACCCCTCAAGTCCTGCTTCAGTGGGCCGATAGCTTCGTCAAGCCGTTTCCCCTCACGGTGCCGCCATGACCTTCTCGATCGCTCCACCCTCGCCCACCGGGCTCGCGCTGACGCCGGTCGCGCAGGCATCGAAGGCCGTCACCGCGGTCGCGCCGGTCGAACCGGCGGCGGCGGCGCGGCCCCTGTCCACCGACGAGCGGCCGACGCGGCCGGTGACGCCGCTGTCGATGTCGCTGCACCTGATGCGCGTGCCAGCGTCGCGCCTGGCCGACGTCTACGCCGAGATGCGGTCGCTCGCCAACGACGCACCCGGCACGCGCTTTGCACCCGCGCCGGCCGACGACGCGGCGGCGTTGCCGCTGCACCTGCGCGCGTAGAGGGACCACCCCCGCAGCGCCTTCGGCGCTGCCGCCTCGAGGGGGCGAGCCCGGAGTCGGAAGGTCCGGCGGACGTTTCGTGACTGGCGAGCGGCCGGGCCGCGAGGACCGGCGCGGCCGGCAAGCGCCGCCGGCGCACCGGCGCAGCCGGATCCGCGGCGGCCGCTCGGACACCCTCGGACGGCTCACCGAAGGCGGGTCCGATTTCGAGCCGCTGCGGCCGAACCTGCGGCGCGCGCGGCTACCATCGCCGCATGGCCGCCAAAGTGCTGTATGGATTCCACGCCGTCGGCGTGCGCCTGAAGACGGCGCCCGACAGCGTGATCGAGGTGCACGTCGACGCCACGCGGCGCGACGCGCGCATGCGCCAGTTCGTGCAGCGCGTGCGCGACGCCGGCATCGGCGTCGTCGACAGCGACGACGCGCAGCTCACGCGCCTCGTCGGCAACCCGCGCCACCAGGGCGTGGTCGCGCGCGTGAAGCCGCTGCCGCAGGTCCATTCGCTCGACGACCTGCTCGATGCGGTGCAGGGCCCGCCGCTCGTGCTCGCGCTCGACGGCGTGACCGATCCGCACAACCTCGGCGCGTGCCTGCGCGTGGCCGACGGCGCCGGCGTGCACGCGGTGATCGCGCCGAAGGACCACGCGGTGGGACTGAACGCGACGGTGGCCAAGGTCGCGAGCGGCGCCGCCGAGACGGTGCCGTACCTGATGGTGACCAACCTCGCGCGGTCGCTCACCGAGCTGAAGGAGCGCTCGATCCGCGTCGTCGGCCTTGCCGACGACGCCGCGCTGACGCTGTACGAGGCCGACCTGTCGGGGCCGCTCGCGCTCGTGCTCGGCGCCGAGGGGCCGGGCATGCGGCAGCTCACGCGCAAGACCTGCGACCTGCTCGTGCGCATCCCGATGAAGGGCGCGGTCGAGAGCCTGAACGTCTCGGTCGCGGCCGGCATCTGCCTGTACGAGGCGGTGCGCCAGCGCGGCTGACCAGATGGCCGGCGGCGTGCTCGACCCCGCCGCGCTCGCCGCCGTGCGCGCGCACCTCGACGCGGCGCGGCGCGTGTGCGTGCTGACCGGCGCCGGGATGAGCGCCGAAAGCGGCATCCCGACGTTTCGCGATGCGGCCACCGGGCTGTGGTCGAAGTTCGACCCGGCGCAGCTCGCGAGCGAGGAGGGCTTCCGCACCGACCCGCAGCGCGTGTGGGACTGGTACGCCGAGCGGCGCGCGGGCGTGCGCGCGGCGCAGCCCAACGCCGGCCATCTCGCGCTCGCCGCGTTCGGCCGGCGTCGCCCCGGCGTGCTCACGCTCGTGACGCAAAACGTCGACGACCTGCACCAGCGCGCCGGCTGGCCCGAGACGATCCGCCTGCACGGCGACATCCTCACCGACCGCTGGCTCGAGCCGTGCCCGCGCGGCCGGGCCTGCGACCCCGCCACCGCGGCGGCGGGCCGCCCGCCGCGCTGCAGCGCGTGCGGCAACCTAGTGCGCCCGGCGGTCGTCTGGTTCGGCGAGGCGCTGCCCGAGCGCGCGCTCGACGCGGCCGAGCGCGCCGCGCGCGCGTGCGACGTGATGCTCGTCGTCGGCACGTCGGGCGCGGTGTGGCCGGCCGCGGGGCTCGCGCACGTCGCGCGCCGCGCCGGCGCGCAGGTGGCCATCGTCAACCCCGACGCGAGCGAGATCGACGACCAGGCGCACTGGGTGCTGCGCGGCACGGCCGCCGGCGTGCTGCCGCGGCTGCTCGATACACTTCAGCGACCCACCCCGTAGCACCTGGGGCGCTGCCCCTCGAGGCGGCGACGCCGGCGGACCGGCGAAGCCGGATCCGCGGCGTCCGCTGGACGCCGCAGCCGCTCACCCGTCGTCGGCGCCTTGGTGCCGACGCCGTACCCACCACGCTCTTGCGCATCCGCCATGCCCGTCATCACCGTCCGGCACCCCCTCGTCCAGCATAAAATCGGCCTGCTGCGCGAGGCCGACGTCAGCACGAAGAAGTTCCGCGAGATCACCGGCGAGCTCGCCGCGCTGCTCGCGTACGAGGCCACGGCCGACTTCCCGCTCGAGCCGCGGCGCATCCAGTGCTGGAGCGGCGAGATCGAGGTGCAGCAGATCGCCGGGCGCAAGGTCACCGTGGTGCCGATCCTGCGTGCGGGGCTGGGCATGCTCGACGGCGTGCTGCAGATGGTGCCCAACGCGAAGATCAGCGTCGTGGGGCTGAGCCGCAACCACGACACGCTGCAGCCCGAGCACTACTTCGAGAAGTTCGTCGGCCACCTCGACGAGCGCACCGCGCTGATCGTCGACCCGATGCTGGCCACCGCCGGCTCGATGATCGCCACCGTCGACCTGCTCAAGGCGCGCGGCTGCCGCGACGTGCGCGCGCTCGTGCTCGTGGCCGCGCCCGAGGGCATCGCCGCGCTCGAGCGCGCGCACCCCGACGTGCGCTGCTGGACCGCGGCGGTGGACAGCCACCTCGACGCCAACGGCTACATCATCCCCGGCCTCGGCGACGCGGGCGACAAGATCTTCGGCACCAAGGACGCCTGAGCGCGACGAGCGCACCCGGCCCGTGCACCCGTTGCCCGCGCCCCCGGCGGCGAGCGCCGACCTCGCGCCTGCGCTGCGCCGGCGCGGCCTGTTCGCGCTGTTCGGCTCGACGTTCTTCGAGCTGACAGGCTTCTTCATGTTCGCGCCGCTGCTGCTGTTCACGCTGAAGGCGCGCGGGCTCGACACCGCGACGACCGGCCTGTTCAGTGCCGCGCTGTGGCTGGGCATCGGCGCGGCGACGCCGTTCGCGGCGCGCTGGGTGCGCTGGCTCGGGCGGCGGCACGCGCTGATCGCCAGCGTCGCGGTGCCGCTGGCGACGCTGCTGGGCATCACGCTGAGCACGTCGCTCGCGCTGTGGGCGGCGCTGTACTTCGTCGCCGGCATCGCGGCGGCGCTGCGCTGGATCGTCGCCGAGGCGACGGTGGCCGAACTCGCGCCGCCGCACCGGCGCGGGCGCGTCGTCGCGCTGTTCGAGACGATGGTGGGTCTCACCTTCGTGCTCGGCCCGGCGCTGCTGGCTGCCGTGGGCACCGACGGCGACGCGGCCGAGCGCTCGCGCTGGACGGCGATCGCGCTGGTGGCCGTCGGCTTCGCGTGGAGCCTGGCGTTACCGCCGCTGGCACCGACTGCGCACGACGGCGCGACGCGGCTGGGCCTGCACGGCGTCGTCGATGCGCTGCGTGCGGCGCCGGCGGTGATGGTCGCCGGACTGGCCGGCGGCTTCTTCGAAAGCGGGCTGGCCGGTGTGCTGCCGCTGTACGGCCTCGCGATGGGCTTCACGGCCGCGGCGGCGGCGCTGCTGGTGTCGGCCAGCGGGCTCGGCGGCACGCTGATGATGCTGCCGCTCGGCGAGGCGAGCGACCGCCTGCCGCGCCGCGCGGTGGCCATCGGCTGCGCGGCGGCGACGCTCGCCGCGACGCTCGCGCTGCCGTGGGTCGGCGCGTGGCCGTGGCTGGCCGGGGCGGTGGCCTTCGTCTGCGGCGGTGCGGGCGGGGGCCTGTACACGCTCGCGATGATCGAGATCGGCCACCGCCACCAGGGCACCGCGCTCGTCAACGCGACCGCGGTGCTCGTGCTGTCGTACACGGTGGGCGCGATGCTGTCGCCGGCGCTCGGCGCGGCGGCGCTGCAGTGGGCGCCGGGTTGGGGCTTTCCGGCGCTGCTGGCTGCCGTCGCGGCCGCCGCGCTGGTCGCGATGCTGCGGCGCTGAGAGGGGGCGCCGGCGACGCGCCGCGCGGCCCCGTTCAGGCGGTGGCCGCGCGCCGCGCCTCGAGCTGCGCCTCGACGACGTCGAGCAACTGCCGCAGGTCGAGCGGCTTGGCCAGGTATTCGACGAAGCCGGCGGCGCGCCCGCGCGCGACGTCGGCCGGCATCGCGTTGGCGCTGACCGCCACCGCCGGCGCGTCGCAGCCCATCGTGCGCAGGCGCCGCAGCAGCTCGTAGCCGTCGCAGCCGGGCAGCTGGATGTCGAGCAGCAGCAGGTCGGGCGGCGCGCTCGCGGCGGCCTCGAGCGCGGCGTCGGCGTCGCCGGCGATCGCGAGGTCGACGTCGCCGCGCGGCGCCAGTGCGTCGGCCAGCAGGCGCTGGTTCGCCGGGTGGTCTTCGACGTACAGCACGCGTCGCGGCCGTCCGCGCGGCGCCGCCAGCGGCGGCGGCGAGGCGGCGGACGCGGCGGCGGCTGCCGGGTCGGCGCCGGCCTCGGCACGGGCGCCTGGCAGCCAGAACCAGAACGTGCTGCCGCGTCCGGGCTCGCTGCGCACCCCGATGCGCCCACCCATCAGCTCGACGAGCCGCTTGCACACGCTCAGGCCGATGCCGGTGCCGGCGACGCGCGAGCGCGCGGCGTCGAGCCGCTCGAACGGCTGGAACAGGCGCCCGATCTGGTCCTCGGTCAGCCCCGCGCCGGTGTCGGTGACGCGCACTTCCCAGCCGCCGGCGTCGCCCCCTGCCGCCGCTGGCGCGGGCGTGCACTGGGCGTCGACGGTCACCTCGCCGCCGCGCCGGTTGTACTTGACGGCGTTGGTCAGCAGGTTCAGCAGCACCTGGCGCAACCGCGCGCGGTCGGCGTGCACGACCGCGGCCGGGTCGACGGCCACGTGCACCGCGACGTCGCCCTGCTGCGCGATCGGGCGCAGCATCTGCGCGCACTCGGCGGCCAGCGCGCCGAGCGCGACCGGCTCGGGTGCGAGCCTGACCTTGCCCGCCTCGACGCGCGCGAGGTCGAGGATCTCGTCGATCAGCTCGAGCAGCTGGCGCCCGGCGCGCAGCACCTCGCGCACGTGCGCCGCCTGATCGCTGCGCAGCGGCGACATCTCGAGCAGCTGCGAGAAACCGAGCACCGCGTTGAGCGGCGTGCGCAGCTCGTGGCTCATCTGCGACAGGAAATCGCTCTTCGCGGCGTTCGCGCGCTCGGCTTCACGTCGCGCCTGCTCGGCCTCGGCGGTGCGCTCGGCCACGCGTGCCTCCAGCGTCGCGTTCAGCGCGTTGAGCGCCGCCTGCGCCTGGGCGCGCTCGCGCTCGACCTGCAGCGAGCCGAACATGTTGACGCACGCCGTCATCAGCGGCTGCAGCGCCGGCAGCATCGAGGCGTCGTAGCCGCCGGCGCGGTTGGCCAGCGCGATCAGGCCGCGCACCTCGTCGCCTTCGGTCAGCGGCACGCCCATGAAGTTGCGGATCGGCGGGTGTCCCGGCGGCGTGCCCGCCGCGCGCGCGTCGCGCGCGACGTCGTTGGCGACGACGAACGCGCGCTCGGTGACGACGCGCCCGAACAGGTTGTCGAGGTTGCCGAACACCATGTCGCTCGGCGCGTGCTGCTCGAGCAGACGTCGCGTCTCGACCATCGGGGCGGCGGCGTCGAGGCCGTGCGCCTTGACCGTGAGCCGCCCGTCGGGCGTGCGCAGCACCTCGCCGATGAAACCGTATTCACTCTCGGTGAGCGAGAGTGTGGCGGCGAGCAGCCCGCCGAAGATCTCGCCCTCGGGGGCGCGAGCGATGAAGCGCGCCTGCGCCTCGTTGATCGCGGCGAGCAGCCGCTCGGTGCGCTTGCGCTCGGTGACGTCCATCGTCGTGCCGATCATGCGCTCGGCGCGGCCGTCGGCCGCGAACACGACCTGCCCGCGCTCGTCGACGATGCGCTCGCCGGCCGGCGTGCGCACGCGGTGCTCGACCGCGTAGCGGCCGTCGCTGCCCGGCGTCATCGCGCGCTGCATCGCGGCGGCGACGCGCTCGCGGTCGTCGGGGTGGACGGCGGCCATGAAGGCCTCGACGCCGGGCTCGACGGCACCGGGCTCGTGCCCGAGCAGGCGGAATTCCTCGGCCGACCACGACGCGCGGCCGCTGGCCAGGTCGAGGTCCCAGCTGCCCACGCGCGCGATCTGCTGCGCCTCGGCGAGCTGCGCCTCCTTGCGGCGCAGTTCGTCTTCGGTGCGCCGGCGCCGCTCGTTGCTCAGCGCCAGCGACAGTTGGTCGGCGACCTGGCAGGCGAACGCGATGTCGTCGGCCGGCCAGCGGTGAGGCCCGTCGAAGCGCTCGAAGCACAGGATGCCGGCCGGTGCGTCGCCGCGCCACAGACCGACGTCGAGCAGCGCGCGGATGCCCAGCGGGCGCAGATACCGGTCGGCGTAGGCGGCGGTGCGCGGGTCGGCGAGCGCGTCTTCGGCGGCCAGGACCTTCGAGCGGCGCAGCCACTCGAATTCGGCGGCGACGGCGTCGGCGTCGAGCGTCGCGCCGTGCTCGTGCCCGCCGGTGCGCGAGGTGTACAGGTCGCGGCACACGAGCGTGCGCGCGGCCGCGTCGAACAGCCACACGCCGGCGCGCGGCGTGCCGAGCGCGGCCGACGCGCGCTCGGTGACGAAGGCGGCGACGGCCTCGACGTCGCCGTCGGCGACCGCCGGCAGCGTGGCGAGCTCGGCGATCAGCGCCTGGCGCGCGTGACTGCGCTCGAGCTGGGCCTGCGTTTGCGCCTGCCGGCCGGCTTCGCGCCGCACGAGCACCGCCGCGACCGCGCCGAGCAGCAGCAGCAACGCCCAGACGGTCGCGTTGATCGCGCGATGGCGCGCGCGCTGCGCATCGAGCGGCGCGAGGATCGCGTCTTCCGACAGGCCGACGACGAGCGTCAGGCCGCGGCCCCCGAGCCGCTGCCAGGCGAACAGGCGCGGCACGTCGTCGACGCGGCTCGCCGCGCGGTACGTGCCCTGCGCCGCGGCGCCGGGGGCGAGGAACGGCCGGTCGGCCGGCATCACGGTGCCCACCGCACTGGCGTGATTCGGGGTGCGCGCGAGCAGGCGGCCATGGCCGTCGACGAGCGCGACGATCTCGCCCGGCGCCAGCTGCAAGGCGGCGAGCTCGCGCGCGAGCCCCTCGGTGTCGACCGACAGGTTGACGGTGCCGGCGAACCGCCCGTCGCGCCTCAGCGGCCGGTTGACGATGAACGTCCAGCCGTCGACGAGCCGCGCGCGCATCGGCGCGCCGATGCGCAGCCGGTCGTCGCTGGCGCGCTGCTGCTCACGGAAGTGCTCGCGGTCGCCGACGTCCACGCCGAGCGCGCCGTCGACCGTCGCGTAGACGACGCGTCCGTTTGCATCGACCACCGACAGGTACGCCGCCAGCCCGCGCGGCAGCGCGTCGACGACGCTGCGTGCGACGGCGTCGACCGCCGCGGCTGCATCGGCCGCGCCGCCCGCGGCGAGCCAGGCGTCGCGCACGCGCTGCAGCCCGACGTCCATGCCGCCGACGAGCGCGTCGATGCGCCCGGCCATCGCGCTGCCCACCTGCAGGCCGCGCTTGGCGGCGTCGTCCAGCGCCCGCGTGCGCAGCTCGTCGTCGGCACGCTCGGACTGCACCCACAGCGCGCCGCCGCCGCCGACGGCGAGCATGGCGATCACCGTGATCGCTGCGAGGTGGCGCCAGCGCAGCGTCATCGCCAGGCCCCTGCGCGCGAGCGTCGGCGACGCGGCAGCGCGTGCCGGGGACGGGGGCTGGCGGGCCGTCGTGTCATCGCGGGGCAGCGCAGGCAGTGTGCAGCGGAGCCCGAGTGTAGGGGGTAGGGCGCTCGGGTCGCCCGGGCGCTGCCGTCATACGCTGGTCATCGCGGCGCGCTCGCCACGCGCTGGCGCTGCGCCCACGCGCTGAGGGTGATCGCCGCGGCCAGCCACGCCAGTCCGATCCACGGCAACGTGGCGTAGGCGGCGGCCGCCGTCGCGCCGGCGGCCTCACGCGCGGCCACCGCCGCGCCACCGCCGGCCGCGCCGATCGCCTGGCCGGCATAGATCGCCGACGTGTTCAGCGCGAGCAGCGCCGGCGCGAGCGCGGGCGCCGCGATGCCCAGCCGCGCCTGCTGTGCCGAGTTCGACGCGAAGCAGCCCAGCGCCCACGGCACCAGGACCACCGCCATCGCGACGACGCCGCCGGCCAGCGGCCACGCCGCCATCGACACGGCGATGCACGCGAGCAGCCACAACACCGCGCGTGCGGCGCCGATGCGGTCGACGTGGTGCGCGAGCAGCACGTTGCCCAGCAGGCCGAAGGCGCCGAACCAGAAGAACAGCAGGCTCACTTCGGTCGGGCTCGCGCCGAGCACCTGCCGGTAGTACGGCGCGAAGTACGAGAACAGCGTGAACTGACCGGCACCCGACAGCGCGGTGACGAGCACGATCGCCATCAGCACCGGGTGCGTGACGACGGCGCGCCAGTCGCCCAGGTTCAGCGCCGGCGGCCTCACGCCCGCGGGCATCGCGCGCCACACACACCACGCGCCGCCGGCAGCCAGCGCCGCGACGAGCGCGAACGCCCAGCGCCAGCCGAAAGTCTCGCCGATCCACGCGTGCACCGGCATGCCGACCACCGAGGCGACCGACCAGCCGAGGAAGACGAACGTGATCGCGCGCCCGCGCTCGGCCGGCGGCGTCATCGCGCCGATCGCCGCGGCCGCCTGCGGCGTGAACACCGCGGCCGCGAGCACGGTGGCCGCGCGCAGCGGCAGCAACGCCGTGTAGGTCGGCGCGACGGCGGCCAGCGCGTGGCCGAGCGCGTACCACGCGAGCGAGGCCACGAGCAGCACGCGGCGGTCCCAGCCACCGACGAGGGCGGCCATCAGCGGCGCGCCCACCGCCATCACGACGGCGGCCGCGGCGATCAGCTGCCCGCCGAGCGCGACGCTGACGCCCAGCGAGCGCACGAGGTCGTTGAGCGATCCGGGCACGACCATCACGCCGCAGCCGATCGCGAAGTTGCCCGCCAGCAGCGCCCAGCGCGCGGCCGACGGCGACGGCGGCGCGGCGCTCACCGCATCACCTTCAGCGCATCCGGGTTGACGATGTTCGTCGGGCGGTTCTCGATGAAGGCGACGACGTTGTCGAACGCGGCGCCGAAGTACTTCTCGTAGCTGTCGAGCTCGACGTAGCCGATGTGCGGCGTGCACACCGCGTTCTCGAGGCGCAGTAGCGGGTGACCCTGCAGGATCGGTTCGCTCTCGAACACGTCGATGGCGGCCATGCCGGGGCGTCCCTTGTTGAGCGCCGAGACGAGTGCGCCGTCCTCGACGAGTTCGGCGCGCGACGTGTTGACGAACAGCGCGGTGGGCTTCATGCGCGCGAGGTCGTCGAGCGTGACGAGGCCGCGCGTGGCGTCGACCAGCCGCAGGTGCAGCGTGAGTACGTCGCTGCTCTCGAAGAAGGCCTCGCGGCTCGCGGCGGCGGCGAAGCCGTCGGCGCGCGCGGCCGCGCGCGAGGCCTCGCTGCCCCACACCTGCACCTGCATGCCGAACGCGCGGCCGTAGCCGGCCACCAGCCGGCCGATCTTGCCGTAGCCCCAGATGCCCAGCGTGCGGCCCTTGAGCACCATGCCGATGCCGAAGTTCGGCGGCATCGACGCCGCCTTCAGCCCCGACTGCTGCCACGCGCCGTGCTTGAGGTTGCCGATGTACTGCGGCAGCCGGCGCATCGCGGCCAGGATCAGCGCCCACGTCAGCTCGGCCGGTGCGGTCGGGTCGCCGACGCCCTCGGCCACCGCGATGCCCAGCCGCGTGCACGCCTCGACGTCGATGTGCGGCCCCACGCGCCCGGTCTGCGAGATCAGCCGCAGCCGCGGCAGCTTCTCGAGCAGCTGGCGCGGGAAGTGGGTGCGCTCGCGGATCAGCACCAGCACCTCGGCGTCGCGCAGCCGCACCGACAGCTGCCCGATGCCCTTGACCGTGTTGGTGTAGACCTTGGCGTGGTACGGCTCGAGCTTGGCGGCGCACTTGAGCTTGCGCACCGCGTCCTGGTAGTCGTCGAGGATGATGATGTTCATGGCCGGCGACGATTGTCGCCCCAGCGTCGCACGGGCGCCGGGACGACGCGGGGGCGGCGGCCGCCGCCGTCAGGCGTCGAGCGGCGCGAAGCCCGAGCGCGGCGCGCGCGTCGGGAAGTGGCGGTTCAGCCGCGCCAGGCGCTGCTCGGCCTCGCACTGGCTGTGGCGCAGCGCGATCACGTGGTACAGCGCCGGGCGCAGGTGCCACAGGTCGCGCAGCGAGCGCGCGGTGTTGATGCGCATCAGCACGTCGCCGGGCACGACGCTGACGGCGTCGTCGACGCAGTCGGCGATCGCGTCGGCGAACTCGGCGCGCACCGCCGCGAGGCGGGCGTCCGGTCGCGTCACCGCGGCGTCGTGGCCGCCACGCAGCCACGCGCCGGCGCGGGTCCACCACGCCGGCTGCGCGGCCGGCGGGCAGACCTCGATGCGGCTGAACAGGCGACTCGTCGCCGCGGGTGGTGCGGCGGGCACGAGTCGCTGGAGCAGGCTGGAAAACATGGCAGCGTTATCGGCACGCGGGGCTGCGGCTGAAGTGCGGCGGAAGGCGGCTGGCAGCGATCATCCCGGCGCGCGGGGCGCAGCGATCGCGTGAACAGCGCGGCGCGCGGGCGGCAATTCGTCACGCGGCGCCGGTGTGCGCCCACCGCCGGCACGCGGCCCTGCTCAGCGCTGCGGCGCGGCCGGCGCATCGAGCGCGCCCTGGCGCGCGCGGTACTCGTCGATCAGCCGCTCCCAGACGACCTCGAGCTCGTACGCGGTGGCGCGGGCGAGCCCCTCGAGGTCGGGAAACAGCGACGCGTTGGTCACGTTCATGCGGTACAGCGCGCTCATGGCCTGCGCGCGCATCGCGAACGGCAGCACGATCTTGACGATCAGCTCGTCGGTGCGGCCGTAGTGCTGCAGGATGCGCTCGAGCGGCTCGTCGAGCACGCCGGGCACGACGAACAGGCCCGACTGCGCGACGAGGCGGCGGTCCATTTCGGAGGGTTCGCCGCACCACAGCACCGGCCAGCGGTTGCCGAGGAAGTAGCGCGCGTAGTTGCCGGCCATGCGCGGGTCGATGCGCTCGCGCGTGAGTGTCGGGTCGAACGCCGGCGTCGCGGTCCACAGCACCGGCGTGTTCAGCGCGTAGACGGCGGCGTCGCCGGTGGCGTCCTCGAGCGCGAAGAAGGCGGCCACGTACGGCGACTTCGTGAAGTCGAGCAGCCGCGTCGGCGCGCCGTGGTGCTGCATCAGCGCGAGGCAGCGCAGGTCGTCGTCGAGTGCGCTGCGGTCGGCGAGGTGGATGTGCGCCTTGCGGCGGAAGATGCGCAGCGCGCGCTCCTCGCGCAGCGGCCACAGCGACTTGTCGTCGCAGTACGTCTGCAGCCGCCGCGTCAGCGAGCTGACCAGCGGCCACTGCGCCGAGGTCTCGCCGCGGAACGCCCAGCCGGCCTGCGCCGACGTCAGGTCGACGAAATCGGCCCAGCGCTCCAGCCGGATCACCTTCATGCCTTCTCCTCCGCGGACCACCTGCCGCCCCGCATTGCGGTCGAGGTTAACCGCGTCGTGTGGCTGCGGCTTGACGCGCACCGCTGGCGATCAGGCTGCGGCGCTGCGCCGGCACACCGGGCGCACGCGCCGGCGGTTTGACGTCGCGCTGCAGCGGCGGGCGTGCAAGGCACTCACCCTCGTCGCGCCGCTCGCGCCCGCGCCGCATGTGGGCCTTTTGATGCCGGTCAAGATGGCCGCGGACGCACCGCACTAGCGTTGCGGCGTCGTCTCATTGAGTCGGGAGGTACACGTCATGCATCGCAGCAGATCACTCGTTCTCGCCGTCCTCGTGGCCACGGCCGCCACGGGGGTGCTCGCCCAGCCGCCCGGCAAGGGGCCCGGTCCGCAGGCCGGGCCTGCGGCCGCCGCGAGCGGTCCGGCGGCTTCGGCACCGGCGCCCGGTGCCGGGCCGCGCGCCCGCTGGGGCAGCGATTACACGCCCGGCTGGTCGATGATGACGGCGCAGGAGCGCAACGAGCACCGCGCGCGTTTGCGCTCGATGCAAAGCTACGACGAGTGCGTCGCCTACATGGCGCAGCATCGCGAGCAGATGGCCGCGCGCGCCAAGGAGCAGGGCCGCCGGGCGCTGGGCACGCCGCCGCGTGATCCCTGCGCGCCGCTGAAGCGTTGAGTCCGCGGCGCCGCGCCACGGGCGCGCGCCGAGATGCCGATCGTGTGCACAGGAGAGCGTTCATGAAAGTCCGCAAATTCGGTCGAGTCGGCCTGACCACGGCGTTGGTCATGGCCGTCACCGCCGCAGTGGCCGCCGGCGGGGGCGGGGGTGGCGGCGGTGGCGGGGGCGGGGGTGGCGGCGCCGTGGGCGCGCCGCCGCTGCAGGCGCAGCCCCCGTCTCAGGCGCCGGCGAAGACGCAAACACAGACGCAGACACGCACGGCCGAGCAGGCCCGCTTGCAGGCGCAGGAACAGGCCCTCGCGCAGACGCGCAACCAGATCCGCACGCAGGAGCAGGCGATGACGCAAACGCGCGAACAGCTGCGCGCGCTGGAGCAGGCCATCGCACGCACGCAGGAGCAGATCCGCACGCAGGAGCGCCTGTTGACGCAGACGCGCGAGCAGCAGCGCGCGAGCGAACAGGCGGCGCAGCCGCTGCGCGATCGGCTGCGGCAGCAGGAGCAGGAACAGCAGCGCACGCTCGAGCAGTTGCGCGAGCAGGAGCGCACGCAGGCCCAGATCCGCGACCAGCTGCGCAGCCTCGAGGAGCTGCAGACGCGCACGCGTGACCAGCTGCGCACACAGGAACGCACGCAGACGCAGACGCGCGACGAGTTGCGCACGTCGCAGTGATCGTCGCGCGGCGGCACGCCGCGCCCCGTGCTCGGACAACGACCGGCCGTGCCGGCGGGCCCTGGCGCCGCCGCGTGGCCGCCGGCCTCAGGTCTCGAAGCCGCCGGCCGCGCGCAGCGCGCGAGCGTCGTCGCCGGCCAGCAGGTCGAGCAAGCGTGCCGCCAGCGCGGGCTGCGCCGCGCGCGTTGCGACGGCGCCGCTGTAGACGGTGGCCAGCTCGAAACGCGCCGGCAGCGCGCCGACGAGGTCGACGCCGTCGGCGTAGAGGATCTCGGTGACCTGCGTGCAGCCGATCGTCCGCGGGGCGTCGCTGGCGGCGAGTTGGCGCATTGCGGTGGCCCCGTTCGGGAAGGTGCGAAAGCGCGGCGTGAGGTCGTCGTGCACGCCGAGTTCGCGCATCACGTGTGCGAAATGGATGCCGGCGGTCGCGCGCTGCGGGTCGGGAAAGTAGATCGCGTCGGCCGCGCGCAGCGCGTCGCGCGGCGATTCGGGCGTCGACACGTCGGGGTGCGGCTCGCCGCGGCGCACCGCGATGCCGGTGCGCACGCGCCCGAGCGCGCGGCGCGTGTCGGCGCGCAGTGCATCGGCGGCGGCGAGCTCGCCGACCATCGCGTCAGTGACGATCATCAGGTCACACGGCTCGCCGGCGAGCAGCGCCTCCTTCATCGCGCCGACGGCACCGAAGCGCCCGGTCACTGTCGCTCCGGTGGCCTCGGCGAACGCCGGCTGCAGGGCCTTGACCAGCCCCTGCGCCGCCCCGGCGCAAAGCAGATGCAGCGTCGTCGTCATCGCGGCGCCTGCCCGCTCAATCGACCTTGATGTGGGCCGCGCGGATCAGATTGGCCCACTTCGCGATGTCGTCGTTGAGGTATCTGGTGAACTCGTCGACGCTCATCGTCATCGCCGACGTGCCCTGCGCGGCCCACGCGCGGCGCACGTCGGCGTTGGCGGTGATCTTGCCGATCTCGGCGTTGAGCCGGTTGACGACGGCCGCCGGCGTGCCGCGCGGGGCCATCACGCCGAGCCAGATCGTCGCCTCGTAGCCGGGCACACCGGCCTCGGCGAGCGTCGGCGTGTCGGGCAGGATCGGCGAGCGCGCGCGCCCGCTGACCGCCAGCGCCTTGACCTTGCCCGACTTGATGTGCTCGGTCATCGTCGGGATCGCGTCGAACATCATGTCGACCTGGCCGCCGAGCACGTCGGTGCGCGCGCCGCTGCTGCCCTTGTACGGGACGTGCACGATCTGGATGCCGGCCATGTGCTTGAACAGCTCGCCGGCGAAGTGGTAAGGCGTGCCCGGCCCCGACGACGCGTAGGTCATGCCGTCGGGCTTGTCCTTCGCGGCCTTGATCAGCTCGGGCAGCGTGTTCGACATCACGAGCAGCGTGTAGCCGTCGGGCGCGCTTTTGGCCACCGCGTCGGTGCCGATCACGGCGCCGCCGCCCGGCCGGTTCTCGACGACGAAGCTCTGCCCGAGCGCCTCCTGCAGCCGCTGCGCGAGGAAGCGGCCGAATACGTCGGCCGAGCCGCCCGGCGCGAACGGCACGATCAGCTTGACGGGTCGCGCCGGCCACTCTTGCGCGATGGCGGGCAGTGCGGCGGCCAGCGCCGCAGCACACAGGCCGAGCGTGGCCAGGCGGCGGGTCAGGGTCGGGTGCATGGCGTCTCCGGCTTATTGGGCTGAATTGGTCCGATCTGGACCCATCCGTCGTCCAATCTAGCGTTCGCTGCGGAGCCGGTCAATCGGGCGCGACGCGGTCAGTAGCCGAGCATGCTGGTGCGCACGTGCACCAGATGCTCGCGGCACAGCGCGCGCGCGCGCTCGGCGTCGCGCTCGCGCAGCGCGGCCACCAGCGCGCGGTGCTCGCGCTGGTACTCGGCGCGGCGCTCGGGTGTGGCGCTGCGGCGCTTGAGCACGCCCCATTCGCCCTGCGCGCGCACCTCGTTCATCAGGCGGAACACGCTCGAGATGAAGCGGTTGTGCGCGGCGTCGGCGATGGCCTCGTGCAGCGCGGCGTCCCAGCGCTCGAACTCCTCGAGCGTGGTCGCCGCCTCGGCCCGGTCGTTGCACTCCTCCATGCGCGCGAAGTCGGCCGGCGTCGCGTTGCCGATCACCATGTCGATCAGCGCCGGTTCGAGCACCAGGCGCGCGGCCATCAGCTCGGCCGGGCTGGTCGCCTCGCCGGCCTGGCGGCGCTGCAGTTCGGCGAGCACCTGATCGGCCCGCGGCGCGACGTAGGTGCCGCTGCCCACCGTCTGCGTGATCAGGCGCTGGCGCTTGAGGTCCTGCAGCGCGCGGCGCACCGTCGAGCGGCTCAGCCCGAACTGCTCGCCCAGCGAACGCTCGGTCGGCAGCCGCTGCCCGGGGCGCCAGGTGCGGTTGATCAGCTTGTCGAGCAGGGCCTCGCGCAAGGCGGCGGCAGCGTCCATCGGGCGGCGGGAAGGGCGGCGTGATGGCTGCGAATGGTAGCATTTGGTCGTACCCGCGGGCGAAGCGTTCGCCCGCCACGAAGGAGACCGCCTTGCGCATCGCGACCTACATCCACGGCGGCCAGCGCCGCGTCGGCGAGGTGTCGCCCGACGGCCTGAGCGTGCGCGCCTTCGCGCTCGACGACGCGTCGCGCGGCGCGCTGCCGCTCGTCGAGCGCGCCGCCGCCGGCGAGCCGCTGCCGGCCGCCACCGGCGAGCGCATGCCGCTCGACGACGTGCGCCTCGAGGCGCCGCTGCCGCGCCCGCGGCGCAACCTGTGGTGCGTCGGCCGCAACTACCACGCGCACGCGAAGGAGCTGCGCGACACCGTGTTCAAGGCCAGCCCGAGCGCGGTCGACCAGTGGCCGATCGTGTTCACGAAGGTGCCCGAGTGCGTCGTCGGGCCCGGGGACACGGTGCGCCTGCCGGGCGCGGCGATCTCGTCGCAGATCGACTACGAGGCCGAGCTCGCCGTCGTCATCGGCCGCGGCGGCAAGAACATCTCGCGTGCCGATGCGCTCGCGCACGTGTTCGGCTGGACCATCGTCAACGACGTCACCGCGCGCGACGTGCAGATGCGCCACCAGCAGTGGGACCTGGGCAAGAGCTTCGACACGTTCTGCCCGATGGGTCCGTGGATCGTCACCGCCGACGAGCTCGACGGCACCGACACGCGGGTGCGCTGCTGGGTCACGCCCGCCGGCGGCCAGCCCGAGCTGCGCCAGGACGCGCGCACCACCGACCTGATTTTCGACATTCCCACGTTGATCGAGACCATCTCGCGCGGCATCACGCTGCTGCCGGGCGACGTCATCGCCACCGGCACGCCCGCCGGCGTGGGCATGGGCATGAACCCGCCACGCTGGCTGGCCCGCGGCGACGTCGTGCGCATCGAAATCGACGGCATCGGCACGCTCGAGAACCGCTTCGAATGAGGAGACCCGCCGCATGAAGACGCTGCTTCGCACCCTGATCCCGCTCGCGGCCGGAGTGCTGTGCGCCGCCCAACTGGCTCTCGCGCAGGGCGAGTGGCCGACCAAGCCGATCACGATGATCGTGCCGTTCCCGCCCGGCGGCGTGGCCGACACCGTCGCGCGCCCGGTGGCCGAGGCGCTGTCGCGCGAGCTCGGCCAGCAGGTGATCGTCGAGAACCGCGCCGGCGCGGGCGGAGCCACCGGCATCGGCGCGGCCGGCCGCGCAGCGCCCGACGGCTACACGATCCTGATGAGCCTGTCGTCGATCTCGATCCTGCCCGAGGCCGACGCGATCCTCGGCCGCAAGCCGCAGTTCACGCTCGAACAGTTCAGGCCGATCGCGCGCTTCACCGCCGATCCGACGGTGCTCGTCGTGCGTGCCGACGCGCCGTGGAAGACGCTCGCCGAGTTCGTCGCCGACCTGAAGAAGAACCCCAGTCGCTACAACTACGGCAGCTCGGGCAACTACGGCACGATGCACGTGCCGATGGAGATGCTCAAGGCCAGCGCCGGCTTCAGCATGGTCCACATCCCGTACACCGGCGCCGGCCCCGCGGTGCAGGCGCTGCTCGGCGGGCAGGTCGATGCGCTGTCGACCGGGCCGGCCAGCGTGGTCGCGCACATCAGGGCCGGCAAGCTGCGCGCACTCGCGCACTGGGGCGACAAGCCGCTGGCGTCGATGCCCGAGGTGCCTTCGCTGAAGTCGGCCGGCTATCCGGTGCAGTTCGCGCAGTGGTCGGCGCTGTTCGTGCCGGCGGCCACGCCCGAGCCGATCGTGCAGAAACTGCGCGCCGCCGCGCGCAAGGCCGCCGCCGATCCGTCGGTCGTGCAGATGGTAGCCCGCGCCGGCAGCCCGATCGAATACCTCGACGCGCCCGAGTTCCAGGCCTACTGGGACGCCGACGCGAAGGTGATGACCGAGGCCGTGCGGCGCATCGGGAAGGTCGAATGACCTGGTCGATCCTCGCGCGCGATGCCGACGGCCGCTTCGGCGTGGCGATCGCGAGCCGGTTCTTCGCGGTCGGTGCGCTGTGCGTGCACACGCAGCGCGGCGTCGGTGCGGTGGCCACGCAGGCGTTGATGAACCCGCTGTACGGGCCGGCAGGACTGATGCTGCTCGCACAGGGGCACGCGCCGGCGGCTGTGGTCGCCGCGCTGACGGCCACCGACGCCGGACGCGCTCAGCGGCAGCTGCACGTGCTCGGTGCGCACGGACCCGGGGCAGCGCACACCGGCAGTGCCTGCATCGATTGGTGCGGCCACGCGGTGCACGACGGCTTCAGCGTCGCCGGCAACATGCTCGCCGGGCCACGCGTGATCGAGGCCACTGCCGAGGCCTTCGTCGCCAGCGCCGGCCGTCCGCTGGCCGAGAGGCTGCTCGCCGCGATGGCCGCCGGCGAGGCCGCCGGCGGCGACAAGCGTGGCAAGCAGTCGGCGGCGCTGCGCATCCACGCCGACGAGGACCACCCGCAACTCGACCTGCGCGTCGACGACCACGCCGAGCCGGTCCAGGAATTGCATCGGCTCTACGACGTGAGCCTGCAACGCTTCCAACCTTTCACCGCGTGCCTGCCCGGCCGCCACGACCCCGTCGGAGTGCTCGACCGCCGACTGATCGAGGCGCACATCGAGCGCTTCCACGCGTCGCGGGCGGCCTCCGCCTGAACCGGAGCCCGAGTTGGCGCTGCTCGAGGTCCGCGACCTGCGCACCACCTTCGCTACCGACGACGGCGAGTTCGCCGCCGTCGACGGCGTGAGCTTCGACGTCGAGGCCGGTCGCACGCTGGCCGTCGTCGGCGAGTCGGGCTGCGGCAAGAGCGTGACTTCGCTGTCGATCATGGGGCTCGTCGCGCCGCCGGGTTGCATCGCCGGCGGCTCGATCCGCTTCGAGGGGCGCGAGCTCGTCGGCCTGCCGGCGCGAGAGCTGCAGGACCTGCGCGGCAACGGCATCGCGATGATCTTCCAGGAGCCGATGAGCTCGCTGAACCCGGCGTTCACGATCGGTGCGCAGATCGTCGAGGTGCTGCAGCGCCACCGCCGGATGGGTCGCGCCGAGGCGCAGGCACGCGCGCTGCAAATGCTCGAGCGCGTGCGCATCCCCGCAGCGGCGCAACGGCTGCACGAACACCCGCACAAGCTCTCGGGCGGCATGCGCCAGCGCGCGATGATCGCGATGGCGCTCGCGTGCGAGCCGAGGCTGCTGATCGCCGACGAGCCGACGACGGCCCTCGACGTGACGATCCAGGCGCAGATCCTCGAGCTGATGGCCACACTGCAGCGCGACAGCGGCACCGCGGTGATCCTGATCACGCACGACCTCGGCGTCGTCGCCGAAGTCGCCGACGACGTCGTCGTGATGTATGCCGGGCGCATCGTCGAGCGCGCGCCGGTGCAGGCCCTGTTCGACGCGCCGCAGCACCCGTACACGGTCGGGCTGCTCGGCGCGATCCCGCGGCTCGACGTGATGCAGCATCGGCTCGCGTCGATCGAGGGTCAGGTGCCCGACCCGCTGCGCCGTCCGCCGGGCTGCCGCTTCGCCGAGCGCTGCCCGTTCGCCGATGCGCAGTGCCACGCAGCCGAGCCGCCGCTGCGCGACGTCGCGCCGGACCACGCGTCGGCGTGCTGGAAGGCGCCGCTCGACCCCGACGCGCTGGGCCTGCGTGCGCTGGAGATCCCGGCATGACGGCGTTGCTGCGCGTCGAAGGGCTGAAGAAACACTTCCCGGTGCGCCGCGGGCTGTTCGGGCGCGTGCAGGCGCACGTGCGCGCGGTCGACGGCGTCGACTTCACGCTCGACGCCGGCCAGACGCTGGGCGTCGTCGGCGAGTCCGGCTGCGGCAAGTCGACGCTCGGGCGCCTCGTGCTGCGGCTGGTCGAACCCAGCGGGGGGCGCATCGTGTTCGACGGGCGCGAGCTCGACGCTCTCGACGCCACGGCGCTGCGCGCGCAGCGCCGCGCCATGCAGATCGTGTTCCAGGACCCGTTCTCGTCGCTGAACCCGCGCATGACGGTTGGCCAGATCCTGGCCGAGCCGCTGCGCCTGCACGGCCTGCACCGCGGCCGCGAGGCCGAACGCGTGGCCGAGCTGCTGCACACGGTGGGGCTGCGCGCCGACCACGCGGCACGGTATCCGCACGAGTTCTCGGGCGGCCAGCGCCAGCGCGTGGGCATCGCGCGCGCGCTGGCCGTCGAGCCCAAACTGATCGTCTGCGACGAGGCCGTGTCGGCGCTCGACGTGTCGGTGCAGGCGCAGGTCGTCAACCTGCTGCAGGACCTGCAGCGCCGCTTCGGCCTGGCCTACGTCTTCATCGCGCACGACCTCGCGGTCGTCAAGCACATCGCGCACCGCGTTGCGGTGATGTACCTTGGGCGCATCGTCGAGCTGGCCGACACCGCTGCGCTGTTCGCCGCGCCGCGCCACCCGTACACGCAGGCGCTGCTGGCGGCGATCCCGCGCCCGCAGCCGGCCGGCCGCGGCGCCGACGCGGTGCACGCGCACCGCGTGCTGCAGGGCGACGTGCCCAGCCCCGCAGCGCCACCGAGCGGCTGTCGCTTCCACACGCGCTGCCCGCATGCGCGGCCGCACTGCGCCGAGGCCGACCCTGCGCTGCAGTTCGACGCCGGCCACGGCGTCGCGTGCCACTTCTGGCGCGAGATTCCCGCCGCACCGGCCGCTGCGGCGGCCGCGCCGATCAACCCCCGCCTCGCGCGTCTGCAGGCGGCCTTCGCCGCCCCCGCCGCCGCGTGAATCCCCGTCGTTCCTTCACCCCGGAGACCTGCCGATGAAACCGCTCGCCCGATCCCTGCTGCCGGCGCTCGCGCTGCTGCTGGCCGCCGCCGCCCACGCGCAGACGCTGCGCATCGGGCTGGCCGAAGACCCTGACGCGCTCGACCCGACGACGGCGCGCACCTTCGTCGGGCGCATCGTGTTCGCCGCGCTGTGCGACAAGCTCGTCGACGTCGACGAGAAGCTCAACATCGTGCCGCAGCTGGCCACCAGTTGGGAGTGGTCGCCCGACCAGAAGGCGCTGACGATGAAGCTGCGCAACGACGTCGTGTTCCACGACGGCGAGAAGTTCGACGCCGCGGCGGTCAAGTTCAACATCGAGCGCCACAAGACGCTGCAGGGCAGCAACCGCAGCGGCGAGCTGCGCCCGGTGGCGAGCGTCGACGTCATCGACCCGACGACGGTGCGCTTCAACCTGAGTGCGCCGTTTGCGCCACTGCTCGCGGCGCTGGCCGACCGTGCCGGCATGATGGTGTCACCGAAGGCCGCGCAGGCCGCCGGCGCCAACTTCGCCGCGCGGCCGGTGTGCTCCGGCCCTTACCGTTTCGTCGAGCGCGTTGCGCAGGATCGCATCGTGTTCGAGCGCTTCCCGCAGTACTGGGACAAGGGCGCGATCCACTTCGAGCGCATCACCTACACGCCGATCCCCGATGCCACGGTGCGACTGGCGAATCTGAAGTCGGGCCAGCTCGACTTCATCGAGCGAGTCGCATCATCCGACGTCGCCGCTTTGCGCAACGACGCGCGCTTCAAGGTCACGCGCATCACCGAGATCGGCTACCAGGGCATCACGATCAACGTCGGCAAGAGCGAGCGGGCGCAGCAGAATCCGCTGGGCCGCGACGTGCGTGTGCGCGAGGCGTTCGAGCTCAGCCTCGACCGCGACGGCATCGTGCAAGTCGTGATGGACGGCGAGGCGACGCCGGGCAACCAGTGGGTCGCGCCCAACAACCCCTACTACGTCAAGAGCCTGCCGGTGCCCAAGCGCGACGTCGCGCGCGCGAAGCAGCTGCTGCAGCAGGTCGGCGTGCCGAACCCGTCGTTCACGCTGATGACACCGACCACCAGCGACGCGCAGAAGATCGCGCAGGTCGTGCAGGCGATGGCCAAGGAGGCCGGCTTCGACGTCAAGATCCAGTCGACCGAGTTCGCGACCTCGCTGAACCTGGCCGACAAGGGCGACTTCGAGGCCTACGTGCTCGCGTGGAGCGGCCGCGCCGACCCCGACGGCAACATCTACAGCTTCGTCGGCTGCAAGCAGCCGCTGAACTATGCCGGCATCTGCCACCCGGAGATCGACGAGCAGCTCAACGCCGCGCGCACGGCCGGCACGATAGCCTCGCGCCAGCGCGCTTACGAGCAGGTCGCGCAGCGCGTGCTCAAGGAGCGCCCGATCGTGTACCTGTACCACCGCAACTGGCTGTACGCCTACAACGCCAAGTTGAGCGGCGTGCGCAGCATCCCCGACGGGCTGCTGCGGGTGCAAGGGCTGAAGATGAACTGAGGAACGTGGTCCCCACCGAAGCGCCTGCGCCGCCTCTACCCAAGGGGCCCTGCCAGCGGCCCGGCAACGCGCCCGCGCGTCGGCGAAAGCTCACATCGCACCAGCGATGTGATGCCGAAGCCAAAGCCGCATCCGCGGCGACCGCTGGACGTCGGCGGCGCAGGCGTCTTGAGGGCAGTACCGCCATGGCTGTGCGCTGACATGCTTGAGTTCCTGATCCGCAGACTGGCCACCGTCATCCCGACGCTGGTCTTCGTCTCGATACTGATCTTCGGCCTGCAGCAGCTCCTGCCGGGCGACCCGGCGATGATCCTCGCCGGCGAGGACCAGAGCCCCGAGCTGATCGCGCAGCTGCGCGAGCAGCTGCACCTCGACGAGCCGCTGCCGGTGCGTTACGCGTACTGGGTCGGCGGCGTGCTGCAAGGCGACCTCGGCGAGTCGGTGCGCACGAAGGAGCCGGTGCTGCAGCTGATCGCGCAGAAGCTGCCGGTGACGATCCAGCTCGCCGTGATGGCGATGCTGGTCGCGCTGGTGATCGGCATCCCGGCCGGCGTGATCGCGGCAGTCAAGCGCGACACCGCGTGGGACCACGGCGCCACGGTGTTCGCGCTGGGGGGGCTGTCGGTGCCCAACTTCTGGCTCGGCATCATGCTAATCATGCTTTTCTCGGTGCAACTCGGCTGGCTGCCGGCGTCGGGCTACGTCAGCCCCCTCGAGGACCTGCGCACGAACCTGGCATCGATAGTGATGCCGGCATTCGTGCTCGGCACGGGCATCGCTGCGGTGCTGATGCGCCACACGCGCAGCGCGATGCTGCAGGTAATGTCGGCCGACTACGTGCGCACCGCGCGGGCCAAGGGCCTGTCGGAGCGCGTCGTCGTGCTGCGCCATGCGCTGCGCAACGCGCTGACGCCGGTCATCACGCTCGGCGTGCTGGAGCTCGGCACACTGCTGTCCGGTGCCGTGCTGACCGAGCAGGTGTTCACGATCCCGGGCTTCGGCAAGCTGATCGTCGACGCCGTGTTCAACCGCGACTACGCTGTCGTGCAGGGTGTCGTGCTCGTGACCGCGACGGCTTACATCGTGCTGAACCTACTCGCCGACCTGGCGTACTTCGCGGTCAACCCGCGAATGCGCAGTTGAAGCCTCGAGGTCGCGTTGATGGCTGCCGTCCTGCCTTCGAATCCCACTGCGGCGCCGCGCGCACCCGCGGGGCCGTGGCGCCGCGCCGGCCGGCGCCTGCTGCGCCGCAAGGCGGCGATGCTCGGGCTGGCAGTGGTGCTGTTCTTCGTCGCGCTCGCGTTGTTCGCGCCGTGGATCGCACCCCACGACCCGGTGGCCACCAGCTGGGGCGCGATCCGCAAGCCGCCGTCGGCCACCCACTGGTTCGGCACCGACGAACTCGGGCGCGACGTGCTGTCGCGCGTCGTCTGGGGCACGCAGGCGTCGCTGCTGGCCGGCGTCGTTTCGGTGGGCATCTCGCTGCTGCTGGGCGTGCCGATCGGACTCGTGGCCGGCTTCTTCGGCGGCTGGATCGACGCGGTGATCTCGCGCATCACCGACGCGTTCCTGGCCTGTCCGTTCCTGATTCTCGCGATCGCGCTGGCCGCTTTCCTCGGCCCCAGCCTGACCAATGCGATGATCGCGATCGGCGTGTCGGCCACGCCGGTGTTCGTGCGTCTCACGCGCGGGCAGGTGCTCGCCGTCAAAGTCGAGGACTACGTCGAGGCCGCGCGCGCGGTCGGCAACCCGCCGTGGCGCATCGCGCTGAAGCACGTGCTGCCCAACGTGACGGCGCCCCTGATCGTGCAGTCGACGCTGGCGATCGCCAGCGCCGTGATCGCCGAGGCGAGCCTGTCGTTCCTCGGGCTGGGCCAGCAGCCGCCGGCACCGAGCTGGGGCAGCATGCTCAACACGGCGAAGAACTACATGGACCAGGCGCCGTGGATGGCGCTGTGGCCGGGACTGGCGATCTTCGTGCTCGTGCTGTCGTTCAACCTGCTCGGCGACGGGCTGCGCGACGCGTTCGACCCGCGCCAGCGCTGAGCGCGGCGCCCACGCGCCGGCGCACAGTCGGTGCGCACCCGTTGCCCACCGCCGCCCGTGTCCGCGCCGCTGCTGACTCACCACGCCGTCGTCGCGCTCGTCGAGCCTTTCGCGCGCGGCGGCCGCCACGTCGACCTTGCGGCGTGTGAGCGTCGCGAGCGCCGGCTGTTGTTCAAGCCGCCGGCGACCGCGGGCGATGCCGGTGCGCCGAACGAGACGCTTCGGCTCGAGGTGCTCGAGCGCGGCGCGTACCGGCTGACGCGCATGCTCGAACGCCGCGACGGCGCCCCGGCCACGCGGCGGGCCTAGGGCCAGGACGTCGCCACGCGGCTGGGCGACGTCGAGTCGGTGCCGCTCGCGCGCCACTTCGTCGACGGGCCCGGCTTCACGATCGCGCGCAGCCAGGGCGTCGACCGCGCCGGTTCGGCCGACGTGCGGCTGACGCGCGGGCGCGTCCACGTCGACGGCCTCGTGCTGACGCTCGACGTGCCGGCGGTGCGCCGCGTCGCCGGCGACATCGCACTCGAGCCCACGGCGGATCGACCCCGGCCCGCGTTGCTGGAAGACCTGCTTACCGTGCTGGGGTGGAACTGGGCGCGGCTGGTGCCGGTGCGCCAGGGCTGGACGAGCCGGCTGCGCCTGCGCAGCAGCGCGCGAGCGCACCGCGCAGGACGAGGCCGCGCTCGACGTCGTCGCCGCGCCCTGGCGGGCACGCTGCGCGAGGCGCCGGCGCGCTTCCACGAGCGGCTGCGGGCGGCGCGCGTCGTCGTGTTCTTCCGCCGCGGCATCCCGACATTCACGGCGGTGGGCCTGTTCGGCGCCGTCGGGCTGCTGTCGGTGCTCTTCGACGAGATTGCGATGACGGTGTGGGTGCCGCTGTACCACGTGCCCACAGTGATCGTCGCGATCGGCTGCCTGCTGCCGGAGCTGCCGCGCTTCGAGATCCCGCATGGCCGCGGCCGCTGCCCGACGCGAGCTGGCGCGGCGGCATGGTGCCGCGCTGAGTAACCGTGTTCTTCGTCAAGTCCCCCGTGGCTGAGGAACGCCGAGTTGCTGGCGTGAGCACGGGTTGCCCACAAGCAAGCCCGGTGGACAACCCTGCGCTTTGGCGGTGCGGGTGGGTTCAGGTCTTGGCGGCGGATCGATGATCGGCGTGCCAGACAGTGCGCGTGCGGACCATGGCGTTCAGCGTGGTCAGCAGCTTGCGCATGCAAGCCACCAAGGCGACCTTGGGGCATTTGCCGGCGGCGATCAGTCGCTCGTAGAAGGCCTTGACGACGGGGTTGCGGCGGCTGGCGGTCAGTGCGGCCATGTACAGCACGCGGCGCACGTCGAAGCGCCCGCCCTGGATGCGTCGTCGTCCTTTGCTGGAGCCGGAGTCGTTGGCCATCGGGGCGAGGCCCGCCAGCGCGGCGATCTCGCGCCGGTTCAGCCGGCCGAGCTCGGGCAGCTCGGCAATCAGCGTGGCGCTGGCCACCGGGCCGATGCCGCTGACCGACTGCAGCAACCGGTCGAGTTCGGTGAAGTGCTCGCGCACGTGGCCGACCATCTGGCCTTCGATCTCGTCGAGCTGGGCCTTGATGGCCGCCACGATGGCTTCGATGCTCGGGTGCAGCCCCTTGGGCGTGATCTGCAGGCGCTGGCGCTCGGCGAGCAGCATGGCCAGCAGCTGGCGCCGGCGCGTGACCAGCGCGGCCAGCCACTGCTGCTGCGGGTCGGCCAGCGGGCGCAGGAAGCGGGCGAGGTCTTCGCGGCGCAGCAGCACCGCGGCGAACTCGGCCAGCATGCGCGCGTCCACCGCGTCGGTCTTGGCCAGGCGGCCCATCGACTTGGCGAAGTCACGTGCCTGGCGCGGGTTGACCACCGCCACCGGCAGGCCCGCAGCCTGCAGCGCGCAGGCCAGCTCTGTCTCGTAGCCGCCGGTGGCCTCCATCACCACCAGCGCCACGTCCAGCGGCTTCAAGGCCGCCGCCAACGCCGAGTGAGCCTCGGCCTGGTTGTCGAACCGCTGGGCCTCGAGCTGGGCGCCCAGCACCGCGACATCGACATGCGTCTTGGCCACGTCGATGCCCACCACCACTGAGGAAGCAGACATGGTCTTCGGATCCCTTGCTTGTGCATGCGCGCTCGGACAGGCCGGCGCGCGTAACCGTTCGGGCTTCAAGAAGACCAGCACGGTGGCCGTGCGCTCTTTACTCAGAGACGGGCTCGATCACCCCAGCGGCTACCAAACTGCACGGGCCGGTCTGGCCGCCTCAACGGCGTTCAGACTCTACCGTGCTGGTCTGCGCTGAACATACAAGCGGCGCGCACCGCGCTGCGGCCGCAGGCCTCTACCGCGTGCCGCGCGGCAGCCAGCGCTCGACGGCCTGCAGCAGCGTCGCGCGCACGACGGCCTGGCGCGCGGCGTCGGTGGCGTCGCACGCCAGGCGGCACAGCCAGTCGCTCGGCGCCTCGAAGGCGGAATGCGGCGCGCCTTCGATCACGCGGTCGCTGACGAGCGCCGGCAGCGCCGCGCCCCACCGCGCGGCCACCGCGCGCGCGTGGTCAGACCGCGTCGTGCGGCTGCGCGTGAATCCGTGCGAAAGGATCGCCGCGCCGCGCGCGGTATGCGCCGGGGCGTCGACGTCCACCGCCACCTCGCGGCCGGCCAGGTGCAACTCGATCGTCGTGCGCGCTTCGGCGGCACCGGCCGGCAGTGCGGTGTACGCCAGCGCCCACAGGCGCCGCGCGGTCCGTGTGACGGTCGGGGCCGTGCGGGCGGACATCGGCGGCGCGCTCAGGACACCGCGTCGGCGTGCATCGCCACCGCGCCGTCGCCGCGCGTGGCCCACACCGCGAGGCCGTCGGCGGCAGGGGCAGCGCACAGCGCGAGCGGCGCGCCCAGCAGCGCGGGGTTGAGCGCGCGGTAGCGAAAGCGCCGCAGTGGACGCGCCCCGAGCCGCTGCGCGAGGCCGGCGAGCACGGTGGCCAGCAGGGGGCCGTGGACGACGAGGTTCGGGTAGCCCTCGACGGTGCGGCAGTAGTCGACGTCGTAATGGATGCGGTGACCGTTGAACGTCAGTGCCGAGTAGCGGAACAGCATCGTCGTGTCGGGCGCGAACGGCTCGCGGTGCACGGGCGCGGGCAGGGCGGCTGCCGGCGCGCGCGGTGCGGCCGGCGGCGTGGGCGACCGGTAGACGATGTCGTGCAACTCGCGCACCGCGAGCGCATCGCCGGCGAACACCTCGTGCCGCACCGTGACGAAGACGAGGTCGCCGCTGCGCCCGCGCTTGTGCTCGATGGCGTGCACCGTCGAGCGCTTGCGCGCCGTCGCGCCCAGCGGCAGCGGCGCGACGAACTCGACGTCGCCGCCGGCCCACATCCGCAGCGGCAGCGGCACCGGCGGCAGGAAGTCGCCGCGCCGCGGGTGGCCGTCGCGGCCGAGCTCGGACGGTGGCCACCCCTCGAGGAAGTACAGCCAGTGCCACAGCGGCGGCAATGGCGCGCCGGCGACGATCGCGTCGGGCGGCAGGCCGAGCGTGGCGGCCATCAGGCGCGCGTGGGGCACGGCGAGCAGGTCCTCGTCGCCGCGCGAGCGGCCGAGCCACCGGCGCAGCGTCGGCAGGTCGACGGCCGTCGAGGCGGATGGCGAAGGCGGATCGTCCATGCGTGGCCGTGGCGGCAGCGCCGCGTGCACGGGCGCGACGAGTATCGCGCCGCTCGCAGTGCGACATCCGTCGCGCGGCGCGTACAGCGCGAACGGGCCGCCCTCATGGTCTTCGGGCGCCCGGCTGCAGCGCGCCCGCTCAGGTGAGCATGTTGTTGCGCAGCAGCCCCACCGCGATGCCTTCGATCGCGAACGGCACGTCGCCATCGCGCGCCGGCACGACGAGGGTCTCGAACTCGGGGTTCTCGGGGATCAGCTCGACGCCGGCCTTGGTGCGGCGGAAGCGCTTGACGGTGACCTCGTCGCCGAGCCGCGCGACGACGATCTGGCCGTTCTTGGCCTCGCTGGCCTTCTGCACCGCGAGCAGGTCGCCGTCGAGGATGCCGGCGTCGCGCATGCTCATGCCGCGCACGCGCAGCAGGTAGTCGGGCCGCCGCGGGAAGAGCCCGGCCTCGAAGACGTAGGTGCGGTCGATGTGCTCGGCCGCGAGGATCGGGCTGCCCGCGGCGACGCGGCCCACCAGTGGCAGCGTCAGCTGCGCGATGCCCGGCAGCGGCAGCGCGAACTGCCGCCCGCGCGACTGGGCCAGCGCGCGCAATGTGTCAGACTTCAAGCGGATGCCGCGCGACGTGCCGCCGACGAGTTCGATGACGCCCTTGCGCGCCAGCGCCTGCAGGTGTTCCTCGGCGGCGTTGGCCGAGCGGAAGCCAAGCTCGGCGGCGATCTCGGCGCGCGTCGGCGGCGCGCCGGTGCGCTCGATCGCGCTTTGCACCAGGTCGAGGATCTGCTGCTGGCGCGCGGTGAGTTTGGGTCCGTCGATCATCGTCGTGGCGCCGGCCAGGGCCGGCCGGGTCTGTGGATCCATCCAGTGACTGTATTTTTATCCATGTGTCGCCCCGATGCCAAGTGATGCCGCAAAAGTCGTGATCCTGGGCACCGGCGGCACGATCGCCGGCACCGCCGCGAGTGCCGACGAGGCGGTGGGCTACCAGGCCGCGCAGCTGGGCGTCGAGCGGCTGGTCGCCGCGGTGCCGCCGCTGGCCGGGCTCGCGCTCGAGTGCGAGCAGGTCGCGCAGCTCAACAGCAAGGACATGACGCACGCCGTGTGGCAGCGCCTCGCGCAGCGCTGCGCGCACCACCTCGCGCGCGACGACGTCGCCGGCGTCGTCGTCACGCACGGCACCGACACGCTCGAAGAGACGGCGTACTTCCTGCACCGCGTGCTTGCGCCGGCCAAGCCGCTGGTGCTGACGGCGGCGATGCGCCCGGCCACGTCGATGCAGGCCGACGGGCCGCAGAACCTGCTCGACGCGGTCACCGTTGCGCGCCACGGCGCCGCGCTCGGCTGGCGCGGCGTCATGGCCGTGCTGGCCGCCACGGTGCACGCGGCGGTCGACGTGCGCAAGGTGCACGGCTGGCGCCTCGACGCCTTTGACAGCGGCGATGCCGGCCCGGTCGGCGCCGTCGTCGCCGGCGCGCTGCAGCGCTTGCGCGACGTGCCGACCTGTGCGCCGGTGGGGCTGGGCGCGATCGCACGCGACGTCGGCCAGTGGCCGCGCGTGGAAGTCGTCGCGAGCCACGCCGGGGCATCGGGGCGCGTCGTCGACGCACTGGTGGCCGACGGCGTCGACGGCCTCGTCGTCGCCGCGACCGGCTTCGGCGACGTGCACGCCGAGGTGCTCGCCGCGCTCGAGCGCGCACGCGCGCGCGGCGTCGCGGTGGCGATCGCGACGCGCTGCGCCTACGGGCCGGTGATCGACGCCGCGACGCGCGCCGTCGACGCGCGCACGCCGTGGCAGATGCGCATCGACCTGCTGCTCGAGCGGTTGCGCGCCGGCTGAGTGCCGCGCCGTGCGCGCGCCCGGGCGGACGGGTCAGCCGCCGGCCGTGATTTGCTCGAGCTCGGCGCCGACCTCGAGCCAGCGCTCCTCGAGCATCGCGACCTCGGCGGCGACGTGGTTCAGCCGGCGGCCGAGCTCGGCGATGTCGGCCGCGGCGACGCCGGGCTGCGACAGCGCCGCCTCGACCTCGGCACGCTCGCGCGCGAGCACTGCGAGGCGCTGGTCGATGCGCTCGAGCTCGATGCGCAGCGGCCGCGTGCGTTCGGCGAGTTTCGCGCGCGCCTGCGCCTGCGCCTTGCGGTCGTCGCGGCGGCTCGCAGGCGCGGGCGCGGGGGCACGGGCCGCCGCGACGGCGGCGGGCACCGGCGCCGATGCCGGTGCCGGTGTCGCCGGCGCGACGCCGCCGCGCAGCAGTGCGCGCGAGCGCTCGAGCAGCCAGCGCTGGTAGTCGTCGAGGTCGCCGTCGAACGGCTGCACCGTGCCGTCGGCGACGAGCCAGAACTCGTCGCACACCTCGCGCAGCAGCGCGCGGTCGTGGCTGACCAGCATCACGGTGCCGTCGAACTCGTTGAGCGCGATGCTCAGCGCCTCGCGCATCTGCAGGTCGAGGTGGTTCGTCGGCTCGTCGAGCAGCAGCAGGTTGGGACGCTGCCAGACGATGGTGGCCAGCACCAGGCGCGCCTTCTCGCCGCCCGACAGCGTGCCCACCGGCTGGTGCACCATCTCGCCGCCGAACTGGAACTGGCCGAGGAAGTTGCGCAGGTCCTGCTCGCGCGCCTGCGGAGAGACCTCACGCGCGAGCCGCACCATCTGCTGCAGCGGCGTGTCGTCGGCGTGCAGCAGGTCCATCTCCTGCTGCGCGAAGTAGCCGATCGCCAGCCCCTTGCCCTCGGTGATCGTGCCCGCCAGCGGCGGCAGCACGCGCGCGATCGTCTTCACGAGCGTCGACTTGCCCTGGCCGTTGGCGCCGAGGATGCCGATGCGCTGGCCGGCGAGCACGGTGCGCTCGACGCCCTTCACGATGACCGTTGAGCCGTAGCCGCAGGCCACGCCCTTCAGCGCGAGCATCGGGTTCGGCAGGTTCGCCGGCTCGCGGAACTCGAACGCGAAGTCGCTCGCGGTCAGCACCGGCGCGAGCCGCTCCATGCGCGCCAGCGCCTTGACGCGGCTCTGCGCCTGGCGCGCCTTCGTCGCCTTGGCCTTGAAGCGGTCGATGAAGCGCTGCAGGTGCGCGATGCGCTCCTGCTGCTTCGCGTACGCCGCCTGCTGCTGCGCGATGCGCTCGGCGCGCATCTCCTCGAACGCGGTGTAGTTGCCGCCGTAGCGGGTCAGTTCGGCGTGGTCCAAGTGCACGGTGACGGTCGTCACGGCGTCGAGGAACTCGCGGTCGTGGCTGATCACGACGAGCGTGCCGGCGAAGCGCTGCAGCCAGCTCTCCAGCCACACGAGCGCGTCGAGGTCGAGGTGGTTCGTCGGCTCGTCGAGCAGCAGCAGGTCGGCCGGGCACATCAGCGCGCGCGCGAGCTGCAGCCGCATGCGCCAGCCGCCCGAAAAACTGTTGACCGGCGCGTCGAGCTCGGCCGGTTTGAAGCCGAGCCCCAGCAGCAGCGCCTGCGCGCGCGCGCGGGCGTCGAAGGCACCGGCTTCCTCGAGCGCGAGGTGCGCCTGCGCGATCGCGTGGCCGTCGTCGGCGGCCTCGGCGGCGGCGAGCTGCTGCTGCGCCTGCACGAGCGGCAGGTCGCCGGCGAGCACGAAGTCGGTCGCGCCGTCGTCCGTGTCGGGCATCTGCTGCGCGACTTCGCCGAGGCGCCACTTCGGCGGGATCTCGCACTCGCCGGCGTCGGCGTGCAGCCGGCCGGCCAGCAGCGCGAACAGGCTCGACTTGCCGGCGCCGTTGCGGCCGACCAGCGCGACCTTCTCGCCCGGGTTGATCACGAGGTTCGCGCGCTCGAGCACGACCTTGGTGCCGCGGCGCAGGGTGAGGTTGCGCAGGGTGATCACGGGGCGCGATTGTCGCCGCCTGCACCGCGCCCGGCGTCCTCAAGTCGCCCTCGGGGGATGCCGATATCCGCAGTTGGCGTGCAAGGAGGGAGGCGATGGACCCCACGACCTGGTCCGCGGCGACGAAGGATGTGCGCAGCGTTCGCGAGCTGGTCGAGCGCCGCGCCCTGCTGATGCACTACCAGCCGATCGTGCTCAGCCGCGATGGCAGTGTCTACGGGCACGAGGCGCTGGTGCGCACGCCACCCGGCTGCCGGTGGCCAGGCCCCGAGGCGCTCTTCCAGGCGGCCCGCGCCGAAGGGGTCACCGAAGCGCTCGAACTCGCCTGTGTGCGGGCGGCGCTTTCCGGTTGGCTCACGCAGGGCGCGCGCGGGCGTCTGCTGGTCAACCTCAGTGCGGCGGCGCTGCTGGCGGCGCTGGCTGACGGTCAGCTGCGCCGCATGCTCGACCTGCTGCGTGCGCAGGGCGTGGCCAGCGAGGCGCTGGTCGTGGAGCTGACCGAGCACGAGCACGTGCGCGACGTCGACGCGCTGGTGGAGGCGACCGAGCAGCTGTGCCGGGCACGCATCGGCGTGGCGCTCGACGACTTCGGCGACGGCCGGTCCAGCCTGAGGCTGTGGTCGCAGATCAAGCCGGAGATCGTCAAGATCGACCGCTATTTCACGCGCGATGTCGGCTGCAACGGTGACAAGGTGCAGACGTTTCGCGCGCTGCAGCAGCTGGCCGAGACGTTCGGTGCGCAGCTCGTGGCCGAAGGCGTCGAGACCGCTGCCGAGCTGCGCGTCGTGCGCGACCTGGGCGTGCCGCTGGTGCAGGGGTACTTCCTCGGGCGGCCGGCAGCGCAGCTGCGCGAGGCGATCGAATGCGAGGCGGCACAGGTGCTCGCCGACCACGCCATCGCCGTGCTGCCGCAGCGTCAGCGCGTGGGCAACCGCGGCTGGTCGGCGTCACGGCTTCTGATCGACGCCCCGGCGCTGCCCGTGACGGCGACGCACGACGAGGTGTTCGCGGCCTTCGAACGCCGCGCGGACCTGCCCGCACTGGCGATCGTCGACGCCGACCGGCCCTGCGGACTGCTGGTGCGCAGCGAATTCATCGCGCAGTATGCGCGCCCCTTCTTCAAGGAACTGTATGGTCGCCGCCCGGCGATGCTGCACGCGAACACGCATCCGCTGTGCCTGGACGTGCACGCACAGGTCGACGACCTGATTGCGGTGCTGACCTCGGCCGACCAGCGCTACCTGTCGCAGGGCTTCATCCTGACCGAGGGCGGGCGCTACCGCGGGCTGGGCACCGGCGAGCAACTCGTGCGTGCGGTGACCGAGGCGCGCATCGAGGCGGCGCGCCACGCCAACCCGCTGACCTTCCTGCCCGGCAACATCCCGATCACGCAGCACGTCGAACGCCTGCTCGAGCGTGGCGCACCGTTCGCCGTCGCCTACGCCGACCTGAATCACTTCAAGCCCTACAACGACCACTACGGCTACTGGCGCGGCGACGAGATGATCCGCCTGCTCGCCCAGGTGCTGCTGACCCACGTCGAGGCCGACCGCGACTTCGTCGGTCACGTGGGCGGTGACGACTTCGTCGTCGTCTTCCAGAGCGGCGACTGGCAGGCCCGTTGCCGCGCGATCGTCGATCAGTTCAACGCCCGGGCGCGCGATTTGTTCGATCCCGACGACCTCGCGGCAGGGGGCATCCGGGCCGAAGACCGCGATGGCGTCGTGCGCTTCCATCCGTGCACGACGCTGGCGCTCGGGGTGCTTCGGATCGCGCCGGGGCGGTTCCGCGCCGCCGAGGAAGTCGCCAACGCCGCGGCCAAGGCCAAACGCCACGCGAAGACCAGCGGGGTCGGCGTTTACGTGTGGGACGCCGATGCGTCGACGAGCGAGCCGCGTTCGAGCAGCAGCACCTGATCGTCGCCGGCGCTGGTCGGCAGCCACACCGGTTCGAGATGGGGGAACGCGTGCTCGAAGTGCGCGCGCTCGTGCCCGATCTCGAGCACGAGCACGCCGTCGTCGTTCAGGTGCGCCGGCGCGTCGCGCAGCAGCGTGCGCACGAAGTCCATCCCGTCGGCGCCGCCGGCCAGCGCCAGTGCCGGCTCGGCGCGGTACTCGGGCGGCAGCGCCGCCATCGACTGCGCGTTGACGTACGGCGGGTTGCACAGGATCAGGTCGTAGCGCCGGTCGCCGACCGCGGCCAGCCCGTCGCCCTGGAACAGCGTGATGCGGTCGGCCAGGTGGTGGCGCTCGACGTTGATCCTGGCCACCGCGAGCGCGTCGGCGCTGAGGTCGGCGGCGTCGACGGTGACGTCGGGCCACGCCATCGCGGCCAGCACCGCGAGGCTGCCGTTGCCGGTGCACAGGTCGAGCACGCGGCGCGTGTGCGCGCTCAGCCACGGGTCGATCGTGCCGTCGGCGATCACTTCGGCGATCAGCGAGCGCGGCACGATGACGCGCTCGTCGACGGTGAACGGCACGCCCTGCAGCCAGGCCTCGCCGGTGAGGTAGGCCGCGGGCTTGCGCGTGGCGATGCGCTCGTCGATCAGCGCGTCGACGGCGCGCTGTTCGGCGGGCGTCAGCTCGCGCTGCGCGACGCCGTCGAGGTCGTCGAGCGGCAGCCCCAGGCGCCACAGCACGAGCCACACGGCCTCGTCCCACGCATTGGTCGTGCCGTGGCCAAAGCAAACGCCCGCCTTTTCGAGGCGGGCGCTGGCGGCGCGCACGGCGTCGAGCAGCGTCATGCCAGCAGGCGCTCCAGCGTGCCGCGGTAGATCGCGGCCAGCGTGTCGACGCTCGCGGCTTCGACGTGTTCGTCGATCTTGTGGATGCTCGCGTTGACGGGGCCGAACTCGACGACCTGCGGGCAGATCCGCGCGATGAAGCGGCCGTCGGAGGTGCCGCCGGTGGTCGACAGCTCGGGCGTCACGCCGGTGGTGGCGCGGATCGCCGCGGTGAGCGCGTCGCTGAGCGGGCCCGGCGGCGTCAGGAACGGCTCGCCGCCGAGTGTCCAGTCGAGCGCGTACTGCAGCCCGTGGCGGTCGAGCACGCCGTGCACGCGCTCGCGCAGCTGCTGCGGCGTCGACTCGGTGCTGAAGCGGAAGTTGAAGTCGACGACGACGTCGCCCGGGATCACGTTCGTCGCGCCGGTGCCGCCATGCACGTTGCTGACCTGGAACGTCGTCGGCGGGAAGTGGTCGTTGCCGCGGTCCCATTCGATCGCCACCAGCTCGGCCAGCGCCGGCGCGAGCTGGTGGATCGGGTTGCGCGCGAGCTGCGGGTACGCGACGTGGCCCTGTACGCCGATCACGCGCAGCCGGCCACTGAGCGAGCCGCGGCGGCCGTTCTTGATCGTGTCGCCGAGCCGTTCGACCGAGGTCGGCTCGCCGACGATGCACGCGTCGAGCCGCTCGCCGCGCTGCTGCAGCCACTCGACGAGTCGCACCGTGCCGTCGACCGACGGGCCCTCTTCGTCGCTGGTGATCAGGAACGCGATGCGCCCGGCGTGGTCGGGGTGCGCGGCGACGAAGTCCTCGACGGCGACGACCATCGCCGCGAGCGAGCTCTTCATGTCGGCGGCGCCGCGCCCGTAGAGCTTGCCGCCGCGGTGCGACGGCGTGAACGGGTCGCTCGTCCACTGCGCGAGCGGCCCCGGCGGCACGACGTCGGTGTGGCCCGCGAAGGCGAGCGTCGGGCCCGGTCGCGCGCCGCAGCGCACGGCCCACAGGTTCGTGACGCGGAAGTCGTCGGGGCCGCGCAGCAGCGTCTCGCACACGAAGCCGGCGGCGCGCAGCCGCTCGCCGATCAGCGTCTGGCAGCCGGCGTCGTCGGGCGTGACCGACGGGCGCGCGATCAGCGCCTCGGCCAGCCGCAGCGCGGCGTGCGGGTCGCGGGCGGGGTGCGTCATCGCCGCTCGGGCGGCAGCGGCGGCAGCTTCATGCCGGCGATCGAGCGCGGCTCCTCGGGGCGCACGTCGAGCGTGATCTCGGTGAACGACGGCCCGTCGGGCTCGGGGGCGGCGGCCTTCGGTGCCACGCGCGAGATCGCGCTGGTGTCGTTCTGCAGCCGCCACATCAGATTGCTCGGCGAGTCGGAGAACGCCAGCCCGTCGTCGCGCGTGATCTTGCCCTTCTCGATCAGCTTCGCGAGGTCTTCCTCGAAGGTCTGCGAGCCTTCGGCGAGCGACTTCTCCATCGCTTCCTTGACGCCGGCGAGGTCGCCCTGCGCGATCAGCTCGGAGACGAGCTGCGTGTTGAGCAGCACCTCGACGGCCGGGATGCGGCCGCCGGCCACCGCACGGATCAGCCGCTGCGAAACGATGGCCTTCAGCCCCGACGCGAGGTCCGCCAGCAGCGACGGGCGCGCCTCGGGCGGGTAGAACGACAGGATGCGCCCGAGCGCGTGGTAGCTGTTGTTGGCGTGCAGCGTCGCGAGCACGAGGTGGCCCGACAGCGAGTACGAGATCGCCGAGGTCATCGTCTCGCGGTCGCGGATCTCGCCGATCAGGATCACGTCGGGGGCCTGGCGCAGCGCGTTCTTCAGCGCCACCTGCAGGCTCTGCGTGTCGCGGCCGACCTCGCGCTGGTTGACGACGCTCTTCTTGTTCGTGAACAGGAACTCGATCGGGTCCTCGATCGTCAGGATATGGCCCGTCATCTCCTGGTTGCGCTTCTCGAGCATCGCGGCCAGCGTCGTGCTCTTGCCGGTGCCGGTGGCGCCGACCATCAGGATCAGGCCGCGCTTCTCGAGCACGAGCTGCGACAGGATCTCGGGCACGCCGAGCGAGTCGAGCGACGGGATCTGGAACGGGATGCAGCGGAACACCGCGGCGATCGAGCCGCGCTGGCGGAACGCCGACAGCCGGAAGCTGCCGACCTTGGGCAGCCCGATCGCGCAATTGAGCTCGCCGGTGTCGTCGAGCTCCTCGAGCTGGTGCGGCGTCAGCAGCTCGGCGAGCAGCTGGCGCGGCTGCGACGGCGTCAGCACCTGGTCCGACACCGGCAGGATCTGGCCGGCGATCTTGATCAGGATCGGCGTGTTGGCCGACAGGTACACGTCCGACGCGTTCTTCTCCGCCATCAGGCGGAGCACGCGTTCCATGTTGCCGGCGCTGCTCATGGCGATCCTTTCGCGGCCGTCGCGCGTCTCAGGCGCGCAGCAGCTCGTTGATGCTGGTCTTCGCGCGCGTCTGCGCGTCGACCTTCTTGACGATGACGGCGCAGTACAGGCTGTACTTGCCGTCGGCCGACGGCAGCGAGCCGCTGACGACGACGGAGCCCGCCGGCACGCGCCCGTAGATCACCTCGCCGGTGGCGCGGTCGTAGATCTTGGTGCTCTGGCCGATGTAGACGCCCATCGAGATCACCGAGTTCTCCTCGACGATCACGCCTTCGACGATCTCGCTGCGCGCGCCGATGAAGCAGTTGTCCTCGATGATCGTCGGGTTGGCCTGCAGCGGCTCGAGCACGCCGCCGATACCCACGCCGCCTGACAGGTGCACGTTCTTGCCGATCTGCGCGCACGAGCCGACGGTGGCCCAGGTGTCGACCATCGTGCCCTCGTCGACGTAGGCGCCGATGTTGACGTAGCTGGGCATCAGCACGACGTTCTTGGCGAGGTAGCTGCCGCGGCGCGCGACGGCCGGCGGCACGACGCGCACGCCGGCGGCGCGCATCTGCGCCTCGTCGAGGTGCGAGAACTTCGTCGGCACCTTGTCGAAGAAGGCCAGGTCGCCCGCGTGCATCGCGACGTTGTCGTTGAGGCGAAAGCTCAGCAGCACCGCCTTCTTCAGCCACTGGTTGACGGTCCACCGGCCGACGCCCTGGCGCTCGGCGACGCGGCGCCGCCCGGCGTTGAGGTCGGCGATGGCCTGCTCGACGGCCTCGCGCAGCTCGGGCGTCGCGGCGGCGGGCAGGTGGGCGCGCTCGTCCCACGCGCGGTCGATGACGGACTGGAGGTCTTGGCTCATGTCAGATGGGCTCGGGTGTAGGCGACGATGCGCTCGGCGGCTTCGACGCACTCGTCGAGCGGCGCCACCAGCGCCATGCGGATGCGCCCGGCGCCGGGGTTGACGCCACGCGCGCTGCGCGCGAGCAGGCTGCCGGGAAGGACGGCGACATTGTATTGAGCGAGCAGTCCACGGGCGAACGCGACGTCGTCGGCCCCCGGCACGCCGGCCCACAGGTAAAAGCCGGCGTCGGGCAGTTTCACGTCGAGCACGTCGGCGAGCATCGGCGTGACGCGCTCGAACTTGAGGCGGTATTGCGCACGGTTGTCGCGCACGTGCGCCTCGTCGTTCCACGCGGCGATGCTGGCCGCCTGCACCGGCAGGCTCATCGCGCTGCCGTGGTACGTGCGGTACAGCAGGAAGTCCTTCAGCAGCGCGGCGTCGCCGGCGACGAAGCCCGAGCGCATCCCCGGCACGTTGCTGCGCTTGGACAGGCTCGTGAACACGACCAGCCGCTCGAAGCGGTCGCGCCCGAGCGCGCGTGCGGCCTGCAGCGCCCCCAGCGGCGGCTCGTCGCCGAAGTAGATCTCGGAGTAGCACTCGTCGCTGGCGATCACGAAGCCGTGGCGGTCGCTCAGCTCGAACAGCCGCTGCCATTCCACCAGCGGCATCACGGCGCCGGTCGGGTTGCCCGGCGAGCAGACGTACAGCAGCTGCGTGCGCGCCCACGTCGCCTCGTCGATGCCGCTCCAGTCGACGGCGAAGTTGCGCGCCGGGTCGCTGTTCGCGTAGGCCACCTGTGCGCCGGCGAGCAGCGCCGCGCCCTCGTAGATCTGGTAGAACGGGTTCGGCACGACGACGGTCGCGCCGGGCCGCGACGCATCGACGACGGCCTGCGCGAACGCGAACAGCGCCTCGCGCGAGCCGTTGACCGGCAGCACCTGCGTCGCCGGGTCGAGCGCGACGCCGTAGCGGCGCTGCACCCAGCCGGCGATCGCTTCGCGCAGCGCCGGCGTGCCGGCGGTGGCCGGGTAGCTCGACAGCCCCTGCAGCGCGCCGACCAGCGCGCGCTCGACGAGTGGCGGCGTCGGGTGCTTGGGCTCGCCGATGCCCAGGCTGATCGGCCGGTGCGCCGGCGACGGCACGATGTCGCGCGTGAGCTCGCGCAGGCGCTCGAAGGGGTAGGGGTGCAGGCGCTGCAGCAGCGGATTCATCGGCCGATTATCGAAGACGCTATCGAAAACGACTGCGGCGGCCGGGCCCCGTGCGCGGCGAGCCCGCATTGACGCGTGGCGCGCGCGGCGCGCATCATCGTGCGGTGACGACCACGGCCTCGACTCCCGCATCGCCCGCGCGCTTCATGCTCGCGTGGCTGATGCCGCTGGCGGTCGGCGTGGCGGCGTGGCGCACGCCTTGGGCCGCGTGGGCCACCGCGCTCGGCTTCCAGGTCGTGCTCGCGCTCGTCGAGCGCGCCGCGCCGCGCTGGACGTCGCCGCCGCCGGCGGCGTCGGCCACGCCCGGATTCGTTGCCGTGCTGCGCGCGCACGCGCTGTGGCAGGCGCTGCTGCTCGCGCTCGGCGTCGCGCTGGCGGTGCGCCACGTCGACGGCGGCGGTTCGTGGTGGGCCGTCGTCGCGCTCGGCCTCGGCGTGGGCGGCGTCACCGGCAGCCAGGGCATCACGTTCGCGCACGAGCTCGGCCACTCGAAGTCCAGGCTCGACCGCGCGCTCGGCTGGCTGCTGATGGGCAGCGTGCTGTATGCGCACTTCATGGTCGAGCACTACCGCGGTCACCACCCGCGCGCGGCCACGCGCGACGACCCGGCCACGGCGCGCTACGGCGAGAGCCTGTGGCGCTTCCTGCCGCGCACGCTGGTGGGCAGCTTCGCGAGCGCGTGGCGGCTCGAGGCGCAGCAGCTCGCGCGCCTGCGGCGCGGCTGGCACCGCAGCGCGCTCGCGTGGGCCACGCTGGCGCAGTTCGCGCTGCTCGCCGCGCTGGCCGCCTTCGGCGGCGGTGCGGCGCTGCTGTTCTGGCTCGTGCAGGCGGCCTACGCGGTGTTCCTGCTCGAGGCGATCAACTACGTCGAGCACTACGGGCTCGAGCGGCGCATCGGCGAAGGCGGCCGGCGCGAGCCGTTCGGCGTGCAGCACGCGTGGAACGCCGACCACGCGCTGACGAACTGCTTCATCGCCAACCTGCAGCGCCACAGCGACCACCACCTGCACGCCTGGAAGCCGTACCCGACGCTGGCCGCGCTGCCGGGCCCGCAGCTGCCCACCGGCTACGCCGGCTGCCTGTTCCTCGCGTCGGTGCCGCCGCTGTGGTTCCGCGTGATGCACCCGCGGCTGTAGGCGGCGTGCGCCGCGGCCTGAAGCCGCGGCCGCCGGCGATGTGGATCGGGTTCGCGGCGGTCGCCGCCGGCGCCTATGCCGCGGTGCTCGCGCTGCTGTGGGCGGCGCAGGAGCGGCTGATCTTCATGCCGCAGCCGCTGCCGGCCGCGCACCGCTTCGCGTTCGGCCCCGACGTGCACGAGACCTGGGTCGACGTGCCCGGCGCGCGGCTGCACGCGCTGCACTTGCAGCTGCCGGCGCCGGCGGGCCTCGTGTTCTTCCTGCACGGCAACGCCGGCAACCTCGACGGCTGGTTCGCCGACGTCGGCTTCTACCGCCGCGCCGGTCACGACCTGTTCATGCCCGACTACCGCGGCTACGGCAAGAGCAGCGGCCGCATCGACAGCGAGGCGCAGCTGCACGCCGACGTGCGCGCCGCGTGGGCGTCAGAGGCTGAGAGGCAATTGATCGCCGCAGACGCCCGTCGGGTTGGCGTCAGGGCCAGAGGAACGAACGTCACGCGGCGCTGCTGCGCGGGTGATGTCGCTGCGACGGGCTCGTGCGCGCTTCGCAGCGCTTGATTCGGGTCGATTTCTCATCTTCCGCACCCCTTACGCGGCCGCCAGGGCCGCTGCGGGCGCACCTGTGCCCAGACCGACCCACTGCGGTGCGATCTTG
>NZ_QOAZ01000031.1 GCF_003574675.1 Azohydromonas sediminis
CTTCTGGCCGGCGTCGATGCACAGGCCCAGGAAGGCGTGGCGAACATCGCGCAGCACGCCCTGCACGGGCAGCGAGATCTGAACCTGCGCAGCGGGCACGGCCCGCAACGACGACTTCGTGTGAGACTTCATCTCGGTGGCTCCTTCGGTTGCTTGCGAGGCAACCCGCATGCTCTCGCATGCGGGTCGAAGGAGCCGCCACCTCAGCTCACGCGTTCAACAGACTTTGGGACATCGCCCCGCAGCCTTCTCGCGACCATAGGCAGGCCGCTCACAGGATGGTCGAGTTGTAGCAGCCGAGTGAAACACGGCTTCGTGGCTTGGCAGCACGTGAACTTCGCCACCCAGTCCTCGGACACGAGTACCACCGCAGAGAAGGCGCCGTGCCAGCAGCGGTTAGGGTCATTGAGATAGCGGGCGTAGCGCCACTTCTTGCCACGGACGAGACGGAGTTCTCCAAGTTGCATGTACATAGCTCGTAACGGATTGAAGTCATGAAGTGGAAGGCGGGGCACGATCGGCGAGCCGAGCCGCGCCCACGGGGTCTTGTCTTTGGGGATGTGCCTGGCAGGCTGACCCGCTCAGTGCGCCTTACTGGCGGGTCGGACCACGGGCATCGCTGTGCATGTCACGGCGGCGGCGATTTGCGGCGGCAGCAGCGCGATGACGTTGTGCAGGTACAGCCGCGGCGTCTCTTTAGTACAGACCATGCAGAACTGCACATGCCCGACGTCGCCCTCGCTGCCGACGACAGTGGCCGCGAGCGCCTTGAGCGCGTCCCCCTCTGCAAGCCGCAGCATGAGCCGCGCGAACTTCTCGCGCGATGACCCGTCGCGCTGCGCTGCGTGGCGCAGCCCGTCCAGCTGCTGCCCGGGCTGGTATTCCAGCTTCAGAATCCAGACCCTGTCGCGGGCGAACGAGGCGGCGAGCACCATCTTCCCCGCGGCGTGCCACTTGTCGAGCGCGCTCCACACGCATGGGTCGCTTGCGTCGGCAAACCAGTAGAGCACGTTGCGTCCGACCTGGGCGTGGAAGGCCAGCACCGGCAAGCCGTCGAGGACAAGGCTTTGCCAGCCGCCGCTTCTCGGCGTGCCAGGCGAGAGGTCGACGCGGCTGGCGTCGAAATGGCCGCACAGCACGGGGAGGTCACCAACCCTTGCGGCGAGCTTGCTGCCGCAGTTGGCGTGAACGAACTCGCTCGGTGACACGAACGATGAACCATTGTCGAGATAGTGCATTTCGTTGAAGCGATGACTGGACATGAATGACTCCTTAAGACTGCAGTTGACGAAGAGAGGGTTGGTCGGTCTCGACCGCCCCTCAGCGGGCAGCCGCGCCGCACATCGAGGCTTTGAGGCCTGCGACGTCCAGGCGGCCGCTCGGGCGCCGGTCGCGACTGGTCGCGACCGGACCCGGCAACAAACGGTGTGGGGTGCGGTGCACCAGGGTGCACGCACCTATGTGCCCTGCCTCGCCTTTCGCTGCGGTGCAGACGGACTCAAGGCTCGGCGTTGCAAGCCCAATCCGGCATGGCTGGCCCTTGGGAACTTGCAGCCGATCGCGTTCTCGAGCCCGCTGTCAACGGACAGCGGCAGGCCGACCCGCAGGGGCCAGCTAGCTGAGCCGACGACTTGTCGTCGTCGAGACGTGGATACGAACCAGCCTCGCAGCGCAGGTGCCGCCATTGGGCACCGAGCGGCGGGAATGCCGCATCGAGCGTCGGGGCGGCACCGTGCGGTCGCGCCCTCTGCGTGATGCACCGGCCCCACTGGGGCCCATGCATGCCGCTCGTTCTACGAGTAACCAGCGCTCGCCTCGAATCCGTCGAGGATGTCGGCGGCGCTCAGGCTCCGAGGTCAGGTCGTCGTGGGTGCGGTCACTTGCACGCCGCGCGTGCGTGTGACGATGCGGAATTGGAAGAAGGTGCATGGCGTCTCCTTGACGCCCTCCGGCAGGCTGGGCACTGGCCGCCAACAAGAGGGACACGATCAAGTCGACGAGGTCGAAGCCAAGAGAATTTCATTCGTGCTCTTGATTGCGCTATCGATGTTGTTATTATACGAAGTTTGCCTGCAGAAAGCAAATCGACGCCAGGCCGTCAGGACTGCCGACGCGACTCTGCTCGGGCCTTATGCCACTCGGGCCACCTGAGACCGGCCGCGGCAACCGCCCGTCCGTCTGGGCTATGCCCCGAATCCCGCCTTGCTCTCGGCCTGCGTCACGTCGAACGCCTCCTGATCGACGAACTGCCCTTGCTCTCGAATCGCGGGCAGCAGCACCGTGTCGGCGTAGGTGCATCCGGTGGCGCCAGGATCCGTCTGCTGCTCCTTGGCTGCGTGCTCGGGCAGGTGCCCCCGGCCAGTGCGCAACAGACCCACGAGCGGCTCGTACCCCGCCCGCCAAGCGACAGCCCCGGGAAAGACCTCGCGCAGACTCGCGAGGATCTGCATCCCCGCGAAGTCGAGGTCGCCGAAGAAGGCGACCGGAAGCGATTCATCGGCGAAGAGCCACGCCTGCAGCGCGGCGATACCGGCCGCATTCGAATGCTGCGAGCAGCCGGCGCCGGACGTGCCCGCACGCACGTAGAGCCTGCACCCCTCGCGCAGGCGCAGCCGCCGAGCACTGCCCCTGAAGCCCGACGCATACGCCAGCACCGAACGCGACCACGCGGTGCGGCGCGCGTCGGCCATGCGTTCGAAGGTCACGAGGTTCTCGACGAAGAGCACGTCGTCGAACGCTGCAGGCACGTCGACGAGCAGCTGGATCGGCGCCGACAAGAACTGGCCCGGCGCGGCGCCCAGCAGTCGCAGCAACTCCTCGCGGCTGTCGAGCACCTTCGAGCGCCCGTGGAACACGCGCGCCGAAGCCTCGCGCAGCGGCATCGCCGCGCCCGAGCCGACCAGGTCGCGCAGCCGCGCCAGGCAGTCGACGGCCTCGTCGACCTCCAGCATCTCGAGCGACGTCAGAGGACTGCGGGCGAGGTAGTCGAGCAGCGCCCCGCCCTCGCCGTCGCGCCGCAGCTGCCAGCGCGCCGCCAGCGCATCGACGAACCGGCGCTGCCACCGTTCGGTCTTGCGCTCGTATCCCAGCCACTGCGCGAGTTCGTCGAAGCGCAGCAGCTCGAGCCGGGGATGGCGGTCCGCAAAGCCGGCGAACTCGCGCGGCCGATCGAGCAGCAGCCGCACCCATCCCGTGCGCTCGAGGTCGCGCAGCAGCAGCTCGTAGCGCCGAACGTCGTCGGGGTCGGCGTGTGCATGCAGCTCTGGCGCGACGACCGCGTCGAGCTTCAGCCGCACGCCCTCGCCGGAGGTGCCGCGCTGCGAGCGCTCGGCCTTGACGAGCAGCTGCTCGGCCACGCGCCGCACGAACGGGTGCGGCGGCGGTGGCTCAGCCGTGCTCATCGCTGCGCTGTGGCGGCTGCGCTTCGGTCGTCGTCGCCTCGCGCGCCGCGCGTGCGAGCGCCTCGTGCTCGAGCCGCGCCGCCTCGCGGGCGCGCTCGCCGTGCTCGCGCCACAGGCGGCCGAGCGCTTCACGCTTGAAGGTCTTCTCGTGCGCTTCGCTGACGAAGAGCTCGCGCCCGTCGCGCCGCGCCATCACCTTGGAGAACGTGAACTCCTTGTCGAACTCGGGCTTGACGGCCCCGGACTTGGACGTGGGCATCGCCACGATCAGCTGCAGCCCCAAGTCCTGCGACAGGAAGCGCAGCACGCTGCGCGAGCGCGATTCGTCCATCTTCGAGAACGCCTCGTCCGACAGCATCAGGCGCAGCGCGGGCGCCCCGTCGCGGTCGCGACCGAAGTGCCCGAGCGCGTGCGCGAGCACGGCCGAGCGCACGACGTAAAACGGCGTCTCGAGCTCGCCGCCTGAACCGGTACCCCAGGTCGAGAGCTTGGTCTGCCCGACGGGGCTGTGGCGCACGATGTCGTAGCGGCGGTAGTTGCGGTAGTCGGCCAGCTCGCGCAGCGCGCGCTCCGAGGCGCCCTGGTCGTTGGCCAGCAGGTACTGGCGGATCTCGCGCGCCGTCTCGCGGTGCGCGTCGGCCAGCCGCGGCGAGTCGAAGATCGAACCCTGCTCGCGCTCGAGCCCGTCGACGACGCCCTCCAGCGCCTCGAAGAACTCGTAGACCCGCTGCAGGCGCGGCACCCAGTCCCACTGCAGCTCGTAGCCGTCGGTGCCGAAGCGGATGTGGCGCAGCTGCCGGTTGAGCTTCTGCAGCGTCAGCGCTCCCTGGCGGATGTCGTCGCGCACCTTGAAGCAGAAGTTCGTCGTGAAGACGGCGTTGAAGTTCGTCTCGGCCTCGCGCAACCGCGCCAGGTTCTCCGCCAGGCCGATCGAGCGCTGCCGCCGCAGCTGCTCGCCGACGGCCGCCAGCAACGCCGTGACCGCCGGCAGCATCGCCTCGATGCGGTCGAACGAGCGCGGCGGGTCGGCCCAGACGAAGCGCTCCTGGTCGCTGCGCACCGCCGTCAGGTACGTCGAGACGTGCGTGGCGAGCTCGCGCAGCAGCGCGCCCGGGCGCTCCTGCGCAGCGGCTGCGCGGTGGCGCAGCGCATCGAGCGTGACGCCGGCGTCGTCGGCCAGCGCCTGCGCCTCGCCGACGAGCTGGGCCTCGGTCGCGAGCTCGGGCGCGCCGGCGACGAAGCGCGCCGCCCACACCGACGCGTGGCTGCGCTCGGTGCGCAGGTCCGGCAGACGCAGCTCGAGCCGCTCCTCGCGCTCGCGCAACTGGCGCAGCGCCCCGTTGACCTCGCCGACCTGCTGGTTCTCGCGGTCGACGTCGGCCTGCACCTGCGCGATCGCCTGCACGAGCCGCGCACGCTCGGCTTCCAACGCCTCGATCGACGACAGGTCGAGCGCGGCGAGCGCGCGCGCGGCGTGCGTGTGCTGCAGCTGGCTCGACAGCACCTCGCCCATCAGCGGCGCCAGCGGCGTGAACGCGGCGCCCTGGAACATGCGCGCGACGAACGCGAGCGATTGCCGCAGACCGGCGAGCGAGCCGAGCTCGGCGTCAAGGCGCCCGAGTTCGGCCTCGCACCACGCCCGCCGCCGGCGTCGCGTGGCCTCGCCGAAGGCCAGCTCCTGGTCCGGCAGCCGGCACACGAACATGCCGTAGCCGCGGCTGCCCACGCCTTCTTCCATCAGGCCCTGCGCGGTGCGCGCGAGCTCCTCCTCGCCGTCGACCTTGCGCACGCGGCCGTACTGCGCGACGAGGAACGCGCGGCCCACCGGGTGGTGGCAGACGAGTTCGTGCACGACGGCCTTCGGCTCGAGCGCGCGCCCCTCGCTGTCGGCCATCGCCTTGGTGCCCTGCACCACCTTCGGCGAGCGGCCCTGGCCGCGGAAGTGGCGCTTGACGAGCCGGGTGCAGGCGGCTTCCATCCCCGCCTCGACGACGATCGCGAAGCGGTCGCCGCCCATGTAGCCCTCGATCGCGTTCATCCACGTGCTGCCGGGCCTGGGCTCGACGAGCTGGGCGAGCGTGGCCGCGCGTGCGGCGGGCAGCTCGCGCTCCAGCAGCTCGAGCGCCTGTCGCACCGGCTGCGGCGCCGGCGCGCCGCCGGCCTGCAGCACGCGCAGCTCGGCCTCGCGTTCGGCGCGCTCCTGGCCCAGCGACGCGACCCGTGCGTCGACGCCGGACAAGGCCCGGATCACCGCGTCCGACAGACTGCCCTCGGGGCCGCGGATGCCGTGCTCGAGGCGGGCGAGGTCGGCGTCGAAGCTCTCGAGGTCGAGGGCGGGGAACTCGGTGTCGAGCTGCGCCGGCTGTAGCAGGCGCTGCACCATCGGCGTCCACGCGTCGAGCACCGCGCCGGCGGCCGGCCGCAGCGCGCCGACGGCGTCGGCGAGCGGCCGCGCCGCCTCGCCCGCCGCGGCGAAGTCGAGTGCGAGCAGCTGCCGCAGCTGGCCGACCAGCCGTTCGAGACCCTGCGCGGCCTGCTGCAGCGCCACCCAGCCGCGGCGGAACTGGGCCTCGAGCGTGCGCACCTGGTCCTCGAGTGCGGCCTTGCGCTGCGCGACGTCGCTCGCGGCGAGCCGCCCCTTGACGACGTCGAGCTGCTGTTCGAGCTGCGTCTTCGACTCGCGCAGCGTCGCGAGCCGCTCGTCGAGCTGCGCGTGGCGCCGCCGCTGCGCGGCCATCTGACGGCGCACCGACTCGAGCTCGCCCTCGGCGTCGGCCACCGCCCGCATCGCGTGCGCGATCGTCGTCACGACGAAGTGGCGCGCCTCGTCGAGCACGCGCTGCCCCGCCGCCTGCACGTTCTCCAGCCGCTCGATGTTCAGCCGCAGCCGCTCGGCCTCGGCCTTCAGCGCGCTCATCGTGCGCATCAGCTCGCGCATGCGGTCGAGATCGCGGCCGAAGTCGTGCGGGTCGAGGATCTCGTGGCGCACCAGCTCGTCGACGTTGCCGAGTTCGCGGTACGCCATCGCCTTGACGATGGACTTCGCGGCGCGGAACGCCTCGGCCTCGGCGACGGCGGCCTTGCCCATCAGCGCGCCGTACAGCCGCGTGAGGTAGCTGCTCTTGTCGTCGAAGCGCTGGACGACGTCCGCCTCGACGCGCAGCTGGTGCTGCAGCTGCACATACAGCTCCTTCAGCGGCCATGCCACCGGCTGCAGCCCCTCGCCGGTGCGCTGCAGCAGGTGCTGCAGGGCGACCGGGCGGCGCACGAGGAAGAACTGGCTGCGGTCGGCGACCGCCTTGCCGCCGTCGGCACGCGCCTCGACGCCGGCGATCGCGGTGAACGGCGGTTCGTCCTCGCTGGCGGCGGCGCTGGGCTCGAACACCGCGGCGACGTAGCTGGTGGCGCGGCTGCGCAGGAACACGCCGTCGGCCTGCTGCCCGAGCGCATAGGCCGCCAGCGTGCGCGGCTCCTTGCCGCCGCGGCGCCCCTGCGTGGACTCCTCCTGCCCGGCGTTGAACTGCACCACGTGGTGGTGCGCCGCGGTCAGCAGCGTCTGGATCGCGTCGAGCAGCGTCGACTTGCCCGAACCCGACTCGCCGGTGAGCAGCACCGTGTCGGCCAGGGCCCACTCGCGGTCCTCGAGCGAGCCCCAGTGCCACGTGATCAGGCGCGCGATCTTCAAGGCGGCGCCCCCGAGCCTGCCTCGCCCTGGGCCGACGGGGCCTTGCCATGGGCCGCCGAGGCGCGGCGTGCCGCCACCTGCTCGGCCACGGCGAGCGAATCGGCCAGCGCCTCGTCGCTGACGTAGCTCATCACCGGCCGCAGCACGTTGAGCAGCATCTCCATGCCGCCCGCCCCCTCGCCGTCGTGGAAGCGGATGAGCCGGTGCTTGCGCAGCTCGCGCAGCAGCGCGAGCCGGTCGCCGACGGTGGCCGGCAAGGTGTGCGCGAGCAGCGACACCACGGTCTGCGACAGCTCCTCGAGGCTGATCGTGAGCACCTCGTCGACCAGCTCGCGCTTGCCGGTGAGGGCCTCGGTGTAGAGGAAGCGCAGCGCGACGGCGGCGGCGACGAAGTCGCGCGACAGCCGCGCGCGCAGCCGCCGCACGCCTTCCTCGTCGCCATCGCCGGCGTCGCCGGGCGGGTACAGGCGCATCGTCGTCGCGTCGGGGTCGTGCGTGAGCACGAAGCCCAGCGCCGCGAACGTCTCGCGCAGCAGCTGCTCGCACTGCGCGGCGTCGTCGTAGGCGTCGGCCTCGGGGCGCGAGAAGCCGCGCCAGATCACGCCGCTGGCCAGCAGCCTCCCGGCCAGCTGCGTGAACCTCTCGAGCGAGACGTTGCCCGCGCCCTCCGTCTTCAGACGCTCCTCGAGGAACTGCTGGACCGACTGCAGCACGGCCGTCCTATGGCGACGCCGGGGCTTTGGCGGCCGAGCGGTCGACTTCGAGCTCGTAGTCGTCGGCGACGAACCAGTCGGTCTCGAAGGTCGCCAGCCGGCGCCGCGCCGCGAGCCAGCGCCGGCCCTCCTGCGACCGCGCCGCGCCCACCGCGTGCAGCACGCGCAGCGCCCCGAGGGCGTCGTGCACCGGCAGCTGCGACAGCGCCAGGCGCCCGTCGCGCATCTGCGCGAGCAGCCCCGCCAGCACCTCCTCGTCGCTGAGCGCGAAGGCCTCGGCCTCGGCACGGCGCATCGCCGCCTCCAGCCGGCTCGCCTCGTCGTAGACGAGCGGCGCCAGCGGCGCGTGCTCCGCCTCGCGCTCGCGCACCGTCCAGCGCACGCCCGCACCCACCAGCCGCACCTCCGCGGTCGCGAGCCGTCCGGCCAGCGCGTCGAGCAGGTCGGCGCGCTGCTCGTCGGGCCGTTCCTTCAGCCAGCCCATCGTGCGCCCGAGCGGCGACTCGGCGCCGTAGTCCAGCGACAGCGCCTGGCGCAGCAGGCTGGTGAAGCGGCGCACGTAATTGCTCATCTCCGAGCGCAGCATCGGCAGCTTCAGGCTGCACGCGGCCTCGACCATGCCCTCGATGCGGTCGGCCAGCCACAGCGTCGGGCTGCGACTGCCGCACTCGCCCTCGAGCCACGCGGCGCGCTGCAGTAGGTTGGCGTCGGCGGCGGCGCGCGCAGTTGCGTCGAGTGCGCGCACGAGTTCGAGCTGCTCGACGATCTGGCCGCGGTGGCGCTCGGCCGAGTCGGCCACCAGGCGCACTGCGTACTCGCGCGCGAAGCGCTTCTCGATGAAATCGTTGAACTCGCTCCACGCCACCTTCTGCTCGAGCGCCTCGCGCGTGAGGCTGCCGATGAGCGCGCGGAAGTATTCGATGTCGTCCTGCAGGTCCTGCACGACGCGGCTGGCGAAGTCGTAGGCGTCGAGCAGCTCGTCGACGTCTTGGCTCGCCAGGAACGCGGCCAGCGCCTTCTTCGCCGAGCGCATGTTGCGCTGGCGGGTGCGCGAGCGCGAGTTGTCGAGGTCCGACAGCGCCTGCGCGATCTGCTTGCCCGCGCGCGTCATCTTGAGCGTGGGCTTGAGGTCGATCGGGTCCTTGTAGTCCTCGATCCAGCCGTGCTCCTTGAGCTTGCGCAGCAGCTCCGACGCGTAGTCGCGCTCGTCCTCGGCGGTGGCCGTTCGCCCGGCCCCGAGCGCCGAGGCGCGGTAGCGCGGGTCCGCGAGCACCTGCTGGATCACGACCAGCACCAGCTCGCGGGTGAGCGCCTGCGAGTAGTCGGCGTTCGGGCCGTGCACGCGGTCGTGCAGGCTGCGCAGCACCGCAGCGCAGCACTCCCGGTCGCCGTGCGTCAGCGGGCGGAAGAAGTGCTCCTGGCGGCCGGTGAAGAAGACGGTGCTCATCGGGGTTCGATTCTGAGGGCGGCGCCGGCCACGGGCAGCACGAGCCACATCGCCTCGACCGGCAGGCCGCTTGCCGCCTGCAGCGCCTCCCGGTATGCGGCGAGCTGCCCACCGTAGGCTTGCGCGAGGCTGTCCCACTGCGACGAGCCGACCGGCGCCGACTTGTGGTCGATCAGCACCCAGCCCGTCGCGGTGCGCAGCACGAGGTCGGCGCGCCCAACGAGGTACTGGCCCTCCTGAGTGACCTGCTGCACGGGCAGCTCCACCATCGCCTGCGCGCCGGGCCAGCGTTGCGCGACCCAGCTTCGAACCGCCTCGAGCTGGCCGTGCAGCGATTGCGCGTCAATGCCTTCGGCGACGCCCATGCGCTCTAGGATCGCACTCACCTCATCGGGCTCGAGCGGCCGATCGGGCATCGCCAGGTGCGCCGCGATGCACGCGTGAATCGCGTCGCCGAGCCGCCCGCGGTCGACCTCGGCGGCGGTGTCGATGCGCTTGCCGAGCGCGACGCGTCGATCCACTGCGGCAGTTCGCGTTGTACGTCGGATAGGCAGATGCGTGCGACCGCATGATTGAGATCACTGACGACATTGCCGTAGCTGTCACATGTCACCAACCGGATCGGCCGCCGAAGCCGCTGCGGAGTGCGCTTGTCGGGCGCCACTGCATCTCGATCATACGGCTCGACGTACAGCGTCTTCAGCGCCGGATCGCTCTTTCTGGTCGGCAGCCGGAAGTAGGCACGCAGGATCGATATCTCGCCGGGATCGAACTGTCGATCCGCTTTCGTCTGTCCAGTGCAGGATGGCCGCGTGCTCTTGCTTTTCGAGTTGCCCATACCTATTCCAAATGACTCAATCGCCACAAGGAACGGAAGACGCTAACCGGCGCTGCGCTGCGTCTCACTCCCGTTCGAACCCCTGCGCATCGAACTTCAGCGTCCGTGCGTTCTCGGTCACGATGCGCACCACGTTCTCGGGCACGCCGTTCGGAATCTCCGCCTCGATCTCGAGCGTCACGCGAACCCGCGCGCCGACGAGCCCCTCCAGATGCGCGATCACCTCGCTGGCGATCTGACCCGCGTCACGCCCAACGCGCTCCGGGTCCAGCGTCACGGACCCATAGAAGCGCTTCGGTCGCGCCGGTGACGCGGGTGAACTCGCACCTCCGCCCGGTGCTCCGCCAGTCTGTGGAGCCGTCCCGCCGCCGCTTCCGGCCCCGGCGCCGGCGGACGGGGTGGGCGCCCCAGGAGCCGGTGCTTCGCGATCGAGCTGCAGGCGCGCCACGGCCGGCTTCACCAACAGCCCCGCGTCGTCGGGCTTCAGCGCCAGATCGATGCTGCACTGCAAGCCGCGGTAGCGCTGCGCCTCGGCGTCGTAGCCTTCGGCGTAGGCGAAGGTGTCCTGCTCCCACGTCAATAGCGCGAGGCCGGCACGTGCTGCGTCGCTCAGCACCGAGGGCTTCGCGAGGCGCGGCAAATACAGGTAGCTGGCAAAGTCCTGCACCAGCTGCGCGATGGCCACATGGTTGCCGCGCCACAACGGCACCTGGTCCATCGCCATGCGCAGCCGCGTACCACCCAGCGTGGTGAACAACAGGTCCTCACTGCGCAGCTTCTTGGCCGCACGCACCGGCAAAGCGTCGGTGCCGCCGAGCTTCAGTGCCTCCCACGTCACGGATGACTGCGGGGTGGTCTGCTCGGGCACCAGAAGCCACTGGTACGTCTCCGGCAGGCGCGCCTGCACCGTCGTCGTGGCGGTGCGCAGCTGCGTCTCGGCCTGCCTGGCCTGATGCGGCGTGAGGTTGAGCTCGTCCTTCTGCGCCACGATCGAAGACCACGCCAGGTAGTCACGCACGGCGCCTTCGAGGTCCTGCAACCGCGTGGCGTCCGGCGCGGCAAACACGAGCGTGTTGCGGTACAGGCGCGGCGCGTTGCCGCGCGACTCGAGCAACGCCTTGGCCGCCGCCTCGGCGGCGTTGGCTGCCGACTTACTGTAGGCGTGCTCGGGCCCCAACACCACGAGGCGCGTTTCGAGCTCATCGGCCACGTCGGCGCCGGAGGCGGGCATCACCACCACGCGCTCGAACTCGCCGCGCTGCGCCACGTCGCTGCGCAGCCGCTGCTCGATCTCGTGCGCCACCTTGTCCGGCTCACGCAGCAGCTGGTTGGCCCGGTCGCGCGCCAGTTTGGCCACCGTCGGCTGGGTGCTGTACCAGTAACGCGCGCCGTCCTGGTACAGGTAGGTGGCCGCCGCGGCCAGCCGGCGCATCGCATCGCCGAACACCGGCACCGGCTCGCCGGGCATCGCGCTGCCGAGCTTGACGCGCCGGTCGTCCAGGCCCATGTTGGCCGCGCCTTCCAGCGGCGCCGAGCCCAGGTAGATCGTGCGCGCCACGCGCCGCGTTGCCGAGAGCTTGCCCAGGTTGGGCACGTCGGCGTCGATGCGCAGCGGCAGCGATGCCGGCCCATCGACGTCGCTCTCGATGATCGGCTTCCAGCTGTCCGAGAGATAGCGCGTCAGCTCGTCGCGCACACGCGCATCGTCGATCGGCAGCGTGGCCGGCATGATCAGCGGGTTGCGGTCGCCGCGTTCCCACAGGCAGTGGATCACGGCCGCCATCAGCCGCAGCACGCCGCGCGTGCGCTGGAACTTGGGCAGCGAGCCCCAGTCGCGGTACAGACGGTCGAACACCTCGGGGTGAATCGGGTACGCCGCCCGCAGCCGCTTTTCGTAGTCGGCGTCGGCGCACTCGGCCGGAAACTCGGCGCGCTGCGCCAGATACAGCTCGTGGAAAGCGCGCGCCACCACGTCGCGCTGCTTGAAGTGCTCGGGGTCGGTCATCGGCTCGAAGAGCCGCCGGCGCACGATCTCGAAGCCCTCCTCCGCCGTCGCCGGCGTCCACGGCGCGTCGAGCCGCCCGATCACGTTGCGCAGCCGCAGCAGCGCCGCGCGCCCGCGCTCGCCGCCCACCTCCTCGTCGTCGCCCACCGAGTGCGGCGAAGTGCCCGTGTCCGACGCCGGCAGCGACACCACCAGCAGGCAGTTCCTCGCGAGCTTGGCCGACTCGGTGAGCGCCTGCGCGAAGCTGAACTGCGTCTCGAAGTCGCCGGCCGGCAGGTCCTTGTGGTCGTGCAGCTGGCGCGCGTACGCCACCCACTCGTCGATGAGCACGATGCAGGGCCCGTACGCATTGAACAGCTCGCGCAGAGCGTCGCCGGGGCTCGTGGCGCGGGCATCGTCCTCGGCGATGCGGGCGAAGGCCTGCGCGCCGCCCAACTGCCACGCCAGCTCGCCCCAGAGAGTACGCACCACCGTGCCGTCGGGCTTGCGCGCCGGGTTGCCCGGCGAGATCTTGTTGCCCACCAGCACCACGCGCCGCGCGCTCGGCAACGCGGTGATGCCGGCGGCGGCCATCAGCTCGTCCACCCCCAGCAGCTGCGCGGGTTCGATGCCCGAGAACAGGTGGTACAGCGCCAGCATCGAGTGCGTCTTGCCGCCGCCGAAGTTGGTCTGCAACTGCACCACGGGGTCGCCGTTGCCGTGCGCAATGCGCCGCAACGCACCGGTCAGCAGTCGCCGCAGGCTCTCGGTGAGGTAAGTGCGGCGGAAGAACTCCGCCGGCTTGCGGTACTCGTCGGCGCCCTCGCCGAGGTGCACCTGCCACAGGTCGGCCGCGAACTCGGCGCTCTGGTAATGGCCGCCAGCCACGTCGCGGTGCGGCGTGATCAGCTCGCGCCACGGCTTCAGCGACGCACTCGCGGCGCTCTCCAGCGGCAGGCTCGCCGTCTTGCGCCGCTCGCCGCGCACCTGCTCGTCGGCCACCAGGCGGCGCAATTCGAGCTTCATGCGCCGCACGTCCTCGGCCTCGGCAGCCGAGACGGCGTTCAGCAGCCGCTCCATCGAGTCCAGCGCGCGGTCGGCGTCGTCACTCGAAAACGGCTGCTGGTGCGCCCACTTGTTTCGCCAGTCGCGGATCTCCGAGACGAGGCTGCGGTGCGCGAAGCTGAGCGGGCGCCGGAACACGTCGTTCCAGGTCTCCCACATCAGCTTCATCAGCGCCGAGACGTCGTACTGGCCAATCGACTTGTCGGCCAGCGCCGGGTCCTCGAGGAAGCCGCGCACAGCCTGCGGCGACAGGCTGCCCGCCTGCACCGCCGCCTTGACCTCGCGCTCGACGTAGGGCGCGAGCCCGCTGCGCAAGAACTCCAGCGCCTTGCCGACGCGTTCGTGGTTGGTGATGGCCATCAGCCCGCGCCTTCTTCCGGTTTTTCGATGAACGGTTGGAGTTGCTTCAGCAGTTCCGGGAGATCGCGTATCACGACCATCCAAAGCTGATCGACGTCGACGTCGAAGTAGGCATGCACGAGACGGTTGCGCATGCCGACGATGGCCGCCCAGGCGACCTTCTCCAGGCCCTGCCGCGCCTCGGCCGACACCTTGGATGCCGCCTCGCCGACGATCTCGACCGCCCGTGTCAGCGCGAGGCGCAGCATCGCGTCGCGGTCCAGTTCCGCGCGCTCGCGGCCGCGCGCGAACTCCATCGCGAGCGCAGCAGCATCTGCCATGTGGCGCAGTCGAATCAGATCATCCGGCGACATACATCGGCTGCGCGGTGCGCAGCACCTCGTCGCGAAAGTACCGGCTCAATTCGGGTGCGGTGCGCAGGTCGACCTTCCTGCCGCCCATCAGCGCGGACAGCTCGTTCTCGATGCTCGCCATGTCGAGCAGACTGATCCGGGCATCCGGTTCGAACTCGACCAGCAGGTCGAAGTCGCTATCGGGTCGTGCCGTGCCCTTGAGTCGCGAGCCGAACAGCGACAGCTTGCGGATGCGGTGCCGCCGGCACAACTCGGCAAGCTTGTCCGGATCGATCGGTAAGCGGGTTTCCATGACTTGGCCCTTTAAACCGTGGACATCCTTGGCTTCAGACCCCGCGAGGCCGACGCGCCCGTCGAACCGGTCGGCTCCTCATGCGTCCGGTGCGGGTCCGCAAGTTCGCGGCAACGCCTGGGGGCACCAGACCCGGGCACGGCCGAACCGCAACGACGCCGTGGCGCCTGCGCGCAGCGTCGAAGATCGAGGAACGTGCCCAGCTCGACCAGGCCGCGTCCATCGCCCAGGTCGAGCGCCAGCTCGCGGTCGGGCGAATCGGCAGCCTGCTTCAACAGCACCAGTTGCAGCACGCTGGTGTTGCCCGAGCCGTTGGTGCCGAACAGCCCCGTCAGCCGCCCGAGCCGCAGGGGGCCGGAGTCCTGCCACGGCTTGAACCCGCGCAGCGACAGTTCTTCGATCATCGGAACAGCTCCTCGGTCACCGCGGCCGCACGCGGCTGCGTGCCGGCCTGCTCGCTGGCCAGCCGCACGATTTCCGGCCAGCTTTGCACCAGCGCGTTGTAGTGCAGCGCCTCGACTGCGCGCTTCCTGCGCTCGCACAGCTGGTACAGCCGGTAGGCCAGCTCGCGCGCCACTTCGGCGTCGGCGCCGAGCTTGGCGGCGAGCCGGGCGGCGCCCGCTTCGCCACCCGAGCCGAGCGCGCGCACGAGGTGATGCACCGCTTCCCAGGCGCTGCGGCGCGCATCGGTGGCCGGGTCCCAGTCGGCGGGAAGCTCCTCGGGCTCGAGCAGCCGCACCTTGCCGCGCTTCGATTCGAGGATGCCAGCCTCGACCAGGCCGGCCACGCTGGTGTTCTTGGACTTGGACAGCGTCTCGGCCACGCCGTACTCGCCCGCCTCGAAGCCGTGCTGCTCGAACCAGGCGAGCGCCCAGCGGCTGTCGGCGTCGAAGTCGCCCTCCTGCTCGGCGAGCGCTTCGTCGAGAATCCGGTTGATGAGGGCGAGCGCCTCGCGCACGGAAAGCAGCCTGCCCTCGGCGTCGAGCACTTTGGAATAGCGCGTGAAGACCGCCATGCCCGGGCCGATCGCCGCCTGCGCGAGGTCCACCGGCGCGATGTTGCCGCGCTGCAGATTCGCCAGCGCCTGCGGCAACTCGGCCTTGAGCGCGGCGACGAACTCGCGGCGCGTGGCGGTGGGCGCGTCGGCGGCGCGCTTGCGGCAGACGAGGACGATGCTCGAGGCGAGGGCGGCAACGTTCTTCTTCAGGTTGCCTGTGTACTCCGTACGCATCGGCCAGGTGCCGCTGATGGCGAAACCGGCGCGAATCACGGCGTCGAGAAAGGTCTCCCAGCCGGTGGAGGTGGCGGTTAGCGGATAGGACTTAGGACTTAGATCGATGCCGTCGCTAGGTCCTACGTCCTGTGTCCTAGCTGCTGACTCCTGCTGCTTGAAGGCGTAGTAGATGGTGACTGGGAACGCCGGATGCGCCTGTTCGGCGAGTCGGTGCAGCGCCCGCGTCATGCCGTCGAGAAAGAACCTCTCGGCCTTCTCCTTGCTGCCGTGGCGGTAGGGGGTGGCGACCAGCTCCTCGGCCTTGGGCACGGCGAGCGTGGCGAAGAGGTCGGGGAAGACCGGGCGCAGCGAGCGGCGCAGCCAGACGTAGAAGAAGTCGGAGAGATCGGCGTAGCCGATGTTGTCGTAGTAAGGCGGGTCGGTGGAGACGAGTTTGTTTGCTGTGGTTGATTGCGCCGTAGCATCAGCTTGAAAAGCTGACCCACAGGCTCCGACGCCAAGTACTTCAAGCATCTTGGCTGCTTGCTCGACGCCGAGCAAAATGTTCCCGGACGAACCGCTGATCGGATTGGCCTCGGCAAAGTCCCAGACCATAGGGAGCGCTTGCCGACCAAATGTCGATACGACTCCGTAGCGCGTCTGATGCCAGGCACAGAGAGACGACCAATAGTTAGCACCCTTGTCCACTGCAAACGCCAAATACACCCCCACCGCCTCGGCGTAGGCTTGGGCGCCGGTGCCGCCTCGGGATAGCGGTTTAGCATCTAGGACATAGGACTTAGCGGGGCTGTCGCTGCGATGCCCTATGTCCTGAGTCCTAACCGCTAACCCCCTAAACGCTATTTCCGCGTCGCGCCGCACCCGCTCGATGGCCTCGCCCACCAGGTCGGAAAACGTCGTCAGCGCCACGAGCTGGCGGGGGGTGAAGAGGTCGGCGAACGTCATCAGACCGTAGTTCGGCGTTTTGAAGTCGCGCGGGTTCACGGGCAGCGCGACGTCCGGCTTCCACTCCGGCTTCGCCTGCTGCGCCGCCGCCTCGTGCTCCGGCGTCGGTGCGAGATAGACGCGCCCGCGATCGCCCTCGGCCACAATAGCCATCAGGCGCGCGCCCATCCGACCGGCCTGGCCCTCAGCGCGGATGTAGTCATACGTGATCGGTGTACCCGACATTAGGCACTTGAAGGCCGCGCGCTTGCCTGCCGAGGTCCCGTTCTTCGCCGCCTCCGCGTCCTTCGGCTTGCCCACCTTCACCGTGAAGCGGTAGCCGCTGCCCTCAATGATCGGCTCGACGTAGGCCTCCTTGCCGGCCTTGGTCGAGAGCATGAAGGTCGAGGCGAGCGGCACCTCCACGTGCGCAAAGGCCGGGTTGGGGCTCTTGACCGTGCGCGCCCACAGCCAGGCGATCACGGTGAGCTTCTGGCCCACCAGCGGCTTGAGGTCGGGCCGCTCGGCCGCCATCTCGGCGGTGATCTCGATCTTGGGGTAGAGGTGGCCGATGCGCCGCTCGGCCTCGTCGCGCATCCACTGGCCGTAGTAGCGCACGTCCTCGGCCAGGCCCTGCGCGCCGCGCCACTCGCGGGCGATGAGCGACTTCTCCTTGCGCGACTCGGGGTTCACCGGCGGCCTGCCCGGGAACCGGGGCGGGATCTCGATCATGGCCTTGTTGATCAGCACCGCCACCGGGTTGAGGTCGCTGGCGTGGCTCTCCAGCCCCAGCCGCTGCGCTTCCAGCGGCAGCGCGCCGCCGCCGGCGAAGGGGTCGTGAAAGCCGGGTAGCGTGTGCCGGTCGAACAGCTCCTTGGCCCGCGGGTGGCCGGCGTGCTCGGCGCAGGCGCGGCGCCAGCTCTGCCAGATCTCGTCGCGCGCGGCTTGCAGGACCGTCTCGTTGGTGGTGTTCTCCCACTGCACCAGCCGGCGCAGGATGTCGAACAGCCGCTCGCGCTCGAGGTCGGCCGCGCAGCCGGCCAGCGTCGGCGGCTCGCCAGGAGCGTGCACCGAGGTGTCGCCGGCGGCCTGCGCGGCCTGCCAGGCATCGTGCCGCCGCTGCCATACGGCCTGCCGGTCCTTCAGCTCGCGCTCGGCACGGCGCCTGAGCGCGGGGTCGGACAGCAGCGTATCGACGTAGGCGGAGGGGTCGTCGACCATCTGCGCAAAGATCACCGCCCGCGCCGCCGCCAGCGGCCGCCGCGCCCACCACAGGTGCAGCGTGCTCGGGTGGCCGTGGCGGATGCTCTTCTCGCGCGCGCTGGCGGCGTTGATCGCGTCCAGCGGGAGGGCGACTTCGATAAGTTTCTTGCGGGTGACGGTCATGAATGCAAATTGGGTTTGGCGCGCTCAAGTCGCCACGGGACCGGGCATGTCGCTGAGCAGCGAGCGCATCTCCACCGGCACACGGGCCTCGTCGATGTCCAGGTTGATGTTCTGCGCCACGAGCCGGGCCTGCTCCACGCAAACACGCCCGAGTGACTCGAAGAGCGCCTGAACGATGGATTCCATCTCGATCAGGCGGTCGCCCAGATCGTGATGGATGGCGTTGAAGATCGGCTGCGCCGCTGACCTCGCGGCAGGCTGCAGGCGGTCCAGCATCCGGGCCTTCATCCCCGGACCATTCTCACCCGAAGCTTGCTCGTAAGCCGGCACCATGTGCATCTGGGCCGTGTGCACCATGCCGTTCGCGGCCTTTCGCCGAATCTCGGACACGCGCTCGAAGATCTTCATCTCGCATTGCTGCCGCTCAAAAGCCATGCGGCCGCGCAAGGTCTGCAATTGGTGGTCGAACAGCGCGTGCGAGGTGCCGCCGATGTCTTGCGACAACTGCCGGCCACGCTCGACGAAGTCGTCCACCCGATCTTCAAGGCGCCGTCCCAGCAGGTCGCGCGCCGCGCCAAGCTCGCTGGTGAAGTAGGCTTCCCAGGCCACGGGCAGCTGGTTCAGCAGCGGGTCGACGAGTTCCTCGTTCAGGTCGTACATGCGACCGCTCGAGGGGCTCTTGAACACCCCTTCCCGGCTCACGATGGCCCGCAGCGTGGCCCAGTGAATCTGCTGCCAACCCGCCGTGGCACGCTCGACTCCGTGAATGCTCGCCTTGAGCATCTGATCCACGCGCCCGAGGAAGGTCTTGCGCTTCTGGTCAAGTTCGGCGCGAGCGTCGCTCACGACCTTCGTGACGTTGTCTTCGAGCCTGCGAACTTCTTCTTCGAGCGTCGCCTTGGCACGGGCGACTGCAGGGTTCCCTGCCGCCGCCCGCGCACGAAAAAAGCTCGCGATCTCGGCCTGGAGGTTCTGGATGCGCTGCAGCGCAGTGCGGCCGGTGAGCCCCGCGCCGACTTCGTCGGCAATCTGGCGCAGCGACCGGATTACCCCCGGTATCCCAGTGTCTTCCACCTCGCTCAAGCCGAAGTGCTGAGTGGAACGGACGATGCCGGTGATGTTGTTGAAGGCACGCGCGCTGACAGCGTGTATCGGTGCCTCTTGCGCCAGCTTGCGCATCCGTTCGAGTGTCGGCCCACGGTCGGCGCTGCTCGCCAGGTTGTCGACCATCTGCACCAATGCCGGCCGCGTCGTTTCGACGAAGTGGCGTCTGTATGCACGCACGAGGTAGGCCTGCGTATCGTGCTCGGCATCCACACCGAGGTCCTCGGCGACGTCCCAATCGACGTCGTCGGCATGCGTGCCGATCACCTGCAGCGAGTTGAATGAGCCGCTGAGGACCAAGGTGCGCAATACCTTCTCGCGTTCGAGAATCTCCGAGCCGTCTTTCGTGATGCCGCGCTTCATCGAGAACACGAGCCAGACGAACGGCGTGCTGCGGATGAACTCACGCGTGACATCGACACGCGCGTCGTTCAGATCGTTGGTTCCGGGCAGATCGGCGAGCTCGACACCGCCGCGCAGCGCCTCGAAGGGCCCGGTGATCGTGACCTGCTTGACCAGGGGCCACACGGAGCTTTCAGCGCGCACAACGGAGCGCAGGTACTCGACCATCGATTTCGGGTCCGCGAAGCTCCGGGCAACTCGCGACGACCCTTCGAAGATGGCGGCAACGTCTGGCGTGACGGGCAGATCATGCAGGTTCGGAAGCTCGGTAGCCGAATCGAGTTTGATCCCGTGCACGGCCTCGATGCGCTTGCGAAGGTTGTTGAGAATGCTCTTCGCTTCACCATCAGGCTCATCCTCACCGCGCGCCATCGCCTTCAGGAAGCGATCGACCTCGGCAGCCCATTCCTGCAGCGATTCGTATTCGATCTCGACGCAGTAACCCCCATCGGAAGCGTGCCGCACCAGGGTGACGAATGACGTGATGGACTGAGCCACACCGACCTGGAGCAGCTGGATGCCCAGCAATGAGTTCAGCAGCGTCGATTTGCCCGCGCCGGTGGTCCCGACCAGAGCGATACGCACGACTTGCGGACGCGCGAGCGAGTCCCGTATGTCATCCAGCTCGCGTTGCCAGCGCTTCCACTCGTCGGGGTGGCCGGCGCTCGCCACAGGCTCAACTCTGTCCGCAAACCACTGTTCCGTGCGCCGTAGCGCCGACCGAGCTTTCTCAATCGGGTCGTCTTTCTCCAGCAATGCCCTCTCCCCTTCGTCGGTCAGATGACTTTGCACCTCATGCGGGTGGCTGTGCTCGCTGCAGCAGCTCGGCAAAGTCGTAATTGACGCTGGTCACCCCAAAGTCGGGCTCGCGCCGAAACGGCTCGCGCAGGTAGTGCACGCGGTGGCCGCCATCGGTCGTGAACTCCACCAGCGCGAGGATGAACTGCCCAGGCTGGTTGAGCGAGTACAGGATCTCGTTCTTCGTCACGGTGACCGTGTCGGCATCTTCGACGCGGCCTTTGACCTCCAGGAACCGCAGCTGGCTGCTGCGGGGATCCTTGCTCTCGATGTCGTAGCCGAGTTTCTCGGCTTCGCGGTCGACGGGGTGGTAGCCGAGCCGGCGCTCGGTTTCCATCACGATGTCGCGTGCCCGAGCCGCCACGAGTTGACGGTCGATGGCAGGCGACCGGGCCATGTCCCGCCCCTGCATGGCCGCCAGCAATCCGGCGGGCACGACCACGACACCACCCATCACGACCGGCGGCACGGCAGTGATGTGCGCCTCCAGGTCGAGCTGCCGCAGGCGCCCCTGGAGGCGGGCTTGCAGCTCGTCGGCACGGCGCCGGGCCTCCTGCGAGTTGAGGCGGGCGTTGGGCTTGCCGGCCGATTCCTGCTGCTGCAGCTGCTGCGCCCGGTGGTCCCAGTACGCGATCTCCTTGGTCAGCCTGTCCTTGACGGCCGCACGCGTCTTCTCGATCCACGCCAGGCGTTGGCCGCGCACTTCACGCAGGTGCTCGGGGACGACCTCGGCGATGGCGTGGGTCAGCGCCTGGTGCTCGAGTTCGGGCCGGATCCAGATGCACTCGGGGCGACCGAGGAGCGCCTCGACGCCGGGCTCGTCGCTGCGCAGCGGGCGGTAGTCGAGGTACGGGGCGTAGTGCAGGTGGCGCACCTGGCCGTGCTCGCCGAGCTCCACGTAGAGCATGCGGCGCGAGACCGTACGGCGATCGCCGGAGGTCGTCGGCGTGGCGTCGTGGATGCTGTGCTCAAGATAGAACAGCACGCGCGGCGAAGTGCCGGCGTCGCGCTCGTCGACGAGCACGGTGCCGCGCTTGAGCAGCTCGCGATGGCGCTCGAGCGTGAGGTCGATGACCGCGTCGAGAAGAGGATGACCGGGGCAGACGAAGGCGGCCAGCGGCTGGCCGAGGGGCGCAACCAGTTCCTTCTCGAACACGATGCGCTCGTAGCGGGGCAGCACGGGCTCGACGAGGCCGATCAGCCGGTCGCGCTGGCGCACCGGCGCCGGCACGTGCGTGACTTCGTATCGCCGCGGCTCGCGCTGCCGCGCGGCGCCGCCCAGCTGCCGGAATGCCTCGAGGAAGAACGACTCGATGTAGTGCGGCTGCAGGCGGCGCGCCTCGGCGCGCTGCATGTCGTCGCGGATCTCGGCCAGGCGCGAGGCGTCCATCACGGTGTGCGCCAGCGCGCGCTCCTCGATGAGCTCGCGCAGCTGCTGGCGGTCGACGGCCCCGTCGATGGCTCGGGTGAGGCGCGCCTTGACCTCGGGCTGTTCACCGTAGCGGATCGCCTCGACGAGCAGTTCGCGCAGCGGGCGGCCGTCGAAGACGAGCTTGCCCAGCACGTCGAACACCTGGCCGCCAAGGGCCTGGCGGGCGAGCTCGAGCTTCTCGAGCAGCCGCAGATAGACCTCGCCCTCGCGGGTCTTGTCGGCGACGAGGTTCCAGAGGTGGCAGACCTCGGTCTGGCCGATGCGGTGGATGCGGCCGAAGCGCTGCTCGATGCGGTTCGGGTTCCACGGCAGGTCGTAGTTGACCATCAGGTGCGCGCGCTGCAGGTTGATGCCCTCGCCGGCCGCGTCGGTGGCCACGAGCACTTTGACCTGGGGGTCGTGCTTGAAGGCCTCTTGCGCCTTGAGCCGCTCCTCGCGGCCCATGCCGCCGTGGATGATCTGCACCGCTTCGGGCCGACCCAGGCGCGCGGTGATCTTGCGCTGCAGGTAGTTGAGCGTGTCGCGGTGCTCGGTGAACACCACCAGCTTCTGCGAAGGCGACGGCACCGGCCGTGGTGCCGGCTGGTCGCCATAGGTGGCCTCCGGTTCGGCAGCCTGCAAGGCTGGCGCACCGCCGAAGATCTCATCGAGCAGGCTCGCCAGCTCGAACCACTTCTTGTCGGTGCCACTGGCGCGCACCTTGGCCGCCAGTGCCTCCAGGTGTGCCAGCATGCCGATCTCGGTCTTGAGCTCGGCCATCGTGCGTGCGGCGGTGGCCTGGTCGAGAACTTCCTCCTCGGCCGTTTCAACCTCGTCGTCGGGAGCGTCCTCCAGGTCGTCGATGTCGTCGGCGTCGAGCGTGGGGCCCTGGAAGTCGATTGCGAGCGCACCGTTGCGCTGCAGCATCTCCAGCTCGCGCAGGCGCTTCTCGAGGCGCTCACGACGGCGCTTGAGAGACTGGTAGATCGCCTCGGGCGACGAAGCGAGCCGGCGCTGCAGGATCGTGAGCGCGAAGCCCACCGTGCCGGCGCGCTTGTCGTTTTGCAGCGCTTCGGCACGGTTGAACTCCTCGCGGACGTAGCTCGTGACCTCGCTGTACAGCTGCTGCTCGGCGGGGGTGAGGTCGTACGGCACGGTGTGCGCCACGCGCTCGGGAAAGAGCGGTGTGCCGTCGAACTTGACGAGGCTTTCCTTGACCATGCGGCGCATCAGGTCGGTGACGTCGACCTGGTGCACACCGTCGCGGAAACGGCCTTCGAAGCGGTCGCTGTCCAGCAGCGCGAGGAAGAGTTGGAAGTCCTCGTCCTTGCCGTTGTGGGGAGTGGCCGTCATCAGCAGGAGGTGGCGCGTGCGCGCGCCCAGGAGCTGCGCCAGGCGGTAGCGCTTCGTGTACTTGATCTCGCCGCCGAAGAAAGTGGCCGAGAGCTTGTGCGCCTCGTCGAAAACCACGAGATCCCAGCCCGCCTCGGGTGACTGGAGCTTGGCCTGCACGTCTTCGTTGCGCGAGAGCTTGTCCAGCCGTGCGATGACCAATGGCGTCTCGGTGAACCAGTTGCCGGTGCGCGCGGCCTCGAGCTTGTCGTTGGTGAGTATCTCGAATGGCAGCTGAAACCGGCGCCAGAGTTCGTCTTGCCACTGCTCGGCGAGGCTGCCAGGACAGACGACCAGGCAGCGCTGCAGGTCACCGCGGGCGAGCAGCTCTTTGATGAGCAAGCCGGCCATGATCGTCTTGCCGGCGCCAGGGTCATCTGCGAGCAGGAAGCGCAAAGGCTGCCGCGGCAGCATCGCCTCGTAGACGGCGGTAATCTGGTGCGGCAGCGGCTCGACCAGCGAGGTGTGCACGGCCAGCAGGGGGTCGAACAGATGCGCAAGCCGGATGCGGTGGGCCTCGGAGACGAGGCGGAACAGGTGCCCGTCGCCGTCGAAGCTCCAAGGCCTGCCCTGGGCGACGACTTCCAGCCGCGGCTCGTCGTGGCGATAGAGCAGCTCGTTACCCAGACGGCCCTCGGCCGTCTTGTAGGTCAGTTCGAGCCCTTCAGAGCCGAACCACTGCGCGCTCACCACGGTGACGACGCCGCTAGGCAAGATGCCGCGCACGGAGGCGCCGGGGGTGAGGTGTTCGAGCTTCATGCTCAGTGCCTCGCAGAAATGGAAGATCGCAACGGCGGCGAGTTGGTCGACGGCACGTAGCGCGCAGAAGCGCTCGCCAGCGCCGCGCGAACCTGGTCGACCAGGGTCTCGGGCTCGACGACGCGAACCTGGTCACCGTGGCGCAGGATGTCCATGGCCAGCTCCGTCGCGTCGGCGTAGGGGACCTGTATCTCGTAGCGCCCGTCGTCCAGCCAACGCCCCCGCTGCCGCGGATGCCACTCCTCGCGGCTTACCCACTGCGCGGCCTGCGGCTCGAAAACCAGCTTGGCCCACTGCGTCTTCGCACCGGCGTAGATGCCGTACCCACCATCCATTTCCGCCTCGACCTGCTTGAGCGGTACATCCTTTGCACGAGATTCCAGCAGGGAGGCGTCCTCGATGGCATCGAGCGCGAAGCGCCGCAAACCTTCCGAGCGGTGACACCACGCGTCCATGTACCAGGTGTTGCGGTAGTGCACGAGCCGCTGCGGTGACACCTCGCGCTGGCCGACCTCGCCGCGGCCGCGGCTGAAGTAGCGCATCGCCACCCGCCGCCGTTTGACCAGCGCCTCGCCGATCAGCTCGAAGAACTTCGACGGCACCGGGCGGCGCGCCGGGCTGATGATCTTGACCCGCTTGACGATCGCCTTGGCCTCGGCGTCCGTCGTGCCGAGCATCTGGTGCACGCGCTCCAGCAGCGGCTGCAGGTGACGGCTGAGCGTGCCCTGCCCGTCGAGCTCGCTCAGCAGCTGGTGCGTCATCAGCAGGCTGTAGAGCTCGCGCTCGCTGAACCACAGGCCCGGCAACTCGTGCTTGCGCCCGCGGAACTCGGCGCCGAACTTGTAGCCGTTGAGGAACCGGTCGTACTCGATCGGCGCGTCGAGCTGGTCGCGCAGGTACTCGAGGTCGCGCTTGAGCGTCGCGGGCGAGACCTCGAGCTCGTCGAGCAGCTCGCGGAAGCTCACGTGCCCCCTGGCCTTGATCAGCATCTCGATGCGGTAGACGCGCGCGGTCTTGGTCATGGAAGGCTGCCGGTTCGGTGGCTCAGCGGGCGAGCCACCCGACTGTACGTGCCGGTGCCGAACGTGCGCAATCCGATCAGCGTCGCGTGTGTGCAACGCTGCCCGGGGAGGCGCCCCTGCGGCGCCCGCGCACCGAACGGCGGCGGCAGCCGCGGCGCGCCGCCCGGGTTTGCCCGGATGGAAGCGCGCCAGGTGGCTCACGCCCTGAGCCATTGGGGATGCACGCTGGCGGTCACGATGGGCGCGGTGCCCGTCGAACGCGCAGGAGAACCCCCATGTCCGACGCCCACACCCTCGCCCGCAGCACCCTCGTGCTCGACACCCCCTCCCCGGCCGACCGCACCGCCTTCGAGATCGGCTGGGACCACGCGCACTACCGCCTCGTGCCGCCGGCGGACCACCTGCACGAGGGCCACCCGATGCGCCAGGGCTGGGAGGCCGGGCAGGCCGTCTTCGGCGCGCGCACGCTGCGCGCCACCCCGCATGTGCGCAAGTGGCTGCAGCTGCGCCTGAACGCGTGGCTGCGCGGCAAGGCGTTCGATACGGTGGCCGTCACGCCGCACTTCCTGAAAGCGATCGACGTGCCGGTGTGCCCGATCACCGGCGAGGCGCTCACCCACGGCACCGGGCTGCCGAGCGACGCTTCGGTGGACCGGGTGAACAACGACGCTGGCTACGCCGCGGGCAACCTCGCCGTGATGAGCGTGCGCGCCAACCGCGCGAAGTCGCTCTACGACTGGCGCGACGCGGCCTGCTTCGCACGCCAGATCGAGGCGGGGCGGCTCGGCACGATCGACGGGCTGAGCGCCGGGCAGTGGGCGCGCCTGGCGTCGCTGATGAGCCTGTGCACGCCGCTCACGCACGCCGAGGCCGCCAGCCTGCCGCTGCTGGTGCTGCCGCCGCCGCGGCTGCGCGTGCTCAACCCGGTGCAGGCGCTGCAGGTCGTGCTCACGCTGCGCTTCTGCTACCCGGGTCGGCTGCCGCGCGTGGACCAGGTGGTGGCGCTGTTCCCCGAAGGCGTGCGGCTGGCGCTGCACAACCTGCTGACCACCCTGCTCGCCCGCCGCATCGCCGCCGGCCCCGCGGCCGACGCCGCCGCGCTGCGCCGGGCGATGGAGGCAGCCTGGGCGCGGCCGCTGGTGCTGCGCCGCTGGCAGCGCGTGGCGCTGCGGCTGACGCCCGCGCAGTGCGAGCGCATCGTCGAGCTCGCCGTGCAGCGGCGCCTGGCAGGCAGCGAACTGCGCTGCCTGAGCTTCGAGGTAGCCACCGACGGCTGGGCGCTGGAGACGAATGGGCGGGCGGCCGCAGACTCGCCCGAGCCGATGCGGCAGCAGCTGCCCGCGCCCGCGGCGGTGCACGAGGTGACCGCTTTGCCGCCGACACCGGCCCGCACCGAGCTGCCCCGCTGGCTCGCTCGTTGAGCCAGTCGCCTGCGATCCTCGAGTGCCCCCCCGTTCTGCTGGAGACGTCATGGACGAGTACCTCTGCCTTTCCACCACCGTCGTGCTGACCCCGCGCCGCGCCGGCGTCGTCGACGGCCGCGACAACGTCGTCGAAGTGCTGCTGCGCGTGCAGGCCCCCGACGCGCCAGCCGGGCACGCCGCGCAGCGTCCGCCGCAGGCGATTGCGCTCGTGATCGACCGCTCGGGCTCGATGGCCGGGCAGCCGCTGGCCGAGGCCAAGCGCTGCGCCGAATACGTGATCTCCCGCCTGCGGCCGACCGACACGCTGTCGCTCGTGCAGTTCGACGACCGCGTGCGGCGGCTGTGGCCGGCGCAGCCGCTGGGCGACGGCAGCGTGCAGCGCGCCGCCGTCGAGGCCATCACCGAGGGCGGCAGCACCAACCTGCACGGCGGCTGGCTCGACGGCGCCGAGAGCCTCGGCACCGTGGCAGGCCATGGCCTGAAGCGCGTGATCCTGCTGTCCGACGGGCAGGCCAACCAGGGCCTGACCGACCCCGCCAAGATCGCCGCGCAGTGCGCGCAGTGGGCCAGCCGCGGCATCACGACGAGCACCTACGGGCTCGGGCATCAGTTCAACGAGGAGCTGATGATCGCGATGGCGCGCGCCGGCGGCGGCAGCAGCTACTACGGCGACACCGCGGCCGACCTGATGGAGCCCTTCGAGCGCGAACTCGAGCTGCTGGGCAACCTGTGCCTGCGCGAGCTGCGCCTGGCGGTGCAGGCACCGGACGGGGTCGAGGTGCAGGTGGTCAACGACCTGCCGCGCACCGAGGGCCAGTGGCACTTGCCCGACTTCGCCTGGGGCGCCGAGGCGTGGGCCGTGCTGCGGCTGAAGGTGCCGGTCACGTCGCTGCCACCGGTCGGGACGGCGGCCACGCTCGTGCGTGTGTCGGTGTCGGGGCGCACGCCGGACGGCGAAGCGGTGCAGCTCGAGCGCACCGGCCTGTCGGTGCCGGTGCTCAGCGCCGGCAGCTTCAACGCGCTGGCCGACGACGAGCTCGTCACGCGCCGGCTCATCGAGCTGGCCGCGGCGGACGCACTGACCCGCATCCGCGCCGCAGCCGCCCGCGGCCGCTGGAAAGAAGTCGACCGCATGCTCGAGGAAGCCAGCCGCCAGTTCGCCGGCAACGAGTGGGTGGCGTCGGTCCTCGCCGCGATGCGCTCCATCGCCGAGACGCGCGAGATCGAGCGCGCGATGAAGGAGATGATGTACTCGTCGACCCGGCTGCGCGACCGGCTCGCGCTGCGGGAAGAGGGCTTGCAGTTCTCGGTCGACGACGAGGCGCAGTTGCCGACCTTCCTGCGCCGCAAGCGCATGCAGGGTAAGTCTGACAAGCAGTCTGGGCCGACGGCGTGACCCCGCGCTGCGATCGGCGTCGCGTCGCTCGCGCGCCGAGCGCAGCTCCGGCTCCTACCGTCGAGCCAGCCGCTTGCGTACCGCCGCCGGGGCGACCTGCAACGCCTTGCAGATCGGCTCGACCCCGAAGCGCTCGCGGTACTGTTCGACGAACTCGCTCACGACTTGAGGCGGCGGTCGAGCTCCGCCAGGGCGAAAAACGCGCTGGCCAGCTTCAGGATCTCGTTGGCCCGGCGCAGCTCGCGCACCTCGCGCTCGAACTCCTTGACGCGCTGCTGCTCGGCCGTCGTCGGTCCTTCGCGCAGGCCCTGGTCACGCTCGGCCTGGCGCACCCAGCGGCGCAGCGTCTCGGCGGTGCAGCCGATCTTGCCCGCGATGGACTCGATGGCTGCCCACTGCGACGGGTACTGGTCCTTGGCCTCGAACACCATGCGCACCGCACGCTCGACGACCTCCGGGGAAAACTTCGGGGACTTCCTCATGATGGCTCCATCTTCTCAAACGAAGGAGCCTCCTCAATTCCCGGGGCGGTTCAAGATGGTCGGCCACGTGCGCGAGCACTTCACCGAACTCGACCGGTTGCTGCAGTCGGCCAGCGGCATCGGCCCGGTGGCCAGCGCCACGCTGATCGCCGAGCTGCCCGAGCTCGGCCGGCTGAACCGGCGCGAGATCGCCGCGCTGGCGGGCCTCGCCCCGATGGCCAACGACTCCGGCTCCAGCAAGGGCCGACGACGCATCCAGGGCGGGCGCTTCGACGTGCGCCGCGTGCTGTACATGGCCGCACTGACCGCCAGCCGCCGCAACCCCGTCATCAAGGCCTTCTACGAGCGACTGATCGCCGCCGGCAAATGCCCCAAGATCGCCTTGGTCGCTTGCATGCGCAAGCTGCTGACCACGCTGAAAGCCATGGTCCGCACGCGCACCGTCTGGCACGCCGATCATCGATCCGCCGCCAAGACCTGAACCCACCCGGACCGCCAAAGCGCAGGGTTGTCCACCGGACTTGCTTGTGGGCAACCCGTGCTCACGCCAGCAACTCGGCGTTCCTCAGCCACGGGGGACTTGACGAAGAACACGGTTACTCAGACGCAGCGCGCGCCGTCCACCTCGAGGCACACCCCGGAAATGAACTCCGCCTCGTCGGACGCGAGGAAGAGCGCCGCGTTGGCGATGTCGAGCGGTCGAGACAGCCGGCCCAGCGGGATGGTCGCGATGAACTTCGCGCGGCGCTCGGGCGTGTCCTCGCCCATGAATTCGGCGAGCAGCCCAGTCTCCCCGGCCACCGGGTTGATCACGTTCACGCGGATGCGCTCCGGGCCGAGCTCGGCGGCCATCGAGCGGCTGGTGACGATCGCGGCGCCCTTGCTGCCGTTGTACCAAGTCAAGCCCGGGCGCGGGCGCACGCCCGCGGTGGAGGCGATCGTGATGAAGCAGCCGCCACCGGCCTTGCGGAACACCGGCACCGCGTGCTTCGCGGTGAGGTACAGGCTCTTGACGTTGACCGCGTAGATGCGGTCGAATTCGTCCTCGCCCACCTCCAGCATCGGCCGGTTGCGGTGCGTGGTGCCGGCGTTGTTGACCACGGTGGTCAGCCCGCCGTAGGCGTCGAGCGCGGACTGCACCAGGCGGGCGACGTCCGCGTCCTTCGAGACGTCTCCCTGCACGAAGACCGCCTCGCCGCCGGCCGCGCGGATCTGGGCGGTCACCCGTTCACCCCCCTCGGGCCGAAGGTCGTTGACGACCACCTTGCAGCCTTCCTGCGCGTAGCGCTTGGCGATGCCCTCGCCAAAGCCCGAACCCGCGCCGGTCACGATCGCGATCTTGCCCGCCAGCCTCATCGTTCACTCCTCCTCTCTTGGCTCTGATGTCATCCGTGGCGCACGGCCACGGTCTTGATGGTCGTGAAGGACAGCAGCCCCTCGATGCCCTTCTCGCGGCCATGGCCGCTGGACTTCACGCCGCCGAAGGGCAGCTCGACGCCACCCGCCGCGCCGTAGTTGTTGATGAACACCTGCCCGGCCCGCAGCCTCCTGGCCATCCGCATCTGGCGCGCACCGTCGCGGGTCCACACGCCGGCGACCAGGCCGTAGCGCGTGGCGTTCGCCAGCCGCACCGCCTCGTCCTCGCCGTCGAAGGACATGGCGGCAAGCACCGGGCCGAAGATCTCCTGCTGAGCGATCGGATGGTCGGCCGGCACATCCGCGAAGAGCACCGGAGCGAGGTAGAAGCCTCCAGCGGGCGCGTCGGGCGCGATGCTGCCCCGGCCGACCACGCGCAGGCCGTCACTCTCGGCCATCTCGACGAATCGCGCGACGCGCTCGAGCTGGCTCCTGCGGATCAGCGGGCCGCACGCGAGATTCGCCGCGCCGGGCCCCACGCGCACCGCATCGAAGGCCTTGCCCAGCCGCGCGAGCAGTGGCTCGTAGATGGAGCGCTCGACGAGCAGGCGGCTGCCGGCCGAGCAGGTCTGCCCGGCGTTCTGCACGATCGCGTTGACCAACGAGGGCAGCGCGGCGTCGAGGTCGGCATCGGCGAACACGATCTGCGGCGACTTGCCGCCCAGCTCCAGGGTGACCGGCACGTGGCGCTCGGCGGCCGCTTGCGCGACGCGCGTGCCGGTCTCGGGCGAGCCGGTGAACGAGTAGTGGTCGATGCCGGGGTGGGCGGTGAGCGCGCTGCCCGCCTCGGAGCCCAGGCCGGTGACCAGGTTCAGGGCGCCGGCGGGAAGCCCGCAGCCGGCCGCGAGCTCGGCCACCCGCAGCAGCGACAGGCAGGCGTCCTCGCCCGGCTTCACCACGCACGCGTTGCCGGCGGCCAGCGCCGCGGCCACCGTGCGCCCGAAGATCTGCATCGGGTAGTTCCAGGGCACGATGTGCCCGGTGACGCCGTGCGGCTCGCGCTCGGCGAACACCGTGTAGCCCGCCTGGAAGGGGATCGTGTAGCCGCCCACCTTGTCGGCGAGGCCGCCGTAGAACTCGAAGTAGCGTGCGCAGGCGAGCGCGTCGCTGCGCGCCTGGCCGAGCGGCTTGCCGCAGTCGCGCGATTCGATCGCCGCCAGTTCGTCCGCGTGCTCCTGGATGCTCGCGGCCACGCGCATCAGCACGCGACCGCGCTCCAGCGCGCTCGCGCGGCCCCACTCCCCCTCGAAGGCCTCCCGCGCGGCGGCCACCGCCGCATCCACGTCGCGGGCGTCGCCGCGCGCGATCGCAGCGAAGGGCTGGCCGTCGGAAGGATCGATCATCGGCAGGGTATGCTCCCCTGCCCCGGGCACCCAGCGGTTGCCGATCCAGTGGAAGCCTTGGTCGTAGCGTGCGTTCATCTCGTGCTCCGTGCCGTGGGTGTCACTGACGCGCGCCGGCGGGTGGGGATGGGTCGGTGGCCGCCGGGCCGATCGGCGGCGACGCGTCGGTCGCGGCCGGACCGGTCGGCGGGGCTGCGTTCGTCGGCGCCGGACCGATTGGAGGCGACGAGTCGGTGGCGGCCGGGCCGATCGGCGGCGACGCGTCCGTGGCCGCCGGCCCGATCGGCGCGGACGCATCGGTGGCGGCCGGGCCGATCGCGGGCGCGCCGCCCGGGAGCACGGGCGACGACCGCCCAGCCTGCGCGGGAGCGCCGGACGGGGCGACCACCGGCGCGACCTCCGCCGGCGCGGCGCGTATCGCGTCGCGGATCCCGAGCGACAGGGGCGGAACGTAGGCGATGACCGCCAGGCAGCCGAGCACCACGAGCACGAAGGGCCCCAGGTGCGTGACGATGCGCTCGAGCGGGATCTGCGCCACCGTACACGCGGCGAACAGATTGACGCCGAACGGCGGCGTGATCATGCCCAGCGCCAGGTTCACCACCATGATGATCCCGAAGTGGACGGGGTCGATGCCGAAGTGCACGGCCACGGGAACCAGGATCGGCGCGAGCACGATGATGGCGGCCGACGTCTCGATGAACATCCCGATCACGAACAGCGCCGCGTTGATGCCGAGCAGGAACCAGGCCGGCGAATCGAGCGCATGCGCCAGCCACCGGCCGATCGCCTCGGGAACGCCCTCGCGCGTGATGATCAGCGCGAACAGGCCGGCGTTGGCGATGATGAACATGATCACCGCACTCGAAAGCACCGACTTCTTGAGGATGGGCAGCAGGTCCCGCAGCCCGAGTTCGCGGTGGATCACCAGCCCGACCAGCAGCGCGTAGAACACTGCGACGACCGAGGCCTCTGTCGGCGTGAATACCCCGCCGTAGATGCCCCCAAGGATGATGAAGGGCATCAGCAGCGCCCAGCCCGCGTCCATCGTCGCACGCAGCACCGGCAGCCGCCCATCACCGTCCTGCTTGCCCCAGCCCTTGATGCGGCAGTAGACGTGCACGAAGAGCATCAGCGTCACGCCGATCAGGATGCCGGGGCCGATGCCGGCGAGGAACAGATCACCGATCGATACCTCGGCCGCCACGCCGAACAGGATCATCGGGATCGAAGGCGGAATCACCACGCCGAGTTCGGCCGAAGTGGCCTGCAGCGCGGCCGCGTAGCTGGTGGGGTAGCCGTGGCGGATCAGCGCCGGGATGAGGATTGCGCCGATCGCGAAGGTCGTCGCCACCGACGAGCCCGACACCGCAGCGAAGATCATGCAGGTCAGCACGGTGGTCATCGGCAGTCCCCCCTGCACGCCGCCCACCAGCGACTTCGCAAACTCGACCAGCCGCCGCGAGATGCCGCTGGCCTCCATCAGGTTTCCGGCGAGGATGAAGAAGGGGATGGCCGCGAGGGGGAACTTGTCGATCGCGGTGAACATCTCCTTGGGCGCGATGATCAGCCGCGACGGATCGAAGAGCGCCAAGCCCAGAATCGCAGAGCTGCCGATCGAGACGGCGATCGAGATGCTGAAGGCGAAGCACAGCAGCATCGTGAAGAGCAAGGTGGAGGACATCGCGTTGCCGTCGTCGGATTGGTTGGCGCGCGCCCGCCGCGGCCGTGCGGCCGCGACGCCAAGCGCTCACTGTGCGGTGCCGAGTTCTTCGTTCCTCGGATCGAGGAAGTTCGCGGTCACGGCGAGCATCGAGAGCAGCGCGCCCACGGGCAGCGCGAGGTAGGCCCAGCCCATCGACATGTCGATGCTGGCGAAGGTCTGGAAGCGCACGCGCCAGGCCAGGTCGATGCCATACCAGGCGATCACGGTCAGATAGGCGAGCGACACGCCGGCGATCCCCAGGCGCACGTAGCGCAGCCACGCGCCACGCGAAAGCCTGAGCATCAGGTCCACCGACACGAGCGCGCCTCGCCTGAACGCGGCTGCGGTGCCCAGCATCACCATCCAGATCAGCAGCCGGCGCATCGCCTCTTCGGTCCAGGTGGACGGTTCCTCGAGCAGGAAACGGCTGACCACCTGCCACAGGCCGAGCGCGGCCACCAGTGCCAGCAGCAGCGCGGCGAGCAGCAGCGCCAGCCCGCTGAGGCGGCGGTCGAGGGAGAGGATCAGGGATCTCACGGCAACTCCCGCACGTGCAGCAACGAGGGGTCGGCAGGCCGCGGCCGCGCAGGGCGGCCGCGGGCGACACCTGGGCTTACTTGACCGCCTGGATCGCAGCGATGCGATCCGCACCGAACTCCTTCGCGTACTCGGGGAACACGGTCGCGACCGCCTTGCGGAAGCTCTCGCCATCCACCTTCTCGACGACCTGCATGCCGTCCTTGCGAAGCTGTGCGATGCCGTTGGCCTCGTCGTCGTTGACCTTCTTGCGCTGCGCAGCGGCGCCCTTGCGTGCGGCCTCGACGAAGACCTTCTTGTCGGCGTCCGACAGCTTGTTCCACACCGCCGGCGACAGGATGATCACCGCGGGCGAGTACACGTGGCCGGTGAGCGACAGATGCTTCTGGACCTGGGCGAACTTCGCCGAGAGGATCACCGGGATCGGGTTCTCCTGGCCATCGACCGTGCCCTGCTGCAAGGCGGTGAACAGCTCGGGGAAGGGCATCGGCGTGGGCAGGATGCCGAAGGTCTTGTACCCGTCCATGTGCACCTTGTTCTCCATGGTGCGCATCTTCAGGCCCTTCGCGTCTTCGGCCTTGACGATCGGCCGCTTGTTGTTGGTCATGTGCCGAAAGCCGTTCTCGGTCCATGCCAGGCCGATCAGGTTCTTGGCCCGCATCTTGGCGAGCAGGTCCTCTCCGATCGGGCCGTCGAGGGTCTTGCGCGCGTGGTCGTAGCCGCGGAACAGGAAGGGAATGTCGACGATCTTCACCTCGGGCACGAAGTTGCCGAGCGGCCCCGTGGAGGTGTTGACCAGGTCGAGCGTGCCGAGCTGCACGGCCTCGATCATCTCGCGCTCGCCGCCGAGCGCCGAGCTCGGGAATTGCTGGCACTTGTAGCGACCCTGCGTGCCCTTCTCCATCTCGTCGCAGAACACAGTGGAGCCGACGCCGTAGTGCGACTCCTTCGAGGTGGCGTAGCCGATCTTCAGCACGGTCTGCGCCTGCGCGGCGCCGATCGTGGCGACGGTGGCCGCGACGGCCAGTGCGATGCGGGTGAGAGTGGTCTTCATGCTGTCTACCTCCTTGGGTTGGGATGCCCTCAACGCGGATGGCGCGTCTGGGCTTGAACGACGGGAACGGTCACCGCCTCCGGGTTGTCGCGAACGTACTGGTGCACGATCGCAACGAAGCTCTCGTCGGCCTTCAGGCCCAGCGCGCACGCGCGCCGCGTCTCGAAGCGCGAGGGCCAGCCGCCGACGATGCGCGCGACGTCCGCATCCGGCTCGAACGTCAGCTTCGACACCGCCGCCTCGCCACCCACCTCGCGCAACGCCTCGATCATCTGGCGCACGGTGACGGTGAGCGCGGGCAGGTTCATCGCGGTGCGCCCGCCGAAGGCCTCGCGGCTCGCCTCGAACACGGCGATCAGCCCGTCGATCGTGCTGGCCGGCGAGGCCAGCGCGACCGCCGTGTCGAGGGGCACCGGACAATTCGCCGGCAGGCCCGCCAGCGGCTCTCGGATGACACCCGACAGGAAACCGGAAGCCGCGGCGTTCGGCCTGCCCGGCCGCACCGACACGGTCATCAGCCGCGCGGCCCGCCCGTCGAGGAAGCCCTTGCGCGTGTAGTCGGCGATCAGCTGCTCGCAAACGAACTTCTGGATGCCGTACGACGACTGCGGCGTGGGCAGCGTGTCGTCGCGCACCACCGGCGGCAACGCAATCGCCGGGTCCGAGCCGAACACCGCGACCGAACTCGCGAAGACGAGCCGCGGCGAGTTGCCGGCGGCACGGCAGGCGTCGAGCAGCGCGCGTGTGGTGTCGAGGTTGGAGCGCATGCCGAGGTCGAAGTCCGCCTCGCACTCGCCCGAGACCGCCGACGCGAGGTGGAAGACACCTTCGGGTCGCTCGCGCAAGAGCGAGGGAATGCGCTCGAGCAGGTCGCCCACATCCACGCTCACCCGCGGGTCAGCGAGCAGCGCACGATCCGGCGCGACGCGGTCGGCGAGAATCAAGCGGTCGATCGGGCGGCCGGCCAGCGTGCCACGCGCTAGCAGCGTGCGCGCGAGCCGCGCCCCGAGGAAGCCCGCACCGCCGGTGATCAGCACCTTCATCGTTGGGAGTCCTTCCAGCGCGCGAACCAGCCGAGGCCGGCCGAGGTGCCGGCGCGAGGACGATACTCGCAGCCGATCCAGCCCGGGTAGCCCAGCGCGTCGAGCTTTTCGAACAGGTACGTGTAGTTGACCTCGCCAACGTCGGGCTCGTGCCGCTCGGGCACGCCGGCGACCTGAATGTGCCCGACGCCGGCTGCATGCTTCTCGTAGCGGTGCAGCAGATCACCCTCGACGATCTGGCAGTGGTAGAAGTCCATCTGCACCTTCAGGTTCGGCTCGCCCACCTCCTCGCGGATCGAGTGCGCATCGTCCTGCGTGGAGAGGAAATAGCCGGGGATGTCGCGATGGTTGATCGGCTCGATCAGCACCGTGATGCCGTCGGGCGCGAGCATGCGCGCCGCGCGACGCAGGTTCGCCACGTAGGTCGCGCGCATCTCGGAGCGGTCCGCGCCCGGCGCGGCGATCCCGGCCATCGCGTGCAGGCGGGTGCAGCAGGTGGCGAGCGCGTAGGCGCCCGCTCGACGCACCCCCTGCTCGAACTCGGCCTCGCGGCCCGGCAGTGCCGCGAGGCCGCGCTCGCCCGCGTCGAAGTCTCCGGGCGGCATGTTGAACAGCGCCTGCGTCAGGCCGTTCGCCCTCAGCCGCGCGGCGATCTCGGCGGGCGGCCACGCGTAGGGGAACAGGAACTCGACACCCGTGAAGCCATCGGCGGCCGCCGCACCGAAGCGGTCGAGGAACTCGTGCTCGCCGTACATCATCGAGAGGTTGGCTGCGAAGCGGGGCATCGACAGGACTCCTCTACCAGCGCGCGCCGAACTCGCGGCGCAGCTGGTCGATCTGCTCTTCGGTGAGCAGCCGCACGCGCTTGCCGTCGAGCTGTAGGAAGAGCCGGGCGGTGGCCTCGAGCTCCTCCATCGCATACGCGGCGGCCTCGATCGAGTCACCGCTCACCACCGGGCCGTGATTGGCGAGCAGCACCGCCGCGTGCTCGCCGGCGAGCTCACGAATCGCGTCGGCCACGCGCGGATCGCCCGGGCGGAAGTAAGGCACCAGCGGCAGGCGCCCGACCTTCATCACGTAATACGCGGTGAGCGCGGGCAGCACGCTGCGCGGATCGATGCCCTCGAGCACCGACACCGCCACCGCGTAGTGCGAGTGCAAGTGAACGATCGCGCGCGCCGCCCCGCGCCGCTGGTACACGGCGGTGTGCAGGGGCTGCTCCTTGGTGGGCGCGTCGCCGCAGAGCAGCCGCCCGTCGAAGCCGACCTTCGAAAGGCGCGCCGGGTCGAGCTCACCGAGGCAGGCGTTGGTGGGCGTGAACAGCCAGCCGTCGTCGAGCTGCACCGAGAGGTTGCCCGAACTGCCCGCGGTGAGGCCGCGCGCGTACAGCGAGCGGCCGATCTCGCACAGGCGCTCGCGGGCGCGCTGCTCGGCGGGGCTCATCGGGCGGGGGCTCGCGGCGCTCACCGGCCCGCTCCCCGCGCGGTCGAGGACGCGGCCGCAGCGCCAGCCTCGCCCGACATCGCGAACGCGTCGGCGAAGAAGTCGGGGCCGCCGAAGTTGCCCGACTTCAGCGCGAGCCACAGGGGACGCCCCTCGGCCTGCGTCCACGGAACGCCGGGCGCGATCGTCGGGCCGATGCGAAGCTGTGCGACGCCGAGCGCCTGCACGACTGCGCCGGAAGTCTCCCCGCCCGCAACCACCAGCCGCCGCACACCCGCCTCGACCAGCCCCTGCGCGACGCGCGCCAGGCACCGCTCAACCAGCTCCCCGGCGCGCGCGGCGCCCAGCTCGCGCTGAACCGCCGACACCTCGTCGTGCTCGGCGGTTGCGTAGACCAGCGGCGCCTGGCCTTCGGCGAGCCGGGCGCGCGCCCATTCGAGCGCGGCGGCAGCGAGGTCGCGCCCGGCAGCGAGCTTGCGCGGATCGAGCCGCAGGCCGGGCCTGCCGCCCGCGAGCCAGCGCGCTACCTGGCCGTTGGTGGCCACCGAGCACGAGCCCGACAGCACCGCGGCGCCGCCCCCCACCGGATCGAGCCGCGCCGCGTCGCCTTGCTGGCGCAGCCAGCCGCGCGCACGGTAGTTTCGCGGCAGCCCGAGCGCCACGCCCGACCCCGCAGTGATCAGCGGCATGCCGTCGCAGGCCGCACCGATCGCGAGCAGGTCGGTGTCGGACGTCGCGTCCACGATCGCGATGCGCGCGCCCTCGGCGCGCAGCGCGTCGAAGCGCGCGCGGATCGCCTCAGCACCCTGGGCGACCACGTCGTAGCGCACCAGGCCCACCTTCGACGGCGTCTGCGCCTGCAGCACGCGGACCAGGTTCGAGTCGGTCATCGGCGTGAGCGGATGGGTGCGCATGCCCGATTCCGACAGCAGCTCGTCACCGACGAACAGATGTCCGCGAAAGACGCTGCGGCCATTCTCGGGAAAGGCCGGACAGGCGATCGTGAAGTCGGTGCCCAGACGCTGCATCAGCGCGTCGGCCACCGGACCGATGTTTCCGGCCGGCGTGGAGTCAAAGGTGGAGCAGTATTTGAAGTAGAACTGCCGCGCGCCGCCGGCACGCAGCCAGTCGAGCGCGGCCAGCGACGCGCGCACCGCGTCGGCTGCGGGCACGGTGCGCGACTTCAGCGCCACCACCACCGCATCCGCGTCGGGCGCCGGCCCCTGCGGCACGCCGATCACCTGCACGGTGCGCATGCCGTTGCGCACCAGCATGCTCGCCGCGTCGGTGGCGCCGGTGAAGTCGTCGGCGACGACGCCCAGGATCACCGGCCTGCCCCCTCGCCACCGGACGCTGCCGCGGCCGGCAGCTCGATGCCGGCCAGTGCCGCGAACATCTTGATGACCGACGCATCGTCGTCGCCGCCGTGGCCCAGCGCCGCCGTGGCGAGGTACATCTGGTGCGCGGCCGAAGCGAGCGGCAGCGGAAAGGTGAGCTTGCGCGCTGCATCGAGCACGATGCCGAGGTCCTTCACGAAGATGTTCACCGCCGACAGCGGCGTGTAGTCGCCGTCGAGGATGTGCGGCACACGGTTCTGGAACATCCAGCTCATGCCCGCCGAGTTGCAGATCACGTCGTAGAGCGCACGCGGCTCGGCGCCCGCACGGATGCCCAGCGCCATCGCCTCGCAGGCCGCGGCAATGTGCACTCCGGCCAGGTGCTGGTTGACCATCTTCACCGTGGAGCCGATGCCCGGCGCTTCGCCCAGGCGATAGACCTTGCCGGCGATCGCGTCGAGCAGCGCGGCGGCCTTGTCGAAGGCCTCGGCCGGCCCCGAGCCCATCACCGTCATCTGTCCTTCGGCAGCCTTGCATGCGCCACCCGACACCGGGCCGTCGATCATCAGCACGCCGTGCTCGGCGAGGCGCTGAGCCCACTGCGGCGGCAGCGCGGGATCGACAGTGGCCGACGCGATCACGACCGAGCCCGGGCGCATGCCCGGCACCAGCCCGCCCTCGCCGAAGAGCACCTGCTCGGTCTGGGCCGCGTTCACGACGAGCACGAGTACCACGTCGCAGGCAGCGGCCAGATCCGCGGGCCGCCGCGCGATCCGGCCGCCTTCGGCGGCGAAGCGCGCGAGGACTTCCTCGCGGGTGTCGAAGCCCCAGGTGGCCAGCCCCTTGCGCAACACCGAGGTGGCCGCGCCCCACCCCATCGACCCCAGCCCGATCACACCCACGGTGTTCGTCATGCGTTCGTCCCCGAGCCGGTCGCGGCGGCGCGCCTGGCAGCCCGGGGTCGCACACGGCGCGCCTGGATGCCTTCGCGGATGCGCCGCGCCGCGTTGTGCATGTGGGTGGCCGCCGCCGCTCTGGCTCGAGCGGCGTCGCCCTCGAAGATCGCCCGCGCGAGCTCGCGGTGCTCGTCGCGCACCTGCTGCGCGAAGTCGTCGCGCCGGGCTTCGTTGGCGCGCGTGACGGCCACTGCTGCCCGCACGTACTGATCGAGGAAGCCGAGCAGGCGGCCGAACTGGGGGTTGCCGCTCGCGTCGGCGATCCGGCGATGGAAGGCGACGTCCTCGGCCACGCCGTCACCGCCAGCGTCGACCGCGGCGTCGATCGCCTCGCAAGCGTCGAGGATCGCCCGGCGTGTGGCCGCATCGGCCCTCTCGGCCGCCAAACCGGCGGCCTCGGACTCGAGCGCGCGGCGCACCTCGAGCACCTCGATCACCGCATCGGACGTGCCCAGCAGCGCGGGATCCAGCAGCAGCGGCCGGTTCGCGGCCGCCAGCGCGACATAGACGCCACTGCCTTGCCGCGACACCAGCAGACCCGTGGACTTCAGCCGGCTGATCGCCTCGCGCACCACGGTACGCGAAACACCGTACTGCTGGACCAGCTTGGCCTCGGTCGGCAGCGCGTCGCCCGGTGAGAGCTCCCCGCACTCGATCGCCGCCTGCAGCACCGCGGCGAGGCGATCCGACAGGCGGACGGGAGGCTGGAGCACGCCGAGGTCACTCATCTGATCATCGTACAAATTGCCGCCGCGGTTGTCTTGCCGCGGCGCACAACGGACGCAGAACTCCACGCGCATTCCCGTCGGCGCCGCACGGCGCGAACATCAACCGGAAGGACTCGCGCAACGGGGCAAGTGGTTCACAATACCGATGCACAAAGCGCAGCCGATGCCGACTTAAGTCCTTGATTTTCTTGGGATAGCGGCAGGAGCTGGAGATCCTCCTCGTCTCCACCACCCCACACCCGCACAACGGCCTTGGCACTCGCCAAGGCCGTTGTCATTGGGCGAACTCGTCGGCCCGACGCAGGACGCCCTGCACGTCGCCGTGGGTGGCGCGCGCGACCGCGACCCCGACGCTGATCGTGGCCCGACGCCCGCGACGGTGTCGGCCTCGCGCGCCGTGGCGAGCAAACGCTGCGCGACCGGCGTCAGCAGCGCATCGCCGGCAAGGTGGCCGTGCCGGTCGTTGACCTGCTTGACGTGGTCGATGTCGACCGCCAGCACCGAGAACGCAGCCCCGCCGCGTCGCGTGCGCGACCCGACTCGCACTGCAGGTCGGCGTCGAGCGCGCGGCGGTTGTGCAGCCCGGTCAGCGCATCGCGCAACGACATCGCCTGCAGGCGCTTGACCAACCGCACCATCAGCAGCGCGACGAGGGTGAAGTTGCACATCGCGGCCGCCGCGATGTCGATGAACACCCCCCGCGTCAGAATTGTTGTCACCCCGATAGAACTTGGTCTTCGTTGAGTTCCAGGTTCATGTAGATGGTGGTGGGAGGCTGTGGAGCTTGTGGGCGAAGGCCTGCGCGGTGGGCAACGCGACAGCGTTGTCCACGGCAAGCTGGCCGGTGCGCGCAGCGCATCGCCCATAAATCCACAGCCTGCTTGGCCGCCGCATTTCGTAGGCCCGGGGACGATGACAGAGAACGAGTTGGCTCGATACGGACAAGCATTCAAGGACCGCGCGGTAGCCAGGCTGCTGCCGCCGCACAGCGCCGCGC
>NZ_QOAZ01000032.1 GCF_003574675.1 Azohydromonas sediminis
TCAAGGAGCACAAGAAGGCCGCCATGAAGCTCGCGGCCTGATCAGCCCAACCTCGAACCGTGATCGCGTTTCTGCACAACTTGACAGACACAACCGCTGCAAGCGGTGACGACAGGAAAGACGCTCGCGTGGCACGACGGTGAAGCGCGAGCGTGGGCCGGAGCACGCAGGCACCGCCGTCGCCCTGCCGCCGCAACCTGCGCACACTCGGCGGACGGTCGCAGACCGCAACGGGTCGCTATGCAACGGCCCGATGCCCCTCGAGCCGAACCCGACGCCCGGTCAGCCCAAGAGCGCCTGCGCGAACTCGCGCGCGCTGAACGTCTGCAGGTCTTCGAGCTTCTCGCCGACGCCGATGAAATAGACCGGCACCGGCCGCTCGCGTGCGATCGCCGCGAGCACGCCGCCCTTGGCCGTGCCGTCGAGCTTGGTCACCACCAGCCCAGTGAGCTGCAGCGCATCGTCGAAGGCCTTGACCTGCGCGAGCGCGTTCTGGCCCGTGTTCCCGTCGACGACCAGCAGCACCTCGTGCGGCGCACCGGCCTGCGCCTTGCCGATCGTGCGCTTGATCTTCTTCAGCTCTTCCATCAGGTGCAGCTGCGTCGGCAGGCGCCCCGCGGTGTCGGCGATCACGACGTCGCAGCCGCGCGCCTTGCCGGCGACGACGGCGTCGAACGTGACCGCGGCCGGGTCGCCGCTTTGCTGGCTGACGATCTCGACGCGGTTGCGGTCGGCCCACACGGCGAGCTGCTCGCGCGCCGCGGCGCGGAACGTGTCGGCCGCGGCGAGCAGCACCTTCTGCTCGGCGTCGGCGAGGTGGCGCGTGAGCTTGCCGATCGACGTCGTCTTGCCGGCGCCGTTGACGCCGACGACCATGATCACGGTCGGGGTGTGCTCGCCGATCGCCAGCGGCTTCTCGAGCGGGCGCAGCAGGTCGGCGATCGCGTCGACCAGCAGCGCCTTGACCTGCGCCGGGTCGGTGGCCTTCGCGTCCTTGACGCGGCGCTTCAGGTCGGCGAGCAGGAACTCGGTGGCCTTGACGCCGGCATCGGCCATCAACAGCGCGCTCTCGAGCTCCTCGTACAGCGCATCATCGATCTGCGTGCCGGTGAAGACCTGCGCGATGCTGCTGCCAGTCTTGCGCAGACCGGCGCGCAGGCGGTCGAGCCAGCCGGCACGCGGTGCGGAGGCGGCGACGGCCGAAGCCTCTTGGGCCTGCGTGGCGGCCGGCGCTTCGGCCGCCGGTGCAGGCACGGTCGCGACGGGCGCAGGCTCGACGGCGGCGGGCAACGCGGTCTCGGGCGCCGCCGGCGGCGGGGCCTTCTTGCGGAAGAAGCTGAACATCGGAAGCAGGCAGGTGGCGCCATGCGGGGCCCGGCCGCCGGACGTGGCGCCGCTATAATGCGCGGCTCGGGCGCTTTAGCTCAGTCGGTTAGAGCGACGGAATCATAATCCGCAGGTCCGGGGTTCGAGTCCCTGAAGCGCCACCACATCCCCCCGAAGCCCCGCCGGCCGCTTGGCCGCGGGGCTTCGCTGTTTCTGGCGCCGCGTTCGGTGGCAGGATCGCAGGCATGACGACCGCCGGCGCGCCCCGCTGGGAGCACTTCGAACACGGCGCCGACATCGGCGTGCGCGGCGTCGGCGCGACCGCGGCGCAGGCCTTCGAGCAGGCGGCGCTCGCGCTGACCGCCGTGATCACCGACCCCGCGCGCGTCGCGTCGCGCGACGCGGTGGACATCGCGTGCGAGGCCGCCGACCTCGAGCTGCTGCTCGCGCAGTGGCTCAACGCGCTGGTCTACGAGATGGCGGTGCGCCGCATGCTGTTCGCCCGTTTCGACGTCGTGATCGACGATGGCCCACCACTGCGGCTGCGCGCACGCGCGTTCGGCGAGCCGGTCGACGTCGCGCGCCACCGCCCGGCGGTCGAGGTCAAGGGCGCCACCTACACCGCGCTGCGCGTCGCGCGCACGGCCGACGGCGGCTGGTTGGCGCAGACGGTGGTCGACGTCTGAGAGGACGAGGCATGGACACGACAGGGCTGATCCGCCACGGCGAGTGCGACTGGGAACTCCCGGCGCGCGGTGCGATGCACGTGCCGGTGCGCATCTTCGCGAGCGAGGCGCTCGTGCGCGCGATGGACGACAAGGTGCGCGAGCAGGCCGTCAACGTCGCGACGCTGCCCGGCATCGTCGGCGCGTCGTACGTGATGCCCGACGCGCACTGGGGCTACGGCTTTCCGATCGGCGGCGTCGCCGCGTTCGACGCCGACGCGGGCGGCGTCGTCTCGGCCGGCGGCGTCGGCTTCGACGTCTCGTGCGGCGTGCGCTGCCTGCACACGGGGCTCACGCGCGACGACGTGATGCCGGTGCAGAAGAAGCTCGCCGACGCGCTCTATGCCGGCATCCCGGCCGGCGTCGGCAGCACCGGCGCGATCCGCCTGAACGCCGAGCAGATGGACGCGATGCTCGCCGGCGGTGCGAAGTGGGCCGTCGCGCAGGGCTGGGGGCACGAGGCCGACCTCGAGCGCGTCGAGGAACACGGCCAGATGCTGCACGCCAAGCCCGGCGAGGTGTCGGAGCAGGCCAAGCGCCGCCAGCGCGACGAGATGGGCACGCTCGGCAGCGGCAACCACTACCTCGAGGTGCAGGAAGTTACCGAGGTCTACGACACCGCGATCGCCGCTGCTTACGGCCTGAAGGCGGGCGACGTCGTCGTGATGATCCACTGCGGCTCGCGCGGCCTCGGCCACCAGATCGGCACCGAGTTCCTGCGCCGCATGGTCGAGCAGGCGCCGGCGCACGGCCTCGTGCTGCCCGACCGCGAGCTCGCGTGCGCGCCGCTGAAGTCCGAGCTCGGCCGCGCCTACCTCGGCGCAATGCGCGCGGCGATCAACTGCGCGCTCGCGAACCGCCAGATCCTCACGCACCTGACGCGCGGCGTGTTCGCCGACGTGCTGCCGAAGGCGCGGCTGCCGGTGCTCTACGACGTCTCGCACAACACCTGCAAGGTCGAGCGCCACCGCGTCGACGGCCAGTGGCGCGAGCTGTACGTGCACCGCAAGGGCGCGACGCGCGCGTTCGGCCCCGGCCACCCCGACCTGCCGCCGGCGCTGCGCGACGCAGGTCAGCCGGTGCTGATCGGCGGCTCGATGGGCACGGCCTCCTATGTGCTCGCCGGCACCGCGAAGTCGGAGTCGCTCGCGCTGTCTTCGGCGTGCCACGGCGCCGGGCGCGCGATGAGCCGCCAGCAGGCGCTCAAGCGCTGGCACGGGCGGCAGGTCGTCGACGAGCTGGCCGCGCGCGGCATCCTGGTCCGCAGCCCGTCGTCGCGCGGCGTCGCCGAGGAGGCGCCGGGGGCTTACAAGGACGTGGCGGAAGTCGTCGACGCCGCCGACGCCGCGGGGCTCGCGCGCAAGGTCGCCCGCGTCGAGCCGCTCGTGTGCGTGAAAGGCTGAGCGCCGCGGCTCCAGGCCTGCCTGCGCAGGCCTGGACGGCGCGAAGGGGCCGAGCTCCCGCGAGGCCCAGGGCAAGCGCCGCGGCTCCAGACCTGCCTGCGCAGGCCTGGACGGCGCGAAGGGCCCGAGCTCTGCGAGGGCCAGAAACGAGCGCCTCACCGACGCCCGTGGCCGGGACCTGATGGCGCACGTGCGCATCCGCTTCGACCGCGCGCTCGACGCGTTCCTGCCGCCGGCGCGGCGCGGCGTCGAGTTCGCGTACGACGCGGCGCAGGGCGCCACCGCGAAGCACGCGATCGAGGCGCTCGGCGTGCCGCACACCGAGGTCGGCACGGTGCGCATCGACGGGCGCGTCGCCGGGCTCGACCACCGTTTGCGCGACGGCGAGCAGCTGCACGTCGACGCGGTGCCGCCGGCGACGACGCCGGCCGACGACCTGCGCTTCGTCGCCGACGCGCACCTCGCGCGGCTCGCGCGCTACCTGCGCTTCCTCGGCTTCGACACGCTGCAGCGCAACGCGTGGGACGACGCCGCGCTCGTCGCGATCGCGCGCGCCGAGCGGCGCGTCGTGCTGACGCGCGACCGCGCGCTGCTGAGGCGCCGCGACGTCGAGCGCGGCTGCTGCGTGCGCGCGACCGAGCCCCTGGCGCAACTGCGCGAGGTCTGCCTGCGCTATGGCCTGCGCGGGCACACCGGGCGTGCGCCGCGCTGTCTGCTGTGCAACGCGGTGCTCGAGCCGCTGCACGCACCGCCACCGGACGCCTCGCTGCCGCCGGCCGTGCGCGCGCGGCACGATGCGTTCTGGCGATGTGCGTCGTGCCGGCGCCTGTACTGGCGCGGCTCGCACTGGCAGCGGCTGCGCGAGCGTGTGCAGACCGCCTGTGCGCCGCCTCCGGGCGCACCGCGGCCCGCCTAGAATCCGCGCCTCGAATCGCGACCGCACGCTTCGCGCGGCCGCGCCGTCTCCACAGCCCCTGGATCCACACCATGTTCCGCTGTGTCCTGCCCGTCGCCGTCGCGATCGCGGCGGCGCTGCCCGCCGCCGCACAAGTGAAGCGCGAGTTTCCCCCCACCGCGCTGCGCGGCGAGATCGTGTTCGCGTCGCCGCCCGACGTGACCCTCAACGGCGCGCCGGCGCGGCTCGCGCCGGGCGCGCGTATCCGCGGCGAGAACAACCTGCTGGTCACGCCGGGGTCGCTGGCGGGCCACAAGCGCGTCGTGCACTACACCGTCGAAGCGACCACCGGGCTGCTGATGGACGTGTGGCTGCTGCGCGCCGACGAGCTGGCCAACGAGCCGTGGCCGACGAGCATGCAGCAGGCGCAGGCGTGGTCGTTCGACCGCGCGGCGCAGAAGTGGACCAAACGGTGACGGGGCGCGCGATGACGACGAAGAAGGTCTACATCCGCACGTTCGGCTGCCAGATGAACGAGTACGACTCGGACAAGATGGCCGACGTGCTGCGCGCCGCCGAGGGCTACGAGCCGACCGACGACCCCGAGCAGGCCGACCTGATCCTGTTCAACACCTGCTCGGTGCGCGAGAAGGCGCAGGAGAAGGTGTTCAGCGACCTCGGTCGCGTCAAGCACCTGAAGAAGAAGGGCGTGCTGATCGGCGTCGGCGGCTGCGTCGCGAGCCAGGAGGGCCAAGCGATCGTCGCGCGCGCGCCGTACGTCGACCTCGTGTTCGGCCCGCAGACGCTGCACCGGCTGCCGCAGATGATCGAAGCGCGTCGGCGCGAGCAGCGAGCGCAGGTCGACATCAGCTTCCCCGAGATCGAGAAGTTCGACCACCTGCCGCCGGCGCGCGTCGAAGGGGCCTCGGCCTTCGTCTCGATCATGGAAGGCTGCAGCAAGTACTGCAGCTATTGCGTCGTGCCGTACACGCGCGGCGAGGAAGTCAGCCGCCCGTTCGACGACGTGCTGACCGAAGTCGCCGGCCTCGCCGACCAGGGCGTCAAGGAGGTGACGCTGCTCGGGCAGAACGTCAATGCCTACCGCGGGACGATGGGCGACAGCGGCGAGATCGCCGACTTTGCGCTGCTGCTCGAGTACGTCGCCGAGATCCCGGGCATCGAACGCATCCGCTACACGACGAGCCACCCCAACGAGTTCACCCAGCGGCTGATCGACGCCTACGCGAAGCTGCCGCAGCTCGTCAACCACGTGCACCTGCCGGTGCAGCACGGCAGCGACCGCATCCTCGCGGCGATGAAGCGCGGCTACACGGCGCTGCAGTACAAGAGCACGCTCCGTCGGCTGCGCGCAGTGCGGCCCGGCATCAGCGTGTCGAGCGACTTCATCGTCGGCTTCCCCGGCGAGAGCGACGACGACTTCGCGCAGCTGATGAAGCTCGTCGACGACGTCGGCTTCGACGCGAGCTTCAGCTTCGTCTTCAGCCCGCGCCCGGGCACACCGGCGGCGAACCTGCCCGACGACACGCCGCACGAGGTCAAGCTCGCTCGGCTGCAGCGGCTGCAGGCCGCGCTGGAGGCGAACGTGCAGCGCATCAGCGCCAGCCGCGTCGGCACGGTGCAGCGCATCCTCGTCGAGGGGCCGTCGAAGAAGAACCCGGCCGAGCTGATGGGGCGCACCGAGTGCAACCGCATCGTCAACTTCGACGGCGGCCCGCACGCCGGCCGCCTCGTCGGCCGGATGATCGACGTGCGCATCACGCAGGCGTTGCCGCACTCGCTGCGCGGCGAGGTCGCCGTGCGCGACGCCGACGCGCTCGCGGCGTAGGCCGACACGGCCTCAGCGCCGGCGCACGAAGCCCGACCACCACAGCGCAAGCGCGCAGGCGCCGACCATCAGGCCGTACGTCGCCATCTTGCCGTCGCGCCCGAACCCGACCAGCCCGCCGACCAGCACGGCAGCACCGGCGGCGGCCGCCCACAGCGCGAGCCGCATCCAGCCGACGGCGGCGAGTTCGCGTCGCCACACCAGCTTGGCGACGGCTGCCGCCGTCGCGCCGATGAACAAGGCCGGGGCGAAGAAGTTGGCCAGGTGCCAGAAAGCGTCGAGCGGACCCATCGTGCGACTGTCGGACCGTCAGCCGTCGGACCGTCAGCCGTCCGCTCGCGCTGCGTGGACTTGACGCCGATCAAGCTCGGCGCCCCGGCCGGTCGGCACCATCGGGATTCGCCTGAGGGTCGACGAGCGCCGAATCTTACAATCGCGTCATGAGCGTCTTCGCGCTGGGGCTGAACCACACGACCGCGCCGCTGGACTTGCGTGGCCGTTTCGCGTTCGCGCCCGAGCAGCTGCCGCCGGTGCTGCGCGGATTCCGCGAACGTCTGCAGCGCGCGATGCCCGAGGCGGCGCTGGTGTCCACCTGCAACCGCACCGAGCTGTACGTCGCGGCGCGGCCCGACGCCGTGCGCGACCTGGTCACGCCGGCGCTGGGCTGGCTGGCCGAGCAAGGCGGCGTCAGCGCCGCGCAGCTGCAGTCGCACACCTACGTGATGGAAGACCGCGCCGCGGCGCGGCACGCGTTCCGCGTCGCCGCCGGGCTCGACTCGATGGTGCTCGGCGAGCCGCAGATCCTCGGCCAGATGAAGCAGGCCGTGCGCGGCGCCGACGAGGCCGGCACGCTCGGCACGACGCTGCACCAGCTGTTCCAGCGCTCGTTCTCGGTCGCCAAGGAGGTGCGCACGTCGACCGAGATCGGCGCACACTCGATCAGCATGGCCGCCGCCGCGGTGCGGCTGGCGTCGCAGCTGTTCGAGGACCTGCGCGAGGTCAAGGTACTGTTCGTCGGCGCCGGCGAGATGATCGAGCTCGTCGCGACGCACTTCGCCGCGCGCGAGCCGAAGCTGATGGCGGTGGCCAACCGCACGCTCGAGCGCGGCGAGAAGCTCGCCGGACGCTTCGGTGCGCAGGCGCTGCGGCTGGCAGACCTGCCGCAGCGGTTGCACGAGTTCGACGCCGTCGTCTCGTGCACCGCGAGCACGCTGCCGATCATCGGGCTCGGCGCCGTCGAGCGCGCGCTGAAGGCACGCCGTCACCGCCCGATGTTCATGGTCGACCTCGCGGTGCCGCGCGACATCGAGCCCGAGGTCGGCGGCCTGTCCGACGTCTACCTCTACACCGTCGACGACTTGTCGACGCTGGTGCAGACCGCCGGCGAGAAGCGCCAGGCCGCCGTCGCGCAGGCCGAGGCGATCATCGACGCCGGCGTGCAGAGCTTCGTGCACTGGCTCGACCAGCGCGCCAGCGTGCCGTTGATCCAGGCGATCAATCGCCAGGCCGACGACTGGCGCGAGATCGAACTGGCGCGCGCGCGCCGGATGCTCGCGCGCGGCGAGAGCGTCGACGCCGTCCTCGACGCGCTCAGCCGCGGGCTGACGCACAAGCTGCTGCACGGCGCCTACGCCGAGCTCCACGCCGCCGACGGCGAACAGCGCGAACAGGTCGCCGACACCGTCGCGCGCCTGTTCCTGCGCCACGGCCGGCACGCCGACGGCCACCACCGCTAGCCGGTCCGCTGCGCCCGGGCCGGCCCGGCGCGGCCGCGCCCGCGCGCCCCGTCGATGAACGAACGCTTCCGTCACCAGTTCGAGCGCCTCGCGATGCGGCTGGCCGAGCTCGACGCCAGCCTCGCCGACCCGCGCGTGACGGCCGACATCGCGCGCTGGCGCGCGCTCAGCCGCGAGCAGGCCGAGGTGGCCGACGTCGTCGCGCGCTTTCGCGCCTATGAACGGCGCGAGCGCGACCTCGCCGCGGCGCGCGAGCTGCTTGCGCAGTCGGCCGACGACGCCGAGATGGCGGCGATGGCCCGCGAGGAAATCGACGAGGCGCAGGCCGACCTCGAGCGGCTGCAGGCCGAATTGCAGGCCGCGCTGGTGCCGAAGGACCCCGACGACGCACGCAACGCCTTCGTCGAGATCCGCGCGGGCACCGGCGGCGACGAGTCGGCGCTGTTCGCCGGCGACCTCGCGCGCATGTACCTGCGCTACTGCGAGCGGCAAGGCTGGCGCACCGAGGTGATGAGCGCGAGCCCGTCGGAGCTCGGCGGCTACAAGGAGCTCGTGCTGCGCGTCGAAGGCGAAGGCGCCTACGGCAAGCTGCGCTTCGAATCGGGCGGCCACCGCGTGCAGCGCGTGCCCGCGACCGAGAGCCAGGGTCGCATCCACACGAGCGCGTGCACGGTGGCCGTGCTGCCCGAGCCCGACGAAGCCGAAGACGTCCAGATCAACCCGGCCGACTTGCGCATCGACAGGTTCCGCGCCAGCGGTGCCGGCGGCCAGCACGTCAACAAGACCGACAGCGCGATCCGCATCACGCACCTGCCCACCGGCATCGTCGCCGAATGCCAGGACGACCGCAGCCAGCACCGCAACAAGGCCAAGGCGATGGCGGTGCTCGCGGCACGGCTGCGCGAGCGCGAGCGCGCCGAGCGCGACGCGAAGGAAGCCGCGACGCGCAAGAGCCTGGTCGGCAGCGGCGACCGCAGCGACCGCATCCGCACCTACAACTTCCCGCAGGGGCGGCTGACCGACCACCGCATCAACCTGACGCTGTACAAGCTCGGCCAGGTGATGGACGGCGACCTCGACGACGTGATCGGCGCGCTGCGCGCCGCGCGCGCGGCCGAGCAGCTCGCGGCACTCGAAGGCGTCGCGCGCGACTGAGGCCGTGCCCGTGTCCATGCCCACCGTCGATGCGCTGCTGGCGCAGGCGCGCGCGCTCGGCGTCGAGCGGCTCGACGCGCAGCTGCTGCTCGCGCACCGGCTGCAACGCCCGCGCACCTGGGTCATCGCGCACGGCGACGCCGAGCTCGACGCCGCGACGGCACAGGCGGTGCGCGCCGACCTGCAGCGGCGTGCCGATGGTGTGCCGCTGGCCTACCTGACCGGCTGGCGCGAGTTCCACGGCCTCGCGCTGCGCGTGACACCGGCCGTGCTCGATCCGCGGCCCGACACCGAGACGCTCGTCGATTGGGCGCTCGAGCTGCTGGCCGGCGAGTTGGCGGCGCTGCCCGCGCCGCAGGTGGTCGATCTCGGCACCGGCAGCGGCGCGATCGCGCTGGCCGTCGCGCACGGCTGTCCACGCGCAGTCGTGCGCGCCGTCGACGCGAGCGCCGACGCGCTGGCCGTCGCGCGCGCCAACGGCGAACGGCTCGGGCTGCCGGTGCAGTGGCTGCTCGGCGACTGGTGGCAGCCGGTCGGCGCGCCCGCGGTCGACCTCGCAGTGGCCAACCCGCCCTACATCGCGGCGGCCGACCCGCACCTGCCGGCACTGCGTCACGAGCCGCTGCAGGCGCTGAGCCCCGGCGTCGACGGTCTCGCAGCGCTGCGCGCGATCGTCGAAGGAGCGAGCGCTCACCTGCGCCGCGACGCCTGGCTGCTGCTGGAACATGGCCACGACCAGGCCGACGCGGTGCGCCGGATGCTCGCGGCGGCGGGCTTCGACGCCGTGACGACGCGACGCGACCTCGCCGGACACGAGCGTTGCACCAGCGGGCGGCGGGGTCACGGCACGGCGTGCGAAATGCCGCAGCCGGCACGCGCCGGTGCGAGCCGGTGACCCGTCGGCGGGTGGCGCGGCGTACAGTGCACCCGACGACGGCGTGGACCCATGGGTGTACGTCACCCCGCGCGCGCAGCCGGGTGGCGAAGGAGTCGACGATGAACCTGTTTCGAGTGCTGTGTGCCGCCTTGTGCACGCTGGCCGCCGGCACGGCGGCCGCCCAGAACGGACTCGTGGCCCCCGACGACACGCCTTGGCCGCGCTGGCAGCTGCGCGCCCAGTGGCTCGGCGCACCCGGGCTGTGGCACGACGCGCCGGCCACGTCGGGGCTGCGCGTCGTCGGTGACTATTACCTGTTCGGCCTGCGCAGCGCCAGCGGCGAGTTCGCCGGGGGCTTGCGCGCGACCAGCGTGCTGACGTTCCCGCGGGGCGCGGCGCCGGCGGACCGCGCCGGTGCGGGCCTCGCCTGGCCGCCTCGCGCCGTGCTGGCCGGTTCGAATGTTGAGACGGCGTGGGGCGCACTGCCCTACGTCGGCGTGGGCTTCACCGGCGTGTGGCCGCGCGTCGGCTGGGGCGTCACCGCCGACCTGGGCCTGGGCGGTCACGGCAGCGGGTTGCGCTGGAAGGCTGCGGGTGCCGACGGCAGCGGGTACGACGACGTCGTGCGCGAACTGCGCCTGGCGCCGACACTGCAGCTGGGCGTGACTTATTCGTTCTGACGCGCCGCGTCGACGGCGGCGCGGGCGCTGCTCACGCGATCAGGGCCATCACGCGCGCCCCGACGCCCGACGCGGCCCGCGGGTAAAGTGCAGCCTTCGCCGATCCACCAGACGATTGACCATGAACGACGTCCAGCAGCGCATCGACCAGCTCGTCAAGTCCCACCGCGTCGTGCTGTTCATGAAAGGCACGGCGCAGTTCCCGATGTGCGGTTTCTCGGGACGCGCGGTGCAGATCCTCAAGGCCTGCGGTGTCGACGATCTGACCACCGTCAACGTGCTCGAGGACGAGGCGATTCGCCAGGGCATCAAGGAATACGCGAACTGGCCGACGATCCCGCAGCTGTACGTCAACGGCGAGTTCATCGGCGGCTCCGACATCATGATGGAGATGTACCAGAGCGGCGAACTGCAGCAGGTACTCGGCACCGCGCAGTGAGCCGCCCGCCGCGCGAGCCGTCGGCCTGAGCGGGCGCGGCGGCACGGCGCCGGCACGCCGCCGCGCGTGCATCGGCAGGCGTGGTGCGATGCGGCGGCCGCCTCAGCCTGCGGCGTCGTGCAACCAGCGCTTGCGCGCCGCGAACACGGCGTTCGGGTACTCGGCGCGGCCGCGGCTGCCGTTGTAGCGGCCCAGCGCCATGAACAGGTCGCCGCGCTCGCGGTCGAGGTAGTGGCGCAGGATCACGCAGCCGAAGCGCAGGTTGGTCTGCAGGTGGAACAGGCGCGAGGCGTCGCCGTCGCCGATCAGGCGCGCCCAGAACGGCATCACCTGCATGTAGCCGCGCGCGCCGGCACTGCTGATCGCGTACTTGCGAAAGCCGCTCTCGACCTGGATCAGACCGAGCACGAGCGCGGTCTCGAGCCCGGCGCGCCGGCTCTCGTACCACACGGTCTCGAGGAAGTCGATGCGGGCGTGGCGGTCCGCCTTGCGGGGCTTGAGCCGCTCGCTCATGTCGGCGAGCCAGCGCAGGTAGTCGAGGCGCTGCTCGATCGTCGCAAAGGTCGGCCGCGGCGGCGCCGATTCGGCCACCGCCGCCGACAGCGCCGAGCGCACCGAGTCGGCCAGCGGCTCCTCGATCTGCGCGCCGGCGTGCACCGCGCGCCAGGGTGCGGCCAGCGTGGCGGCGAGCAGCGCGCGGCGCCTCACACCCCGCACGCGCGCGGGCTTCACGCCCGGATGCGGCCCTTCACGAAGGCCGCGATGTCGGCCACCGGCACCTTGGTCGGCTGCGTGTCGCGCCGGCCCTGGTACTCGAGCTGGCCGTCCTTCAAACCCCGGTCGGAGATCACGACGCGGTGCGGCACGCCGATCAGCTCCCAGTCGGCGAACATCGCGCCGGGGCGCTCGCCACGGTCGTCGAGCATCACGTCGATGCCGGCGGCGGCCAGTTCGTCGTGCAGCCGGTCGGCGGCCGCCTTGACGTCGGCGTTGCGGTCGTAGCCGATCGGGCAGATCACGACCGTGAACGGCGCGATCGCGTCGGGCCAGACGATGCCGCGCTCGTCGTGGCCCTGCTCGATCGCGGCGCCGAGGATGCGCGTGACGCCGATGCCGTAGCAGCCCATCTCCATCAGCTGCGGCTTGCCGGACTCATCGAGGTAGGTCGCGCCCATCGCCTTGCTGTACTTGGTGCCGAGGTAGAACACGTGGCCGACCTCGATGCCGCGCTGGATCGCCAGCTTGCCCTTGCCGTCGGGCGACGGGTCGCCTTCGACGACGTTGCGGATATCGGCGACGACGTCGGGCTCGGGCAGGTCGCGGCCCCAGTTGACGCCGGTGTAGTGGAAGTCGGCCTCGTTGGCGCCGCAGACGAAGTCGCTCATCAGCGCGACCGTGCGGTCGGCGACGACCTTGACCGGCTTGACGGTGCCGATCGGGCCGAGGTAGCCGGGCTCGCAGCCGAAGTGCTCTTCGATCTCGGCCACCGTCGCGAAGCGGAACCCGCCCTTCAGGCCCTCGACCTTGCCGGCCTTGACCTCGTTGAGCTGGTGGTCGCCGCGCACGAGCAGCAGCCAGATCGTCGTCTTGACGACGTCGCCGTCGGCGTTCCTCTCGTCGGTGGCGAGCACGAGCGATTTGACGGTGTGCGCGAGCGGGATGCCGAGCAGGTCGGCGACGTCTTCGCAAGTGCTGCGGTCGGGCGTCGGCGTCTTGGCGAGCGCGTGCTTCGGCGCCGCGCGGTGCGCGAGCAGCGGCAGCGCCTCGGCGAGCTCGATGTTGGCGGCGTAGTCGCTGTCGGGGCAGTAGACGAGCGCGTCCTCGCCGGTGTCGGCGATGACCTGGAACTCGTGCGACAGGTCGCCGCCGATCGCGCCGGTGTCTGCCGCGACCGCCCGGTAGGTCAGCCCGATGCGGTCGAAGATCGCGCAATAGGCCTTGTACATCGCGTCGTAGCTCTTCGCAGCCGCCGCGGCGTCGCGGTCGAACGAGTACGCGTCTTTCATCGTGAACTCGCGCCCGCGCATCACGCCGAAGCGCGGGCGGCGCTCGTCACGGAACTTGGTCTGGATGTGATAGAAGTTCTTCGGCAGCTGCTTGTAGCTGCGCAGCTCCTGCCGCGCGATGTCGGTGATGACTTCCTCGCTGGTGGGCTGGATCACGAAGTCGCGCCCGTGGCGGTCTTTCACGCGCAGCAGCTCGGGGCCCATCTTGTCGAAGCGGCCGGTCTCCTGCCACAGCTCGGCCGGCTGCACGACGGGCATCAGCAGCTCGATAGCCCCGGCGCGGTTCATCTCGTCGCGGATGATCGCCTCGATCTTGCGGATCACGCGCAGGCCCATCGGCATGTAGTTGTAGATGCCGGCGCCCAGCCGCTTGATCATGCCGGCACGCACCATCAGCTTGTGGCTGACGACTTCGGCGTCGGCCGGCGCCTCCTTGAGCGTGGCAATGAAGAACTGCGTGGCTTTCATGGTCTTGGCGGGCGAGCGCGCTGGCGGCGCGGCACCGAAGGCTTGGCCGTGCGGGTAAGCGAGCAATGCCGCTTCGCACCGGCCCGGTGCAATAATTGATTTAATTGAATTTTCGAGGTTGATTATGCTCGACCGGGAAGGCTTCAGGCCCAACGTCGGCATCATCCTGCTTAACTCGCGCAACCAGGTGTTCTGGGGCAAGCGGCTGCGCACGCACTCGTGGCAGTTCCCGCAGGGCGGCATCAAGCACGGCGAAACGCCCGAGCAGGCGATGTACCGCGAACTGCACGAGGAAATCGGCCTGCGGCCCGAACACGTCAAGATCCTCGCGCGCACGCGCGACTGGCTGCGCTACGAAGTGCCCGAGCACTACATCCGCAAGGAAGCGCGCGGGCACTACCGCGGCCAGAAGCAGATCTGGTTCCTGCTCAAGCTCATCGGCCGCGACAGCGACATGAACCTGCGCGCCACCGACCACCCCGAGTTCGACGCCTGGCGCTGGAACGACTACTGGGTGCCGCTGGACGTCGTGATCGACTTCAAGCGCGACGTCTACCAGATGGCGCTGACCGAACTCGCGCGCTACGTGCCGCGCGGCAACGCCCACAACCGCTACCTGCGCTCGGGCATGCGGGCGGCGCGCCACGGCGACGACACCGTCGCAGCGACGCCGGCGGCCCCCAACACGCCCACGCGCGGCTGAAGCCGCTCAGCCCATCAGCACGAGGTTCGTGCGGTGCACGAGTTCGGGCTCGTTGGTATAGCCCAGCGCGGCCTCGATCTGCGATGACGGTTTGCGCATGATCAGCCGCGCCTCGGCGCTCGAGTAGTTCGACAGGCCGCGCGCGATCTCGCGCCCCTGACCGTCACGGATCGCGATCACGTCGCCGCGCTGGAATTCGCCACTCACGTCGACGACACCGATCGGCAGCAGGCTCTTGCCGTCGTCGCGCAGCTTGCGCACCGCGCCGTCGTCGACCGTCACCGCGCCGCGCAACTGCAGGTGGTCGACCATCCACTGCTTGCGCGCCGCGTACTTCGCGGTGCCGGCCACCAGCGCGGTGCCGATCGCCTCGCCGGCGGCCAGCCGCAGCAGCACGTCGGGCTCGCGACCCCACGCGATCACGGTGCTCGCGCCGCTGCCGGCCGCGCGCTTGGCTGCCAGCACCTTGGTCAGCATGCCGCCGCGGCCGATCGCGCTGCCCGCGCCGCCGGCCATGCGCTCGAGCTCGGGGTCGCCGGCGCGCGCCTCGTCGATGAAGCGCGCGTTCGGGTCCTTGCGTGGATCGGCGGCGTACAGGCCGCGCTGGTCGGTCAGGATCACGAGGGCGTCGGCCTCGATCAGGTTGGCCACCAGCGCACCGAGCGTGTCGTTGTCGCCGACCTTGATCTCGTCGGTGACGACGGTGTCGTTCTCGTTGATCACCGGGATCACGCGCAGCTCGAGCAGCGTCAGCAGCGTCGAGCGCGCGTTGAGGTAGCGCTCACGGTCCGACAGGTCGGCGTGCGTCAGCAGCACCTGCGCGCTGCCCATGCCGTGCGCGCGCAGGTGCGTCTCGTACATCTGCGCCAAGCCCATCTGGCCGACCGCGGCGGCGGCCTGCAGCTCGTGGATCTCCTTCGGCCGCTCGCGCCAGCCCAGGCGCTTCATGCCTTCGGCGATCGCGCCGCTGGACACCATCACGACCTCGCGGCCCTGCGCAGCCAGCGCCGCAAGCTGGCGGCACCAGTTGCCGATCGCCTGCGCGTCGACGCCGCGACCCTCGTTGGTCACCAGGCTCGAGCCGACCTTGACGACGATGCGTCGTGCGTTCTTGAGCACCTCAGCCACGGTGGACCTCCGGCGCGACGGGCGCGCCGAAACGCGGGTCGCTCGTGTCGACGTCGTCACGCTGCTGGGCCGCCAGGTGGGCCCAAACCGCATGCACCAGCGGCTCGAGCCCCTGGCGCGTCAGCGCCGAGATCGCGAACACCGGCCCCTTCCAGCGCAGGCGGCGCACGAACTGCTTGACGCGGCGATCGCGCTCGTCCTCGGGCACCAGGTCCAGCTTGGTCAACACGATCCAGCGCGGCTTGGCGGCCAGCGCCGGGTCGTACTTCTTCAGCTCGGCGACGATCGCCCGCGCCTGCGCGACCGGATCGACCGCCTCGTCGAACGGCGCGATGTCGACCAGGTGCAGCAGCAGCCGCGTGCGCTGCAGGTGACGCAGGAACTGGTGGCCGAGCCCGGCGCCCTCGCTGGCCCCCTCGATCAGGCCGGGGATGTCGGCGACGACGAAGCTCTGCTCGGGACCGACACGCACGACGCCGAGGTTCGGGTACAGCGTCGTGAAGGGGTAGTCGGCGATCTTCGGCCGCGCGTTCGAGATGGCGGCGATCAGCGTCGACTTGCCGGCGTTGGGCATGCCGAGCAGCCCGACATCGGCGAGCACGCGCAGCTCGAGCCGCAGCCGCTTCGACTCGCCCGGCCAGCCGGGCGTCTTCTGCCGCGGCGCGCGGTTGGTGCTGCTCTTGAAGTGCAGGTTGCCGAAGCCGCCGTCGCCACCCTTGGCGAGCAGCACCTTCTCGCCAGGCACGAGCAGCTCGGCGATCACCTCGTTGCGGTCGAGATCGGTGATGATCGTGCCGACCGGCATGCGCAGCACGACGTCGTGACCAGCCGCACCGAATTGGTCCGAGCCCCGACCGGGCTCGCCGTTGCCGGCCTCGTGGCGCCGCGCATAGCGGTAATCGATCAGCGTATTGAGGTTGCGGTCGGCCACCGCATAGACGCTGCCGCCGCGCCCGCCGTCACCGCCGTTGGGGCCACCGAACGGGATGAACTTCTCGCGCCGGAAGCTCACGCAGCCGGCACCGCCGTGGCCGGCGGCAACCTCGATCGTGGCTTCGTCGACGAACTTCATGGTGGTGAGATGGTAGCGGCGCTCGAAAACAAGAAGCCCCGGCGTGCCGGGGCTTCTGGCGCCGCGGTCGAACCCGCGCTCAGACCGGCGTCACGCTGACGGTGTGCCGGTTGTGCGGGCCCTTGACGGCGAACGACACCTGGCCGTCGACGAGGGCGAACAGCGTGTGGTCGCGACCGACGCCGACGTTGTCGCCGGCGTGGAACTTGGTGCCGCGCTGGCGCACGATGATCGAGCCGGCCGGCACCGTCTGCCCGCCGAACACCTTGACGCCGAGCATCTTCGGCTTCGAATCGCGGCCGTTACGGGTCGAGCCGCCACCCTTTTTCTGTGCCATGGTTCAACTTCCCCGCTTCAGACGCTCAGTGCACCGATCTGCAGTTCGGTGTACGTTTGCCGGTGACCCTGCCGCTTCTGATAGTGCTTGCGGCGGCGCATCTTGAAGATGCGCACCTTGTCGTGCTTGCCGTGGGCGACGACGGTGGCCTTGACGGTGGCACCGCCGACCAGCGGCGTGCCCACCTTCAGGTCGGTACCGTTGCCCACCGCCAGCACCTGGTCGAACACGACTTCCTGCCCCACTTCGGCCGGCAGCTGCTCGACCCTGATCTTGTCGCCGGCTGCCACTTTGTACTGCTTGCCGCCGGTTTTGATGACCGCGTACATATCAGACACCTCTTCGATTACACCGCCCGGGCAGATCGACACCCCACCGCCACGACGCGCACGGCCAGCCCTTTCTGCCACTCCAGCGCCGGCCGCGCCCAGTCGGCGCGCCGCGCGAAGCCCACCGCACTCGACCCACTGCCGTGCCCACGCACGCGGGCTTCTGCTGACGTTGTCCACGCCCCTCCAGGAGCGCGATAACCGGCTATTGTAGCCATGAAAGCGAACCGCCCGCAAGCCAGTTGCGACGACCGCCGGGTGCCTCCCGGCCCGGTTCCTATAATTCAGGCCATCTGCCGCCGCGATGAGCACTGCCGCACCCTCCACCGTCAACGGGCCCGCCGATGCGGACCTGATCGCGGAGGACATGGCGATCGTCGACGGCGTGATCCGCGAACGGCTGCGCTCCGACGTCGCACTGGTCAACCAGATCGGGCATTACATCATCGGCGCCGGTGGCAAGCGCATCCGACCCCGGCTGCTGCTGCTGTTCGCGCGCGCGCTCGGCTTCCACGGCCCCGAGCGGCACACGCTGGCCGCGGTCGTCGAGTTCATCCACACCGCGACGCTGCTGCACGACGACGTCGTCGACGAGTCGTCCATGCGCCGCGGGCGCGCGACCGCCAACGAGATGTTCGGCAACGCAGCCAGCGTGCTGGTGGGCGACTTCCTGTACTCGCGCGCGTTCCAGATGATGGTGTCGGTCAACCGCATGCGCGTGCTCGACGTGCTCGCCGACGCCACCAACGTGATCGCCGAAGGCGAAGTGCTGCAGCTGATGAACATGCACGACCCGGACCTCGCGGTCGACGAATACCTGCGCGTGATCCGGTTCAAGACGGCCAAGCTGTTCGAAGCGAGCGCGCGCCTCGGCGCCGTGCTCGCCGAGGCCCCTGCACAGGTCGAGGACCAATGCGCCGCCTACGGGCGCGCGCTCGGCACGGCGTTCCAGCTCGTCGACGACCTCCTCGACTATGACGGCGACCCGCGTGCGCTCGGCAAGAACGTCGGCGACGACCTGCGCGAGGGCAAGCCCACGCTGCCGCTGCTGGTGGCGATGGAGCGCGCGACCGACGACGACCGCGCCCTGATCCGCGGCGCCATCGAACGCGGCGAGGTCGAGCGCCTCGACGATATCGTGCGCATCGTGCGTCAGACGGGTGCCGTCGAAGCCACGCGAGACGTGGCCCGCCGCGAGGCACGAGCCGCCGCCGACTGCTTGCGGGTCCTGCCGCCGTCGCCAGAGCGCGAAGCTTTGCTAGAATACACGGCTCGCTCGGTCGATCGCTCTTCTTGACGGAGAGTCGATTGCGGATGGCGAGAGCGAGCCGGCCGCAATGGTGGCAGGCGCGACTCGGGGTGTAGCTTAGCCTGGTAGAGCGCTACGTTCGGGACGTAGAGGCCGGAGGTTCGAATCCTCTCACCCCGACCAGGAATTCCAACCATGTCGAGGGTCGCACGTTGCGGCCCTTTTCATTTGGAATCAAGCACTTAGAGCAGCATCGCGCGACCTCGCCGCCGCCTGCGGCGGCACCTGCAACGTCCGCGCCAACCCCGGAAACGGGGCCCGTTGCTCCAATCTTGCTCCAAATCCGGCGGTGCAGCGGCTTCGCCTGCCTTCGGCGCGCTTCGCCCGGCTGCCCGCGGCTTCTCCCGCCTTCGATCGCGGCGGATAAAACGTGAGGTCTAGACGGGGCTTCGTCCACCACACGGAGTCCGTCATGGCCGACATCACCAACCGCAGCCCCTTCATCGTCACCGTCGAGCGCCGACCCGAGCTCGCACGCCGATTCCCGTTCAGCCCGCGCGGGCAGTCCCGACTGCGCGAGTACGTCGAGGACCTGCGCCGCCGCGGCTTCAAGCCCAAGGTGGCGCAGGGCGCCGACCGCTGGCAGCTGCGCGTGCGCCACGTGGGGCGCCCGCAGCAGATAGAGACGTTCGGCTCGCTGGCCGACGCCGAGGCGCGGCTCGCGCAAATCGAGGCCGACGCGGCGCGCGGGCTCATGCGCGACTACGCCCGCGCGTCCACCGTGACCGTCGCTCAGCTCATCGCGCGCTACATCCGCGAGGAATGCCCGCGCATGAAAGGCGGCGACACCTACTCGACCATCCTGCGCGCGATGCTCGAAGACAGCCGCCACGAACTCGAGCTGCGCATCGCGCAGCGCAAGGCCGAGGCGCGCGAGCACGGTGTGGCCAAGACGAAGCTGTGCGCCAACCGCATCCCGATGGCGAATCTGGAATGGCTGAACCTGCCGCTGTCGCAGGTGCGCGCGACCGACATCGAGGATTTCGTCGAGGAGCGGCTGCAGCACGTGCAGCCCGCCACCGTGGATCGCCAGCTCGACCTGCTCGCCGCGGTGTTCAAGGTCGCGACGACGACCTGGGGCTACTACCTCGACGTCAACCCGATGACGCACGTGCGCCGCCCGCGCTACTTCAACGAGCGCAACCGGCGGCTCACCCACGACGAGGAGGCGCGCCTCATCGAAGCCGCGCGCGAGCTCGACGCGCAGCGCTCGTACGAGCAGCACGTCAAGGCGCTCGCCGCAAGCGAAGTCCAGGCCGGCAGGCAGGCGCCCACGCACTACGCGCGCGTCAAGGCCGTCAAGGCGAGCTATGCCGCCGCGCGCGCCCACGCGCTGCAGCACGGCTACCAGCACGTCCCGCTGTTCGAGGCGTTCCTGCAGTTCCAGCTCGCCACCGCCGCGCGCCGTGGCGAGACGCTCGGGCTGCTGTGGTCGAACATCAACCTGGACGCCCAAACCGCCTGGCTGCCGACGACCAAGAACGGGCGCGGCCGGCATCTGGCGGTGCGCCGAGACATCCTCGAGCAGCTGCAGGCGCTGCCGCGCACCTCGCAGCGCGTGTTCGACCTCGGCGTCAAGGAGCTCGCCAACGGCTGGGCAAGGATGTGCGAAATCGCCGGCATCGAGGACCTGCGCATCCACGACCTGCGTCACGAGGCCATCAGCCGCGCCGCCGAATCGGGGATGTTCACCACCGTGCTCGACCTGCAGGCGTTCTCCGGGCACCGCGACACACGCTCGCTCACGCGCTACACGCACCTGTGCGCCACGAGCATCGCGCGCACCCTCGAGCGCGCCGAGGCGCAGCGCCTGGCCACCCACAAGGGCCGCCAGCGCCTGAGCACGAACGCGATGCCACTGGTCCTCGCCACGGCCGGCGGTGCGACAGAAGGCTTCGAGGACGACACGCAGGCCGACCCACCGTCGAACGTCGTCGCCTTTCCGCGTCGCGGCAGCGCGCCGCGGGTTTCGAGCTGAGCAAGACGAGGAGGGCCACTTCCCCGGCTCGGGCAGTGGTCCAACCGGCGCCGAACGCCGCTGCCATCGTCGTCGCGGCGCACCCGCAGCGCGCCGCGGCGATCGCCTTTCACCCTAGATCCGGCAGTTACCCCGCCGCCGGTAGTCCTGCCACGGGTCTTGGCGGGCCGATGATCGGGGCGATCCGGTCGCTGATGTAGCGCAGCAGGCAGCCCCAGCGGTCGAGGTCCTTGAACTGCTGCGCAGTGGCCCGAACGTGACGTAACGCCGCGCCAACATTGGCGATCAGCCGCTTGAGCACGTCGGGCCTGCCGTGCAGCGGCGTCAGGTACAGGGTGGTCTGGTTGGCGTGGCTGGCGGCCTTGCCCACCGCGGCGAGCAGCAGGGGGCGGCTGGTGATGGCCTCCAGCCGGCCGGTGGGGTGCGCCGCGCGGCAGTACCAGCTCCACCAGTTGTAGACCAGCGCACAGGCCCGGGCGACCGTCTGGCAGCGGTTGATGTCCTGCGTCGTGAAGCCGCCCAGCCTTGCAGGCCGCGCCGGGCCGTAGGCCCGGCCCCTCGCCAGGCACGAACAGTCCCCCGGACTGTTCGTGTCCAGGCTCGGCCCCACTGGTTCTTCAGCTCGTCGAAGGCGTTCTCGGCATCCGCGCGGTCGCGGTACAGCTGCGCAATGGCCTGCAGCGGGTAGGCCACATCGGTGACCAGCACCGCGTACTCCCACAGCCGCTCGCCCTCGTGCACGCTGGGGCCCGCCAGGTCCAGCCGCAGCTGCTTGCCGTCCATGCGCCGCTCGCGCGCGATGCCGCCGCGAATGCGCTGGCGCACGATGACGACGCGGCGCTTCTGGCTCCAGCCGTGCAGCTGCAACTGCCCCTCGACCATCTGGCAGCCCTGGCTGTCGGGGCGGCTCCAGTGTTGCCGGGCGAACTGCTGCGCCACCAGGCGCTGCACGTTCTTCGTCTGCCGCAGCCGCAGCAGGTAGGGCTGCTTGCGCGCTTCCAGCGCCAGCAGGATGCCCTCGTTGCCGTAGCCCGAGTCGCCGCGTACCAGCGCCGGGCGCTTGTCCCCGAGCTCATCCAGCAGTCGACCCAACGCCGTCTTGGCATGTACGCTGGTGTGCCGCTTGCCCGAGCTCACCTGCACGTCCAGCACCAGGCGCAGGTTGGCCACCAGGAAGGTGTGCAGCACATGGCTGGGCCGCATGGGCTTGGTCGGGTTGTAGCCAATCTCCGCGCCTTCCTGCCGCCCATACGGCGGCTTGATGCTGGCGTCGATGTCCAGCACCCAGGGCCGATCCAGCGCCTCGCGCACCGAGTGCTGCAGGCTCGGGCGCAGCCACGCCGCACTCGCCGTCTCGTCGATGCGCTCCAACGCGCGGCGCAGCGCGTCTTCGCTGACGACCTTGTTCATCCCCAAGGCCTGCGCGGCCACCGAGTCGCCGCGCAGCGCGGTGATGTGCGCGTTAGCGCCGGTGTCCGGCCAGCAGCCCGAGCATCAGCGTGGCCAGCACGTCGCGCTTGTCCGGGGCGTTGCCGCTGCGGTACTCGAGCGGGCAGCTCGCGACCCAACGGTCGAACACGCCGGTGGCGGCCAGGAACTCGGGCGAAGAACACCAACTGGCCGTGCGGCGTGGCCGCCGCGCCCTCGTCCCAGCGCACGTGTATGCCGCGGCTCAGCCGCTGCGGTGGTGGTTCGTCAGCTCGTGCAGCATCTCGAGCAGCAGGCGCGTCTTTTCGGCACCGAGCGCCTCGACCAGCACGTCACCAGCCCTGGCGCTTCGTTTCTCGGCACGTACGAGCAGCAACCGCCCCGCGTCTTCGAGGCTGAGCACCGTCTTGCGCTTGTCCAGCGGGTCCTCGCTGGCGCGCACCAGCGCGCGCTCTCGCAGCGACTTGACGACGACCGAGGTGGTCGACCGGTCGAGCGCGATCAGCCGGCCGAGTTCGTTCTGGCTGACCGAACCGCGCTGGCGCAAGGCAAACAGCGCTGCGTACTGGGAAGGCGTGAGTTCGAGATCGGCACAGGCATCGACGAACGCGGCCGACATGATCTGGTGCGCACGCCGGATCAAATACTCCGGGCTCGCGTACAGACCAGTGGCGGGCAAATTCGTGGCGGTACGCGGGTCGGGCTTGGCACCGGTCTGAAGAGTGCCTGCGACCACCGAGTTCGACAAAGGCATTAACCGCACCCCTTCCGCTTGAGCCAAAGCAATGTACGGGATTCGTTTGTTTTCTAACAAACGTGGCGTTCATTCCCTCACAATGCCATCGGTTTCGTTCCGGTGTCGAGGCGCTCACCCCATGCCCACCATGCCCCCTGCCCACATCGTGGTCGTCGACGATGACGCGGCTTCGGCCGCGGCCACAGCCAAGCTGCTGGCCAGGCTCGGCTGCAACGCGCGTACCTGCGACGATCCGGCGCAGGCGGTGGCGGTGGCTCTGGATGGCAGCATCGACCTCGTCTGCTTGGATCTCGGCATGCCTACGCTCGACGGTTTCGAGGTGCTGCTGCTGATCCGGTCGCACGAGAAAACCCGCCGCGTGCCCAGCGTGCCGGTCATCACGATCACCGGACGTGTCGCCGCCGCCGACAAGGCGCGAGCGCTGGCGTCCGGTTTCGCATCGCACCTGGACAAGCCCGTGCGGCTCGACGCGCTCAAACATGCCATCGGCCGGGCACTGACCCTGCGCGACCCGCTGCACCGCACCCGCTACAGCGTCGACAGCGCTGCCTTGCGTGCCCGTGTCGACGGGTTGTGCGCCGACGGCGAACGGCTCGGTGTCGTCGCTGGGCTGGCTGCCGCGGTCGAGCAGCAGGGCGAATCGATGCTGCACGAGGCGCTGCTGGCCGCATACGGCGGCCAGACCGCCGAAGCCGTTGCGACGGCTGCACGACTGGCGACCTTCGCCGGCAGCATCGGCGCGCGGCAACTCGCTGCACTCGCGCACGCCTTCGCCGACGCGATGACGCAAGGCGCGCAGGCCTACGAGACCGCCGCCGTCCTCGCCCGCGCCGAGATCGACCGCATCGTCTTCACGTTGCGCGAGCAGGTGCTCGGCTGACCCACCGCGCGGCGACGCGCCAGCGGCGAATTGCGCGGGGCAAGTCACGCTTTTCGCGCTTCAGCGGGCGTTGACAGACGTCGATCATCCGGACTGTCTCGTCCGACGTCGAACAACAAGACGTGGCGCCCAGCCGCACCGCGCCGGCGTGATCGGCGAGGCACACACAGGGAGCACCGCGATGCGCACCAACCTGCCCGTGACCCAGCGCGAGTTTGAGCTGCCGGCCGGGGTCACGCTGCTGTCGACCACCGACCCGACCAGCCACATCACCTATGCCAACGGCGCCTTCATCGAGGTCAGCGGCTTCACGCGCGACGAGCTCATGGGGCAGCCGCACAACCTGGTGCGCCATCCGGACATGCCTCCCGAAGCGTTCGCCGACATGTGGCGCACGATCAAGTCCGGTCTGCCCTGGTCGGCACTGGTCAAGAACCGGCGCAAGAACGGCGACCACTACTGGGTGCGCGCCAATGCGACTGCGATACGTCGCCAAGGCACCGTGGTGGGCTTCCTGTCGGTGCGCACCTCGGCGAGCCCAGCCGAAATCGCCGCCGCCGAGAAGCTGTATGCGGACTTCCGTGCGGGGCGCGCCAAAACGCTGGCCTTTCACCGCGGCGTCATCGTGCACCGTGGTCCTTGGGCCTGGCTGTCGGTGGGCAAGCGCATGCCCTTGGCCGTGCGGTTGGCCTTGGGCATCGCGCTGGCAGGGGTGCCACCGCTGGCCAGTGTCGGGCTGGCCGCGGCGGGCCTGGCGCCCGCGTGGCTCACACTGGCCGCGCTCGTCGGCGGCACGCTGGCGGGCTACGCCTGGCTCCACGCCAGCGTCGTGCGTCCGCTGCAGCGCGTTTTGCAGCAGGCCTTGGCGGTGGCGACCGGCCAGGCCATCGAACCCGTCGTGCTCGACCGCGTCGACGAGGTCGGCCTGTTGATGCGTGCCGTCAACCAGGCGGGGCTCAATCTGCGCGCCCTTGTCGACGACGTCGCGCAGCAGGTCGGCGGCGTGCAGACGGCCAGCAGCGAGATCGCCTCCGGCAGCCAGGACCTGAGCGCGCGCACCGAGCAAGCTGCATCGAGCCTGCAGCAGACCGCCGCAGCGATGCAGCAGCTGACGCAGACGATCCAGCAGAACGCGGCATCGGCGCGCGAAGTCAGCAGCCTGTCCGAACAGGCCCGGGCCGTGGCGCAGGACGGCGGAGCGGCGATGCGTGGCGTCGTCGACCAGATGCAGCACATCAGCGCGGCGAGTCAGAAGATCGCCGACATCGTCGGGCTGATCGACAGCATCGCATTCCAGACCAACATCCTCGCGCTGAATGCTGCCGTCGAGGCGGCACGCGCTGGCGAGCAGGGCCGTGGCTTCGCCGTCGTCGCGTCGGAGGTGCGTACACTGGCACGGCGCTCGGCCGACGCCGCCAAGGAGATCAAGTCGCTGATCGACATGTCGGTCGAGACGATACGCGCCGGCGGCGCGAGCGTCGAACATGCCGGCCGCACGATCGAACAAGTCGTCGCGCAGGTCGACAAGGTGGGTGCGCTGATCGCCGAGATCACCGCGGTGTCCACCGAGCAGGCGTCGGGCGTCGCGCAGGTGCATACCGCGGTCACGAGTCTCGACGACGCGACGCAGCAAAACGCCGCCCTCGTCGAACAGAGTGCTGCCGCCGCAGAATCGCTGCGCCAGCAAGCCGGACGTCTGGCCGAAGCCATCGGCGTGTACCGCGCCCGCTGAAGGCGCAGGGATTCCCCGGGGGCGGCGTGGATCTGTGCCCCAGTCGTATTACGTATGATGAGTGGCGGCTCGCCGCGGCCACCTGCGGCAATCGCTGCCAACGCATGCCAGACACTGCCCCCTGCTTGACGCAGCGCGCGAACGAGACGCGCCGGCTTCCGATCCGTGCGCTCGTCGTCGGTCCCGGCTCGGCACTGGCCGAAGCCATCGACGGCTGCTGCTGCGCACTCGAAATGCAGTTGCGGGCGCTGACCGACGTCGATGCCGCCTGCCGAGTGCTGGCGCGTGGCGAAGCCGAACTGCTGCTGCTCGATGCCGCGCTGGGCGACACGGCGCTCGTTGCGCTGGTGCACCGCGTGCGCACCGAACTGTGCATCGACGGCGTGCCGATCGTCGTCGGCGGCGACGCGCGCCGGTTGCGTGCGGTGCTGCACGAACGTGCGCCCGGCTTGGTCGACCGCGTGCTCGACGTGCCCTTCGAACACGACGAATTGCGTGAGTGTTTGGCCGCCTGCCGCCGCATCGTCGCGCTACAGCGCGGCTGGCACGCTGCGCTCGACCACGTCAGCGAAGCCGTCATCGTCGTCGACGAGGTCGGGCGCATCCACACCTTCAACGCTGCCGCGCAGCAGCTGTTTCAGTGGAGCACCGACGAGCTGCGTGGCCGGCACCTGCGCCAGCTGATGCCGACGCCGCATCGCGAACGCCACGATGTCTACCTCCAGCGCTACCTCGACGGTGGCGAGCCGCGGGTGATCGGGCGCGGCCGCGTCGAGGAGGGACTGCGCCGCGACGGCAGCCGGTTCTTGATGCATCTGAACGTCGACGACATCAGCGACTCGATCGGCGTGCGCTTCATCGGCGTGATTCGTGACCTGACCTCCGAGCGCGAGCGCGACGAACTGCGCGAGCGCGCACTCCACGACCCCCTGACCTCGCTGCCCAACCGCGCTCATGCGCTGCTGCGCCTGCATCAGGCCTGCGGCAGCGCCGCGGCGCACGGACCGCCGTTCGCGCTGCTGTACCTCGATCTCGACCGCTTCAAACCAGTCAACGACACGCTTGGTCACCCGGCCGGCGATGCCGTACTCGTCGCAGTCGCGCAGCGGCTGCGCCGTGCACTGCCGGCCGATGACTTCGTCGCGCGGCTCGGTGGCGACGAGTTCCTGGTGCTGCTGATCGGCGTCGACGCACCCGCGCAGGCACGGGCCGCGGCCGATCGCCTGCGCGCGGCATTGGCCCAGCCGGTGGTCGTCGACGGCCACGCCGTGACGGTCGACGCGAGCGTGGGCGTGGCCCTGTGGAGTGCCGACGGACGCGATGCCGACGCACTGCTCGCCGCCGCCGACCGCGCGATGTACCGCGTCAAACGCGCGACCGCAGACGCGCGCCGCCGCGATGCCTGACTCCGCGCACTTTCCGCGCGTCGGCGTCGCCGTCGCCGACGACGCGCTGCGCACCCAACTGCCGCGCTGGCTGTTCGACGAGCGCATGCGCGCCGTCGACGATGTCGACGCCGCAGACCTGACGGCCGTGCTCGTCGACGCAGCCACGTGGCCCGCGCTGCGCGACAGCGCGGCGCACCGCCGCGTGCCGTGGATCGTGCTCGGCGCCGCCGAGGACTGGCAGTGGCGGCTGCAAGCGCTGCGCGACGGGGCAGGACTGTTCGTCGGGGCACCGGTCACGCGTGACGGTGTGCTGCGCGCGCTGCGTGCCGCGGGCGTCGAGCCGGGTGCCATCCCCCCGAAGGTGCTGCTTGCCGGCCCGGACGACACGGCGGGCCGGGTACACGCCGCAGCGCTGCGCGCGGCTGGCTTCGATGTGCACGAGGTGCGCGAGCCGCCCGTACTTTGCGCCGCGATCGCGCGCGCAGAGGTCGACGTCGTCGTCTTGCGCGAGGGCTTGCCGGGGGCGAGTGCGACCGACCTGATGCACCTGCTGCGCGCCGACGCCGCGCACGACGGCGTCATGCTGCTCGCGATCGTCGGCGGGCCGCAGCAAATGCACAGCCTGCCGGCGGGCGCGAGTGTGCTGCTCGAACCGGTCGACGCTCCGGCGCTGTGCGCTGCCGTCGGCGACCGCGCGCTGCGCCGGCGCCGCTGGGTGGCCGCCGGGGCGGCGCTGCAGCGCATGCTCGCGATGCACGAACAAGAGCGATGCGCACTCGACGCCCACGCGCTGGTCAGCGTGACCGACGCACAGGGCCGCATCGTCTACGCGAACGACCACTTCTGCACGACGAGCGGCTACACGCGCGACGAGCTCGTCGGGCGCAACCACCGCATCGTCAAGTCGGGCGTGCACCCACCCGACTTCTACGCCGAGATGTGGCGCACGATCAGTGCCGGGCACGTCTGGCAAGGCGAGCTGTGCAACCGCCGCAAGGACGGGCAGCGGTACTGGGTCACGACGACGATCATGCCGATCCGCGCCGACGACGGCCGCACGCGCCAGTACCTGTCGATTCGCACCGAAATCACGGCTCAGAAGCAGGCGCAGTTCGCACTGGCGCAGCAGCTCGAGCGGCTCGAGCAGATGAGCCGGCTGGCCCGTGTCGGCAGCTGGGCGCTCGACGCCGACACGCAGCGCGTGCACTGGTCCGACGAGACCTACCGCATCCACGGTCTCGCGATCGGCAGCGAGATCGACCTCGACCGCGCGATCGCGCACTACGACGGCAACGATGCGCGCCAGATCGTGCGCAGCAGCGTGCAGGCCGCATTGCGCGACGGGCAGCCGATCGAGTTCGAGCTGCCGCTGCGCACCGCCGACGGCGAACGCCGCTGGGTGCGCGTGATCGGCAAGGCCGAGCGCGAGAACGGGCGCGTCGTGCGGCTGAGTGGCGCGATTCAGGACGTCACCGCGTTCAAGCAAGCGGCACTGGCGCTGCAGGCGGCGCGTGACGAGGCCGATCGCGCCAACCAGGCCAAGAGCGAATTCCTGTCGATGATGAGCCACGAGCTGCGCACGCCGATGAACGCGGTGCTCGGCTTTGGCCAGCTGCTCGAGCTCGACATCCCGGTCGCATCGCCTTCGCACGCGCACGTGCAAGAAATCCTCAGGGGTGGGCGCCACCTGCTCGCGCTGATCGACGACGTGCTCGACCTCGCACGCATCGACAGCGGCCGCCTGGTCCTGTCGCCAGAGCACGTCGGCCTCAGCGAGATCGTGCACGACGTACTGCGGCTGGCACAACCGCTGGCGGCGCGTCGACACATCGGCTTGCGTGTCGACGTCGATGACACGCTCGCCGTCCACGCCGACCGACTGCGGCTGCGCCAGGTGCTGATGAACCTGCTGTCGAATGCGATCAAGTACAACGTCGAGGGTGGCCGCGTCGGCATTCACGCCCGCCGCGGTGAGGCGGGCCACGTGCGCGTCGAGGTCACGGACACGGGCCCTGGCATCCCGCCCGACAGGCAAGGCGAGCTGTTCCAGCCGTTCCAGCGCCTGGGCGCCGAGCGGGGCCCGATCGAGGGTACCGGCATCGGGCTGGCCATCGTGCGCCGCCTCGTTGAGCACATGCACGGCCGCGTCGGCGTCGACAGCGCGCCGGGCCGCGGCAGCACGTTCTGGTTCGAGCTGCCGGGCAGCGACGAGGCCACCAGCGACTCCGGCTGGGGCCACTCGGCACTGGCCACGCTGCCGTCGATGCCCGACCGGCGGGTGCTCTACGTCGACGACAATCCGTCCAACTTGCGGCTGGTCGAGAAGATCTTCGAGCGCTGGCCCGGCATCGCGCTGCTGACGGCGCAGGATCCGGGCGTGGGCCTCGAACTCGCGCTGGCCCACCTTCCCGACCTGATCCTGCTCGACCTGCAGATGGCGCCGCTGAACGGGTTCAAGCTGCTGGCCCGCGTGCGCCAGGAGCCGGGGCTGCGCGCCGTGCCAGTGATCGCGATCACTGCCGATGCGATGCGCCGCACCGTCGAGCAGGTACGCGAGGCCGGCTTCGACGCAATGCTGACGAAACCGTTCGACGTGCGTGCGTTCATCGCCACCGTCGAGCGGGCGCTGCGCCGCGAAGGCGACACCGCCTGATGGACGCCGCGGCCACCGCGACACAGGCGCGCACGCCGCGCATCCTGCTCGTCGACGACGAGCCGGCCAACCTGCGGCTGCTGGTGGCGCCGCTCGAGCGGGAAGGCTACCGGGATCTCGTTGCCATCCAGGATCCGCTCGACGTCGTCGGACGCTACCTCGAGGCCCCGGTCGACCTGATCTTGCTCGACCTGAACATGCCGCGGCTGGACGGCTTCGCGGTGATGGCCCAGCTGAGGTCGCTGCGTGAACCCCTTCTGCCGCCGATTCTCGTGCTCACGGCGCAGCGCGGCCGCGACCACCTGCTGCGCGCGCTCGCCGCCGGTGCGCGCGACTTCGTCAGCAAGCCCTTCGACCGCGCCGAGCTGGTGATGCGCGTGCGCAACCTGCTCGACGCGCACCTCGCCCACCGGCTGCTGCACGAGCGCCAGCAGGTGCTCGCCGAGATGGTGCAGGTGCGCACGCGCGAGCTGCACGACAGCCGGCTCGAGATCCTGCGCCGGCTCGGCCGTGCGGCCGAGTTCCGCGACGAGGAGACGGGCAACCACATCCTGCGCATGAGCCACACCGCTGCGTTACTGGCGCGTGCGGCCGGCTGGAGCGAGGCCGACGCCGAGCTGATGCTCAACGCCGCGCCGATGCACGACGTCGGCAAGATCGGCATCCCCGACCACATCCTGCTCAAGCCCGGCAAGCTCGACGCCGACGAGTGGGCGGTGATGAAGACGCACGCCGAAATCGGCGCGCGCCTGCTCGAAGGCGGCGGCTGCGAGCTGCTCGAGCTCGCGCGCACGATCGCGTGGACGCACCACGAGAAGTGGGACGGCAGCGGCTACCCGCGGGCACTGGCCGGCGAGGCGATCGCCGAGGCGGGGCGCATCTGCGCGCTGGCCGACGTGTTCGACGCGCTGCTGTCGCAACGGCCGTACAAGCCCCGCTGGAGCTTCGACGACGCCGTGGCCTACGTGAAAGCGCAAAGCGGCGCGCACTTCGAGCCGCGGCTGGTCGACTTGTTCGTGCGCCATCTCGACGAGGTCGTCGCGATCCGCGCGCGCTATCCCGACGACGAGCCGGGCTGAGCCCCCGCGCCCGCGACAGCTCAGCCGCCGTCGGCCGTGCCCACCAGCGCGGCGATCACCTGCAGCGTGCGCTGTACGTCCAGCGGCTTGGTCAGGTAGTCGACGAAACCAGCGGCGCGTGCACGCTGCACGTCGGCGGGCATCGCATAGGCGCTGACCGCGACCGCCGGCGCCTGGCAGCCGGCCTCGCGCAGCCATGCGAGCAGGGCGTAGCCGTCGGTGCCGGGCAGCTGGATGTCGAGCAGCACGGCGTCGGGCGGCTCGCGGGCAGCCTCGGCGAGGGCCTCGTCGGCGTCGACGGCGAGCCGCAACCGCAGGCCGGGTTGGCGCTGCAGCAGGCGCTGCATCAGCCGCCGGTTGGCCGCGTTGTCTTCGACGTAGAGCAACGTGGCCGCGCGCGGGGTGGCTGCGGCGGCCTCGCCGGCGGCGGGGTCGTCGGCCGCGGCCGGCGCCTCGGCCGCGGGGGCGGTGGGCAGCCGGACCCAGAACGTGCTGCCCGCGCCGGGGCGACTGTGGACGCCAATCTCGCCGTGCATCAGCTCGACGAGCCGGCGGCTGACCGCCAGGCCGATGCCGGTGCCCTGGATCCCCTTGCGGTCGGCGTCGAGGCGCTCGAACGGCTCGAACAGCCGCTCGGCCTGCGCCGGTGTCAGCCCGGCACCGGTGTCGGACACGCGCAGCTCAAACATGCGCGCGCCGCACAGGCAGCCCACGCTCACGCGTCCGCCGCGGCGGTTGTACTTCACCGCGTTCGACAGCAGATTCAGCAGCACCTGCCGCAGCCGGCCACGGTCGGCCCACGCGTGCGTGCACGACGCCGCCACCTCGTTGGCCAGCGTCAGCTGCGCGCGTGTCGCGGCCGGTGCCACCAGGTGCAGGCACTCCTCGACCAGCGTCCGCAGGTCGACGGCCTGCGGCTGCAAGCGGATGCGTCCGGCCTCGATCGTCGCCAGGTCGAGCATCTCGTTGATCAGCTCGAGCAGGTGCTCACCGGCGCGCAGGATTTCGCCGACGTGGCCCGCGTCCTCGTCGCCGAGCACCGACAGCTCGAGCAGCTGGCCGAAGCCGAGGATCGCGTTGAGCGGCGTGCGCAGCTCGTGGCTCATCCGCGAGAGGAACTCGGTCTTCGCAGCGTTGGCGCGCTCGGCCTCGTCCTTGGCCTGCGCGAGCGCCTGCGTGCGCTGCGCGACGCGCTGCTCGAGCTCGGCGTTCAGCGCCGCCAGCGCCTCCTGGTGCCGCTTCAAGACGCCGATGTCCTGCGTCGCGCCGATGACCAGCACCGGGGTGCCGTCGGCACCGCGCGTGGCCACGCGCCCGCGGTCGAGCAGCCAGACCCAATGGCCATCCCGGTGGCGGAAGCGGTACTCGCTGTCGACTGCCGATGTGTGCCCGCCCAGCAGCGCGTCGTAGTTCGCGCGGCGTGCGTCGCGGTCTTCGGGGTGAATGCGCGCAAGCAACCAGTACAGCAGGTCGCCTTCGACGTCGGCACGCACGTACCCGCCGAGCGCGAGGCAGCGATCGTCGACCGTCAGCTTCGCGGCGGCGGCGTCCCATTGCCAGGTCCCGATGCCGACGGCCTCGGCGATCGACTCCAGCCGCAGCTCGCTGAGCCGGTACTCCGTGACGTCGATGCCGAAGGCGTAGAAGACGTGCCGGTCGGGCGCCGTGACGTCGGGCGTGACGCGGTAGTGGACCCAGTGCTGCCGCTGCCGCCCGTCGGCATGCGTGTAGGTGCGCTCGACGTCCAGGCGCTCGCCTCGCAGCAGCCTTTCGTTGAGTCCACGCAGTTCTGCTTCGATGTGCGGGCCGCGGATCTCGGCCACGGTGCGGCCGATGATGTCCTGCGGTCGCTTCCCGACCTGCGCCGCGAGCGTTTCGTTGACGTAGACGTAGCGCATGTCGTCGTCGGCGGCAGCGATCCAGCCCGGATAGGCGTCGAGGATGACGCGAAGTTGGGCCTCGCTGCGCGCCAGCGCCTCGGCGGCCTGGCGGCGCTCGGAGATGTCCTGCACGGTGCCGTCGGAGCGCAGCGGGCTGCCCGCGGCGTCGAACTCGGAGTCGCCCTGCTCCTCGACCCACTTGATGCGCCCGTCGGGCATGCGCAGCCGGTGCTCGATGCGGTAGGGATGCCGGTTGCGCAGCGACGATTGGTAGGCGTTATCGACGCGCTCGCGGTCGTCGGGATGCACGAGCGACAGGAAGGCTTCGTACGATGGGACGAACTGCGCCGGATCGAGCTCGAAGATGCGAAACACCTCTTCGGACCACTCGAGCGTGCCCGAGCGCAAATCGAGGTGCCACGAACCGACCCGGGCCACGCGCTGCGCCTTGCGCAGACGCGACTCGCTGCGCTCCAGCCGCTGGCGGGTGGCTTCACGCTCGGAGATGTCGACGCCGACGCTCACCAGAAAGCGCCGGCCACCGGCATCGCGAATCACGCGGTTGGTCCACGCAATCATCCGTCGCGAGCCGTCGCGGTGCAGCCACGCGTTGACGTAGGGGATTACCTGGCCTTCGGGAGTTCGAAACATGGCGACGTCCCAGGCCTCGCGGCGCACGGTATCCGCCTCCTCGGCGGGCAGCACCGTGGTCCAGGGGGTTCGGCCCAGCACCTCGCCGGATTGCCAGCCGCTCGCTCGCTCACACTCGGCGTTGAAGCGCACGAAGCGGCCCTGTTCGTCGAGTACGGCCACCAGAACCCCTGCCGCGGCGATGACGGACTCGGAGAACTGTCGCTCGGCGTGCAGTGCCTCGCGCGCAGCGACTTCCTCGCGCCGGTCGAGAAACGTCGCCATCATCGCCAGCGGGGCACCGTCACCGCCGACGACCAGATGCGCGGCGCACCACAGCGGCACCGCGGTGCCGTCGGTGCGGCGTGCGACGAGAGCGCCCTCCCAGCGTTGCTGCGACTGCAGCGCCTGCTGTGCGCGCTGGGCCGCGTGCCCGTCGACCCACAGCGACGCGTCGGTCGCGGCCATGCCGAGCACGCCTTCGGCGGTCTCATGACCCCACAGCGCCAGCCAGGCAGGGTTCACGTAGATCAAGCGCCCTTCCAGGTCGGCCACTGCGGTGGCTGCCAGCGAGCGCTGCAGGATCTGCCACGGCGGCGCCGCCAGTTCGGCCGGCGCCGGTGCGGCGCCACGTGCCGGCGAGATCGACGGGGGTGGGCAGGGTGCCATGGGGGTCGTATCGGCCAGCGAAGAGGCGAATTTAATCCGGCACCCTGGCCGGCGTCGAGCGCATCGACACCGGGCCCGAACGCCCGGTGTGGTGACGCCCGCGCTGGCAGATCGGCGTGAATTGGACACGCATGATGTCGCTGTTCGCGCTCAAGCCGCTCGACGACGTGCCGTAACCTGGGGTTCCTTCGTTCGAATGCGAACGACCGTGCCGGGCGGGATCTGGCGAGTTCGCAGGTGGAGTGCGAGATGACGGGTTCGCTCAAGGTGTCGAGGCGGCTGGGGCTGGGCTTTGGCGGCGTACTGGTTCTGCTGGTCTTGGTGGCAGCCGCGGCGCTGATCGGTGTGCGCACGCTGGGGCACGACATCGGTCTGCTGGTCGAAGACCGCTTTCCAAAAACGGTATGGGCTCACGACGTGATCGAGGAGATCAATACGATCGCGATCGCCATGCGCGACGCCACGCTGGCACGCGACAGCGAGAGTGCGAGGCAGCACGTCGCGGCCATCCAGCGCTCGCGCGCCGCGATCGTCGAACGGCTCGACCGGCTGAAGGAAGGCATCACCTCGGCGCGCGGACGCGAGCTGCTGACGCAGATTGCCGAAGCGCGGACACAGTACATCGGGGGGCAGGATCGTGTGCTCACCCTCGTCGGCGAAGGGCGGCGCGAAGAGGCCGCGAAGTTTCTCGTCGAGGACGTCGCTGCACGGCAGGCCGCATACAAGAAGGCCGTCGACCAACTGATCGCCTACCAGAGCGGCTTGATGGTGCAAGACGGCCAAGCCGCCGAAGCGCATGTGGCAAAGCTCACGGCGCTGGTGCTCGTGCTCAGTGCGGCGGGCGTGCTGATCGCCGGCGTGGCAGCGTTGCTGATCGTGCGCGGCTTGATGCGCGAGCTCGGTGGCGAGCCACGCGACGCGGCCGCAGCCGCGCGGCGCATCGCCGACGGCGATCTCGTCACGCCACTTCCAGTGCGCGCGAGCGACGCGACGAGCCTGTTCGCGTCGATGGCGCAGATGCAGCGGCGGCTCCAGGACGTCGTGGCCACCGTGCGCTCGAATGCCGACAGCGTGGCCACCGCGAGCGCGCAGATCGCGCAGGGCAACGCCGACCTGAGCCAGCGCACCGAAGAGCAGGCCAGCGCGCTGGAAGAAACGGCGGCGTCGATGGAGCAGCTCAACTCGACGGTGTCGCAAAACGCTGAAAACGCGCGCCAGGCCAACCAGCTCGCGCGCGGCGCCACCGACGTCGCGCAGCGCGGCGGCGAGGTCGTCGCCCAGGTGGTCGCGACGATGCGCGGCATCAACGACGGCAGCCGCCGCATCGCCGACATCATCGGCGTGATCGACGGCATCGCCTTCCAGACCAACATCCTGGCGCTCAATGCCGCCGTCGAGGCCGCGCGCGCCGGCGAGGCCGGACGCGGCTTCGCCGTCGTCGCTGGCGAAGTGCGCAACCTCGCGCAGCGCGCCGCGGCCGCGGCCAAGGAGATCAAGACGCTGATCACGGCGAGCGTCGAACAGGTCGAGCAGGGCACCGGGCTCGCTGACCAGGCCGGCGCGACGATGCAGGAAGTGGTCGCAGCGATCCAGCGCGTGAGCGATCTGATGGGCGAGATCAGTGCCGCCAGCCAGGAGCAAAGCGCCGGCGTCGCGCAGGTCGGCGAGGCGGTGAGCCAGATGGATCAGGTGACGCAGCAAAACGCCGCGCTGGTCGAAGAGTCGGCCGCGGCGGCCGAGAGCCTGAAGCATCAAGCCCAGCAGCTGCTGCAAACCGTCTCGGTGTTCAAGGTGGCCGCCACGGGCGCCACCGCGGTGGCGGCGAGCCGCCCGGCCACCGCTTGGGACGGGCGCGAGCGGCGCGGCCCGCAGCGCGCGAAGAACGTCGTGCGACCGCCCTTCGGCCAGGCCACGCGCGCGAAGGACCGTGATGCGAAGCGCCCGGCGGCGAGCGAGCCAGCGCCGGCGAAGGCCGACGCCGCTGCGCCTGCCGTCAGCGCGGCCCAAACAGGCACCGACGACTGGACCAGCTTCTGACGCCGCCGGCACCGACGGAGGACCATGGATGAACGTCTTGCTCGAGCCCCCGCCCGCCGCGACCGCCGGCGCGAACGCCGGCACGCCGCCACCGGCGCCGGCGTTGCGCGCCCAGCGCGGCGAGTACCTCGCGTTTCGCCTCGGCGACGAGGACTACGCGATCGACATCCTGCGCGTGCAGGAGATCCGATCCTACGAAGCCCCGACCCGACTGGCCGGAGCGCCGCCTTGCGTCAGGGGCGTCGTGAACCTGCGCGGCGTGGTCGTGCCCGTCGTCGACCTGCGGATGTGCATGGGCCTGCCCCACACCGGGCCGGCCGCGGGGACGGTCGTCATCGTGCTGATGCTGAAGGAGCGTGTCGTCGGCGCGGTCGTCGACGCCGTCTCCGAGGTGATCGGGCTGCGCGACCAAGACCTCAAGGAAGCGCCTGCGCTGGGATCCAAGGCAGGTGCGGCGTTCATGACCGGCCTGGCCTGCCTGGACGACGCGGGCACCTCACGCACGATCGTCCTGCTCGACATCGAAGCTGTGCTCGGCCTGGTACTGCCATGACGACGAAGCGCGCGCACGGCGGGTGTGCGTCAGGGCCGGCGCGGTCGAACAGCGAAAGAACTCGAGGCCCGGAGGGCCTCGCCTTCAACGTTCTGCGGTGGGGTGGCTGACCCTATTGATTCGGCATTGAACATTTGAACTTGCCAGCGCCGAAGCGTCAGAGCTTGGATGACCGAGATCGACTCTCGAACGCTGACGCTGGCGGCCTTGAACGAGCGGCAGCGCCGCGCGGTGAAGATGAGGCTGCAGGGCGTGAGCCTGAAGGACACGGCGGCGCAGTGCGAGATGTCGCGTACCACGGTGATCGCGGCGGTCAAGGCGTACGAGGCCGGCAGCTGGAAGGCCGTCGAGGTCGAGCGCGATGGCCGGCCCACGGGCAGCGGTCGCACGTTGAGCGCCGAGCACGAGCGCGAGGTGCAGCGCCTGATCCGAGACCGCACGCCGGAACAGCTGAAGATGGTCGGCGCGCTGTGGATACGCCAGGCGGTGGCCGAGTTGATCCGCGATCGTTTCGGGATCGCGTTGCCGATGCGCACGATGGACCCGTACCTGTCGCGCTGGGGCTTCACGCCGCACAAGCCGATGCGCAAGGCCTACGAGCAGTCGCCGACGGCGGTGCAGAGGTGACTCGACGAGCAATACCCCGTGATCGCAGCGTGCGCGAAGGTCGAGGGGGCAGAGATCCACTGGGGCGGCGAGACGGGACTGCGCGGCGACGACGTGCGCGGTCGCAGCTATGCGGCGCAGGGCCAGACGCCGGTGGTGCGGGTGAACAGCAAGCGCCATGGCCTGTCGATCATCTCCACCGTCACCAAGGGCGGCACGATGCGCTGGAAGATTTTCGACGGCGCGCTCGACGCGGACATCCTGATCGACTTCATGAAGCGCCTCATCCGAAACGCAGGACGCAAGGTCTACCTGATCCTGGACAACCTGCGGGTTCATCACGGCATGCCGGTCAAGGCATGGCTTGCGCCGCACAAGGACCAGATCGAGGTGTTCTACCTGCCGGGCTGCAGCCCGGAGTCGAACCCCGGCGAGATGGCCAACGCCGATCTGAAGCAGGCCGTCCGCAAGCTCGCGCCCGCTCGGACCAAGCTGCAACTGGTCATGAGCTGCCCGCCGTTTTTCATCTTCCAGGAGCCGATGGTAAGCATCAAGACCCCCCCGCGTCAGAATTGTTGTCGCCCCGATAGAACCTGGTCTTCGTTGAGTTCCAGGTTCATGTAGATGGTGGTGGGAGGCTGTGGAGCTTGTGGGCGAAGGCCTGCGCGGTGGGCAACGCGACAGCGTTGTCCACGTCGAGCTGGCCGGTCCGCGCAGCGCATCGCCCATAAATCCACAGCCTGCTCGGCCGCCGCATTTCGTAGACCCGGGGACGAGGACAGAGAACGAGTTGGCTCGATACGGGCATTGTCCCGTTCGCTGTTGAACCGTGACCGGTGACGGCCCCTCGGTGAACATGCTACGCGGCCTCGAGGACGGCGCCGTCGTCGTTTGCCGGACGACGGGCATCCAGGGCCTTGAGGAGGGTGCGCATCTGGCCACAGCCGCGCAGCTTGCGCATTCGCGTGGCCGCGTCGCTGAGCGCGCTGGCCACCCAGCGCAGCACCATCTGGCCGTCGCCCCAGCGCTCGACGTTGCGGCAGTAGTGCGCCACCGAGCCGTTCAGGTTCTCGATGGGGTTGGTCGTGCGCAGCGTGCGCCACAGCGCCGCGGTGATGCCCAGTGCCTGCACGGTCAGCGTCTCCTCCCGGCCCTCGCGCAGGCTGGCGGCCGCACCCGGGTGCCTGGCCTGCAGCGACGATGCCAGACGGCCGAGCTGCTTGCGCGCCAGATCGGCGTGCGAGGCCGACCAGGCGTCCTTGAGGGCCCGCTTGACGCCAGCGTGCACAGACGCGCTTCGCCGGGGATGAGGCTCTCGAACTCCATCTGCTCCTCGTCGTCGCCAAACGGCTGCCCGACTGGCACGTCGACGAACAGGCCTCGCGCCATGGCTCGCCGCACCGCATCCCGAGGCTGGGACCGCGGGGCGGCTGGCTCGTCATTCACCTCGTCATCACGGGCGGTCATCTCGGCAACTCCTTTTCGCTCTCCCAACACGGGAGACCAATTTGAATAGTGAGCACTGGGCGGTTGGGGAGCCGGCGCTGCTGCCGCGGGATCCAGTTCGGCCAGCGGCTGCGGTTTCGTCCGATGGGGGGATGCCCATCGGACGACATCACAGCCGCGTCACGCACCGACGAGAAACCGCCTCTGCATTGCGGCCTAGACGTTGCAGGAACTCGTCGCGGGAAGAGCTGGCTTGCCAGCCTTGGCAACACGCATTACCACCTGATTAGCGAGCAACCTCAGCAGGCTCAGTCTTTGAGCCTGTGAGCCAGGAAGATGGCCGCATCCCTACTGGAGGCGCGCCATGCCGATGAACCGAGTGCAGTTTCAAGCCGGACTTTCGATGCCCGAGTTCCTCGAGCGCTACGGAACCGAAGACAAGTGCC
>NZ_QOAZ01000033.1 GCF_003574675.1 Azohydromonas sediminis
GCCGTCGTACTCGCGCCCGCGCGTGAGCGACGACAACGCCTACGTGGAGAGTCTGTTCCGCACGGCGAAGTACCGACCGGAGTTCCCGGACAAGGGCTTCGCCGACCTCGACGAGGCCCGCGCGTGGGCGTCGCACTTCGTGCGCTGGTACAACCACGAGCACCGTCACAGCGGCATCCGTTACGTCAGCCCGGCGCAGCGTCACGCAGGCGACGACACGGCGATCCTCGCGGCGCGCCACGCGCTGTACCTGCACGCTCGCGAGCGCCACCCGCGCCGCTGGTCGGGCGTCACGCGCAACTGGACGCCCATCGCTGCGGTGACTCTGAACCCTGAACACGACGCCGTCGTCAAGGCACGCTCGGGGTGCGTCGATACGCAGCCACTGGCTGCATGAACGAGGCGACAACTACCTTGACGCGCGCCGCCTTGGCTTGAACACGCCGATCGTGTCCGTCGTCATCCCGGCCTACAACGCCGCGGCATTCGTGCGCCGCGCGGTCGACAGCGTGCTCGCGCAGACGATGGCCGGTGTCGAAGTGATCGCGGTCGACGATGGCAGCACCGACGACACCTGTGGTGTGCTCGCCGGGTACGGCGACTGCTTGCGCCTGCTGACCCAGGCGAATGCCGGCCCGGCGGCCGCGCGCAACCGCGGCCTGCGCGAGGCCCGCGGCGAGTTCGTGGCCTTCCTCGATGCCGACGACTGGTGGCTGCCGGCCAAGCTCGAGCGGCAGGTGGCCTTGATGCGCGCCCGCCCGGATGTGGGCTTTTGCTCGACCGCCACGCGCGTGGTCACGCAGGCCGGCAAGCCGGCAGGCGACTGGCCGTGTTGCATGGAGGACGAGGGACCGCTGCTGGAGCTGCTCTTCGTGCGCAGTGCGGCCATCAGCGGCTCCACGTCGGGCGTGCTGGGACGGCGGGCGTTGTTGACCGAGGTCGGCGGCTTCGACGAGGCGCTGCGCGGCTTCGAGGACCCGGATCTGTGGATCCGCCTCGCGGCGCGTACCCGCTATGCCTGCATCCCCGAACCACTGACGGTGGTCGTGCGCACGCCAGGCAGCGTCAGCAGCCACCTGCCGCGCATGCGGGCGGCGACGCTGGCTTCTTTCCGCAAGAACCGCACGCTGCTGCCGCCCGGCAAGCGAGGCAGCTTCTGGCGCGACGCCTGTGCGGGTGCACTGCTCGACTACGCCAAGATGGCCGCGCGCGCAGGCCGTCGGGACTGGGCGTGGCGGTGGGCCAGCGAGGCCGCTTTCTACGCGCCGCTGGGACGCGGGCGCTGGGCATGGGGGCTGATGCGCGACCTGCTGAGCGGACACCAGCCGTGAGCGGGACGCTCGTCAGCGTGGTCATCCCTGCGTACAACGCGCAGGCCTTCATCGCCGAGTGCATCGCGAGCGTGCAGGCGCAGCGCGTCGACGCCGACCTCGAGGTCGTCGTCGTCGACGACGGATCGACGGACGGCACCGCAGCCATCGTGCAGCAATTGCCCGGTGTGCGCCTGGTCTCGCAACCCAACTTGGGGCCGGCGGCCGCGCGCAATGCGGGCATCGCTGCCACGCAAGGGCCGCTCGTCGCCTTCCTCGATGCGGACGATTTGTGGCCCGAAGGTTCGCTGGCGGCGCGACTGGACGTGCTGCAGCAACAGCCCGACGCTGCGATGGTGTTCGGCGACTGCCGACAGTTCGACGCGCAAGCACCACGGCAGCGCACGCTGTTCGAGGAAGGGGGCTGGGGACGGCGCGCCTGGGGCGACAGCGGCCTCGTGCCCGACGCCTACTCGAGGCTGCTCGACGACAACTTCGTCACCACCGGCACCGTCATCGTGCGCCGCCAGGTGCTGGATGCCGTCGGCGCTTTCGCCGAGGACCTGCGTCTGGTCGAAGACCTGGAACTGTGGCTGCGCATTGCCCGCCACCATCCCGTGGCCTGGTGCGAGCGCGTGTGCCTGCTGCGGCGGCGACATGGCGCGAACACCTCGGCGGACCGCGCCGCGATGGGCCTGGCCTGGCTCGAAGTTCTGCGCCGCCAGCGGATGCCAGCCGACGGCGCGCGGGCTGCGGGGCTGGCGCAGCTGAAGCGAGCCGTCGCCCACGAGTGCCTGAACCTGTGCGACCTCGCGCTGCAACGGGGGCAGCGGGCCGAGGCCATGCGATGGGCCTCGCGCAGCGTGTGGCACCGGCCGGCGTGGCGCTCGCTGCGGGGGCTGGCCAAAGCGATGCTCGGTACGGCCGGCCAAGGCCGGGCACGATGAGTTCCGCCGTGCATACTGCATCGCGGGGTTTCGCCGACATCGTCTCCTTTGAAGAGGCGCCCTGCGGGGGCCACACCGAAACACCACGAACCTGGTTCGACGGGCACCTGCTGAACGCTGAGGCGCTGCGGCGCAGCCTCGCGCTCGAGCATGATGCCCCGCTGGGGTTGCTGCTTCGATGTGCCTGGCAGCGCTGGGCTCTGGCGCTGGCGTCGCGGCTGGAGGGGGTGTTCACGCTGGCGATCCTCGATCGCGGCGAGCTGTACCTGTATCGCGATCCATCCGGGTTCCGGGACCTGTACTTGCGCCAGGTCGGCTCGGATCGCTTCGCCTTCGCCACCGACCTCGACGGGCTTCGACGAGTGTCGCCGCGCCCGCTGGAGCCATCGCGCCACGCGCTGCACGAGTACCTGCGGTTCCTCGACATCGCCGCACCGAATGCATGGTATGCCGGGGTGCAGGCGGTGGAGCCAGGGCAATGGGTGCGGTGTTCGGCGCGCGGCGTCGAATCGGGCTTGCGTGAAGAGACGACAGCGCTGGCCACACCAGTCGTCGACTTCGACGATGCGGTCGACACCCTCGAGCAGCGCCTGCTGCACAGCGTAAGCCAGTGCCTGGAAGCTTCGCGGTCGCCGGCCGCATTCCTCAGCGGCGGTGTCGATTCGGCGCTGCTGTGCGCCGTCGCGGGCCGCCAGCGCCCCGACTTGACCGCGGTGACGGTGGGCTTCGAAGGAGCCGCCTTCGACGAAGCGCCGGTGGCGCAGAAGATCGCCTCGCACCTGGGGCTCACGCACCAGGTGCTGCGCTTCTCGCATGCGGACGACGTTGCCGCCTTCGAGCGGCTGGTTCGGCAAATGGACCAGCCGATGGCCGACCCGGCCACGCCCGCCACGCTGCTGTCGTTCGAGCATTGCCGCACGCGCTTCGACACCGTGCTCGACGGCTCGGGCGTCGAAGACGCGATCGGGTTCTACCCCCCGCGCCACATGCGCATCGCCGTGGCGTACGCGGCGCGGCTGCCGGCCGCCGTGCGCCGGGCACTGACCCGCTGGCTGCGGCGCGTGCCGCCGCTGGCGGGCTACACGCCGCTCGTGGACTTCGAGCACCCGGCAGAGACGATGATCCGCTGGAAGGGCTTCACCGCCAGCGAGATCGCGGCACTGTGCGGCGAGCCCGCCTCGCTCGAGCGCACGCACTTCTATCGCACGTTCGAGCGCTTCCCGCGTCACGCGCACGTCGAGCGGTACAGTGCCGTGATGGCCTGCCTGCCGAGCGAGCGGCTGACCCAGTGTGAGCGCATCACGGGCCTGCCGATCCGCTACCCGTTCTGCGACCGCGCTGTCTTTGACTTCCTGCGAGCACTTCCCGTGCCGTACCGTCACACGCCCACCGAATCCAAGCGGGTGTTGCGTGCGTTGCTCGCACGGCATGTGCCGCGCCCGCTGTGGGACCTGCCCAAGCACGGTTTCAATTTCCCACTGCAGCGCTTCCTGGCAGCAGACGACCACGCGATGGTGCGCCGATACGTCATGCGCGGAAGGTGGCTGGAGCGCGGCCTTCTGCGCGCCGACGAAGTGCGGCGCTATGCGCGGCAGTACGTCGCGGGCGACGAACGGCTGATGTTCCGCGTCTGGGCGCTGGTGGTGCTGGGCGCCTGGCTCGATGCGCACGAAGACCTCATCATTCCCGCCTCCGGTGCCTGATCCGACCCGCGCCCCTGCCGCCGACCTGAACGCCGCGCGCCCCGTGCGGGTACTGATGTACACGGCCTACCTCGATCCGGAGTACAGCGGCGCCGCGCTGCAGGCGTTGACGCTCGCGCGCGAACTGCGCCAGCGCGGCCACCATATCGAGTTCGTGACCAACCGCTGGCCCGGGCTGAGCGAGACGGCCGTCGTCGACGGCTTTGCGGTGCAGCGTCTCGAACCCGGGCGGCTGCGCAAGCACCGCGAGTTCCGGCTGTGGCTGAACCTGGCGCGCTACGTGTGGCGGCGGCGCAGGGATTTCGACGTGCTGCACAGCCACGGCGCGTACTACACGCACGCGTTCGTCGGGCCGCTGGCCCGACTGCTCGGTTTGAAGTCCATCGTCAAGGCGAGCTTGGCCCGGGACGATTTGCTCGGCCTGCGCGGCTCGCTGGTTGGCGCCATCCACCGCTTCATGCTGCGCCGCGTGAGCGCGTGCGTCGCCATCAGCCGCGACTTGATGCAGGAGTTTCGCAGCGGCGGCATCGCGCTGCAGCGCATCCACCACGTGCCCAACGGGGTGGACGTGGAGCGCTTCCGCCCCGCGTCCAGCGAGGAGCGGCCCGGCCTGCGCGCGCAGCTGGGGCTGCCCGCCGACCAGCCGATCGTGCTTTTCGTTGGCGTGCTCGACCCGCGCAAGAACATCCGCTGGCTGGCCGAGCAGTGGGTCGCGCACGACGCGTTCGGCACCGGTGCGCTCTTGCTGGCCGTGGGCCCGCAGGGACGCGACGACCCCGATGGACGTCTGCGCGCCCATCTGGCAGCGCTGGCGCAAGCGCACCCGCAACGCTTTGCGCTGCACGACTACCACGCCGATCTGGCGCCCTATTACCGCTGCGCCAATGCGCTCGTGCTGCCCTCGTACAAAGAGGGACTGCCCAATGTGGTGCTGGAGGCGATGGCGGCGGGCCTGCCCTGCGTGGCCGCGAGCGCCAGCGGCAGCCGCGAGCTGATCGACGACGGCGTGACCGGCCACCTGTACCCGCCGGACGACGTCGTTGGCCTGGCGCAGGCCATCCGCCGCGTACTGGGGCCCACCGGGCCGCAGATGGGCGCGAAGGGCCGCGAGGTCGCCACGGCGCGCTACGCGATCGGTACGGTGGCCGACCGCTACGAGGTGCTGTACGCGCAGCTGCTGGGCCGGTCAGTGCGTGAGCAGATGCCCCCCCCGCTGCCGCTGCTGATGATCACCGAGCTGTACCTGCCCACCAAAGGCGGCACCGCGGTGATGTTCGAGGACGACTGCCGACGCCTCGGCGGGCGGGAGGTGCACGTCGTGACGGCTGCCGTCCCCGGTGACGCCGACTTCGACCTCGGCCACCCGAACACCATCCACCGGCTCAACCTGCAGCGCTACGAGTGGATGCGGCCGGAGTCGCTGGCGATGTACACGCGCATGTTCGTCACCTCGATGCGGCTGGCGCTCACCAACCGCTTCGCGGCAGTCCTGGCGGGCCGTGCATTGCCCGAAGGGCTGGTGGCCTGGGCCGTGGGGCGGCTGCGAGGCTGCCGCGTCGTGATCTACGCCCACGGCGAAGAGCTGACCGGCTGGGGACGGGGACGCAAGTTTCAGACGATGTGCTTCGCGTTGCGCCACGCCGATACGGTGCTGGCCAACAGCGATTTCACACGCGACACGCTGGTGTCGCTGATCGGCGTGCGGCCACAGCGCATCGCGATGGCCTACCCGGTGGTCGACGCCGAACGCTTCCGTCCCGGTCTGCCCTGCGACGACCTGCGCGCGGGCATCGGCCTCGGGCCCGCGCAGAAGCTGATCCTCTCGGTCGGCCGGCTGCAGCGTCGCAAGAGCTTCGACCAGGTCGTGCGTGCGCTGCCGGGGCTGCTGGCGCGCGGCATCGACGTGCACCACGCCATCGTCGGCATCGGCGAGGACTGGGACTACCTCGAGCGCACCGCCACCGAGCTGGGCGTGCGCGAGCGGTTGCACCTGCTGGGCCACGTCGCGCCCGACGACCTGCCGCGCTGGTACAACGCCTGCGACGTGTTCGCCATGCCCAACCGCGACATCGAGGGCGACACCGAGGGCTTCGGCATCGTCTACCTCGAAGCCAACGCCTGCGCGAAACCGGCGGTGGCCGGTATCACGGGCGGCACCGGCTCGGCCGTGGTGGACGGGCTGAACGGGCTGCGCGTGGACGGCGACAGCGTGGCGGCCGTGGAAGCGGGCCTCGCGCAGCTGCTGCTGAATCCTGCGCTGGCACAGCGGCTCGGCGAGGCGGGGCGCCAGCGCATCCTGGCCGGTTTCACGCCGCAGCGGCGGGTGGAGTTGATCCGGCGGCTGGTGACGTCATGAGGCCGTGCCGGCCGTCGGGGCAGCAGCCTGACGGCCGAATGTCGCGACCAGCACGGTGCCGAGCGCCGCCAGCCCCGTGAGCCGCATCAGCTTCCAAAGCCGCCCGCTGTGGTGCAGGCGCTGCCAGAAGAAGGGCAGCCGCTCGCGCCACGACTGCACGATCCACTGCGGGTCGCCGCTGCGCAGGATGCGTCCCAATTCGACTGTCGACAGGAACCGTAGCTCGGGATGCTGGCGCAAGGCCGCTGCGCACAGCGCATCGAGTTCTTCCAGACTGCGGCGGCACTGCTCGGCGTCGAGGATGAAGTTGTCGCGGTGATTCTCGAGAATGCACGGCTGCCCCTCGGCCACGGCCTTGCTCAGGGCGTGCAACGCATACGCGGCGTCGCGACCGCGAGCAGGCTCGAAGTAGTCGGTGCGCACGAGGTAGGTCAGCCCGTCGGCACGATCGCCATTGACAATCGGACCCTCGTCGCCATCGGGCAGGCCCTTGGCGTTGCGCTGTGTCGAGCGCCAGCCCGGCGTGACGACGAACTCGATGCCGGCCGCAGCCCACGCGCGTTCGACATCACGCGTCCAGACGAAGGTGGGCGGCACGACGACGGCCGGTGGCTCACCCACGATGCGGCGGTATGCCGCCACCTCGGCATCGACGGCGGAACGCACTTCGGCAGCCGGCAGCGGTGCCGATGGCAGTCGCGACGCATCGACCCAGCGGCTCTGCAGGTGCGAGGGCAACTGCTCGGTGACGGCGGGCGGCGCCCGTCGCAGCCAGCCCACCACCGCCGGGTCGGTGCTGGCGACGAGCGCGGGCGGCCAGAAGTGCTCGTGGCCGTGCAACTGCAAGCTGAACACGTGGCGGGCCAGTCCGTCCTTCAGGGCTGCGAGGATGGACGCCAGCGGCGGTGCGTCGAGCTCGACGCGACGGTAGGCCCCACCGGCCGCGATGGTCGGGCCGTCTGGCACCGCCAGCACCAGCGCCAGGCTCATCACCGGATGCCGCCCTGCCCCGTCTCGGTGCCGGGCCAGGATGGCCGCAATCTGCTGTAGCGCCTGCGCCTGCGACAACGGGCCGGCGCCCCAGTCGTCGCTTTCGAGCACGAGGATCGGTCGCCGGAACACCGGCGCACGGCAGGCGCGGCCGATCGCGCCACGACACGCCAACAGAACCGCGGCCACTGCTGCCCCCCATACCAGCATGACGCCTGCAGCGAGCAGGTTCCACGACCAAGACACGGATCGTGCCTCAGGATCGGCTGCCGGCAGCCGGGTACCAGCATACGCGCACGCCGAGGTCGAGCCCCCGCAGCAGCCCCTGCGCCAACCGGCGGTCGACGACTCGCTCATGCCTCAGTCCACGCTGCTTCACCTGGTACAGCCGCCCCTTGTGCGGCTGTACCTGCCCGAAGCGTTCGCCAGCGGCCAAACGGCGCAGCAACTCGGCATAGACCTGCGCGCTCGTCTGCACCGCCCGCCAGAACAGCCGCAGTTCATCGTCGTCGGGCCGCACCTCGGGGCTCACGTGCGCGATCAAGCCGCCGGTGTCGATGCCGGCGTCGATCCAGTGCAGTGTGCAGCCCACCTTCTCGGGCTCGCCGTTGTACAACGCCCAGAACGTGCAGTCGGCACCCCGGTACTCGGGCGACAGACCGCCGTGCAGGTTCGCGATACCCAGCCGCCCCGTGGTCAGCAGCTCGCCACGGATCAGCGAAGTGCCGAAGACGGCGATCAGGTCGGGCTGCAGCTCGCGCGCCAAGGCGACCACGTCGGGGTGGTTGATGTGCGGCACCTCGCGCACCAGCTCCGGCCGGTCCAGCCGCGGTGGCTGGTCGCCGAAGAAAAACTTCGCCTCGCCGCCGCCGGTATAGCGCCGCCGGTCGCGCAGCCAGCGCCAGGCCTTGCGCGAGAAGTTGTCGGGCCGCAGCTGCCTGAGCAGCTTCTTCCACGAGAACTCCGAACCCGTCTCCTGCACGATGGCCTGCACGTCGCCCGCGCGGCACAGCGCGTTGGCCACGTACAGGTGCCGCGGGCTGCGGCCGCACAGCACGAGCACCTTCAGGCGCGCAGCCTCGCCCGGCATCACAGCGGCAGCGTCAGCCATGGGACGCAAGCGACGTCGGCGCTGCCGCCAGCGTGGGCACCGGTGGCACCGACACGTCGAGCATGTCCATCATCAGCGCGTCGGCGAAGAACTTGGCCGCCCAGTTGGGGTACTCGAAACGCGAGTAATCGCCCCAGATCGGCGCCGAACCGGCGATGCCGCCGCGTACCGCCGGATCGGGGTGATCGAGCCGGTGCGTCGTCTTGAGGTACGCGAGTGCCGATCGGGCGTTGGTGCGCAGTTCATCGGCTCCGGTGACCTGTGCGAGACGTGTCCAGTTGAGGCTCATCTGCGCCACGCCGGTGAGGCAGGCGTACGACGCATCGGCCACCCAGCCGTCGCGGTAGGTACCGGCAAGCCATCCGTCGGCGCGCTGCACGGCGGCGATGCCGCGCCCTGCCTTCAGCGCCGCGTTCAGATAGCGCTCGTCGCCGAGCAGCACGCCCGACTCGAGGAAGCCGCGGATGGCGTAGGCGATGGTGTGCGTGAACGGCGACTTCCAGGGCACGAAGGCGTTGGTGGCGAACCAGCCGCTGGCGGTCTGTTGGGTCAGCGCCCAGTGGAGGTTCCTGCGCGCCGCCCGCACCAGACGGGGCTCGTTCGCGATCAGGCCGGTGGCCAGCAACGGCCAGGTCGCGCGGGTGTTGTACACGTGCGGCGTGTCGTGGTGCTCGAACCTGCGCCAGCAACCGTCGTCGTCCTGCTGATCGGCCAGCCAGTGGCCCGCACGCACGGCGGCCGCCAGGCACTCGTCGCGCCTCAGCTGCGTGTAGCCGGCGATCATCCCGTGCATGATCTGCCCGGTATTGAAGATCACCGGCCGGCTGCCCGCCTCGCCGAAGTGGCCCGGGAAGGCGCCATCGGGCAGCTGGATCGAGAGCTCCCAGTCGATCATGCGCTGCGCGCGCGCGACGAGCTCCGGGCGGTCGAGCGCGCTGGCTGCGGCGAGCATCGTCTCGATGATGTAGCCGGTGGTCTCGGGATAGCTGGGCAGCCAGCCGTCTTCGAAGCTCCAGCCGGCGGAGACGCCGCCGGCGTCGGGCTGCCCATCGCGCACGTCCTGCGCGCGGCACAGCCAGTCGATGGCAGCGGCCAGGTGCACGGCGTGCGGCTGCTGGGGCGCCGTGGTGCCGCGCACGCTGTCCCACACCAGGCTCAGGTGGCGCGCTCGCCAGGGCTTGTAGCCGTGCGGGCAGGCGCACGAGGTCGATCACGTTCATGGTCGTGTTCTGGTCGTGACTCAGTCTATGGCGGCGGCCTGCGCCAGCTCGCCCTGCAGCGGCACGTGGCTGACCACGTAGCGGTGCTTGCCAGAGGCCTCGGGCGCGATGGCGTCGACGACACGCACGGTGACGCGCACGTCGTCGCCCAGGCGCTGGCGCAGCCCGGCCTCGATCGCCGGCACACGCTCGGCCGCCCAGCCGGGGCCGGGAACGACGAGCACCTCGAGGTCGCGCACGGCGTGCTGGACGAGCTTGAACTCGCCCACGCCCTCGGTCGCGCGCAGCACGTAGATGCCCGCGAGGGCGTGCATGATGGTGCCGTCGGGTCGCACCAGGAAATCGGTGCGGCGGCCGACGACCTCGGCGATCACGTGCAGGCCGCGGCCGGCGCGGTCGGGCTCGGGGCTCAGGCGCACCATGTCGCCAGTGCGGTAGCGGATGAAGGGCTGCGCATCGGAGCACAGACCGGTCATCACCGCTTCGCCCAGCTCGCCGGGTGCCACGGGTTGGCCCTGCGCATCAAGCACCTCGAGGATGATGCTCTCGCTCATCAGCAACATCGCACCGGCGGGATTGTCGGGGCTCTCGTGCGCGGTGAAGCCGATGTCGCGGCTGCCGAACTCGTTGGCGACCGATGCGCCGAAGACCTCGCCGATCAGCGTGCGCTGATGCGGGTACAGCGGCTCGCCGGTGGTGCAGACGACCTTCAGCCGCGGCAGGCGCGGCCGCCGCCCGCGCTCCTTCGCGTGTGCGGCCAGCAACGCGACCGAGCTGGCGTAGCCGTAAAGACAGCTCGGAGAGAAGCGTTCGAGCGCGTCGAGGTAGTCGTCCATGCGCGCGGGCGACATCGCGAACGCGTTGAGCACGAGCTGATTGATCAGCCGGTCGCGCACCGTCTTGACCCAGTCGGTCTTGCTGAGTTCGACCGGCGCACCCCACAGGTAAGCCTCCGGATCCCCCGGCTCGACACCCCACCAGCGCCGCGCACGCATGCGGCCCGCGGCATCCGATGCCTGACGCCGGCGGCCAAAGTGGAAGATGAGCGGCATCCCGCTGGAGCCGCCAGTGTTGTATTTGAAGGCTCCACCGGGAACGCCGCGCCAAACCATTTCCTCGTGGTGCGCGGCGGCGTCCTGCTTGGTCATGCAGGGCAGCGGTCGCAGGTCGTGCAGGTGGGTCAGAGCGCCGGGGGACAAGCCCGCCGCCTCGAGGCGGCGGCGGTGCCAGGGTGAATGCAACCAGGCCACGCCAAGCAGTTCGCGCAGCTTGGCCAGTTGCAGCGCCTCGATGCCCGCACGATCGAGCCACTGGCTGCGCTCCAGATCGGCCAGATAGTCGAACGTGGGCCGACGCACTGCGCGCTCCTGCGTGCGGTAGACGGTGCGAGCCAAAGCCTGTGCGAACACGCTCGACGGTCTACCGCCGGTCCCGCGAGAGGCGGGCGGGTGGCGATGCCTGAAGGCCCTCATCGCGGCTGGCTGGCAAACCGGCACCGACCGCTTTGGGCGCCGACTTGGTCGCCTGACCCACCAGATGATTCGTCACGACGACCACTGCCACCAGGTGGTAGATGTAGTCGAAGTAGGCCAGCCCCAGGAAGGCTCCCGCGCTCAGGTAGGCCACCATGCTCACCTGGACCATCGCGGCGAGGTCGCGCGCCCACAGCAGCGCAGGATCCTTCTTCGTGCGGCGGATGATCGAGCCGCACTTCAGCCATGTCATGCCCAGCAGGGTCAGGAAGATGGCCAACCCGATCCAGCCGTGCTCGCCGAGCACCTCGAAGTAGATGCTGTGCACGTCCCGGCAGTCGTTGGGGTTGGGCGCGTAGCGCTCGCACACGGGCCGCTGCCAGGTTTCGAATCCACCGCCGGTGATGCGGTCGTTGGCAATGTTGATCGCATTGCCCCACTGGTTGATCCGCCCCTGCGCGGAGGCGTCCTCCTCGTAGGACTTGATGGTACTCATCCGCTCGTACCACTCGGGCGGCATCACGGACAGCGCGACGCCTCCCGCCGCGACGACGAGGATGGCCGTGACGAACTTGTGCCGGCTCTTCAGCCAGAAGATGCCACCGGTGAGGACGAGCGCCACCAGCGCCCCCCGCGACTGCGTGCCGAACGCGGCGATGGCGGTCAGAACCATTGCCGCCGCGAGGCCGAGCTTGATGTACTTGTGCTTCTCCTGAAGATACAGATAACGCATCAGAGGAATCGTCATGACCAGCGCGAGTGCCAGTTCGTTGTTGCCGCCGATGAAAGTCCCCGATGGCCCCTGGACCCGGTAGACCCCGCCGTTGGCGATCGTGAACAGCCCGCCCTTGACCCCGTAGAAACCGAGCGACAGCGCGATGGTCCAGATGAACAGGTGGACCTTGCGCTCGGACGTCAGCATCAGCAGCGTCATGAAGGTCAGGATCTGGATCTTGATCACCTTTTCGTACTGCTGCATCGCGAGGTTCTGGTAGAACGCCGTCGTCGTCGTGATGCCCATCCACGCGATGAAGAGCACGAGCACGACGATCTCGCGACTCCACACCATGCGCTTGGCCTCTTTCGAGACCAGCATGCCGATCAGCGTGACGATCGCGACGATCTGCACGACCGGCATCGAGTACATGAACCCCCACGCTAGACGGTGCGGATTCATGTAGCCGAGCCACGCCAGCAACAGGATGCCCCAGAAGGGGCGCTTGAGGATGAACGGCAGCGCGCCGAAGACGATGCAGGCCAAGACGAGGTCACGCATTGCAGGCAACCTCCCTGGTGTCGCGAGCAACATGGCTCACGACATAGCGATACTTTCCGGAACGCTCGGCCGCGATCGAGTCGACGCGTTCGACGCAGATTTCCACACCAGCCCCGAGACGGGCCTTGAGCTTTGCAACGATGGAATCAACGTCCGGTTCGGCAATGCCAGGGTGGCAGACTATCTGCACTCGCGTGCGCAGCAGGCTCTCCTGCACGATCTTGAACTGCTGCACGGCAGGCTCGTCGCGGAGAACGTAGATCAACGCCAGCCCATGCATCACCGTGCCGTCGGCGGCAACGACGAAGTCGGTGGTGCGTCCCTGGATCTCCTTCAGCAACGGCAGCCCACGTCCGCAGGCGCAGCGCTCCTTGCTCAGCACGGCCACGTCGCCGGTGCGGTAGCGGATGAACGGGAACTCGCCCGTGGCCAGATGGGTGACGACGATCTCGCCCGCCTCGCCGGCCGGTAGCACGCGGCCGTCGGAGCCGACGATCTCGACGATCAGGTCTTCCGCGGTCAGGTGCATGCCGCCTTCGGGGCACTCGTGGGCGATGAAGCCCGCATCGCGCCCGCCGTAGCCGTTGGCCACTTTGCAGCCGAAAACGCGCTCGATGGCGGCCCGCTGATCGTCGTACAGCCTCTCGCTGGTGCAGAAGGCCACGCAGATCCCCAAGTCGTCCATGCGCTGGCCGCGCTGCTCGGCGTGGCGGGCGATGTGACTGAGTGCACTGGGATAACCAAAGAGCATCTTCGGCCGCCGCACACGGATGGTCCGCACGAAACCATCGAGCTTGGCGTCGCTCATCTCGAAGGCGGGCAGCAGTTCGGTGCGCAGCAGCTTGTCGCGCCACGCACGCAGGTGGTCCTGCGCACCGAGTTCGATCGGTGAGCCCCAGACCACGATCTCGGGGTCGCCGATGTCGACACCCCACCAGCGCGTGGCTCGCCACTTGGCCGCCACGTCATGGCTGACGCGCTCACGGCCAATGAAGAAGATCAGCGGCTCGCCGCTGCTGCCGCCAGTGTTGAACCGCGCGAGGCTGCGGGCGTCGTCAGCCTTCAGCGACTCGGTGTGCTCGCGGATCAGCGGCTTGGTGAGAAACGGCAGGCACTGCAAATCTTCGAGACGCTGCACGTCTGCCGGGACGAAGCCGATGTGCGCAAACAGGTCGCGGTAATACGGTACGTGCTGGCCTGCGTGACGCAGCAGCGCACGAAGGCGCTGCAACTGCAGCGCCTGCAGCTCGTCGGGTGGCAGCCACTGGGTGCGCTCCAGTTCGCGGCGCACGCGCACGGTGTCATGCCGCTTGAGCGCCTCGTGCAGCGGGAACAGCGCGCCAGCGACGAAGCGGGTGTACAGGCTAGACACGTCCAACCTCCCGATGCACGGTGGCAGGTGCGGTGCTGGCTCGCGCGTGCAGTGTGCAGAACTCTTCGGTAAGCACCTGCACACGTTGGTTCCACGTGTTGCGCTGCGCGTAGCTGCGAATCGCCTCGGTATCCCAAGACGCACTCAACGCCCTGTCCAGCGCCTGTTGCAAAGCGTCGGGGTCGCCAAAGGGCACGACAAGGCCCAGCGACGGGCCGCACACGACTTCGGCGTTGCCGCCTACGTCCGTGGCCACCACCGGCAAGCCGCAGGCCATGGCTTCGAGCAGGACGTTAGCCCAACCCTCGTTGCGCGAGGCCAGTACGAAGACGTCTGCGGCCGAGAGCGGCACACGCAGTTCCTCGGGTGGCAGAGGCCCCAGAAAGTGCACGGCATCGCCCAGCCGCAGTCTGGCCACCTGCTGCTGGAGCGCCGCCGTCATGTCGCCTTCCGGGCTGGGGCCACCCACGACGAGATAGCTCAGCCCGGGGTGGCGGCGTCTCAGTGCCGGCAGCAGTTCGATCACGCGGTGAAAACCTTTGCGCTCGACAAGGCCGCCGACCGTGATCAAGACGGGGGCGTCGAGCGGCAGACCGAGGCGGCGCCGCGCCTCGGCCCTCGGCAATGGGCTGAACTTGTCCAAGTCCACCCCGTTGCCGACAACGCGCACCTTCTCCGGCGGGATCCCCAAGCCGATCGCCACCTGTCGCAGCGAGTCGGACACCGCAAATACCCGGCTGGCCCGCTGCAGTGCCTGCCGCAGCTTGCGCGCCAGCGCGGGATCACGCGCGTGTCGCGCCTCGGTGCCGCGCAGCGTGAGCGTCACCGGCACGCGCAACCAGCGGCCGAGCAGTGTCGCGGCATAGCCCTCCGGGTAGCCGAAGTGGGCGTCAAGCACGTCGAGCCGGCCAGCACGTTGCAACCGGCGCAGGCGGGGCCAGGCGCCCAGCGCCATCAACAGACCGTCGAGCCTCTTGAACAAGCCCGGCACGGAGAAGAAGCGCGGGAACCACACGTCCACCCCCTGCTGCGTCTCGTGGGGTGCAGCGCCAGGCCGAAAGCCCGGACGCCAGCGGCGCAGCAGCGCCTGCAGCGGGAACCACGGCACCGGCGAGACGACCGCGATTGGCATCTGCCGCCCGACGCGGAACATGCGTTCGCGAATGAACAGGCCCGCCATCGGCTGCCGCTCGCTGGGGAACAGGCTGCTGAACACGACGACGTGAGGTAGACCAGCAGGGTCAGGCATGGGCCAGCGAAGGAGCTGCCAGGCGCTCGAACGTCGGCCGGTAACCGGCCACGCTGCGCGCCCAGTTGCGCTCGGCCTCGACGAAGCGGCGCCCCTCGGCACGCAGCTGCGGCCAGCGCTCGCGCTGCGCGAGCAGGTCGAGCAGGGCCTGCGCGAGCGCGTCGGCACTGCCGGCACGGAACAGCACGCCCGTCTCGCCGTGGCGGATCAGTTCCTTGTGCCCGCCGACGTCACTGGCCACCAGCAGCCGGCCCTGCGCCATCGCCTCGAGCGGCTTGAGCGGCGTGACGAGTTCGGTCAGCCGCATGCTGTGGCGCGGGTAGGCCAGCACGTCGACGAGGTCGTAGTAGCGCTGCACTTGCTGGTGCGGCACGCGGCCGGTGAAGACGACCTTCTCGGCCACGCCGAGCGCGGCAGCCTGCGCCTTCAGCGCCTGCTCCTGCGGGCCGCCGCCCACCAGCAGCACGCGCACGTCGGGGCGCTGCGCCAGCAGGCGCGGCAGTGCGGCCAGCAGCAGGTCCAGGCCCTCGTAGGCGTAGAAGCTGCCGATGAAGCCGACGACGGTGGCACCGGCCAGCCCCAGCTGCGCCTTCAGCGCCTCGTCGGGCGTGCCGCCGGGCTCGAAGGCGTCGATGTCCACCGCGTTCGGAATCACGGTCACCCTGTCGGCCGCGATGCCGCGCGCCACGATGTCGCTGCGCAGTCCCTCGCAGATCGTGAACACGTGCGCCGCGCGCTTGAGCGCGTGCGTTTCCATGCGCCGACTCAGTCGGTAGCGCAGGCTGCCCTCGGTGGTGGTGCCGTGGTCGACGGCGGCGTCTTCCCAGAAGGCACGCACCTCGTAGACGACTGGAATGCCAAGCTCCTTGCCCACCCGAAGCGCCGGAATGGCGTTGAGCACCGGCGAGTGGGCGTGGATGATGTCGGGTTCCACCATTTGCGCCACAGCGCGCAGGCGCCGCTCGAACTGGCGCATCAGCTCCACCTCGCCCAGGCCCGGCAGCTTCTTGCCGCCGCTGGGCACCAGCGTGCGATAGAAGTGCCAGCCGTCGACCGTTTCCTCGCTGTCACGCGTGGCGGTGTGCTTCGGACTTGTAACGTGGAAGGTCTGCCAGCCGAGCTTGCGCTGCTCGCGCAGGATCGCGAGCGTGCGGAACGTGTAGCCGCTGTGCAGCGGGATCGAGTGGTCGAGGACGTGGAGGATGCGCATGATCGGGCCGGGCCGTCAGGCAGGATGCTGCAGCGCGCGCGCCGACCTTGTACAATAATCTGTACGTAAACGGAGCTCGCTGTTCTTCATATGGATGCCATCAGCTATTCCGCAGCGCGGGCCAACCTGGCGTCGGTGATGGACCGCGTGGCCCACGATCACGAGCCCTTGATCATCACGCGCCATGGGGAGCCGTCGGTCGTGATGCTCTCGCTCGAGGACTACCGCGCGCTCGAGGAGACCGCTCACCTGCTGCGCAGCCCAGCCAATGCACGGCGGCTGCTGGCGGCCATCGCCGAGCTCGAAGCCGGCCGCGGCGTGGAGCGCGAACTGCTGCCGTGAAGCTCGTCTTTGCCGAGCAGGCCTGGGAAGACTACCTTTGCGGGCACAGACACGACCGCAAGACGGTCGAGCGCATCCACGAACTGATTCGCGACGTGCAGCGCGAGCCGTTCGCGGGCATCGGCAAGCCCGAGCCGCTGAAGCACGCGCTGTCGGGCTATTGGTCGCGGCGGATTTCCAGCGAGCACCGGATGGTCTACAAGGTGTCGGACGGCGCGCTGCTGATCGCGCAGCTGCGCTACCACTACTAAGCGGCCACCGAAGCATCACGCCAGCGCCTCCGCGGGCGCACGGCGCGCGTCGAGCGTCGGCGCCTCGGCATCGACCACTTGCCGCAGGAACGCATCGAACATCAGCAGCGACCACAGCGGCGCGCTGTAGTCGCGCACGCCGCTGTGGTGCGCGTGCACCAGGTGCTCGAGGTACTTGTGGTCGAACCAGCCGGTGGCCGCGAGGCGCTCGCCCAGCACGGCGTCCTTCACGCGCTGCTTCAGCGGGCCGCGGAACCAGCGCTCGAGCGGCACCGCGAAACCCATCTTCGGGCGGTACAGCACGTCGTGCGGCAGCAGCGGCTCCATCGCCTTCTTCAGCAGCACCTTGCCCTCGTGGCCGCGCACCTTCAGGTGGTTCGGCAGCGTGGCCAGCCACTCGACGAGCGGGTGGTCCATCAGCGGCTCGCGCACCTCGAGGCTGTGCGCCATGCTCGCGCGGTCGACCTTGGTGTTGATGTCGCCGACGAGGTACGTCTTCAGGTCCAGGTACTGCACGAGCGCGAGCGGGTCGTCGGTGCCGGCGCGCGCGGCGTGGCGCTCGAAGACCTGCCGCGCGTCGTAGCTGCCGAGCAGCGCCTTGAACGCCGGGCTGAACAGCTGCGCGCGCATCGGCCCGCGCAGCAGCGACACCGAATGGAAGTACGCCTCGACCGACGTGCGCGCCATGCCCTCGAACGTGGTCTTGGCGCGCAGCACGCGCGGCGCCCAGTCGGCTTTCGGGTAGACGCGCCCGAGCAGGCCGAACACCGGCTGGCGCACCGACAGCGGCAGCGCACTGCGCAGCCGCTCTTCCATCAGGTGCAGGCGGTAGCGGCGGTAGCCGGCGAAGTTCTCGTCGCCGCCGTCGCCCGACAGCGCCACCGTGACGTGCTTGCGCGCGAGCTGGCACACGCGGTAGGTCGGGATCGCCGAGCTGTCGGCGTAGGGCTCGTCGTACAGCGTGGCGAGCGTGTCGATGAGGTCGAAGTCGTCGGACTTGACGGTCTCGACGCGGTGGTTCGTGCGGTAGCGGCTCGCGACCTTCTGCGCGAACTCGCTCTCGTTGTACTTCGGGTCGTCGAACGCGATGCTGCAGGTGTTGACCGGCTCGGCCGAGAGGCCCGCCATCGTCGCCACCACCGCGCTCGAGTCGACACCGCCCGACAGGAACGCCCCGAGCGGCACTTCCGAAATCATGCGCAGCCGCACCGACTCCTGCAGCCGGTGCTGCAGTTCGGCGCAGGCCTCGTCGAGGGCGATCGGGTTGTCGAGCGTGAAGCGCACGTCCCAGTACTCGCGCGGCTCGGGCAGCGGCGCCCCGCGACGGATCGCGAGCGTGTGTGCCGGCGGCAGCTTCCTCGCCTGCCTGAAGATCGTGCGCGGCTCGGCGACGTAGCCGAGCGCAAAGTACTCCTCGACCGCGAGCGGGTCGAGATCGCGCTTCAGGCCCCCGTGGGCGAGCAGACTCTTGAGCTCGCTGCCGAACAGCAGCCGGCCGTCGTCGAGCAGCGCGTAGTACAGCGGCTTGACGCCCAGCCGGTCGCGCGCGAGGAACAGCGTCTGGCGGCCGCGGTCCCACAGCGCGAACGCGAACATGCCGCGAAAGCGCTCGACGCACGCCTCGCCCCACTGCTCCCACGCGTGGACGATGACCTCGGTGTCGCTTTTCGTGCGGAAGGTGTGCCCCGCAGCCTGCAGCTCGGGGATCAGCTGCTGGTAGTTGTAGATCTCGCCGTTGAAGACGACGACGACCGAGCCGTCTTCGTTGAAGAGGGGCTGCTGGCCGGTGGCGATGTCGATGATCGACAGCCGCCGGTGGCCGAGCCCCAGCCCCGGCTCGACGTGCACGCTGCCCTCGTCGGGCCCGCGGTGGAACTGCGCGTCGTTCATGCGCTGCAGCACCGCGCGGTCGATGTCACGCGTGCCGCGGGTGTCGAAGATGCCGGTGATGCCGCACATGGGGAGTTGGGGGCCCGATTCGCGCCGCCGCACCGTCCGGTGCCGCAACCTGCGCAGCGGCAATGGTAGGCGAGGCCCATGACGCTCGTGAGCGCATTTCGCCTCCACCGCCGGGTGTCATGATTTCCGACACACGGCACGGACCCCTTGAACGGGGGGCCTGGATGCGCCCTCCCCCGCCGGGGTCAGTCGTAGTGATACCGACAGGCGACGACGGCCAGCATGTCGCCCTCTACCGTGTAGACGAGGCGATGGGTGTCGTCGATGCGCCGCGACCAGAAGCCTGCAAGGTTCTCCCGCAAAGGCTCGGGCTTGCCGATGCCTTCGAAGGGGTGGCGCATCGCGTCCTGGATCAACGCGTTGATGCGCTTGAGCGTCTTGCGGTCCTGGCTCTGCCAGTACAGGTAGTCGCCCCAGGCTGACGCCGTCCAGACGACCCGCTCAGGCATCGGCGAGTCCGCGCTCCTGCGCCTCGCCGGCACGGAGCTCGGCGATGGACCTGGCAAGGTGCGCCGCGTTGGCCGGCGACTTCAGCAGGTGCACCGTCTCCATCCAGCTGTTGTAGGTGTCCAGCGACATCACGACCGCATCAGGCGCGTCACGCCGGGCGATGACGGTGACGTCGGCATCGTTCACCACCTGGTCGATGACCTGTTTCAGACGATTCCGAGCTTCGGAGAAGGTGACGACACGCATGAGACCTGTCCTTTTATTTGTACAAGTCTAGCACTGCAAACCCTGGGGAATCGCAGCAAGCCTCATCGCTCGTCGCGCTCCTCGCGGTGGACGCCAGATCCAGCGACGGATGGGGTTCGCAGCGGCGCCATGGTGGCATCGGCCTTCGATGGCGGCGGCAGCACGCCGGCGGCAGCGAGGCCATCGGCATAGACGCGCTGGTAGGCCTCGAACATCGCCTGCAGGCTGAACCGGGCCTCGACCGCGGCGCGGCCGGCACGCCCCATCGCGGCGGCGTGCGCCGGATCCTGCGCCAAGCGGGCCAGCCCTTGCGCCATCGCCTCGACGTCGGCGGCCGGCACGAGCCAGCCGGTCGCGCCCTCGTCGACGAGGTCGGCATTGCCGCCCACGTTCGTGGCGAGCACCGGCAGGCCGCTGGCCATCGCCTCGAGGATCGTGTTCGAGATGCCCTCGGCCAGCGACGGCAGCGCGAACGCGTGCAGCCCGCGCATCACGGCCGGCACGTCGGTGCGCTCGCCGGGTAGCCACGCCAGCTCGCGCACGCCGGCGTCGGCAAGGATCGCCTCGCAGGGCGCCTTCAGCGGCCCGTCGCCCACCATCACGAGCCGCAGCCGTTCGCGCAGCGCCGGCTTCAGCCTGAGCGCACGCACGAAGGCGCGCGCGAGCGTCGGCTGGTCCTTGACCGTCTGCATCCGGCCGACGGTGCCGACGAGCCAGTGCCGCGCGGGATCGAACGGGCAGCCGTCGATCGGCTCGGTCGCTGCGCCGGGCGGGTGAAACCGCTGCGTGTCGACGCCGTTGTAGATCTGGCTGATTCGCGCCGGCGGCACGCGCACCTTGTCCACCAGGTACTGCTGCAGGTCGCGCGACAGCGCCACGTAGTGCTGCACGAACGGCCGGTACAGACGCCGCACGCGCTGGTAGGTGCGGTTGCTGCCGTCGTAGTCACCCACGTCGCGCCCGTGCTCGCCGTGGATGCGCACCGGCACGCCGGCGAGCCACGCGGCCGGCTGCACCTCGAGCGCGGCGAGGTTGCGCGTGTGCACGATGGCCGGGCGCAGCGTGCGAAACAGCTTCAGCAGCTGCGGGTACAGCCACCAGGTCTGCCCCGGGCGCTTGTGCAGCGCGATGCAGCGCACGTCGGGGCGGCGGATGCGCCGCGCGAAGTCGGTGACCTCCGTCAGCGCGACGACGACGTGCCGGTACGCGCCCTCCGGCAGGTGGTTGATCAGGTTGACGACGCCGTTCTCGAGACCGCCGGTGTCGAAGCGGTAGACGACGTGGGCGATAAGGGGGCGCCGTTCACGCTCCTCATGAGGCTGGCTCATAGGCACCGACGTGCCCCACGCGCCCACTGCATCACCTCGAAGTTGCGAGACAGCACCTGTGCGCCGCGGCCAACGCCCATGCACAATGCAATGTCACCCCCGCCGCTTTGCAGGAAGACCGACGCCATGACCGAGCTCCACTTCATCGTCGAAGAAGCCCAAGAAGGTGGTTACTTGGCACGAGCCGTTGGCGCCGACATCTTCACCGAAGCCGACGACCTGCAGCAACTCCACGAGCAAGTCCGCGACGCCGTGCGCTGTCACTTCGAGCCGGATGACATGCCCGGCATCATCCGCCTTCACATCACGCGCGAAGAAGTGCTGCAGCCATGAGGTTGCCGCGCGACCTCTCTGGCGACGAGCTCATTCGGCGCCTGGGTAAGCTCGGCTACACGCCCATGCGCCAAAGCGGCAGTCACGTGCGACTGACGGCCCTGGACTCCCGCGGCGAACACCATGTGACGATCCCGCTCCACGATCCGTTGCGCATCGGGACGCTTGCGGCCATCGTCGGTGCCATCGCCGAGCGGCAGGGCGTCAGTCGGGACGAGCTGCTGAGGCGCTTGCTGGCGTGAGTCGATCACAGACGCCACACCTTGTACCCCGCCGCCTCGAACGCCTTCGGGTCGAACGCCGCCTTCACGTCGATGAACGCGCCGCCCTTGACCATCTTGCGGCTGAAGTCCTCTAGGCCGAGGCTCATGTAGTCGCGGTGCGCCACCGCGGCGACGATCGCATCCGCCCGCGGCAGGTCCTCGAAGCGCTCGAGCCTGACGCCGTATTCGTGCATCGCCTCGTCGGGCGCGGCCAGCGGGTCGGTCACGTGCACCTCGACGCCGTAGCTCTGCAGCTCGCGGATGATGTCGATGACCTTGCTGTTGCGCAGGTCGCCGCAGTTCTCCTTGAAAGTGAGGCCGAGCACGTTGACCTTGGCGCCCTTGATGTAGCTGCCCGCGGCGATCATGTGCTTGACGGTCTGCTCGGCGACGAACTTGCCCATGCCGTCGTTGATGCGCCGCCCGGCCAGGATCACCTGCGGGTGGTAGCCGATCATGTCGGCCTTGTGCGTCAGGTAGTACGGGTCGACGCCGATGCAGTGGCCGCCGACCAGCCCCGGCTTGAATTTGAGGAAGTTCCACTTGGTGCCGGCGGCCTCGAGCACCTCGCTGGTGTCGATGCCGAGCTTGTCGAAGATGATCGCCAGCTCGTTCATCAGCGCGATGTTGAGGTCGCGCTGCGTGTTCTCGATGACCTTGGCCGCCTCGGCGACCTTGATGCTGCTCGCGCGGTGCACGCCGGGCTCGACGATCGTCTCGTACAGCTTCGCGACCTTCTCCAGCGTCTCGGGCGTGTCGCCGCTGACGATCTTCAGGATCTTCGTCAGCGTGTGCTCCTTGTCGCCGGGGTTGATGCGCTCGGGGCTGTAGCCGACGAAGAAGTCCTGCTTCCACTTCATCCCGCTCTCCCGCTCGAGCACCGGGATGCAGACCTCCTCGGTTGCGCCGGGATACACCGTGCTCTCGTAGACGACGATCGCGCCCTTCTTCATGTGGCGGCCGGCGCTCGAGCTCGCGCCGATCAGCGGGCGGAAGTCGGGGATCTTCGCGTCGTCGACCGGCGTGGGCACCGCGACGACGATGATGTCGGCCTCGCCGAGCATCGCCGCATCGCTCGTGTAGACGGCGTGGCGCGCCTGCGCCATCTCCTCGTCGCTGAGCTCGCGCGACGGGTCGGTGCCGCGCCGGCACGCGTCGACCTTGTGCTGCGCGATGTCGAAACCGATCGTGCGCATGTGCTTGCCGAACTCGACGACCAGCGGCAGGCCCACGTAGCCCAGACCGATGACGGCGACCGTGTTCATGAGGACTCCCTTTTCCGATGACGATTCGTTCTGTCGTGGCCGCGCTCAGCGCCCGGTCTGCGTGCGCTCCAACGCGGCTGCCAGTTCCCCGAGGGCCTCGCGCGCGAAGACCTGCAGCGCGGCCGTCGACGCTTCGGGTGTCGCTTCGGCGGCCTGCAGCACGATCACGGCGCCGTCGTCGCCGTGGCCGCGCAGGCGCGAGGCCGCGCCGGCGAGCTTGGCCTGCAGGTCGCCGACGAGGAAGCGACCGTCGACCCAGTAGCCGTGCCAGACGACGAGGTGCTCGCGCGGCACCACGCTGCCGCGCTCGGGCCCGACGACTTCGGCCGAGCGCAGCGTGACGGCCTGGCCGCCCAAGTCCACCGTGACGGTGCCCGGGCGCTTGACCGTCCACTGACGCTCGTTGTGGCTGACCAACCCGTTGAGCGAATTGACGAGCTTGCGCTCGGCGTTCTGTGCACGGTAATAGAAGACGTGCGCGGTGACGGTGCCGGCGGGGCTGCTGTAGCTGCGCGTCACCGCGAGCGACGGGTTCACGAAGTGCGGCGTCCAGCCGAGGGCCGGCGCCTCGACGGCGTTCCAGGCCGCGAACGACGGCGGCAGCTGCAGCTGCGGCGCCGCCTGCGCGCGCTCCGACGCCTGCAGCCCCCACAATGCCGCGTGCGGGGCCAGCGCCACGATCGCGGCGCCGGCCAGCACCGCCAGCGCGCGCTGCGTCGCCGCCTGCGACGCCGCGGCACCGAGCCCCGGCGCCGGCGCGCCGGCCGGCGGCTCGTCGGGGTCGGCCCAGCGCATCCCGACGACGAACATGACGAAGATCACGATGCCGAAGAACACCCAGCCGTACAGGATGTGGTCGACGCCGACCGCGATCCGGTTGCCCGACAGGTGCCCGAGCATCACGATCATGTACGCGCGCAGCCAGTTGGCGACGATGGGCACCACCAGCGAGAACGCCATGAACACGGCGCGCTTCTTGTACGACCGGTAGTTCAGGTAGGCGAACAGCGAGCCCACCATGAACGACGCCATCAGGTAGCGCACCCCGCTGCACTCGTCGATCACCGACCAGCTGCCGCTCGGAATCACGAAGTGCAGCCCAGTGCGGTACACCGGCACGCCGGTCCACTGCAGCGCGAGCACGACGAAGTCGGCCGTCCACTCCATCATCGGCTGCACCGTGAACTCGCCGAACGGCACCGCGAACAGCAGGAACAGCAGCGGGAACAGGATCGTGCGCGTCACCGCGACGCCGAGCACGGCCGGCACCGCGAGGATCAGCAGCCCGACGAAGGCGAACTGCGCCGGCGCGTTGACGACGACGAGGTCGGCCGCGAACCACGCGAGCGCGAGCGCGGCCATCGGCAGCAGCACCCACGGCGCGGGCTTCGGCGTCAGCGCCGCCAGCCGCTCGCGCTGGCGCCAGATCAGCCACAGGCTGATCGGCGCGACGACCCAGCCGTGCGCGAACGTGTCGGAGCGCGACCACACGTCGACCATCGCCATCAGCGTGTCGCGGTAGATCAGCGCGATCGCGACGACGAGCGCGACGACGGCGGGCAGCGCCGTGCGCCACGGCGAGGCGAGTCGCAGGTCGGCGGGGATCGCGCTCATGCGTGCGGCCTTCGTGGGCGGGCGTTCAGGCGGCCAGCGGCTGCGCCGTGCGCAGCGCATCGAGCGCCACGTCGATCGGCGCGAGCTGCGCCGGCCAGCTGTGGTGATCGACGACGCGGCGGCGGCCCGCCGCGCCGACGGCGGCCGCACGCGCCGGATCGCGCAGCAGCGCGTCGACTTCGCGCACGAAGCCCGGGGCGTCGGCGGCTGCGATCAGTTCGTCGCCGAGGCGCGCGCCGATCGGCTGCGCACAGCCCGCGGCCGCGACGACCGGGCGCGCCATCGCCATCGCCTCGAGCACCTTGTTCTGGATGCCGCGCGCCACACGCAGCGGCGCGACGACGACGGCGGCGTGCTGCAGGTACGGCCGCACGTCGGGCACGGTGCCGGTGACGTGGACCGCGTCGCCCGCCAGGGCCTGCACCGCCGGCGCCGGAGAGCGGCCGACGATGTGAAAGCGCAGCGCCGGCCAGCGCTCGCGCAGCGCGGGCAGCGCCTCGCGCGCGAACCAGGTCACCGCGTCGACGTTGGGCCAGTAGTCCATCGCGCCGGTGAACACGACCGGCACCTCGCCGGCCGCGAAGGGCAAGCCCCGCGCAGGATCCGGCGCGAAGTGGTCGGCGTCGACGCCGTTGCCCGAGGTGACGACGCGCGCCGCGCACTCGGGCGCGAGCCGGCGAAACAGCGCGGCCTCGGCGTCGGTGACGAAGAACGCGCGCGCGGCGCGCGACGCCACCGCGCGCTCGACCGCGAGCAGCCGCTCGCCCTCGCGCCGGTAGACCCACGACAGCGGCCAGCGGTGGTGCTCGGCGTACTGCGTCCACTTCGCCGAGTCGACGTCGACGAAGTCGACGAGCACCGGCAGCCCGAGTCCCTCGGCGTACTGCGCCATCGACGACGAGAACACGACCACCGCGTCGAGCCGCTCGCGCGCGGCGACCGCGCGAACCCACTGCGCGAGCCCGGCGTCGCGGTAGTAACGCAGCGTCAGCGGCTCGTCGCCGAGCAGCGCCGGCAGGCTCTGGATCTTCGCGCTCCTCGGGTGCAGCCGCGCCAGGTGCAGGTCGGCGCACCACTGGCGCAGCGTGTCGGCGTGCGCCTCGTCGTCGGGGTCGTCGACGAAGCTGCCGAGGAAGACGCGGTGCCGCGCCGCGAGGTGGCGCAGCAGGTGGTACGAGCGCACCTTGTCGCCCTTGTTGGGCGGGTACGGCAGGCGATGGACGAGGTAGAGCAGGTTCACCTCGTCACCCGAGATTCCGAACGATGTGCGGCCCGAGCCAGTTCGCCACCGCCAGCGGCAGACGCCGCCACGCTTCGATCATCAGCCGGAACTTGGCGTTGGCCGGGTTGTTCTGCGGCACCGCGTCGCGCTTGTAGAGGCGGTACTCGTAGTGCAGCGGCTGCGGCTCGAAGCCCCAGTTCTTCTTGAACGCGTAGCTGCCGGTGCCCTGCTTGCTGCGGCCGTAGTCGAAGGTCTTCAGGCCCTTCGCGCACGCGCGGCGCATCAGCTCCCAGTACTTGAAGTCGTTGGCCGCGAGCTCGCGCGCGGCCTCGGCGTCGCCGGCGTAGTACGGCAGCACCTCGTCGCGGAAGTAGAAGCTCAGCACGCTGCTGACGGGCCGGCCCTCGGCGGTGGTCACGGTGAGCACGTCGCAGTCGGGGCCGAAGGTGTCGCGCAACGCCTGGAAGTAGCGCTTGGGCAGCGCCGGCGTGCCGTGGCGGTGGACGTTGTCGGCGTACAGGGCGAAGAAGCGCTCGACGCCGTCGTCGAGGTGGGCCTGCAGCCCGCGCTGGATGCCCTTGCGCACCATCGCACGCTGCTTGCGCGGGATCGCGAGCAGGTTGGCCTCCTCGTCGGGGGCGATCGGCTTGCGGAACGTGACGTACAGGTCCTGCCGCGGCCAGTCGGGGTGGCGGGGCTCGAGCTGGCGCAGCTCGAGGTGTTCGACACCCAGCCGCTGCGCGAGCTGCTGCGCCTCGTGCTCGAGCGCTTGCGCGGCCGGCTCGTGGTCGGCCGCCACGCCGCCGTAGACGGCGAACGGCAGGCTGACCAGCGCATGGCCGAACAGCAGGCTCCTGACGCGCGCCAGCGGCAGCACGCCGTCGATGCGCCCGCCCGACTCGCTGAACAGGAAGTGCGTCTCGTGGCGGAAGACGGTGCGCATTAGCCGTTGCCAGCCGCTGCGGTGGAAGAACGTCGCCTTCGGGCACGCGAAGACGAACTCGTCCCAGCGCCGCGCGGTGGCGGCGTCGCGGGGGTCGAGGCGGTGGATCGTCGGCATCGCCGTGTCCCGCACGTCAGGCCGCCTGCTTCAGCGGCGCCGTCGCGCCGCCGCGCAGGAAGATGTGGTCCATGCGCCCCCAGCGGAAGTCGCGCAGCAGCTGCCCGAGGCGCCGCTCGACGCGCGGGATGTTGACGTAGTGGCGAAAGCGCGTCTTCGCGTCGATGCCGTCGATGCGCGGCTGCTGCGCATCGATCTCCCACGGGTGGAAATAGAACACCGCGGCCTGCCCGTCGGCGGCGTTGACGCGGCGGATCATCCAGCGCGACACCGGATACGGCAGCAGGCGGAAGTAGCCGCCGCCGCTGCACGGCAGGTTGCGCTCGAACAGGCGCAGCGTCGTGGCCGGCACCTCGAGCAGGTCGCCGTGCACGCGGTGCGCGAAGCGCGGTGCGTCGGGCATGCCGTAGTGGTCGTGGCGGATCGGGTAGATGCTCGAGCTGTAGCGGTGGCCGGCGCGCGCGAGGCATTCGAAGGCCCACAGGTTGCGCCGCCCGATCGAGAAGCTCGGCGCGCGGTAGCCGTGCACCGCCTGGCCCGAGACGTCCTCGAGCAGCGCCTTGGCGCGCGTGACGTCGTGCATGAACGCGTCGCGCGTCAGGTCGCTCGCGCGCTCGTGGCCGTAGCCGTGGCTGGCCAGCTCGTGGCCGCCGTCGACGATGCGGCGCACGAGCTGCGGGTAGCGCTCGGCGACCCAGCCGAGCGTGAAGAACGTGGCCTGCGTGCCGTGGTCGGCCAGCAGCTGCAGGATGCGGTCGACGTTGCGCTCGACGCGGCACTCGCGCCGGTCCCAGTCGTGGCGCGCGATGTAGGGCGCGAACGCCGAGACCTGGAAGTAGTCCTCGACGTCGATCGTCAGCGCGTTGGTGATCGCAGCCTGCACCATCGTCCGCTATCGTGGCGTCGATTCGTGACGGGCATGCAGCCAGCGCCACAGGTCGGCGGCGATGCGCTCGGCGGCGTGGCCGTCCCACAGCTCGGGCACGCGCCCGCGCTTGCCGCGGCCGAGCAGGATCTCGGCCACCGCGCCGAGGATCGCGTCGCGGTCGCGGCCGACCAGCGTGTTGGTGCCCTGCTCGATCGTGATCGGCCGCTCGGTGTTCTCACGCATCGTCAGGCACGGCACGCCGAGCGCGGTGGTCTCCTCCTGCAGCCCGCCCGAGTCGGTCAGCACCACGGTGGCGCCGGCCATCAGGCCCAGCATCTCGAGGTAGCCCTGCGGCGGCAGCACGGCGATGCGCTGCGCATCGATGAGGTGCTGCAGGCCGAAGCGCTCGACGTTGGCGCGCGTGCGCGGGTGCATCGCAAACACCAGCGGCAGCTGCGACGCGACCGCGGCCAGCGTGCCGAGCACGCCGGCGAGCGTGGCCGCGTCGTCGACGTTCGACGGCCGGTGCAGCGTGACCACGCCGTAGCCGTGGCGGTGGTCGAGCAGCGCGGGGTCGAGCCCGTGCGCGCGCAGCGTCGCCGCCGGCGCGCGCGCGAGGTCGCGGTGGTGCAGCAGCGAGTCGATCATCACGTTGCCGACGAAGACCACGCGCTCGGCGGGCACGCCTTCGCGCTGCAGGTGCGCGAGCGCGCTGCGCTCGGTCGTGTACAGGCGGTCGGCGACCTGGTCGGTCAGCACGCGGTTGATCTCTTCGGGCATGCGGCGGTCGTGGCTGCGCAGCCCGGCCTCGACGTGCACGACCGGCACGTGCTTCTTGACCGCGACCAGCGTGCACGCGAGCGTCGAGTTGACGTCGCCGACGACGACGACGCACGACGGCCGGTGCTGGTCGACGACCGGCTCGAAGCGCTTCATCACCTCGGCCGTCTGCACCGCGTGCGTGCCCGAGCCGACCTCGAGGTTGACGTCGGGCCGCGGCAGCCGCAGGTCGTCGAACAGCCGGTCGTTCATCTCGGCGTCGTAGTGCTGGCCGGTGTGCACCAGCAGCGCCGGGATCGCCGGGCGGTGGCTGGCGAGCGCGCGCAGGATCGGCGCCATCTTCATGAAGTTGGGCCGCGCGCCGACGACGCACAGCACGGGACCGAGCCCCGCCGCGCCGCCGATGCCGCCGGCGGCGTCGGCGATGGCCGGCGCCGCGCCCGTCATGGCTTGTCCTCGCCGCGCGGCTTCGCGGCCGCGTCGACCAGCTTCTTCAGCAGCGCGAGCGTCTGCACGTGCAGCCGCTCGAGCCGCAGCAGGCTGCGCTCGAGCCGCTGCATCTGGTCGAGCTTCTGCTCGGCGCTGAGCTGCGCGAGCTGCTGCTGCAGGCTGTGCGCGAGCTCGGGGTCGAGCTCGAGCGTCGTCAGGTCGACGTCGAGATCGGCGGCGGCCTGCACGCCGCCCGCCGCCAGCGCAACGGCGGCGGGCGCCGCGGGCTTGGGCGGCACGTACGCCTCCTGCTCGAACTCCTTGGCCACCTCGGCGACGTCGTCGGCGTTGAGCGCCGTCTTGTTGGCCAGGAAGCCGAGCAGCAGCAGCCGGTCGCACACCGAGTTGATGCGCCGCGGGATGCCGCCGCTGACGCGGTGGATCGCATCGAACGCCGCGGCGTCGAAGCTGGGCTTGCCCTTCGAGCCGGCCTTCTTCAGCCGGTGCTCGATGTAGCGCTGCGTCTCTTCGCGGTCGAGCGGGCCGATGTGGCAGCTCGCCGCGACGCGCTGGCGGAACTGCTCCATCTCGGGGCGCTGCAGGATCTCGCGGAACTCGGGCTGTCCGACGAGGAAGCTCTGCAGCAGCGCCTGGTTGCCGAACTGGAAGTTCGACAGCATGCGCAGTTCCTCGACGGCCTTGGGCGACAGGTTCTGCGCCTCGTCGACGATCAGCAGGCACTTCTTGCCCTGCGTCGTCTGGCTCAGCAGGAAGGCCTCGAGCGTGATCAGCAGCTCCGACTTCGGCACGTCCTTGACCTTGAAGCCGAACGCCGCGCCGACCATGCGCAGCGTGTCCTCGGCGCCGAGCTGCGTCGTCACCAGGTTGCCGATCGTCACGTTGGAGCCGTGCAGGCTGTCGATCAGCGTGCGCAGCAGCGTCGTCTTGCCGGCGCCGATCTCGCCGGTGACGACGATGAAGCCCTCGTTGCGCGAGATGCCGTACTCGAGGTAGGCCTTCGCGCGGCTGTGCTGCTTGCTGCCGAAGTAGAACGCCGGATCCGGGTTCAGCTGGAACGGCTTGCTCGCAAGCCCGTAGAACTGTTCGTACATGGGCTCAGTTGAAGCGGTAGCTGAACGTGCCGACGAGCGCGTTCTCGGTGTAGGGGCGGGTGTCGCTGTCGAACGAGACGTGGCGCGCCGCCAGCGACAGGCTGCTGCGCCGCCCGGTCTGCGTCGTCCACGTCAGCGTGACGGTGCGCTGGCGCGTGCGCTGCGTGTCCAGCTCGCCCTCGTTGCGCTGCTGCGACAGCGCGAGGCTGGCCGACGACACCGCCGACAGCCGGTGCGCGAGGTTGACGCTGACGCCCTGCTGCCGCACGAAGTCGGTGTTCGCGAAGTCGTCGCCGATGCCGGTGGCCAACGTGTCGAGGCGGCTGGTCCGCGAGTTGGTCAGCGTCACCGTCACCGTCGTGCGCCGGCCGAGCAGCGCGAACGACAGCGACTGCGTCTCCTGCAGCGATGCGGCACCGAACAGGACGTTGGTGAACACCAGCGTGCCGGGCGCAATGCCGTTGGCCTGCAGGAACGCGAGCACGAGCTGCTCGCGCTTGAGCGGGTCGGGCTCGATCGACGCGAACTGCGCGTACAGCAGGTCGAACACCGTCGCCACCGCCGCGTTGCCGCGGCCGTTGATCTCGCTCGCGTCGCGGCTGGCGCGCAGCGTCCACACGGTGCGCGGCGTGCGGTGCTGGAACGTGACGTTGTAGCCGGTGCCGAAGTAGCGGTCGTCGACCTGCGCCGACAGGGTCGTGCGCACGGTGGGCCGCCAGTCGAAGCCGACGCCGTAGCGGTCGTAGCGCGTCTTGTCGACGGTGCGGTAGTCGTTCCAGTCGGCGCCGGCGCTGGCGCGCACGACGAACTCGGGCGTCACGCGGTACGACAGGGTGCCGAGCACGCTGTCGGCCTCGGTGCGGCGGCTGGCGTCGTAGTCGCTGACGGAGCGCGTGGCCACCAGCGCCCAGCCCAGGCGGCTGAAGCTCGAACCGCTGTTGAGCGCGAGTTGCGCCGAGTCGGTCGTCGCACCGAAGCGCGACGCGTCGGGCGTGATCGTCTGCGAGTGCGTCACGCGCGCGGTGAGGTTCGCGACGCTGCCCAGCCGCCCGACGAGGTACGGCGACAGCGTGTACGTGTAGACCTGCGTCGTGTCGCCGCCCGGCAGGCCGCCGGGCGTTTGCTGGCCGAACGCGGTGGTCAGCTGCTGCGACGCCTGCGCGCTGGCGTCGAGATAGAGGTGGTTCTCGACCAGCTCCAGCCCCCCCGAGCTGTTCAGGCTCAGCCGGTTCTGGATCGTGCTGCGGTCGCTCTCGCGCGCGTAGACGACGCCGTTGAGCGCGTAGTCGATCGAACCCTGCACGCGCTGCCCGCGCGCGCTGACGCGCACGGCGGGCGTGACCTGCGTGATCGCCTCGGCCTGACCGTCCTTGTCGAGGCCGCCGTTGTCGGTCAGCGTCTGCGAGACGCTGATGCTCGGCTGGACGTAATACCTCAGGTCACCGGCCGTCTGCGCGTGCGCACCGAGTGCCATCAGCGCCGCGAGCGCCACGCTGCCTGGGCGCCACAGTGGCGGCAGCGCGGCGCGCGAGAAGCGCGCCAGCTCGGGCGCACGGGCCGTCGCGGCCGGGCGGCGGCGCGAGGCCATCGTCACGTCGCCGGCTTCGGCTCGCCGCCGCGGCCGTGGCCGTAACCGTAGCCGTACCCGTAGCCATACGCCGCCTCGGGCTCGCTGCGCACCTGGTTGAGCAGCATCAGCCGCACCGGGCAGGCCTCGATCGTGTCGAGCGCGGCCTGCACGTCGCTTTGCTTCGTGCGCCCGGCCTGCACGACGATGACGATCTGGCCCATGTTCGTCGCCAGCACGCGCGATTCGGTCGTCAGCAGCAGCGGGGGCGAGTCGAAGATGACGATGCGGTCCGGGTAGCGGTTGGCGATGTCGTCGAGCAGGCGGCGCATGCCCTCGCTGGCCAGCATCTCGGTGGCGCGCTGGTGCGGCGTGCCGCTGGGCAGCAGCGTGAGCTTGTCGACGTTGGTCCGCAGCAGCGCCTCGTGCATCTGGACCGAGCCGTCGATGAGGTCGAGCAGGCCCGGCCCCTCGGGCAGGCCGAGGTTCTTCAGCACGGCCGGGCGCGCGACGTCGGCGTCGACGAGCATCACCGTGTGGTCGAGCTCGGTGGCGATGCTCATCGCCAGGTTCAGCGCGGTGAACGTCTTGCCCTCGCCGGGCAAGGCGCTCGTGATCATGATCAGGTTCGCGTGGTTGATCGTCGAGGCGCCCTTGCCGCTGGCGTTGTGCAGCAGCGGGCGCTTGATGACGCGAAACTGGTCGCCCAGCCGCGAGCGCGGCGCGTTCGGCGTGACGATGCCGTTGCGCGCGAGCAGGTCGAGGTCGAGCTCGACGCGGCGCGACGTGACGGCGGGAGCGGCTGGCGGCGGCGCGGCCACGGCTGAGGCGCCGGCCGCCGCGATCGGCGCGGGTTCGGGCACCTCGACGCCGGCCGCGCGCAACTGCGCCAGACGCTGCGCCGCTTTTTCGATCAGGCTGCTCATAGGGGCCTCACACCGCACGCTGGGCCATGAAGGCCATCACCGCCATGCCGGCCATGAACAGCAGCACGAGGCTGCCCGAGGCCGACCAGAACTTGACGAGCTCGAGCTTCTGGCGCCGGCGCGCCGCATCGCTCATCACCGCCGAGACGACACCGATCAGCGGCAGCTGCGTCTTCAGCCGCAGCTCGCCGCCGTCGTGGAACACCGGCCGCAGCTGGCTCGCCGCGAAGGCGAGGAACACCGCGATGCCCAGCCCCGCCACCAGCGCCAGCGGCATCAGCAGCAGCCGGTTCGGCGCCACCGGCTTCGGGTTGACGCGCGGCGGGTCGATCAGGCGGAATTCGGCGACGCCGGCGGCCACCTCGAGCTCGCCCGACATCGCGGCCGACTCGCGCCGCGCGACGAGGTCGTCGTAGTTCTTCTTGTGGATCGCGTAGTCGCGGTTGAGCTGCGCGAGCTCGGCCTCGAGCGCCGGCGCGGTGCGCAGGTTCGCGATCGCCTGCTGGTGGCGCGCGGCGATCTCGTTCACGCGCGCGCGCAGCGAAGCCACCTGGACCTCGGCCGAAGCGACCATCTGGCCGAGCTGCTGCGCCATGAACGTGCCACCGCCCATCGCGCCGTCGGCCGCCGGCGCGTTCGCGGCCGCGGCCTTGGCCTCTTCCTGCAGCCGGGCGATTTCCCTGGCCTTCTGTTCCTCGAGGTCCTTCAACAGCCGGCGCGCGCTCACCACGTCCGGGTGCTGCTCGGTGTAGCGCAGCAGCAGCCCGTCGAGGTTGCGCTTGGTCGCATCGATGCGCGCGTCGATCTCGGGCGTGGCCACCGCCAGCGCGGGGCTTTGCAGCAGGCCGCCGCCGACCGGGGCGGCACCCTCGCCCTTCTTGAGCGCCTCGAGCTGCGCCTTCGCGGCGTCGCGCGCGTTCTCGGCCTCGCGCAGCTGCATGCGCGCCTGGTCGAGCTGCGTGGCCAAGGCGTTGACGCGTGCGAGCGAGTCTTCGCCGCCCGCCACCAGCTGGCGGTCGATGTTGCGCAGGCGGAACTCCTTCAGCCGCGCCTCGGCCTCCTCGAGGCGCTGCTCGTACTGCTTGATCTGCTCGTTGATGAAGGCCTTGGCGACGTCGGAGTCGCGACGCGTCTGGCCCAGGCTCGACTCGACGAAGATCGACACCAGCGACTGGATCACGCGCTGCGCCTTGTCGCGGTCCTCGTTGCGGTACGACAGGTTGTACAGGTTGTCGCCGCGCGCCTGGCTGATCTTCAGGTCCTTCATCAGGTCGTTGATCAGCTCCTCCTGCTGCGCCTTCGTCTTGGCGTTCAGATCGAGGTCGGCCATGCGGATCAGCTTCTCGACGTTGGGCCGGCTGATCAGCGTGCGGCTGAGCAGCGACACCTGCTGCTCGACGTTGGGCTGGATCGCCAGCCCCGACATCAGCGGCTTGAGGATCGACTGCGTGTCGACGTAGATGCGCGCCGAGGCCTCGTACTGGTCGGGGATCTTCAGCACCACGGCCACGCCGATGGCCGTGACGACCCACGACACGATCAGCGCCGGCCAGCGGTACTTCCACATCCCGCGCAGCACGGTCTGCAGCTGTTTCAGGAGTTCTTCCATCGCGTGATCCGGTGGTGCCAAAGGCGGCGGCGCAACGGCGCCGGCCGCGTCAGAGCGTGTTGGGCGTCAGAACCAGCTCTCGGGGATGATCAGGATGTCGCCCGGCTTGACGTCGACGTTGGCCGACACGTCGCCACGCTTGAGCAGGTCGCGCAGGCGCACCGAGTACTGCTTGTTGCCCTCCGACGTGCGCAGGATCGTGGCCTTGTTGCCGTCGGCGAAGTCGGTCAGGCCGCCGACGGCGATCATCACATCTAGCAGCGTCATGTTCTGCTTGTACGACAGGAACTGCGGCCGTGCGGCCTCGCCGACGACGCGGATCTGCTCGCTGTACGGCCCGACGAAGCCGCCGACCAGAATCGTGACCTGCGGGTCGACGATGTACTTGGAGAGCTCCTTCTCGACCTCGCGCGCGAGTTCCTTCGGCGTCTTGCCCTGCGCCATGATCTCGTCGATCAGCGGCGCGGCGATGCGGCCGTCGGGCCGCACCGGCACCGTCGTCGTCACCTCGGGGTTGCGCCAGACGAACACCGTCACGCTGTCGCCGGCGCCGATGATGTAGCGGTAGTCGGGGGTGGCGGCGGTGCGCGGCGCGGGAGGGAAATCGGGGGCGCTGCTGCAGGCGGCCAACAAGCCGACCGCCGTGAAGGCCACCAGCCAACGGGCACCGCGCCCCATGAAGCCCGATCGATGATTCATACGTCGTCCCTTTTCCTGGCCGCACAAGGTGCCTGACACGGGAGCGTGACCGCGAAGTAGCGGCTCACCCTCGCGACTCCGCCCGGCCGGCAGTTACGATGCAGAGGTGCCACTGACCCTGCATCGCCGAAGAACATACCGCTGAATGATGTCACACGCCACTGCAGCACCCGTCTCGGGCAACCATCTGAGTGAGGGGGTACGCCAACCAATAGTTCACGTTGCGGCGATTCACAGCGCGGCGGCCACGCCATGAACATCGAGGGCGCAATTGGCGAATGGCGGGCCTTGCTGGGTGCGCAGTGCGTGCTCACGGCAGCCGAGGCCCAGGCGGCCTACGGCGCCGATACCGGTGGCGCCAAGCGCGTCATCCCGGCGGCGCTGAAGATCACCGACAGCGGCGACCTGCCCGAGGTCGTGCGCATCGCCCAGCGTCACGGCACCCCGCTGTATCCGATCAGCACCGGGCACAACTGGGGCTACGGCACGGCCTTGCCGGCGCAGGACGGCTGCACGATCGTCGACCTGTCCGGCCTGCGCCGGATCCTGCACTTCGACGCCGAGCTCGGCGTGGTGACGGTCGAGCCGGGTGTCACGCAGGGCATGCTGGCCGAGTTCCTCGACGCCGGCGGCCACCCCTACATGGTGCCCACCACCGGTGCTGGTCCGTCGTGCAGCCTGCTCGCCAACGCGCTGGAGCGCGGCTACGGCATCACCCCCTACACCGATCACTTCGGCGCCGTGACGGACCTCGAGGCCGTGCTCGGCGACGGCAGCGTCTATCGCACGGCACTGCGCGAATTGGGCGGCGAGGAGGTGGCGCGGCTGTTCAAGTGGGGCATCGGCCCGTACACCGCGGGACTGTTCACCCAGAGCGGCTTCGGCATCGTCACGCGCATGTCGATCGCGCTGGCGCGGCGGCCCGAGTGCGTGATGTCTTGCATCTTCTCGCTGGCCGACGACAGCCTGCTCGAGCCCGCCGTGGACCGCGTGCGGCACGCACTGGCGACGCTGCCCGGCACCGTCGGCGGCATCAACCTGATGAACCGCCACCGCGTGCTCGCGATGGCCGCACCGTACCCCGCCGAGGCCGTCGGCGCCGACGGGCTCATCCCCCCCGCCGTCATCGAGGCGATGGGCCGGCAGTACCAGGTAGCGCCGTGGACCGGTTTCGCGACGGTGTACGGTACCCGGCGTACCGCGCGTGCCGCCCGGCACGAACTGCGCGCCGCCTTTCGCGGCATCGCGAGCCGCATGCTGTTCTTCACGCCGCAACGCGCGCGGACACTGTCGCGCGCCGTGCGCTGGCTGCCAGGCCCCTGGGGGCAGCGCCTTGCCCGCACGGCGGGCACGCTGGCGCGCTCGCTCGATCTTGTGGGCGGGCGGCCCAACGAGACCGCCTTGCCGCTCGCCTATTGGCGCAGTGGGCAAAGGCCGGCCCAAGGCGCACTGGATCCAGCGCGGGACGGCTGCGGCATTCTCTGGTTCGCGCCCCTGGTGCCGATGCGAGGCGAATCGGCGCGAAGGCTCGTCGACATGGTCGCGCCGCTGACCCGGGCGCACGGCATCGAGCCGCTTCTCACGCTGACGTCGCTCAACGACCGCGTCCTGGACAGCACGGTACCCATCCTCTTCGACCGCGGGGCGGCCGGTCAAGCCGCCAAGGCGCAAGCCTGCCTCAAGGCGCTCCTCGAGCAAGCGCTGGCCGAGGGGTTTGCTCCATATCGGGTCGGCATCGACTCGATGGGTCACCTCGCTGCCGCGATGACGGCGTCGGGGCGGTTCAGCGACCTGCTGCGCCAAGCGATCGACCCACAGCGCGTGATCGCACCAGCTCGTTATGCCCGGTAGGCGCAACGCCACGTGCGTCGGATTTGCTTACACAATCGGGCCGGCAGAGTCGCAGCAACGTCTCCTGTGTGCGGCAAGTATTTGATCCGTAATGGGTTTTTAGCCCGAAACTCGATTGGCACGCAATTTGCTTCGTCGACTCCAGCCGTTGCGCGATGTAACGATTTGGAGATAGACCATGGCAAGACACTGGAAGACAGCGCTGGCGGCAATCGTGCTTACGGCCGCTTCATCGGCCCACGCAGCCATCGTGGATACGCGGAACTACAGCGTGTCGAGCGAGTGGCTGTCCGTGGCCGGTGGCCAGAACGTCGTCCTGACGCCGCTGAGCTTGAGCTGGGGCAACACGGTGGCAAGCGGCGGCGTGCGCAGCTCGCTGGTCATCAGCAACAGCCCGTCCGCCGGTTCGCTGGACACCTACATCGGCGGCGGCGCGCCTCCGACGGTGGCCCCGTTCCTCGGCACCGGCAACACGCTGACGCACAACAACTTCCCGATCCCCTCGGGCAGCGGAATCACCGGCGCGGTGCTGCGCTCCACGCTGACGCTTGACGACCCCCGGCGCGCGTCAAGGTAGTTGTCGCCTCGTTCATGCAGCCAGTGGCTGCGTATCGACGCACCCCGAGCGTGCCTTGACGACGGCGTCGCGTTCAGGGTTCAGAGTCACCGCAGCGATGGGCGTCCAGTTGCGCGTGACGCCCGACCAGCGGCGCGGGTGGCGCTCGCGAGCCTGCAGGTACAGCGCGTGGCGCGCCGCGAGGATCGCCGTGTCGTCGCCCGCGTGACGCTGCGCCGGGCTGACGTAACGGATGCCGCTGTGACGGTGCTCGTGGTTGTACCAGCGCACGAAGTGCGACGCCCACGCGCGGGCCTCGTCGAGGTCGGCGAAGCCCTTGTCCGGGAACTCCGGTCGGTACTTCGCCGTGCGGAACAGACTCTCCACGTAGGCGTTGTCGTCGCTCACGCGCGGGCGCGAGTACGACGGCTTGACGCCCAGCCAGTACAGCATCGCCAGCACCGTCGTGGCCTTGAGCGTGGAGCCGTTGTCGCCATGCAGCACCGGCTTGGTCGTCATCGCGTG
>NZ_QOAZ01000034.1 GCF_003574675.1 Azohydromonas sediminis
GCGCCTGTCCAAGCTCAGGCACCTGCCGGCCAGCCCATTCGTGCCGGCGATGCCGAAATGACGGCGTCGCGTTCCACACGAAACGACATGGAGCCTGATCGAGCCGCACAGCCCACGAGCGAAGACCGGCCGCCCGCCGTTTGCCATCGAGACCATGCTGCGCATCCACTTCCTGCAGCAATGGTTCGGTCTGTCGGACCCGGCGATGGAAGAGGCGCTGTTCGACGTTCCGCTGTACCGCGAGTTCGCGCTCCTGCCCGATGGCCCGGTGCGCCTGCCCGACGAGAGCACGATCCTGCGGTTCCGCCACCTGCTCGAGAAGCACGGCTTGGCCGCGCAGATGTTTGCTGCCGTCAACGCCATGTTGACTGCTCAAGGTCTGCTGCTCAAGACCGGCTCGGTCGTGGATGCCACCTTGATCCATGCGCCCAGTTCGACCAAGAACAGCACGGGGACCCGTGACCCCGAGATGCACCAGACCAAGAAGGGCAACAACTGGTACTTCGGGATGAAGGCGCACATCGCCGTCGACGCGGACTCCGGCCTGGTCCATCACGAGCTGTGCACCGCGGCCAACGTGCATGATCTGCACGCCGTCGACCGGCTGCTGCACGGCGCGGAGCGGCATGTGTTCGCCGACTCGGGCTACCGCGGCATCGCCAAGTGGAGCCGGCGCAAGCGCGTGAAGTGGTCGATCGCGATGACGCCGGGGCATCGGCGTGCGCTGGACATGAACGACCCGATCGATGCGCTGACCGATGGCATCGAGCGCTTGAAGGCCAGCGTCAGAGCCAAGGTCGAGCACCCGTTCCGCGTGCTCAAGCGGCAGTTCGGCTACACGAAGACGAGGTACCGCGGCTTGGCCAAGAACGCCGCGCAGGTCACGACGCTGTTCATGCTGTCGAACCTGTGGATGGCCCGGCGCAAATTGCAGGGAGTCGCGGGATGAGTGCGTCCGCAAGGCCCGAAACCGAGCCGGACGCGCAACTCGGATCGATCTGCGTTGTCGAGATACCCGGCTCGACCCGCTGATCACGAGCGAATCAACACGAGCGGAGGTCGAATGCTGGCTCATCGCAGGTTCTCGACCAGTTCTTCAGACCATCCCTAGGCGCAAGATGGCGGAAGGAACGGTTCCGCCACAGCCAAGTGGCGCCTGTCGAACCTTCTCATCGGGTAGCCCAGCGCGGTTCCGTCCTGCGGCTTTTCGGATGCGAGGTCGGGGCTCGGGACGTCGCTTCTCGGTCGATTGCGGTCACTCCCCGAAGGACACCCAACCCACAGACGCGCCCCAGCAGACCTTCACCCCCGCGGATGGTGCTGCGCGTGTAGCTGGCGCAGCCGCTCGCGCGCGACGTGGGTGTAGATCGTCGTCGTGCCGATGTCGGCGTGGCCGAGCAGCATCTGCACCGCGCGCAGGTCGGCGCCGTGGTTGAGCAGGTGCGTCGCGAACGCGTGGCGCAGCGTGTGCGGCGACAGCGGCGCCGTGATGCCGGCCTGCCGTGCGTACTTCTTGACCAGCTGCCAGAACATCTGCCGCGTCATCGGGCCGCCGCGCGCGGTGACGAACAGCGCATCGCTCGCCTGCCCGCCGAGGATCGCGGCGCGCGCGTCGGCGAGGTAGCGCTGCAGCCAGCGCAGCGCCTCGTCGCCGAACGGCACCAGCCGCTCCTTCGCGCCCTTGCCGGTCACGCGCAGCACGCCTTCGGCGAGCGTGACCTGCACGGTGCGGATCGTCACCAGCTCGCTGACGCGCAGGCCGCTGGCGTACATCAGCTCGAGCATCGCCCGGTCGCGCAGGCCCAGCGGCTGCCCGACGTCGGGCGCGGCGAGCAGCGCCTCGACCTGCGCTTCCGACAGCGTCTTCGGCACGCGCAGCGGCTGCCTGGCGGCGAGCAGCTTGAGCGTCGGGTCGACGGCGATGCGCCGCTCGCGCAGCGCCCAGCGGAAGTAGCGCTTGAACACCGTCAGGCGCCGGTTGGCCGTGGTGGCGCGGGACTGCGCGTGGCGCGCGGCCATGTAGGCGAACAGGTCGCTCTCGCGCGTGTCGTCGAGCGCGCGCGCGCCGGGCTGCTGCGCGAGCCAGCGCGCGTACAGCGCGAGGTCGCGCCGGTACGCGGCCAGCGTCTGTGCGGCCAGGCCGTCCTCGAGCCACACGGCGTCGAGGAACGCATCGATCGCGGCCTGGCTGGCCGCGGGCAGGTCGGGGGGCGGTGCGGGAGGCTTCGGGGCCATGAAAAAGGCCACCCGCAGGTGGCCGGGTGTCACGCGCCGCTCGGCGTCACTCGAGCGTGAGCTTCTGCTTGGCGACGACTTCCTTGTACACCGCCAGCTCGGCCCTGATCTGCTCGGCGAACTGCTCGGGCGTGTTGCCGATGATGATCGAGCCGGTGTCCTCGATGCGCTTGCGCACGTCGGCGTCCTGCAGCACCGTCCTGACGGCGGCGTTGACGCGGTCGACGACGGCGCGCGGCGTGCCCTTGGGTGCGAGGATGCCGTAGTACGCCATGCGGTTGACCGGCTCCAGGCCGACTTCCTTGAACGTCGGCACGTTGGGCATCGCCGCCAGCCGCTGCGGCGCGGCGACGACGATCGGCACGAGCCGCCCGTCGCGGATGAACGGCAGCGCCGACGGCACGTTGTCGAAGATGATCGGCACCTGCCCCGCCACCGTGTCCTGCAGCGCCGGGCCGGCGCCGCGGTACGGGATGTGCGTCATGAAGGTGCCGGTCAGGCTCTTGAACAGCTCGGTCTGCAGGTGCCCGATGCCGCCGGTGCCCGAGCTCGCGTAGCTGTACTTGCCCGGGTTCTTCTTCAGCACCTCGAGGAAGGTCTTGTAGTCCTTCGCCGGGAACGACGGGTGCACCGCGATGACGTTGGGCGTCGCGGCGATGTTGATGATCGCGACCATGTCGGTCAGCGGGTCGTACGAGATCTTCGGGTTGATCGCCGGGTTGGCCGCCGTCGTCGACACGGTGGCCATGCCGAGCACGTGGCCGTCGGGCGCAGCCTTGACCATCTCCATCGCGCCGATCACGCCGCCGCCGCCGGCCTTATTCTCGACGAGCACCTGCTGGCCCAGCGTCGCGCCGAGCTTGTCGGCGACGATGCGCGCGATGATGTCGGTCGTGCCGCCGGGTGCGAACGGCACGATCAGCCGCACCGGCTTGGTCGGGTAGGCCTGCGCCCACGCGGGCGAGGTGGCGAGCGAAGCGGCCGCCACGAGGCTCAGGGCCGCCAGGGTCTTCAGGGTCTGTCGCTTGGACATGCGGGGGATCTCCGGAATCGAGGCCAGGTCGACGCGCCGTCTGGCACGGTGAACGCCGATTGTGACTGCGCCCCGCACCGCCGGTTCGCGCGCGCGGCCTAGCGATGACCCTAAGACGCCCCGGCCAGCCGCAGCGCGCGCCCCGCGGGCGTCCGCGGCGGCGGCTGGCACACTGCCGGGCGTGGACTTGGCCTGGCTGCTGCTGCCCGACTTCGTGCTGATCGCGTGCGGCTTCCTGATCTGCCGCTACACCGTGCTCGACCGCCCGGTGTGGGAGGCCGCCGAGCGGCTCGTGTATTACCTGCTGTTTCCGGTGCTGCTGTTCGGCGCCATCGTGCGCAACCCGCTGCAGCCCACGTCGATGGCCGCACTGTCGGGCAGCGGGCTCGCGGTGGTCGGCGCCGGCATCGTGCTCGCCTACGCGCTGCGCGCGTGGCCCGGCGTCGACGCGCGCGCGCACGCGGCCGGCGCGCAGACGGCGTTTCGCTTCAACTCGTACGTCGCGCTGGCGCTCGCCGAGCGGCTGGGCGGCGCGCCCGCGGTGGCGGCGATCGCGGTGCTGGTATCGGTGTGCGTGCCGCTGTGCAACGTCGCCGCGGTGTGGCCGCTGGCGCGCCACGGCGGGCACGGCTATCTGCGCGAGCTCGCGCGCAACCCGCTGATCCTGGCCACGGTGGCCGGGCTGGCCGGCAACCTGATGGGGCTGAAGCTGCCCGAAGTCGTCGGCACGACGCTGCACCGCATCGGCGCGGCCGCGTTGCCGCTCGGGCTGATGGCCGTCGGCGCGGGGCTGCGCGTGGGCGCCTTGCGCGACGCGCCGAAGCTCGCCGCCGCGCTGCTCGCGATCCGGCACGCGGTGCTGCCGGCGCTGGCGCTGGCGATCGTCGCATGGGCGGTGGACCTGCCGCCGCTGCAGCAGCTCGCGGTGGTCGTGTTCGCCGCGCTGCCCACCGCGTCGAGCGCCTACGTGCTCGCGGCACGGCTCGGCGGGCATGCGAGCTACGTCGCCGGGCTCGTGACGCTGTCGACGCTGCTCGGCATGGCGAGCATCCCGTTGGCGCTCAGCGCGCTGCGCTGGATGCAGCCGCTGTAGGCGCTGCGGCCGCGGGGCGCTGCGCGAGCGCCCACTCGACGTGCTCGCGCACGAGCGGTGTCGCGGCATCGCGTCGCGCGGAGAGCGCGGCGCGCACCGCGTCGGCGGCGTCGGTGCCGGCGCGCAGCGCGTTGCCCAGCGCGACGGCGACGTTGCGCTGCCAGCGCTCGAAGCCGATGCGCCGGATCGCGCTGCCCTCGGTCGCGCGCAGGAAGCGCGCCTCGTCCCAGGCCCACAGCGTCAGCAGCGTCGGCGCCGCGACGTCGTCGCGCACGTCGAAGTCGGCGAGCGTGCTGCGCCGCGCGTACTTGTTCCACGGGCACGCGAGCTGGCAGTCGTCGCAGCCGTAGATGCGGTTGCCGATCAGCGGCCGCAGCTCGGGCGGGATCGGCCCCGCGTGCTCGATCGTCAGGTACGAGATGCAGCGCCGCGCATCGAGCCGGTACGGCGCGACGATCGCGCGCGTCGGGCACGCGTCGAGGCACGCGGTGCAGGTGCCGCAGTGCCCCTCGACGGCCGGCGTCGCGGGCAACGCGAGGTCGACGTAGATCTCGCCGAGGAAGAACATCGAGCCAGCGTCGCGCGCCAGCGCCAGCGTGTGCTTGCCGCGCCAGCCCAGGCCACTGCGCACCGCGAGCTCGACCTCGAGCACCGGCGCCGAGTCGGTGAACACGCGGTGCCCGAACGGACCGACGGCCTCGGCGAGCCGGTCGGCCAGCCGCTGCAGCCGCGTGCGCAGCACCTTGTGGTAGTCGCGGCCGCGCGCATACAGCGACACCGTCGCGTCGAGCGGGCGCTGCAGACGCTGCGACTCGACCGCCTGCCAGTCGTCGCCGGCGCTCCCGGTACCGCCGTCGCGCGTTCGCGGCAGGTAGTCCATGCGCGCCGTGATCACCGACACCGTGCCCGGCACCAGCGCCGCGGGCCTTGCGCGCGTGAGGCCATGGCGCGCCATGTAGGCCATCTCGCCGTGGAAGCCCGCGGCCAGCCACGCCTGCAGCCCCGGCTCGGTGTCGGCGAGGTCGATGCCCGCGACCCCGATCTGTGAGAATCCCAGCGCCCGCGCCCAGGTCCGCAGCTGCGCGAGCAGCGCAGGCCCGTCGACGCCATGACCCTGCCCCATCGGCCGATTCTAGAAACGCGCACCCTCGACTGGCCCGACGAGGCGGCCTGCGCCGCCACCGCCGCCGCGCTCGCCGCGGCGCCCGAGCTGCGCGACGCGACGATCGAGCTGCACGGCGCACTCGGCGCCGGCAAGACGACGTTCGTGCGCCACCTGCTGCGCGCGCTCGGCGTCACGGGGCGCATCAAGAGCCCGACCTACGCGCTGATGGAGCCGTACGAGGTCGGCGGTCTGGCGGTGTCGCACTTCGACTTCTACCGCTTCGCCGACCCGCGCGAGTGGGTCGACGCCGGGCTGCGCGACGTGTTCGCCGCGCCGGGGCTCAAGCTCGTCGAGTGGCCCGAGCAGGCCGCCGGGCTGCTGCCGCCGTGCGACCTGCGCATGGAACTCGCGGTGCTCGACGGCGATCGACGCCGCGTGACTGTGCACGCCCTCAGCCCCCGCGGCCGCGCCCTGCTCGCCGCGCTCGCCGCATGACGCTGCCGCGCCGCCGCGTGCTGCAAGGCGCCGGGGCGCTCGTGCTCGCGTTCGCGGCCACCGGCGCGGCGCACGCGCGCACGATCGTCGCGGCGCGCGTGTGGCCGGCCGACGAGTACACGCGCATCACACTCGAGGCCGACGGCGCGCTGAGCGCGACGACGCAGCACCTCAGCGCCCCCGACCGGCTCGTGATCGACATCGACGACCTCGAGCTCGACGGGGCGCTGCGCGAGCTCGTCGGCAAGGTCAGCGCCGACGACCCGTTCATCGCCGGCGTGCGCGTGGGCCAGTACCAGCCGCGCGTCGTGCGGCTGGTCATCGACCTGAAGCAGCCGGTGCGTCCGCAGTCGTTCGCGCTCGAGCCGGTGGCCGCGTACCGGCACCGCTTCGTCGTCGACCTGCATCCCACCGTCGAGCCCGACCCGCTGCTCGCGCTGATCCGCGACAAGGAGCGCGCCGAGCAGGCCGCGCGTCAATCGGTGCAGGACGCGCTCGGCGAGTTCATCGGCCGCCTCGACCGCCCCCGCGCACCGGGCGCTGCCGCCGCGCCCGCGCCGCGCGCCGACGCGCCGGCCGCCGTCGCGTCGGCGCCGGTGCAGACACCCGCGCCGCCGCACCCCTCGGCCGACGTACAAAAGAGGATCGACCGCCTGATCGTCGTCGCGATCGACCCCGGCCACGGCGGCGAGGACCCCGGTGCGATCGGCCCCACCGGGCTGCGCGAGAAGGACGTCGTGCTCGCGATCGCGCTGCAACTGCGCGACCGGCTCAACCGCCAGCCGGGCATGCGCGCAATGCTCACGCGCGACGCCGATTACTTCGTGCCGCTGCACGAGCGGGTGCGCAAGGCGCGCCGCGTGCAGGCCGACCTGTTCGTCTCGGTGCACGCCGACGCCTTCATGCGCCCCGAGGCGCGCGGCGCGAGCGTCTACGCGCTGAGCACCAACGGCGCGACGAGCGCGGCCGCGCGCTGGATGGCGCAGCGCGAGAACGCGTCGGACCTGGTCGGCGGCATCAACGTGCGCGCCGCCGACGCGCAGGTCATGCGCACGCTGCTCGACATGAGCACGACGGCGCAGATCAAGGACAGCCTGCGCGTCGGTCGCGAGGTGCTCGGCCAGATGGAGCGCGTCGGCGACCTGCACAAGCCGCGCGTCGAGCAGGCGGGCTTCGCGGTGCTCAAGGCACCCGACATCCCGAGCATCCTCGTCGAGACGGCGTTCATCTCGAATCCCGACGAGGAGCGCAAGCTGCGCGACGCGCGCTACCAGCGCCAGATCGTCGAGGCGGTGGCCACCGGCATCGTGCGCTACTTCGCGAAGAACCCGCCGCTGGCGCGCAACCGCTCGCTGTGACCGCGCTCAGCGCGCGGCCGTGCCGGTGTCGCGCGCGACGCGCCGCGCCTTCCAGCCGCCGGCCACCGCGATCAGGCCCGGCACCAGGATCAGCGCCCAGATGAGCGGGCCCAGGTGCTGTTGCACGAACGGGTGCTGGCCGAATGCGTAGCCCGCGGCGGTCAGCCCGAGCACCCACAGCAGCGCGCCGGCGACGTTGTAGATCGTGAAGCGGGTGCGCCGCATCGCGGCGACGCCGGCGACGAACGGCGCGAACGTGCGCACGAAGGGCATGAAGCGCGCGAGCACCACGGTGATGCCGCCGTGGCGCTCGTAGAAGCCGTGCGCGGCGTCGAACGCACGCCGGTCGAACCAGCGCGAGTGCGCCCAGCCGAACACCCTCGGCCCCAGCGCGCGGCCCGCCGTGTAGTTGACTTGGTCGCCGGCGATGGCCGCGGCCAGCAGCACGCCGGCGGCCAGCGGCCACGACATCGCGCCGGCGCCGGCCAGCGTGCCGGCGACGAACAGCAGCGAGTCGCCGGGCAGGAAGGGCATCACGACGAACCCGGTCTCGACGAAGACGATCGCGAACAGCAGCGCATAGACCCACGCGCCGTGGTCGTGCACGAAGGCGCCGAGGTGGCGGTCGACGTGCAGCACGAAGTCCAGCAGCAGCGGGGCGACGTCCATCGGGCCATTATCGGGGCCGCGCCTAGAATGAATGAGCCGATGAACGCGCCGCAGCCCGCCCGCCGCCCGATCCGCGAGCTGCCCGACGAGCTGGTCAGCCAGATCGCCGCCGGCGAGGTGATCGAGCGGCCGGCGTCGGTGGTGCGCGAGCTCGTCGACAACGCGCTCGACGCCGGTGCACGCAACGTCACGGTGCGGCTCGTCGAAGGCGGCGTGCGCGCCATCGTCGTCGAAGACGACGGCGCCGGCATCCCGGCGGCCGAGCTGCCGCTGGCCGTCAGGCGCCACGCGACGAGCAAGATCGCCAGCCTCGCCGAGCTCGAGCGCGTCGCGACGATGGGCTTTCGCGGCGAGGCGCTCGCCGCGATCGCGTCGGTGGCCGAGCTCGTCATCACCAGCCGCGACGGCGAAGCCGCGCACGCGCACCGCCTCGACGCGCGCAGCGGCGAACTCGCGCCGGCCGCGCGCGCGGTGGGTACGACGGTGGAGGTGCGCGAGCTGTTCTTCGCGACGCCGGCGCGGCGCAAGTTCTTGAAGACGCCGGTCACCGAGTTCGCGCACGCGCTCGACGCGGTGCGCCGCCACGCGCTCGCGCGCCCCGACGTCGCGTTCGCCGTCTGGCAAGACGGGCGGCTGGCCGCGCAGTGGCGCGCCGCGAGCACCGCGCAGCGCGTGGCCGACGTGCTCGGCGACGAATTCGTCGCCGCCAGCCGCGAGTTCGCGCGCGACGCCGGCCCGCTGCAACTGGCCGGCCGTGTCGGCCTGCCAGAAGCCGCACGCAGCCGCGCCGACTGGCAGTACGTGTTCGTCAACGGCCGCTTCGTGCGCGACCGCCTGATCGCGCACGCGCTGCGCAGCGCCTACGACGACCAGCTGCACGGCAGCCGCCAGCCGGCGTACGTGCTGTTCGTCGCCATCGCCCCCGACCTCGTCGATGCCAACGTGCACCCGACGAAGATCGAGGTGCGCTTCCGCGACGCGCGCGCAGTGCACGAGGCCGTACGCCGTGCCGTGGCCGACGCGCTGGCGCCGTCGCGCGCGAGCGCCGTGGCTGCGCCCGCGCCGGCGCCTGCCACCGCCGTGGCGCCCGCCGCGCCGACGCACTGGCAGCCCACGCTCGGGCTGCCCACGTCGTGGACCGCACGCGAGAGCGCGCCGCCCGCGTGGGACGCGTGGCGCGCGGTGGCCCCCGAGGCGGTCGGCCCGACGCCGCCCGGTGCGCGACCCGCGCCGCCGCCCGCGTCCGAGCCCGGCGACTGGCCGCTGGGCCGCGCGATCGCCCAGATCGGCGGCGTCTACGTGCTCGCCGAGAACGCGCACGGCCTCGTCGTCGTCGACATGCACGCGGCACACGAGCGCATCGTCTACGAGCGGCTGAAGGCCGCCGCAGCGGCCGGCGGCCCCGACGCACCGCTGCCGGCACAGCCGCTGCTGATTCCCGTCGTGTTCGCGGCGACGCCGGCCGAGGTCGCCACCGCCGAGGCCGAGGCGGCGACGCTCGCCGCGCTCGGCCTCGACGTCGCGCCGCTTTCGGCCTCGACGCTCGCGGTGCGCAGCCGCCCGGCGGCGCTGCCCGACGCCGACGTCGCGGAGCTGACGCGCCGCGTGCTCGCCGACCTCGCGCAGGTCGGCGCCAGCCGCGTCGTGCAGCGCGCGCGCGACGACCTGCTCGCGACGATGGCCTGCCACGGCGCCGTGCGCGCGAACCGCCGGCTGACGCTCGACGAGATGAACGCGCTGCTGCGCGACATGGAAGCCACCGAGCGCGCCGACCAGTGCAACCACGGCCGCCCGACCTGGCGCCAGCTGACGCTGAAGGACCTCGACGCGCTGTTCCTGCGCGGACGCTGAGGACGCGGGGCCATTCCGCGCAGACCTGCCGACGGCGCGCGACGAATGCTCCGCGCAACAACGAATCGTCTTTCGTCGGCGCAGCGCCACGCTCAAGTGTCGGATTCCTTGACGATCTGGTCTGTCGGGAAGCTGGCCGTCGTTGGTAACCTCCTGATTCGCCGGCGCTTTCCCGTTGGCGGAACGAGATATGCAGGCAGAGCACCGTGCGCCGCACCGCAGATCCATCAGGCGCATCCAGTGCGTCGCGGCACATGAGGAGAACCCGGCATGGCTTCCGATCTCTTGCTTGCGGACCTTGCGCACAGCGCGCCGCCGCGCCCGCTTTCTGGGGCCCTGTCGTTATCGACGCTGTCAGGCGATCTCGTCCCCGCCCCCGTCGCTGCGCAATCGCTGCACGGCTTCCAGCGCCCCCACCAACGGCGCGTCGGGCCCTGCGCAGCGGCGGCTGCCCTGCTGTCGGGCGTCGCGCTGGCGACGACGGCGGGGGCCGCCACGATCGGCGTGACGACGTTCGACTCGACCACGATCGGCCTACCGTCCACATCCGTGACTGCCGGGCCGTTTCCCTTCGGCGCACTCGGAATCGAGGCCAAGGCCGGGTTCAGCCCCGGGCCGGTCGACGTCGGCGTCGGTGGTGGAACCACGTTCACGCTGCCCTCGGTGTCGCAGGGCACCGTGTTCACCAGCGCCGACGCCCTGACGTTCGGGTACTCGCCCTTCTGGACAGGATCCGTGAAGGCGACCTCCGGCATCTCGTTGAGCGCCGACCTGAAGTGGGACATCGGCCCCTTCAGCGGCAGCCAGAACATCCTGAGCACCTCGGCCGACGCCACTGCCTCGGGACTGACGGCCTTGGGCGGCGCCCTGAAAGACGGCAACGCGAGCGACACCGACTACACGACGAAGTACGGCGTCGCGTTCAACTTCGTCAACCCGTTCCCGATCTTCATGGAGGCCTCGCTCGGCGCGACGGTGCAGGGGCACATCACGCAGTCCGTGTCTTGGTCGCCGGTGGCCGAGTACGGGTTCTGGTGGTGGGCCGACACCGACAGCCTCTACAACGGCACCGAGACGCTCAACTGGTACGGCGTGACCAGCGGCCCCCTTCGGTACTCGTTCGCCGGCCTGACGGCCCCCGCGAACACGACCGACTTCCTGCTGAACTTCATCCCCGGCGTCAGGCTCGAGATGCCGATCGGCTTTGACACCACGTTCGGGCTCGACGTCGGCGGCTTCGCCCAGGCGAAGGTCTTCGGCGCGACCGTCGCGGAAGCGTACTTCCCGCTCGCGACCGCGAGTTGGAACCTGGCCAACGCCAGCTTCCTCTACGACCCCTACTGGCACGCGAACGACGTGTTCAGCATTCCGCTGGAGCAGAATTGCACCGCGATCGATCCGTTCACCGGGCAGCAGACGTGCTCCGGCTTTCGCGTCCCGGCGCAGAAGTACGCATTGATCGTGCAGGGCGGATACCGCGGCAAGCCACCATCGGGGCCGTTCGCGATTCCGGCGCCGACTTTCCTGCCGTCGTCGGGGTTCACGGACGTGATCCCCCTTCCCTTCTGCGTCGACACAGACACAGACCCTCGGTGCTTCGACGGCATTGACGACGACCGGCTCGGTGGCGACAACCCCACCATCACGGTCACCGTCACCGAAGTTCCCGAACCCGGAACGCTGGCACTCGTGGCTCTCGGCTTGGTGGGCGCGGTGTCGGGCAGAAACCGCCGGCGCTGAGCGGCGACGCCCGCGTCCATACGCCGCGCGCAACGACCTTGCGCGTGCGTCGGCCACGGCCGATACGCAGAATCGGCGCATGGATCACGGCTCCCACGCCCCATTGCCGGCGAAGCCGCTGCGCCAGCGGCGGCCGGCGCGCGGCTGGATCCGCGGCGGCCTCGCGCTGCTGCTCGGCGCGTCGCTGCTCGCCGGCTGCGCGACGCTCGACCACAAGCAGCGCGAGTGGGTGTTCCAGCCGAGCAAGACCTCGTGGTCCGGCGCCGCGTGGGCCGCCGAGGGCATGCACGACGTGTGGATCGACTTCCACTCGCGCGAGGCCGACGCGCCGGTCACGCTGCACGGACTGTGGCTGCCGCAGGCCGACGCCGCCGACGCGCCGGTGCTGCTGTACCTGCACGGCGCGCGCTGGGACGTGCGCAGCAGCGCACACCGCATGCGCCGCATGCACGAGCTCGGCTTCGCGGTGCTCGGCATCGACTACCGCGGCTTCGGCCGCAGCACCGACATGCTGCCGTCGGAGACGATGGCTTACGAGGACGCGCTCGCCGCGTGGCGCTGGCTCGCGCAGCAGCACCCGCAGGCGCGGCGCTACGTGTTCGGGCACTCGCTCGGCGGCGCGATCGCCGTGCACCTGGCCAGCGAGGTCGACGACGCCGCCGGGCTGATCGTCGAGGGCACGTTCACGTCGATCCCCGACGTCGTGCGCACCTTCGAGTGGGGCTGGCTGCCGGTCGGGCCGCTGATCACGCAGCGTTTCGACGCCGCCGCGCGCATCGCCAAGCTGCGCGCGCCGGTGCTCGTCGTGCACGGCAGCGCCGACCGCTGGATCCGACCCGAGCTGGGCCGGGCCCTCTACGAGCGCGCGCCCGAACCCAAGCGCTGGCTGCTCGTCGAAGGCGGCTCGCATCACAACACCAACGCGGTCGGGCAGCCGCTGTACCGCGAGGCGATCGCCGAGCTGTTCGGCCTCGCGCCGCGCACGCCCTGACGCGGCGCGCGTGATCCAATGCGGGCGATGAGCGATCGCCCGAAGCTGACGTTGAAGAAGGGCCGCACGGCGGCGCGCGACGAGCGCCGCGCGCCGGTGCGCGCGGCCACCGCGCCGCGGCGCGCTGCGTCGGGCCCGAAAGCGGGCACGGACCGCGACGCGCGGCGCGACCCGCCACCCCGCAAGCGCGCAGCGGCGCACGGACAGCCGAGCGATCGCGCGGCGCCCGAGGGTCGTGAGCGGGTGCCGCGCGACCGGCGCGCGGGTGACCGGAACGAGCGCCCGCCGCGCAAGAACGCGACGCTGGCGCGCGACCGGCGCGCCGCGACACCCTCGTCACCGGCTGGCCCCGCCAAGCACAGCCCATCGCGCCCGACGCCGGGCGCCGCCCCGCGCCCACGCGCGACCCGCGCCGGCGAACGCGGTCCAGGTGCGGCCCCGCCTGGCGAGCGCGAACGGCGCGCGCCATCGCCGCGGCGCATCGACGAGCGCCCCGCGACGCCACGGCGCGACGCCGCACCGCCACGCGACGCGCACCCGACGCCCCGGCCGCAGCCGCCGGCGCCCGCGCGCGGGCCGAGGGCCACAGGGCCGACAGCGACCTCCCAGGCGACGCCGCCCCCCGCGCCCCGGCGGCACGGCGAGGAGCCCGCGGGCCAGGGCGTGCGCCTGTCCAAGTGGCTGACCGCGCAGGGCCTGGCGTCGCGCCGCGAGGCCGACGAGTGGATCGAGGCCGGCTGGGTGCGTGTCGACGGCGTGCCGGCGCGGCTGGGCCAGCGCGTGACGCCGGCGCAGCGCATCGAGGTCGACCCGGCGGCGCGGCAGCAGCAGGCGCGGCGCGTGACGATCCTGCTGCACAAGCCGCTGGGCTACGTCAGCGGCCAGCCCGAGGACGGCCACGAAGCCGCCGCGTCACTCGTGACCGCGGCCAACCACTGGCGCGACGACCCGACGCGCCGGCCCTTCCATCCCGCACACGCGCGCGGGCTCGCGCCCGCGGGCCGGCTCGACATCGACTCGACGGGCCTGCTCGTGCTGACGCAGGACGGGCGCGTGGCCAAGCAGCTGATCGGCGACGACTCGGCCATCGAGAAGGAGTACCTGGTGCGCGTCGAGCCGATGCGCCCGGGGCCGCTGGCGCCCGACGTGCTCGAGCGGCTGCGTCACGGCCTCGAGCTCGACGGCCGGCCGCTGAAACCCGCGCGCGTGAGCTGGGCCAACGAGGACCGCCTGCGCTTCGTGCTGCGCGAGGGGCGCAAGCGGCAGATCCGCCGCATGTGCGAGCTCGTCGGGCTGAAAGTCGTCGCGCTCAAGCGCGTGCGCATCGGGCGCATCGTGCTCGGCAAGCTGCCACCCGGGCAGTGGCGCTACCTGGCCGACCACGAGCGCTTCTAGGCGGCGCCGCCGCGGCGCTCAGGTGAGCTTGCCGTGGCAGTGCTTGTACTTCTTGCCGCTGCCGCACGGGCACGGGTCGTTGCGGCCGACCTTGGGCACGGTGGCCACCGCGGTGGCGGCGTCGCGCTCCTGGCTGACGCTGCCGTCCTCGTTGGGGTGCGTGTAGGTCACGTTGGCGACGTGGCTGGCGCGCTCCTCGAGCGTCTCGGCGGCCTGCGCGGCCTGCTCCTGCGTCTGCACGCGCACCGTCATCAGCACGCGCGTGACTTCCATCTTGACGACGTCGAGCAGCTGCTCGAACAGCTCGAAGGCCTCGCGCTTGTACTCCTGCTTCGGGTTCTTCTGCGCGTAGCCGCGCAGGTGGATGCCCTGGCGCAGGTAGTCGAGCGCGGCGAGGTGCTCGCGCCAGTGCGTGTCGAGCGACTGCAGCAGCACCATGCGCATGAACGGCGTGAACTGCTCGGCGCCGACGAGCGCGACCTTGGCCGCGAACGCCTGGTCGGCCGCGGCGACGACCTTCTCGACGATGTCCTCGTCGGTGATCTGCTCGCTGCCCTCGACGAGCGACTTCAGGTCGACGTGGAGGTGCCACTCGTCGGCGAGCACCTTCTGCAGCGCGTCGAGGTCCCACTGCTCCTCGAGGCTGTCGGCCGGCACGTACGTGCGCACGACGTCGGTCATCGCCGAACGGCGCAGGTTGGCGATCTGGTCGTCGAGGTTCTTCGCCTCGAGGATCTCGTTGCGCTGCTGGTAGATGACCTTGCGCTGGTCGTTGGCGACGTCGTCGTACTCGAGCAGCTGCTTGCGGATGTCGAAGTTGCGCGCCTCGACCTTGCGCTGCGCGCTCTCGATGCTGCGGCTGACGATGCCGGCCTCGATCGCCTCGCCCTCGGGCATCTTCAGCCGGTCCATGATCGCGCGCACGCGGTCGCCGGCGAAGATGCGCATCAGCGGGTCTTCGAGCGAGAGATAGAACCGCGACGAGCCCGGGTCGCCCTGACGGCCGGCGCGGCCGCGCAGCTGGTTGTCGATGCGCCGGCTCTCGTGGCGCTCGGTGGCGATGATGCGCAGGCCGCCGAGCGCGACGACCTGGTCGTGCAGCGCCTGCCACTCGTCGCGCAGCTTCTGCGCGCGCGCCTTCTTTTCGTCTTCCGACAGGTTCGGGTCGGCCTCGAGCAGCTGGATCTGCTTGTCGACGTTGCCGCCGAGCACGATGTCGGTGCCGCGGCCGGCCATGTTCGTCGCGATCGTGATCATCTTCGGCCGGCCGGCCTGCGCGACGATCTCGGCCTCCTTCGCGTGCTGCTTGGCGTTGAGCACCTGGTGCGGCAGGCCCTGCTTCTTCAGCATCGCCGAGACGAGCTCGGAGTTCTCGATCGACGTCGTGCCCACGAGCACCGGCTGCCCGCGCTCGTAGCAGCTGCGGATGTCGGCGATGACGGCGTCGTACTTCTCCTTGGCCGTCTTGTAGACGAGGTCGAGCTCGTCCTTGCGGATCATCGGCTTGTTCGGCGGGATGATCACGGTCTCGAGGCCGTAGATCTCCTTGAACTCGTAGGCCTCGGTGTCGGCCGTGCCCGTCATGCCCGCGAGCTTGGCGTACATGCGGAAGTAGTTCTGGAACGTGATCGAGGCGAGCGTCTGGTTCTCGCTCTGGATCGGCACACCTTCCTTGGCCTCGACGGCCTGGTGCAGGCCGTCGCTCCAGCGCCGGCCCGTCATCAGCCGGCCGGTGAACTCGTCGACGATGATGACCTCGGGCCCGCGCTCGCCGGCCTGCACGACGTAGTGCTGGTCGCGGTGGTACAGGTGGTGCGCGCGCAACGCCGCGTAGACGTGGTGCATCAGCGTGATGTTGGCCGGGCCGTACAGGCTCGCGCCCTCGGCGAGCAGTCCCGCCTGCGTGAGCAGCGCCTCGGCGCGCTCGTGCCCCTGCTCGGTCAGGTAGACCTGGTGGCTCTTCTCGTCGACGGTGAAGTCGCCCGGCTCGATGACGCCCTGCCCGGTGCGCGGGTCGGCCTCGCCGATCTGCCGCTTCAGCGCCGGCACGATGGCGTTGATGCGCACGTACAGCTCGGTGTGGTCCTCGGCCTGGCCGCTGATGATCAGCGGCGTGCGCGCCTCGTCGATCAGGATCGAGTCGACCTCGTCGACGATCGCGTAGTTGAGCCCGCGTGCGACGCGGTCGCTCACCTCGTAGACCATGTTGTCGCGCAGGTAGTCGAAGCCGAACTCGTTGTTCGTGCCGTACGTGACGTCGGCAGCGAAGGCGGCCTGCTTCTCCTCGCGCTGCATCCCCGGCACGTTGACGCCCACCGTCAGTCCGAGGAAGCCGTACAGCCGCCCCATCCACTCGGCGTCACGCCGCGCGAGGTAGTCGTTGACGGTGACGACGTGCACGCCCTTGCCGGGCAGCGCGTTCAGGTACACCGGCAGCGTGGCGGTCAGCGTCTTGCCTTCGCCGGTGCGCATCTCGGCGATCTTGCCCTCGTGCAGCGCGATGCCGCCGATCAGCTGCACGTCGAAGTGGCGCATCTTCAGCACGCGCTTGCTGGCCTCGCGCACGACGGCGAAGGCCTCGGGCAGCAGCGCGTCGAGCGACTCGCCCTTGGCGATGCGGGCACGGAACTCGTCGGTCTTGGCACGCAGCGCGGCGTCGTCGAGCTTCTCGAACTGCGGCTCGAGCGCGTTGATGCGCTCGACCGTGCGGCGGTACTGTTTGAGCAGGCGGTCGTTGCGCGAGCCGAACAGGGCGGTCAGAACGTTGAGCATGGGCGGGATCGTCGTACGGGCGGGCGGCGGGAGGCAGGCATCGACGGTGCGCGACGCCGCGCGCGGGGCGTCCGCCGGCGCCGGTGGCGACCGAAGCGGCGCGCAGGCCGTGGGCGGGCGGCAGCGCCATCCCACTGCGGGCACCCGTGGGAAAGGCGGTCAGTGTAGCACCCGGGTCCGGCGACGCGGGCCGCACGGGCGCCGCGAGCGCGGCACCGTGCGCGACGAGGGCTACACTGCCCGCATGGGCCGCTCCCCGTTTCCTCCGCGCGGCGACGCCGTGATGCCGCCGATGGCGCTGCCGCTGGAGCGCGCGATCGCCGGCAGCGCGGCGCTGGCGCGCCTGGGCGAGCGCCTGCGGCAGTCGCAGGCTCGGCACGCGAGCATCGTCGGCGTGCTGCCGGCCGCGCTGCGCGCCCACGTGCACGCCGGGCCGATCGACGAGCGGCAGTGGGTGCTGCTGGCGTCCAGCGCGGCGGTGGCCGCGAAGCTGCGTCAGTGTCTGCCGAGCATCGAGCGGGCGCTGCTCGATGCCGGCTGGCCGCCGCTGGAGATCCGCGTGCGCGTTCGTCGCGCGTAGCGGCACGGCCCGGCGGGTCGCGAACGGACGTGGTGCCGGCTGTCAGACTCGAACTGACGACCTTCCGCTTACAAGGCGGGCGCTCTACCAGCTGAGCTAAGCCGGCCGGACCTTCGCGAAAGATTGTAGGAGGCGCTCCACCACGCCGGGCCGGCTCGCGACGGTGCCGGCGCAGCAGCCGCGGCAGGTCACTTGACGCGCTTGAGCGACGGACGCGATGGCGGGTGGTCGTCGGGCGGTGGTTCGTCACCACCGTCGGCCTCCGATGTCTCGGCCGCACCCTCGACGCTGGCCAGGCGCAGCCCGCGCGGGGCCGGGGCCGCACGCGGGGCCGGTGCGGCCGCGCCGGCGGCGGGCTCGGCCGGCGCGCCGGCGGTGGGCAGCGGGAACGCCATGCCCTGGCCGTTTTCGCGCGCGTAGATCGCGACGACGTGGTCGACGGGGACGACGATCTCGCGCGCGGCGCCGCCGAAGCGCGCCTTGAACTCGATCACGTCGTTGCCGATCTTGAGCCCCGACGTGGCCTCGAAGCCGACGTTGAGCACGATCTCGTTGTTCTTGACGTACTCGCGCGGCACCTGGACGCTGTCGTCGACGAACACCGCGATGTACGGCGTGAAGCCGTTGTCGGTGCACCAGTCGTGCAGCGCGCGGATCAGGTAGGGCCGGGTCGAGGTGCCCTGCGACTCGGCGGCCGTGGGGGGCGAGGTCATCGCGGCCGGCGCAGCGTCACTTGCGCATCACCTTCTCGGACGGCGTCAGCGCCTCGATGTACGCCGGGCGCGAGAAGATGCGCTCGGCGTACTTGAGCAGCGGCAGCGCGTTCTTGCTCAGGTCGATGCCGTAGTAGTCCAGGCGCCACAGCAGCGGGGCGATCGCGACGTCGAGCATCGAGAAGTCGTCGCCGAGCATGTACTTGTTCTTCACGAAGATCGGCGCGAGCTGTGTCAGGCGGTCGCGGATCTGCGCACGCGCCTTCTCGATCTGCTTCTCGGTCGGCTTGACGCCGCGCGACTCGAGGATGTTGACGTGCGTGAACAGTTCCTTCTCGAAGTTGAACAGGAACAGGCGCACGCGCGCGCGTGCGACCGGGTCGCCGGGCATCAGCTGCGGGTGGGGGAAGCGCTCGTCGATGTACTCGTTGATGATGTTCGACTCGTACAGGATGAGGTCGCGCTCGACGAGGATCGGCACCTCGTTGTACGGGTTCATCAGCGCGATGTCTTCCGGCTTCGCGAAGAGGTCGACGTCGCGGATCTCGAAGTCCATGCCCTTCTCGAACAGCACGAAGCGGCAGCGGTGCGAGTAGGGGCAGGTGGTTCCTGAATACAGCACCATCATGGCGAGACGATCCTTCTCATCGGGGGCGGCGCGCTTCGCGCGCCGCCGCAAAGCAAGATGCGCAGCAGGCGCGTGCGCCGTGCTGCGCGGGGGCCACCGCTCGCGCGGCGGCGCTCGGGTTTACTTGACGTCCTTCCAGAACGCGGCGTTCAGTCGCCACGCGATCACGGTGAACACGGCGAGGAAGATCAGCACGACCACACCGATGCGGATGCGGTCCGCACGCATCGGCTCGCCCATCCAGTGCAGGAACGCGACGAGGTCGCCGACGGCCTCGTCGTACTGCTGCGGGGTCATCGTGCCGGGCTTGACCTGCTCCCAGCGACCGGTGAAGACCTCGACCTCGTGGCCGTGCTCGACACGCTTGTCGAACACGGGCCGGCGCTCGCCCTGCAGCTCCCACAGCACGTGCGGCATGCCCACGCTCGGAAACGCGAGGTTGTTCCAGCCGGTGGCCTTCGTGTCGTCGCGGTAGTAGGTGCGCAGGTAGGTGTAGAGATAGTCGGCACCGCTGCCCATGCCGGCGGCCGAACGCGAGCGCGCGATCACGGTGAGGTCGGGCGGCACGGCGCCGAACCATTCCTTGGCGTCGCGCGGATTCAGCGACACCTTCATCAGGTCGCCCACCTTGTCGGTGGTGAACATCAGGTTGCTCTTGATCTGCTCGTCGGTCAGGCCGATGTCGCGCATGCGGTTGTAGCGCATGAACGCCGCGGCATGGCAGTTCAGACAGTAGTTGACGAACAGCTTGGCGCCGTTTTGCAGCGCCGCCAGGTCGTTGGCCTTCTGGGTCGGGAAGCGGTCCCAGGCGATACCGCCACCAGCGGCGTGCGCGGTGCCGGCGAACGCCAGCGCGGCCAGCAGCGACACGATCAGCTTCTTCATTTCGATTTCTCCGTCGTCCGTGTCAGTGCGCCTTGAAGGCCACGCGGTCCGGCACCGGCTTGAACTCGCCGATGCGGGTCCACCACGGCATCAGGAGGAAGAAGGCGAAGTAGAACAGCGTGCCGATCTGCGACACGAGCGTGCCGACGTCCGACGGCGGCTTGATGCCGAGGTAGCCGAGCACGACGAAGAACACGACGAACGCCGCATACAGGTACTTGTGCCAGGTCGGCCGGTAGCGGATCGAACGCGCCGGGCTGCGGTCGAGCCAGGGCAGGAAGAACAGGATGATCACCGCGCCGCCCATCACGACGACGCCCCAGAACTTCGCGTCGAAGATCTTCAACAGCGCGATGCCGACGACGGCACCGACGATCGCCGCGAGCTTGCCCTTGCCCGACAGGCCGCCGACCAGCACCGCGAGCACGGCGGCGATCGCGATCACGACGACGAGGACGTTGACGAAGACGTCGGTCGTCGCGCGCAGCATCGAGTAAAACGGCGTGAAGTACCACACCGGGGCGATGTGCGCCGGCGTCTTCAGCGGGTCGGCGGGGATGAAGTTGTTGAACTCGAGGAAATACCCGCCCATCTCCGGCGCGAAGAAGATGATCGCGGTGAAGATCATCAGGAACACCGAGACGCCGACGATGTCGTGCACGGTGTAGTACGGGTGGAACGGGATGCCGTCGAGCGGCTTGCCGTTGGCGTCCTTCTTGGCCTTGATCTCGATGCCGTCGGGGTTGTTCGAGCCGACCTCGTGCAGCGCGATGATGTGCGCCACCACCAGCCCGAGCAGCACGAGCGGGATCGCGATGACGTGGAAGCTGAAGAAGCGGTTGAGCGTCGCGTCGCTGACGACGTAGTCGCCGCGGATCAGCAGCGCGAGGTCCTCGCCGACGAAGGGCACGGCGGCGAACAGGTTAACGATGACCTGCGCGCCCCAGTAGCTCATCTGGCCCCACGGCAGCAGGTAGCCGAAGAAGGCTTCGGCCATCAGGCACAGGAAGATCGCGCAGCCGAAGATCCAGATCAGCTCGCGCGGCTTGCGGTACGAGCCGTACAGCAACCCGCGGAACATGTGCAGGTAGACGACGATGAAGAACGCGCTCGCGCCCGTCGAGTGCATGTAGCGGATGATCCAGCCGCCAGGCACGTCGCGCATGATGTACTCGACCGACGCGAACGCGAGCTCGGCGTCGGGCTTGTAGTGCATCACGAGGAAGATGCCGGTGACGATCTGGATCACCAGCACCAGCAGCGACAGCGAACCGAAGAAGTACCAGAAGTTCAGGTTCTTCGGCGCGTAGTACTGGGCCATGTGGTCGTTCCACAGCTTGGACGCCGGGAAACGGTTGTCGACCCAGTTCATGAACTTGACGCCCAGCGGCGCGTCGGCGGGGACTTCCTTGAATTCAGCCATCGCGATCTCCTGAAACTGCCTGGAAATCAGGCCTTGTCCTCACCGATGAGGATCTTGGTGTCCGACAGGTACATGTGCGGCGGCACCTCGAGGTTGTCGGGCGCGGGCTTGTTCTTGAACACGCGGCCGGCCATGTCGAACGTCGAGCCGTGGCACGGGCACAGGAAGCCGCCCGCCCAGTCGTCGGGCAGCGACGGCTGCGCGCCGGGGGCGAACTTGTCGGTCGGCGAGCAGCCGAGGTGCGAGCAGATGCCCACCGCCACCAGCACCTCGGGCTTGATCGAGCGGTGCTGGTTCTTCGCGTATTCGGGCGTCGGGTAGGCCTTGCGTTCGGAGCGCGGGTCGGCGACCTGCGACTCGGTGTGCTTGAGCGACTCGAGCTGCTCGGGCGTGCGACGCACGATCCACACCGGCTTGCCGCGCCACTCGACAGTGAGCTTCTCGCCCGGACGCAGGCCCGAGATGTCGACTTCGACGGCGGCGCCGGCCGCTCTCGCGCGCTCCGACGGCGTGAACGACGCGACGAACGGCACGGCCGCGGCGACGCCGCCCACCGCGCCGGCGCCACAGGCGATCGCCACCCAGGTGCGGCGATCCTTGTCGACTTCGGGCTGGTTCATGAAGGTCCTCGGATTGACGTCGCGCTTCTTCCGCACCGTCGCCGCCTGCCACGGCGGGGCTGCCGACCACGGCTTCGATGCCGGCGTATCGCGCCTTCAGCGACCCGAAGAAGCAAGATCAACAAAAGATTCTAGCGGAGCGCGCCACCCCCGCCGCGCGGCTGCGGCCGCCGCCTGCGGAAGCGGTACAGTGGGCCGCGCGCCGCCGCAAGCCGACGCCATCACGAAACAGGAGGAACCAACGTGAGTCTCGTCTCGGAATTCAAGGAATTCGCCGTCAAGGGCAACGTCGTCGACCTCGCCGTCGGCGTCATCATCGGTGCCGCGTTCGGCAAGATCGTCGACTCCGTCGTCAAGGACCTGATCATGCCGATCGTCGGGCGCGTCGTCGGCGGGCTCGATTTCTCGAACTACTTCGTGATACTGGCCGACCCACCCGCCGGCTACAGCGGCCCGATGACCTACGAAGCGCTGACCAAGGCGGGGGTGCCGCTGTTCGCCTACGGCAACTTCATCACCGTCGCGCTGAACTTCGTCATCCTCGCGTTCATCATCTTCGTGATGGTCAAGCAGATCAACCGCCTCAAGCGCGAGGCCCCGCCCCCGCCACCGGCCCCGGCCGAGCCGCCGGAGGACGTCAAGCTGCTGCGCGAGATCCGCGACGCGCTGCGCAAGTAACGACGGGTAACAGACGCTTGCACTTCGGCGCGCGCGGCGCGCTGAAGTCGGCGCGGCCACCGTCGATATTGGTCGCACAGGGCGGCGGGCCCATCGTGCCGCGCGCCGCCCGCGGCCGACCCGACGTCTCCGATGAACGCGCCCCTGCCCCGCCCCCAAGCCGCGCTGCAATCTGCCGTGCGACGGCTGCACGACACGGCGCAGCAGGCCGCCCAGCGCTGCGTCGAAAGCCTCGGCCTGACGGCCCTGACGACGATGAGCGCGCGCGAGCGCGACGGCCTGCTCGCCGCCCAGTTCGAGCTCAACCGCAACCTGTCGGCGTTCGAGCTCGCGTTCGGCAAGCGGCTGCAGGAACAGGTCGAGCGCGCGCTCGACCCGTACCAGCCGTCCGGGCGCTCGCTCGAGGTCACCGACTGGACGGCGCTGCGGCTCGTGGACGACGCCGAGGTCGAGGCGCAGGTCAGCGCCGATCGCATGGGGCTGGCGATCCAGCACGCCTGCGAGTGGGAGCTGCGCGAGCTCGACGGCTACCTCGGCTCGCTGCTGCACCTCGAGCATCCCGACCACCAGCGCAACCCGCTGCGTCCGGAAATCATCGGCAAGGCGCTGGTCGCCGCCGTCGAGAGCGTGTCCGACCAGCCCCACGTGCGGCAGGTCGCCGTCAACGAGATCGGACGCGGGCTGGCGTCGATGATGCCCGGCGTGTACCGCGAAATCATTGCCGAGCTGCGCGACAGCGGCCTGCAGCCGTTGAGCCTGGCGCGGCGCACGACGCAACGCGGCGAGCTCGGCCGCGACACGGGCGCGCGCAGCTCGAGCCTCGGCGAGTTCGCCGCCGGCACGGGTGGCGCACACGCCGCGCCCGCGGCCGCCGCGCCGGGTGCCGGCACGCGGTTCGCCACGCACGGGGGCGATGCGCCACGTGCCGCGGCCGCGACGGGCGGCTCGACGATCGGCCACGTCGACGCCCAGCTGGGGGCTGTCATCCGGCGGCTCGCGCACTTGGGCGCCTCGATGCCCGACACCGGCGCCGGCGAGCACGGTGGCGACAGCGCCGCGCTGCCGGCGTCGTCCCACGGCAGCGGCGTCGCGGTGGCACCGAACCTGATCTACGCGCACCGCGAAGAACTGCGCCAGGCGTCGAGCGGCGCGCTCGACCACATGGTCATCGACGTGGTCGGCACGCTGTTCGAGCACATCCTGTCCGACCCGAAGGTGCCGCCGCAGATGGCGCGCCAGATCGCGCGCCTGCAGCTGCCGGTGCTGCGTGTCGCGCTGGGCGACATCACGTTCTTCTCGTCGCGCCGGCACCCGGTGCGGCGCTTCGTCAACCGCATCGCGTCGCTGACCTGCGCGTTCGACGACTTCAGCGACGGGCCGGGCAAGGAGTTCCTGCGCCTGGTGCGCGACCTCGTGCAGCAGATCGTCGAGGGCGACTTTGACCAGATGGCGCTGTACGAGCGCAAGCTCTCGGAGCTCGAGGCCTTCAGCGCCGCGCAGGCGCGGCAGGACCTGCAGGCCGCGGCCGCCGACGCGCCGCAGCTGCTCGAGGACAAGGAGCAGGCGCTGCTGCTGCAGCAGCGCTACGTCAAGCGGCTGGAGGCCGACCTGGCGGGGGTCGCGCTGCCGGAATTCCTGCGCACCTTCGTCGCGCAGGTCTGGAGCCAGGCCATCGTCCACCTCTCGCTGCGCCACGGCGAGGACAGCGAGCGCGCCCGGCGCGCGCGCCAGGTCGCGCGCGAACTGCTGCTCAGCGTGCTGCCCAAGGGCACGCCGGCCGAGCGCAAGGCCTTCGTGCTCGCGCTGCCGCCGCTGATGAAGGACCTCAACGAAGGTCTGGCGCAGATCGGCTGGCCCGAGGACGCGAAGAAGGTCTTCTTCTCGCAGCTGCTGCCGGCGCACGCCGAGTCGCTCAAGAGCGGCTCGATCAGCCAGCTCGACTACAACCTGCTGGCCAGGCGGCTCGACGCGATCTTCGGCGCACCGCTGCCGCGGCCGGGCGATCGCGTGCCCGGTGTCGCGCTGCCGGTGCTCGACGACGTCGTCGCCGAGCCCGTGTTCAGCGCCGACGAGGCACAGCGCGTGGGGCTGGTGTCGGAGAACGCCGTCGACTGGACGCAGAAGGTCGACATCGACCTGAGCGCCGAGGAACCCGTGCTGACCGCCGACGACGTGCGGCTCGAGGGCCTGCCGGCGCCCGACGCGATCGAGCCCGCCAGCGGCGCCGCGCTCGCGCAGCACGTGCAGGTGGGCGTCGTCTACCGCATGCACCTCGACGGCGAGTGGCACAAGGTGCGGCTGACCTACGTCAGCCCGAACCGCACGTTCTTCGCGTTCACCCGCGGGCGCAAGCACCAGCGCACGATCTCGATGACCTCGCGCATGCTGACGAAGATGTGCGAAGCCGGCCGCCTGCGCGCGTTCGAGAACGCGCACCTGCTCGAGCGCGCGACCGCCCGCGCGCGCAGGCAGCTCGCGGCGCTCGGCCAGGGCGCCAGCCGCAGCGTGCACTGACGCCGCCGCGGCTGCGCGCTATGCGCCGGCCAGCTGGCGCGCCATGCGCAGCGCCGCGCGCAGGCTGGCTGCGTCGGCCACGCCGCGGCCGGCGATGTCGAACGCGGTGCCGTGGTCGGGGCTGGTGCGCACGAACGGCAGGCCCAGCGTCACGTTGACGCCGTGCTCGACGCCGAGGTACTTCACCGGGATCAGGCCGTGGTCGTGCGTCATCGCGACGACGAGGTCGAACGCGCCGCGGCGCGCGCGCATGAACACGGTGTCGGGTGCGAACGGGCCCTGCGCGTCGATGCCCTCGGCGCGCGCGGCAGCCACCGCGGGCGCGATGACGCGGATCTCCTCGTCGCCGAACAGGCCGCCCTCGCCGGCGTGCGGGTTCAGGCCCGCCACCGCGATGCGCGGGCGCGGCTGGCCCCAGCGCGCCGAGGCCGTGTGCGCGATGCGGATCGTCTGCAGCACGGCGTCGAAGGTGACGGCGTCGATCGCAGCACGCAGCGCCATGTGGATCGTCACCAGCACGACCTTGATCTCGTCGTTGGCGAGCATCATGCGCACCGGCGGCGGCGTGCCGCCCGCGCCGGCCAGCGCCTGCAGCATCTCGGTGTGCCCCGGGTACGGCACGCCGGCGGCGGCCAGCGCCTCCTTGTGCACCGGCGCCGTGACGAGTGCCGCACCGTCGCCACGCTGCAGCGCCGCCACCGCGGCGTCGATGCAGCGCGCGGCCGCCGCACCGGCGCGCGCGTCGACGTGGCCCCACGGCAGCTGCGCGAGCCCGACGGGCAGCCCCGGCGGCTGCCACACCGCGATGCAGCCCGGCGGGCACGCCGCGGCGTCGGCCGGCGACTCGACGACGGCCAGCGGTACGCGCTCGGTCTCGGCGAGCAGCGCGAGGGCGCGCCGCATCACGGCCACGTCGGCGACGACGAGGGCCTGCGGCGGCGCGTCGACGCGGGCCTCGGCCGCGAGCGCGCGCAGCACGATCTCCGGGCCGATGCCGCAGGGGTCGCCCATCGTGACGAGCAGCGGCGCGCGGCTCACGGCGCGCCCCGGCGGCCGGCCCGCGACGCCGTGCCGGCAGCAAGAACGCTGGGCCTTCGCGGCACCGTGCTCATGCCGGGTTGTCGATGTCGATGAAGCGGTGCTCGAGTCCGAAGCGCTCGGCCACGTGCGCCGCCAGCGCCGGCGCGCCGTAGCGCTCGGTCGCGTGGTGGCCGCAGGCGAGGAAGGCCACGCCCGTCTCGCGCGCCAGGTGCGCCTGCGGCTCCGACACCTCGCCGGTGAGGAACAGGTCGGCGCCGGCAGCGATCGCGGCCTCGAAGTAGCCCTGCGCGCCGCCGCTGCACCACGCGACGCGGCGCACCGCCCGCCCGTCGCCGGGCAGCAGCAGCGGCTCGCGGCCGAGAGCCTGCGCGACGTGGCGTGCCACCGCCGCGGCGTCGCCGATCGCACCGGCATCGCCGATGAAGCCGAGGTCCTGCTCGCCGAAGCGGGCGTCGGCGCGCCAGCCCAGCCGCAGCCCGAGCTGCGCGTTGTTGCCGAACTCGGCGTGCGCGTCGAGCGGCAGGTGGTACGCGAACAGGTGGATGCCGTGCGCCATCAGCCGGCGCACGCGCTCGGCCAGCCAGCCGGTCAGCCGCCCGTCCTGCCCGCGCCAGAACAGGCCGTGGTGCACGATCAGCGCGTCGGCGCCGGCTTCGACCGCCGCATCGATCGCGGCGCGGCTCGCCGTGACGGCGCTGGCGAGCCGGCGCACGACGGCCGTGCCCTCGACCTGCAACCCGTTCGGCCCATAATCCTTGAACTCGCCCACGGCCAGCAAGCGGTCCAGATACGTCTGCAACTCGCTCGCGCGGACGTCGTTCGACACGGCCACTCCCTCATGCGCAGAACCTGGCTCATTTTCTCGCAGGCGGTCACGGTCGCCGTGGCCGTGCTGTTCGTCGTCGCGACGCTCAAGCCCGAGTGGCTGGCGCGCAACCCGGCGCGCGTGCTGCCCGAGATCGTGACGCTGCACACGGCGCCGCCGCCCGCCACCGATGCCTCGACCACCGCCGTCGCGCACGGCTACCGGCTCGCGGCGCAGCGCGCCGCGCCGGCGGTCGTCAGCATCGCCGCGAGCCGCGCACCGGCCGGCAACCCGCACATCGACGACCCGTGGTTCCGCTTCTTCTTCGGTGACCGCCAGCGCCAGGTGCAGCCGCAGGTCGGCCTCGGGTCGGGCGTGATCGTCTCGCCCGAGGGCTACGTGCTGACGAACCACCACGTGATCGACGGCGCCGACGACATCGAGGTGCAGCTTGCCGACGGCCGCACGGCGCGGGCGCGGCTGGTCGGCACCGACCCCGAGTCGGATCTGGCCGTGCTGAAGGTCGACCTGCCCGACCTGCCCACCGTCGTGTTCGGCGACCCCGGCAGCCTGCAAGTCGGCGACGTCGTGCTCGCGATCGGCAACCCGTTCAACGTCGGCCAGACCGTGACCTCGGGCATCGTCAGCGCGCTGGGCCGCAACCGGCTGGGCATCAACACGTTCGAGAACTTCATCCAGACCGACGCCGCAATCAACCCCGGCAACTCGGGCGGCGCGCTCGTCGACGTCGACGGGCAGCTGGTGGGCATCAACACCGCGATCTACTCGCGCAGCGGCGGCAGCCTGGGCATCGGCTTCGCGATTCCGGGCGACGTCGCGCGCGACGTGCTCGTCGCGCTGATTCGCGACGGGCGCGTCACGCGCGGCTGGATCGGCGTCGAGCCGCGCGACCTGACCCCCGAATTCGCCGAGCACTTCGGCCTGCCGGTGCGCAAGGGCGTGCTGATCACCGGCGTGCTGCAAAACGGGCCGGCCGGTGCGGCCGGCATGCAGCCGGGCGACGTCGTCGTGCGCGTCGGCGACCGCGAGGTGGCCGACACGCGTCAGCTGCTCGACGCCGTCGCCGCGCTGCGTCCCGGCACCGAGGTCACGATCGGCGTACAGCGGCGCGGCGAGCGGCTGGACCTGAACGTGCGCGTCGCGCAACGCCCCGCGCAGCCGCCACGCCAGCCTTGAGCGCTGCGGCGGCTCGCCGTCAGGCGTCGCCGCCCTGTTTGGCCTCCTCGGCGACGTCGGCCTTCTTGCCGAACAGCTGCGCGGCCCAGATGCCCGCCTCGTACAGCAGGCACATCGGGATCGCCAGCGCGAGCTGCGACACGACGTCGGGCGGCGTGATGATGGCCGCGATGATGAACGCCAGCACGATGAAGTAGCCGCGGAACTGGCGCAGCTTGTCGACGCTGACCACCCCCAGGCGCACCAGCACCATCACTGCCACCGGCACCTCGAACGCGAGGCCGAAGGCGATGAACATGTTCATCACGAAGCCCAGGTAGGCCTCGATGTCGGGCGCGGCCGTGATGCTCTTCGGCGCAAAGCTCTGGATGAACTTGAATACGCCGCCGAAGACGAAGAAGTAGCAGAACGCGACACCGGCGAAGAACAGGATCGTGCTCGAGATCACCAGCGGCAGCACGAGCCGCTTCTCGTGGCTGTACAGCCCCGGCGCGACGAAGGCCCAGACCTGGTACAGCACCACCGGCAGCGCGAGCATGAACGCTGCCAGCAGCGTGATCTTCAGCGGCACGAGGAACGGCGAGATCACGCTGGTTGCGATCATCGTCGCCCCCTCGGGCAGGTGCGACACCAGCGGCAGCGCGAGCAGGTCGTACAGCGCGCCGGGGCCGGGCCACAGCGACAGTGCGCCGAACGCGACGCCCACCGCGATCAGCGAGCGGATCAGCCGGTCGCGCAGCTCGATCAGGTGCGAGACGAACGGCTGCTCGGTGCCGGCCAGTTCGTCTTCGTCGTGCGGACCCTTGGGCGCGCTCATGCCGCGGCCGTCATCCCCGCAGGCGCGGCGGGCGGAAGCGCGCCACCCGCGCGGCGCCCGACAGCGCGCGCGTGCGGATGCCGTGGCGCTGCTTGTACCACTGCGGAGTCGCACCGCGCTTCAGACGCCAGTTCTTCTTCGGGTGCCGGTACTCGGGCACCGGCGTCGACAGCGGCGCCGACGCGCCCGACGACCCGTCGAGCCCCGCGGTGGCCTCGCTCCAGGTCTTGTCGAAGTCGGCTTGCGCTTCGCGGATCTCGTGCTGCACGCTGGTCTCGACGTCGCGCGCCGCCTGCTCGAACTGCGTCTTCATCTTCTTGAGCTCTTCGAGCTCGATCGAGCGGTTCACCTCGGCCTTGACGTCGGCGACGTAGCGCTGCGCCTTGCCGATGAAATGCCCCACCGTGCGCGCGACGCGCGGCAGCTTCTCGGGGCCGATCACGATCAACGCGACGGCGCCGATCAGCGCGAGCTTGTCGAAGCCGAACTCGATCATGCGGGTCGGGGGCCACCGGACGCGACGGCAAGCGCCGCCGCGGCCCGGCCGGCACTCAGGACTTGGTGCGCGCCTCGACGTCGACCGTATTCGGGTCGGCCTGCTTCTGCGCGTTCGTCACCTGCTGCGGCTTGCCGGCAGACTCCTCGGGCGTGTCCATGCCACCCCTGACGCCATCCTTGAAGCCCTTGACCGCCTGACCGAGGTCCGAGCCGAGGTTCTTCAGCTTCTTGGTGCCGAAGATCAGCACCACCACCAGCAGCACGATCAGCCAATGCCAGATGCTGAACGATCCCATGTCGATCTCCTAAGGATGAATTTTCAATTCTAGGGGAGCCCCCTTCGCTGCGCCGGCCACGGGCCTCAGCCCCGCTTCCACGGCCGCGGGCCGCCGAACGCGTGCATGTGCAGGTGCATCACCTCCTGCCCGCCGTCGCGCCCGGTGTTGATCACCTGCCGGAACCCGTCTGTGACCCCGAGACCGCGCATCAGTTGCGGCACCAGTACCATCATGCGCCCGAGGACGTCCTGGTGCTCCGGCCTCACGTCGGCCATCGACACGATGTGCTGCTTGGGCACCAGCAGAATGTGCACCGGCGCCCACGGATTGATGTCGTGGAACGCAACAATGGCGTCGTCCTCGTGAACCTTCTTCGCCGGGATCTGGCCGGCGACGATCTTGCAGAAGATGCAGTGGGGGTCGGCGGAGTTCATGGTCGGGCCGGGTGGGACGGTGGAACGAAGGACTCAGACCGGCATCGGCTTGCGGTCGTTCAGGCTGAGCCAGCCGCGCGCGACCCGGTACAGGAACCACAGCGAGATCAGCCCCCAGGCGATCCAGCCGGGCACGATGAAGAAGAACCACAGCGGCAGCGTCAGCACGTACAGCACCGCTGCCCACACGACGCTGCGGATGCGCCAGCGGAAGTGCGATTCGTGCCAGGTGCCGGCGGCGTCGGCCCTCTTGACGAGGTCGATCACGAAGGCGGCGATCAGCAGCACGATGCTCGGCTGGAACGCCGGCACGACGGCGCCGATCGCCACCACCGCGTGCAGCGCGTAGCTGAGGTGCCCGACGTTGCGCAGCGACTGGTCGCGCCGCGCCTCGGCGTCGCGGGTCGGGTCGACGATGTCGTTCATTGCTGCTGCGCCTGCGCGGCTGCACGCCGGCGATCGTCGTCGCCGCCGTCGGCCTGCTCGCGCTCGCGCGCCTTGCGCAGCGCGAACTCCTCGAGTCCCGACAGCCCCTCGCGGCGCTCGAGCTCGGCGAGCACCTGCGCCGGCGTCAGGCCGAAGTGCGCAAGCGCGACCAGCGAGTGGAACCACAGGTCGGCCGTCTCGGCGACGATCTTCGCGCGGTCGCCGTCCTTGGCCGCCATCACGACCTCGGTCGCCTCTTCGCCGACCTTCTTCAGGATCGCGTCGGTGCCCTTATCGAACAGGCGCGCGACGTAGCTGCGCTCGGGGCTCGCCCCCTTGCGCGACTCGATCACGGCCGCCAGCCGCGCGAGGGTGTCGTTGCCGTCCATGCGTCTAGCGGTAGATGAGCTCGGGATCCTTCAGGACCGGATCGACGGAAATCCAGCGCCCATTGTCGTAGCGGCGGAAGAAACAGCTGTGACGCCCGGTGTGGCACGCGATGCCGGGCTCGTGGCCGTGCTGCGTGACCTTCAGCAGCACGACGTCGCCGTCGCAGTCGAGCCGCACCTCGTGCACCTGCTGCACGTGGCCCGACTCCTCGCCCTTGTGCCACAGGCGGCCGCGCGAGCGGCTCCAGTACACGGCCTCGCCACGCGCGACGGTGGCCGCCAGCGCCTCGCGGTTCATCCACGCGACCATCAGCACGTCGCCGCTGGCCGCCTCCTGCGCGATCGCCGGCACGAGGCCGCGCTCGTCCCAGTTGACCTCGTCGAGCCAGTCCATGCGGGCAGTGTAGTCACTCGGCGTGCGTCGCGCCGGTGTGGCCGCGCTCGGCGGCGAACCAGCGCAGCACCGGCACCGTGCCCGGCAGCACCGGGCGCACCTCGACGGGCAGCGTCTGCCACGCCATGCGCTGGCCCTCGCGCATCTCGAAGGCGCCGGTCCACGCGAAGACCTTGCAGAAGTGCAGCCGCACGAGCGCGTGCGGGTAGTCGACGAGCTCCTGCCGCCACGGCTGCACGGCGCCGATCGTGATGCCCAGCTCCTCGTGCAGCTCGCGCCGCAGCGCCTGCTCGACCGACTCGCCCGCCTCGAGCTTGCCGCCCGGGAACTCCCAGTAGTCGGCGTAGACCTTGCCCTCGGGGCGCGAGGTCAGCAGGAAGCGGCCGTCGGCGTCAATCAGCACGCCCACCGCGACGTCGACGGGACGCCGCGTCGGCGGCGGCCCGACGTCCCCCTGGCGGCGCGGCGGCTGCGGCTCGACGCCCACCTGACAGCCCTCAGCCCTCGCCGCGCCCGGCGTAGTCGCGCGCGAACTGGTAGGCGACGCGCCCCGAGCGCGAGCCGCGCTCGAGCGCCCACACGAGCGCCTCGGAACGCGCGGCGTCGATGCGCGCCTCGTCGACACCGAAGTGCCGCAGCCACTGCGCGACGATCGCGAGGTACTCCTGCTGGCTGAACGGGTAGAAGCTGATCCACAGCCCGAAACGCTCCGACAGCGAGATCTTTTCCTCGACGACCTCGCCCGGGTGCACCTCGCCGTCGTCGGTGTGGGTGTAGGTCAGGTTCTCGCGCATGTACTCGGGCAGCAGGTGGCGCCGGTTGCTGGTCGCGTAGATCAGCACGTTGTCGCTTGCCTGCGCGACCGAGCCGTCGAGGATCGACTTCAGCGCCTTGTAGCCCGGCTCGCCCTCGTCGAAGCTCAGGTCGTCGCAGAACACGACGAAGCGCTCGGGCCGGCCCGCGACGAGGTCCACGAGGTCCGGCAGGTCGACGAGGTCGGCCTTGTCGACCTCGATCAGCCGCAGCCCCTGCGGCGCGAACTCGTTCAGGCAGGCCTTGATCAGCGAGCTCTTGCCGGTGCCGCGCGCGCCGGTCAGCAGCACGTTGTTGGCCGCGCGCCCGGCGACGAACTGCGCCGTGTTGCGCACCAGGCGCTCCTTCTGCGGCTCGATCTCCTTCAGGTCGGCCAGCCGGACCGTCGCGACATGGCGCACCGGCTCGAGCCGCCCGCTGCCGCCGCGCTTGCGGTAGCGAAACGCGATCGACGCGCCCCAGTCGGGCGCGTGCGGCGGGTGCGGCAGCACCGTGTCGAGGCGGTCGAGCAGGCGCTCGGCGCGCTCGACGAGCGCGAGCAGGGCATCGGCGGGCAGGGTCATGCCGGGCGGGCGGTGGGTCGCGGAGGGCGGCAGTGTATCGGCGCGACCGCCGGAAGCAGCGCCCGGCCTGCGGTCCTCAGCGCCGCGCGACCAGCCGGTCCCCGTCGCCGGCCACGAGCACCAGCGCGCCATCGGCGGCGATCTCGAAGCGCGTGACGCGCTCGAGCAGGCGCAGGAAGCGATCCTCCTGATCCATCTGCGGCGGCGGGCACGCCATGCGCGTGGCCACGGCGGGACCGATGCGAAGCCCCTCGCCGTGCAGCTGCCACGGCGCGCTGAACCGGTTGCACGACGCCGAGCCGGTCAGCCGGCCGTCGCTGCCGAAACGCAGCGTGACGCGCGTGCGCTCGGCGAGTGCGCGGCCGTCGAGCCGCTCGACGCGCCACTCGTCGCCGACGAGCAGCTCGCGCGGGTCACCGCCACAGCCGCTGTAAGTGCGCGCGCCGAGGCTGACGCTGACCTGCAGCGGGTGCGGCATGCCGGTGGCCACGTCGGCGCAGACGCGCTCGCGCACCGTGACCGCCAGCGGCCCGTCGCGCGTCGTCGTGACCTGCCGCCAGCCGTCGCGCAACGGCTGCGCCGGCGGCGCCGGCACCTCGATGCGCCGGCGACCGAAGTCGAGTTCGAGCACGAGCCGGCGCGCATCGACGTCGAGGCGCCAGCTCGGTTCGTGACCGCGCGCGGTCCACGCCGTCGGCGGCGTCGTGCCACCGGCGGGCGGCGTCTGCGCGACGCACTCGGGCTGCGCGCGGCCACGCAGCGACAGCGTCGCGCGGTCGCCGCGGGTCCACAGCCACGTCGTCGGGTCGTCGACCGCCTCGTAGCGCGCCCCCGACGCGGTGGGCACCTGGCGCATCTCGTGGCGGCGCGCGCCGACCGTCATCGTCACGCGCTCGCCGCGGCCGATGCCGAGCTGGACCTCGACGTCGCCGCACTGCCACGCGCTCGCGAACGCGAGGTCCGGCGCCGACGCGAGCCACAGCGTGCCCAGTGCGACCGGCCCCGCGGCGCGCACGTCGACCGCGACCGTGTCGGAGACCCACGCCGGGCGGCCGTCGGCGAGCACCGCGGCACGCAGCGCGTAGCGCCGGCCGTCGACGAGCGCGCGCCGGTCGACGGCGAGCTCGAACGGCAGCGGCACCTGCCGCCCCTGCGGCGCCCAGCGGCGCTCGGCGACGACGCGCCCGTCGCCCGGCTCGGTGACGTCGCGCAGTTCGACCACCGCCTGCGCGTCGAGCGGCAGCGCGATGCGTGCGCGGTAGCTCAGCGAACCGGTCACCACCAGCGCATCGGCCGGCGGCACGACGCCGGTGCAGCCCGCCAGCATCGCCAGCCCGATCCAGGCGACGATCGCCCCCAGCCCACGGCGCAGCCATGTCATCGTCGGCTCCCCTTCCACGCTGGCGGCATCATCGCGCAGCCGGCTGGCGTCGACGCGAAAGCCCGCCGTCCGGCTCGATCGCCAGCACTTCGCCGTCGCCGACGACGAACAGCCGGCGCGCCGCGCGCCGGTCGACCGCGTGCATGCCGGTGAAGGCGCCGAAAGCCGGCAGCACGCCGACATCGTCGCCGAATGCGAAGCACGGCAGCCGCAGCCGCTCGACGCCGCGGCCGAGGTGCACGCAAGGGTGCAGGTGGCCGGCGAGCACGTAGGCGCCGGGCACCGGCCGCGGGTGGTGCGCCAGCGCGAGGCCGCCGAGCCGCCACGGCTCGTCGACGACGTCGATGCGAAGCGCCGGCGGCGGGTCGCCGGCACGGTCGTCGTGGTTGCCACGCACCAGCATCAGCGCCAGCGTCGCGTGCCGCTGCCGCCAGCGCGCGAGCGCGCCGAGCGTCGATGCCGCGTGTGCGCGCGGCGAGTGCAGCAAGTCGCCGAGGAACACGACGCGCGCGACCGCGTGCCGCTCGACGAGCTGCGACAGGGCGTCCAGCGTCTGCGTCGTCGTGCCGCGCGGCACCGGCACGCCCAGGCGCCGGAAGCTCACCGCCTTGCCGACGTGCGCGTCGGCGACCAGCAGCGTCGCGTGCCGCGGCAGCAGCGCCGCGCGCTCGGGCAGCAGCACGAGCGTCTCGCCGCCGACGTCGACGGTGGCCGTCGCCGCCACGGCGCGCCTCAGAGGCTGAGAGGCAATTGATCGCCGCAGACGCCCGTCGGGTTGGCGTCAGGGCCAGAGGAACGAACGTCACGCGGCGCTGCTGCGCGGGT
>NZ_QOAZ01000035.1 GCF_003574675.1 Azohydromonas sediminis
GCTGTACCTGCAGGCTCGCGAGCGCCACCCGCGCCGCTGGTCGGGCGTCACGCGCAACTGGACGCCCATCGCTGCGGTGACTCTGAACCCTGAACGCGACGCCGTCGTCAAGACACGCTCAGGGTGCGTCGATACGCAGCCACTGGCTGCATGAACGAGGCGACAACTACCTTGACGCGCGCCGGCCTGCTGCGCTACGTCAGCGACCGCATAGCCCCGATCGTCGGCCCACCACGACCCGCGGCTGGCCTGCCAGCGACGGGGTAACTGCCGGATTTAGGATGACGGGAAAGGCGAGCCGCGCGGCGCTCAGAACACGCCGTTGAACGACCCGCCATCGAGCAGGATGTTCTGCCCGTTGAGGTAGCCGGCGTGCACGCTGCACAGGAACGCGCAGGTGCGACCGAGTTCGTCGGGGTCGCCGAAGCGTCGCGCCGGGTGCTTGGCCAGCCGCCGCGCGCGCGCCTGCTCCGCCGTGATGCCCTCGCGCTGCGCCTGCGCCGCGAGGTTGCCCGCAAGCCGTGCGGTGTCGAACGTGCCCGGCAGCAGGTTGTTGATCGTCACGCCGTGCGCCACCGTCTGCCGCGCCAGGCCGGCGACGAAGCCGGTGAGCGCACTGCGCGCGCCGGTCGACAGTCCCAGCCCCTCGACCGGCGACTTCACCGCGCTCGACGTGATGTTGACGATGCGCCCGAAGCCGCGCGCCATCATGCCGTCGACGGTGGCCTTGATCAGCTCGATCGGCGCGAGCATGTTGGCGTCGATCGCGCGCAGCCAGTCGTCGCGCGTCCACTGGCGGAAGTCGCCCGGCGGCGGGCCACCGGCGTTGGTGACGACGATGTCGAAGTCGGGGTGCGCCGCGAAGATGCGCGCACGGCCGTCGGCGCTCGTCACGTCGGCTGCGACCCACTCGACGCGCCCGCGCCCGATCGCCGCGAGCCGCTGCGCCGCCTCGACGAGCGGCCCCTCGGTGCGCGCGACGATGACCACGTGGACACCGTCTTCGACGAGCGCCTTCGCGCACGCATGGCCGAGCCCGGCGCTCGCCCCGCACACCAGGGCCTTGCGCCCGGCGATGCCCAGGTCCATCAGCCGGCCCCCGTCACGACGTCGCCCACGGCAGCGGCTGCTCGTTCAGGCCGACGTAGAAGCTCTTTTGGCTCGTGTACTCGAGGATGCCCAGCCGCCCCTTCTCCTGCCCGTAGCCGCTCATCTTGACGCCCGAGAACGGCGTGCTGATCGAAAACTGCTTGTAGGTGTTGACCCAGACGGTGCCGGTCTCGAGCGCGCGGCCGATGCGCCACGCGGCGCGGAAGTCGCGCGTCCACAGACCCGCAGCCAGCCCGTAGACGTTGTCGTTGCACTGCGCCACCAGGTCGTCCTCGTCGCGCCACGGCAGCAGCGCGAGCACCGGGCCGAAGATCTCCTCCTGGCACATGCGCGCGCGGTTGGACAGGCCCTCGATGACGGTGGGCAAGTAGTAGCTGCCGGCATCGTAGAAGCCGCCGGTCGGTCGCTCGCCGCCGGTGAGCACGCACCCGCCCTCGTCGCGGCCGAGCTGCACGTAGCGCTCGACCGTCTCGCGGTGCGCGCGGTTGACGAGCGGTCCCATCTGCGTGTCCTCGCGCGCCGGGTCGCCCACGCGCAGGCGCGCGACGCCGTCGAGCAGCCGCGCCCGGAACGCGTCGTAGACGCTCTCGTGCACGAACGCACGCGAGCCGGCGATGCACGACTCGCCCGACGAGCTGAAGATGCCGTACAGCACGCCGGCCACCGCGTGGTCGAGCTCGGCGTCGGGCAGCACGACGGTCGGCGACTTGCCGCCGAGCTCGAGCGAGGTCGGCATCAGCTTCTCGGCCGCCAGCCGCTGGATCCCCAGCCCGACCGCGGTGCCGCCGGTGAACGCGATGCGCTTGACGAGCGGGTGGCGCACCAGCGCGTCGCCGACGACCGAGCCCTTGCCCGGCAGCACGCTGACGATGCCGTCGGGCACGCCGGCACGCTGGCAGATCCTGGCCAGCTCGATCGCCATGCGCGGCGTGATCTCGGCCGGCTTGAGGACGACGGCGCAGCCGGCCGCCAGTGCCGGCGCGAGCTTCTGCGCCTCGCTGGCGATCGGCGAGTTCCACGGCGTGATCGCGCCCACCACCCCCAGCGGCTCGTGCACGCTCATCGTCAGGTAGTCGCCACGCGACGGTGTGATCGTCTCCTCCCAGGTCTCGGCCGCGGCAGCGAAGAACTGGAACGTGCCGGCGGCGCTGGCCACCAGCGCACGGCATTCGCGGATCGGCTTGCCGTTGTCCAGCCGCTGCAGCTGTGCGAGCTCCTCGGCACGCTCGCGGATGCCCTGCGCGATGCGCCACAGCAGGCCGGCGCGCTCGTGCGGCTTGAGCTGCGCCCACGCCGGCGCGCGGCGCGCACGCTCGGCGGCCTGCACCGCCTCGTCGACGTCGGCGGCGGTGGCCGCGTGCAGCGTCGCGACGACGCTGCCGTCGTGCGGGTACTCGGTCGCGTACTCGGGGCCGCTGGCGTCGCGCCAGCGCCCGGCGAAGAAGCTCTGCAAGGTCTCGGCCATCTCAGATCGTCACGGCTGCGGCGCGGTTGTGCAGGAAGCGCAGCGCCGACAGCACCGTCAGCGCCGACGTCTTCGGGTTGTCGGGCAGCGGGCGGCCGCACATCGTGACCTGCATGCGGCCAAAGGTGCCCTCGACCTCGATCTCGTGGATGTTGTCGCGCACCGTCGGGTCGGCAATGAGGCGCACGCGCGTCGCGTCGAGCCCGAGCCCGGCGAGCGAGACGGTGGCCGCGACGTTGGCGTTCTTCGGGTACAGGCGCGCGGCCTCGCGCGCGCTGGCCTCGAGGATCACGGCCGGCGCCGCGAGCGTGTCGAGGTCGACGACGGCTTCGGCCGCGGTGCCACGCCAGCCTGACGGCGGCTTGCGGCCGGTGTAGGTCACGCGCTCGAGCCCGGCCAGCCGTGCCGCTGCGATCGCGTCGACGCCGCCGATCGCACCCGCCAGCAGGTGCACCTGCGTGCGCCCGTGCGCCGCAGCGTCGGCGAGCTGCTCGGCCAGTCCCGGCGCCGACAGTGCACCGACCGACAGCACTGCGCATTCGACGCCGCGCGCGAGTGCCGGCAGCACGTGCGCGGTCAGCGCCTCGTGGCCGGCGCACTCGACAACCAGCCCTGCATCGGCCGGCACGCCGGCGACGATTTGCACCGCGCCGTCGACGTCGCGCCGCACGTCGTCGACGTGTGCTGCGGGCACGACGACGTGCGCGATGCGCACACCCTCCATCGTGCCCGTGCGCGCGAACAGCGTGCGGCCGATGGCGCCGAAGCCGATCAGGGTCACGTCGAGCATCGCGGCCTCACTGCGCCTGCTTCGGCGGACCGGCGAACTTGGCCGCGAACGGCCCCCACGCTGCCATGTCGACCTCGATGACGACCGGCCCCGGCGTGGCCAGCGCGCGCTCGAGCGTGGCCTTCGCGGTGCCCGGACGCGGCATGGCCAGGTACGGCACCTGCAGGCTCGCGCACAGCTGCGCGAAGTCGGGCGTGCGCAGCTCGACGTAGGCATGGCGCCCGCCGTAGAGCTCGTCCTGGATGTTCTTGATGACCCCGTAGCGGCGGTCGTTCATCACGATGAACAGCACGTCGGCCTTCTCCTGCGCGGCGCACGCGAGCTCGCCGACGTTGAGCATGAAGCCGCCGTCGCCACACAGCGCGACTGTCTTGCGCCCGAGCGCGTGCTCGTGGTTGGCCACCGCGGCGCCGACGCCCATCGCCAGGCCCTGACCGATGCCGCCGCCCAGCGCGTGCACGCCGGCGCGCGGGTGGTCGAGCACCGGCGCGCGGTTGCCCCACATGCTGTTGGACAGCGTGATGTCGCGCACCCACCAGAGCTTGCGGCCGACGACGTCGCCGATCGCGTTCTTCAGTTCGACGTACGGCCCCAGCGTCGCGTCGACGTCGCAGGCCGCCTGCCGGCGTGCGCGCTGCACGTCGTCGGCCAGCCGCGGGTCGACCTTCAGCCGCCCCTGCAGGCGGTCGGCCAGCGCGTCGAGCGTGAGCTGCGCATCGCCGTGCACGAAGAACTCGCTGCCGTAGCCGCGCTGGTCGGCCAGCGCATTGGCGTCGACGCGAAAGCGCCGCCCCGGCAGCCTGAGCTTGTAGGTCAGCGTCTCGTTGCTGCGCAGCCGCGAGCCGACGACGAGCATCGCATCGACCGTCTCGTAGAAGTGCTCGGCGGCCTTGTGCAGGTTGTATGCCGCGAGCGTGCGCGGGTGGTCCTCGGGGACGATGCCGCGGCCTTGCACCGAGGTCACGACGGCAAAGCCCATGTCGACGAGCCGCCGCACCGCGGCACCGGCACCGCGTGCGCCGCCGCCCAGCCACAGCAGCGGGCGCTTCGCCGACGCGAGCCGCTCGGCCAGCGCGTCGACCGCCGCGGCGCTGGGCACGACCGGCGGCACCGCCAGCGGCGACAGGTCCGGCGGCAGCTCGAGCGTGGCCTTCTGCACGTCGATCGGGATCTCGACGCTGACCGGCCCGCACGGCGGCGTGTGCGCGAGCCGCACCGCCTCGCGCAGCGTGGCCAGCGCGGTCTCGGGGTTGCGCACGCGGAATGCCTCCTTGCCCACCGCCTTGAGCATCGCCAGCTGCGCCGGGTGTTCGTGGATGTAGCCGAGGTCGCGGTCGAGGTACGGCGACTCGATCTGGCCGGTCAGGTGCAGCAGCGGCGTGCCGGCGGTTAGCGCCTCGACCATCGCGCCGGCGGCGTTGCCGCAGCCGGTGCCGGTGCTGGTGACGCACACGCCGAGCGTGGCGCTGACGCGCGCGTAGGCGTCGGCCATGTTGCAGGCGCCGGCCTCGCCGCGCGCCGAGACGAAGCGGATCTTCCGGCGCGTGTGCAACGCGTCGAGGATCGGCATGTTGTGGATCGAGATCACGCCGAAGGCCGCGCGCACGCCGCACGCCTCGAGGAAGCGCGCGGCGAGCTCGCCGACGGTGATGCGGGTGGGGGCGGTCATGCAGCCTTCCTGTCGGGGGTGCGGGTGGGCCACGCGCCGCGGTGCGGCAGGTGGCTGATGCGTTCGGTCAGCTGCGCGGCGGCGTCCTTCACGGCCTCGATCAGCCTGGGCAGCTCGTGGTCGTCGATGCGCTGGCCCGGCACCGTGATGCTGACCACCGCAGCGACTTCGCCGCGGTCGTTGAACACCGGCGCGGCGATCGTCGAGATGCCGGTCTCGAAGCCGCCCTGGCTGACGCCGTAGCCGTTGGCGCGGTCGGCGTCGATCATCGCCTTGAGCTGCTCGACGGTGGTCGGCGTGCGCGCCGTATAGGCCTTCAGCGGCTCGTCGGGATAGAGCTGGCGCAACGCGGGCAGATCCAGGTCCGACAACAGCAGACGGCCGAGCACGGTGGCGTGCGCCGGCAGGCGCGCGCCGACCTGGATCGACTGGAACAGCGAGTTGTGGCCGTGCGCCTTGGCGATGAAGACGATCTCGCGGCCGTCGCGCACCACCAGGTGCGCCGCGTAGCCGCAGCGGTCGCGCAGCGCCTCGATCACCGGGCGCCCGTACTCGGTGAGCTCCATCGATGCCAGCAGCTCGAAACCCAGCCGCAGCACCGCGAGCCCAAGCTTGTAGGCGTTGCCGTCGTCAGCGCGCTCGACAAAGCCCATCTTCTCGAGCGTGTGCAGCATGCGGAAGACGGAGGCGCGTGGCAATTGCAGCCGGCGCGACAACTCGGCACCGGTGAGCTCACGCTCCTCGCGGCTGAACTGCATCAGCAGCTGCAGGCCGCGCTGCAGCGCGGGGACGGTGTAGCGGTCGTCGGGGGCGGTCTTGGCGTTCATCGGTGAAGTTCCTGCGCCTCGGGGCCGAGACCGATCAGCGCGGCGACGGCTGCGGCGGCTTCGAGCGGACACGCGTGGCCGACCGGACCGAGGTCGTGCCACGGCCGGCCGACATGCCGCGCGACGGCCTGGCACGCCGCCGGCGGCGTGATCGCGTCGGCGCTGCCGCTGGCCACGTCGACCGGCGCGGTGACGTGCGCGAGGTCGGCGAGCAGGTCGGACTGGTCGAGCAGCCGCGCGGCCTGCGTGTAGCCGGCGGGGTCGAGGCGCGCCATCGTCTCGCGCACCGCGTCGACGAGTTCGGGCGCCGCGCCGGGCGACAGCATCGCGCCGGCGCGCTCGCGCGCCAGTCCCTGGGGCCCCATCTGCGCGAGCAGCGTCAGCCGCTCGTCGAGCTTCCTGCGCCGCTCGGCCTCGGGCGCTTGGCCGTAGCCGCGCGCCGGCGCGAGCAGCACGAGCCGGCACACGCGCGCCGGCTGCAGGCGCGCCGCACGCGCGGCGATGACCGCCCCCAGCGAGTGGCCGACCAGCGTCAGCGGCGCCGTCGCGCCGAGCACGTCGACCCAGTCCCACAGCCGCTGCGCGTAGGCGCCGGCGTTGGGCGCAGCGCCCGGCAGTGCCGTACTGTCGCCGTAGCCGGGGGCGTCCCACGCGAGCACGCGGCAGTCGGCTCGGTGCTGCGCCGCTTGCAGCTGCAGCGCCCAGCTGCCCGAGGCCGAGCCGATGCCGTGCAGCAGCACGTGCGTCACCGCGGCGCCGGTGCCGGCGTCGCGGTACGACACGCGCGCGACGCCGAGCTGCGCATGGCGCAGCGGGTGCTGTTCAAGGATCCGCTGCAGCGTCATCGGCGGCCGGCACGTCGCAACGTCCCACGCGCGATGCAACGCACGACTTCAAGCGATCGCCGCGGATCCGGCTTCGCCGGTCCGCTGCCGATGCCCCCTCCTCGGGAGGGGCCGCGCGAAGCGCGTAGGGGGTGGCCCATGGGTCAACGCTTGATCTTGGACAGCGGCGAGTCCGGCGGGTAGGTTGGCGTGATCGGCTTCGGGCTGCCGAGCATCACGCACATCAGCGCGTCTTCCTCGCCGATGTTGTGCTCCTCGCGGTACACGCCCGGCGGCACCGAGATCAGATCGCGCTCGCCGATCACGGCTTCCCAGCGCTGGCCGTCCTTCTCGCAGATCACCTTCATCGTGCCGCGCATCACGAAGAAGATCTCCTCGACGTCGTAGTGGATGTGCGACGGGCCGATGTGGCCGGCCGGGATCACCATCGTCGAGAACGTGAAGTGCGCCGCCGGCACGGTGTTGCCGTCCTTCGCGACGCCGGTGCCGCCGGTGCCGACGTAGCGCATCTGTGCGCGGCGGTAGCGCGGGTCGACCTGCGTCTGGAACGCCAGCGCGTCCCAGTCGTAGCGGCGCGTGGCGCGGCGCGCGACGCGCGACTCCATCCACTCGGCAAAGCTCTGGCCGGGCCGCTGCATCAGGCTGGCCTGGATCTCGGCCTCGGGCGGGATCTGCGCGTCGAGCAGACCGCGCGCGTTGAACACGGGTTCGTTGGCCGCCGGTGCGACCGCGGGCAGGGGAGCGTTCATGTCGGTCGGACTCCTGTCTCAGTTCATCACGAAGCCGCCGTTGACCGGCAGCAGCTGTCCGGTGACGAAGCCGGCGCCGCGGCTGAGCAGGAACAGCACGGCGGCGTCGACGTCGGCGGGGAGTTGGGCGCGCGCGATCGCGCGGCCCTGTAGGTAGTGCTCATGGCGCGCAGGCGGCACGTACTCGGTGGCCTCCACCAGCGTCAGCCCTGGCGCGATCGCGTTGACGGTGATGCCGTCGGCGCCCATCTCGCGGGCGAGCGCGCGCGTCATCGCGATGATGGCACCCTTGCTCGCGACGTAGGCGAGCAGCTTCGGCGCGCCCCACAGCGCGGTGTCGGAGGCGATGTTGACGACGCGCCCGCTGCCGCTGGCGGCAAGAAACGGCCGTGCGGCCACCGTGACGAGCCAGGTGCCGCGTACGTTGACGTCCATTACACGGTCCCAGGTGTCGACGGCGAGCTCGTCCATTGCCTTGCCACCCGAGTTCGTGATCGCGGCGTTGTTGATCAGGCCGTCGAGCCCACCGAGCGCCTGCGCCGCGGCAGCCACGCCGGCGCGGATGCCGTCGGCGTCCATCAGGTCCAGCGGCACGTAGTGCGCCGCCGCGCCGAGTTCGGCCGCGAGCGCGCGGCCGCGCTCGTGCAGCACGTCGCTGATCGCCACGCGCGCACCGGCGGCGACCAGCGCGCGCGCGAAGCTCTCGCCCAGGCCGCGCGCGGCGCCGGTGACGAGCACGCGGCGGCCATCGAGCCGGATTTCGGGAATGGCGGTCGTCGTCATTCAGGCTCCGATGCGCTGGGTGCTCGGCAGGTAGTGCAGCACGCGCTTCTCGGCGAACACGACGGCGTAATACGCGACGATGCCGATCACCGTCAGCGCACCGATCACGACGAACACGCCGGCCGTGTTGCCCTGCCCCTCGAAGAACACGAGCAGGTAGCCCAGCCCCATGTTGCCGCCGACGAGTTCGCCGACGACGACGCCGATGACGGCCAGCGTGCTCGCGATGCGCAGCCCCGAGAACAGCGGCGGCAGCGTGGTCGGGAACTCGACCATGCGGAACACCTGCCAGCGCGTGGCCGAGAACGAGCGCGCGAGGTTGACCAGGTCGTGGTCCATCGCCCGCATCGCCGACAGCACGTTGATCAGCACCGGGAAGAACACGATCAGCACCGCCACCAGGATCTTCGGGTACACCGTGTAGCCGAGCCACATCACGAACAGCGGCGCGAACGCGACCTTCGGCGCAATCTGCAGTGCGAGCAGGTACGGCGACAGCACCGCCTCGACACGCGGCGCGAGGCCGAGCGCGTAGCCGATCGCCGCGCCGAGCAGCGAACCGAGCGCGAAGCCGACCACCACCTCGAGCGCCGTGATGCCGGCGTGCCACAGCAGCCGCTCGGCGCCCCAGATGCGGCCGAGCTCGGCCACCGTGTGGCTGAGCGGCGGCAGCACGAAGTCGGGCACTCCGAGCCAGCCGGGCACGAACTCCCACGCGAGCAGGAACACGAGCAGCACGGCCACGCTCCAGCCGGCGGTCACGAGGCGCTCGCGGTCGGCGGTCATCGGGACCTCACGGGAGGCGGCATCGGCGCGCTTGAGTCGCTTGACGGCGAGCGTGTTCACTTGGCCGCCACGAACTGGTTGGTGTAGAGGTCCTTCAGCGGCACCTCCCTGGGCACGACGCCGTTGCTGACGTAGAACTTCTGCAGCTCGCCCAAGCGCGTCTCGTCCATCGTGCCGGGCACCTTCTGCGCCGCGTAGACGTACTTGTTGTACAGCTCGAAGGTCTTGAGCACGGTGGCCTCCTTGCCCTGGTGCACCGGCACGTGCTTGACGTAGACAGCGGTGGCGGCCTTCGGGTCGGCCATGATGTCCTTCATGCCCTTGAGCGTCGCGCGCACCAGCTTCTGGATCAGCTGCGGGTTCTTCTGGATCGTGTCGTCGGCGGCGAGGATGGCCTGCGCCATGCTCTTGAAGTAGATGTCGGCCGGCAGGATGTCGACCTGCGCACCGGCCTCCATCGCGGCCACGGTCCAGTCGGGCACGGCGGCCATCGCGGCGGCCTTCTTCGCAGCGAACTGCTGCCACACGCCCGCCGGGCCGGCGGCCTGGATGTTGACGTCGTTCTTCGTCAGCCCGACCTTGCTGAGCATGCCCAGCAGCGCGTAGTAGGTGGTGTCGGTGTACGAGATCGTCGTCACCGTGCGGCCCTTCAGTTCACGCGGGCTCTCGATGCGCTCGTCCTTGTGGCTGACCAGCGCCATCAGCGAGCCCTGCCCGAGCACGGCGACCGCCTTGACCGGGATGCCCTGCGCGCGCGCGATGATCGGCGTGTCGCCGATCGCGCCGCCGACGACGGCATTGCCGGCGCCGATCTGCTTGGCGACGTCGACGCCGCCGCGCCCGCTGACGAAGTTGACCTTCAGTCCTTCCTGCTCGTAGTAGCCCTTGGCCTGCGCCACCATCCACGGCCCGAAGGCGACGAGCGTGGCCGGCGCGGGCAGCAGGTAGGTCACCTCCTGCAGCTGCGCGTGGGCCGCCAGCGGTGCACCGAGTGCGGCGACGGCGGTGAGGACGAGGCAGGCGCGGCGGGGGAGCATGGGCAGGGACATCGCGGTCTCCGTTCAAAAGGGGCGGATGGGAAGTCGGTCGGGGCGGGAGCGGGTCAGTGCACCTCGGCGCTGGCATCGAGCTTGAGAAGGTCCATCAGATGCGCGACGTAATCGGCCACCGCGTGGTGCTTGCGCCGCTGCATCGGGTTGTCGCGGCCGGGAATGTCGACGACGATCTCCTCGACGATCGTGCCCGGGCGCTCGCTCATCACGAGGATGCGGTCCGACAGCGCGACGCCCTCGGCGAGGTCGTGCGTGATGAACAGCACCGTCTTGCGCTGCGCGGCGACCATCTGCGCGAGGTCCTGCTGCAGGATCATCTTGGTCTGCGCATCGAGCGCCGAGAACGGCTCGTCCATCAGCAGCACGAGCGGGTCGACGGCCAGCGTGCGCGCGAGCGCGGCGCGCTGGCGCATGCCGCCCGACAGCTGGTTCGGGTAATGCTGCTCGAAGCCCTTGAGGTGGCACTGCGCGAGCAGCCGGTACGCGACCTCGCGCCGCTGCGCCGGCTTGACGCCGCGCAGCTCGAGCCCGAATTCGACGTTCTGCGCGATCGTGCGCCACGGCATCAGCAGGTCCTTCTGCAGCATGAAGGCCACGTGCTCGTTCGGCCCGGCGACGACTTCGCCGCCGACCTTGACGGTGCCGGCCGACGGCTTGGCCAACCCGGCGCCCATGTTCAGCAGCGTGCTCTTGCCGCAGCCCGAAGGACCGATGATTGAGACGACCTCGCCTTCGGCGATCGAGAACGTCACGTCGCGCGCGGCAAGCACTTCGCCCGAATGACCGCGCGGCGGAAAGCGCTTGTCGACACCGATGAACTCGATCGCGGGCGGTCGCGCGTCGGTACGGCCAGCCCGGTCGGCGACAGGGACCATGCTCTGCTCCGATGTTTCTTATAAGAAACTGTGCTTTATTAGGAAATCAATCGTAGCCTCAGCCGACGGCCTCTGGGCGATAGCCGACCGATCGGCTCGACAATGCAATGACGCGCCGCTGCCGTTCGAGCGCCTGGACGACGGCCCTCGCCATGCGCATCGGGTCCCTGCGGCACGGTGCGGCAGGTGACTCAGAAATTCAGTCGGAATTGGCTTGACCCCTCGCTCGCAGCACCCCTACCATCCACCATCGTTTCTAAAAAGAAACGGTGTTTCTTTTATAAAACGACCTGCCCGTGAGCATGTTCACCGTCGTCACCGCCGGCCCATCCCCCTGCCCACCGAAAGCGACCCCGGCGCAGGACAGGCCCCTGCTGGCGGCGCGCTGCGACCAGGGAGACGCGTTCGGCGGTCGGATCTCGGTCGGCCGCAAGCACCGCCGAACGCCGGGCCGCGGTGTCGGCAGCACCAAGCCGCCTGCCGCAGGCAGGCAATCTTCGAACCCGACGTTGCTTCTCGCGCACTGAGCGCCCGCGAGCCCCCCATGCACATCCAGGGCATCGACGAAATCACGTTCGGCGCGTCCGACCTGGCTACCTGCCGCCGCTTCTTCACCGACTGGGGACTGACGCTGCTCGACGAGACGCCGCAGCAGCTCGTCTTCGAGACGCTCAACGGCTGCCGCGTGCGCGTCGCGCACGGCGACACGCCGGGGCTGCCGCCCGGCGTCGAGCCCGACCCTACGCTGCGCGAAGTCGTCTGGGCGGTGGGCAGTGCGGCCGAACTCGACGCGTGCCGCGAACGCCTGCGCGGCCAGCCCGGCTACATCGACGACGGCCAGCGCGTCGGCTGCACCGACCCCAACGGGCTGGCAGTGCGCGTGCAGGTCACGCGCAAGCGCCCGGTCCAGCTCGAGTGTGCACGCACCAACACCTGGAGCGAGCGTCCGCGCGTGAACCGCCCGGCGCCGGCCTACGAACGCGCGCAGCCGGTCGAGGTCGGCCACGTCGTGTTCTTCGTGCTCGACCTCGCGGCCACCACCGCGTTCTACGAGCAGTGCCTGGGCTTCGTCGTCTCCGACCGTTACCCCGGGCGCGGGCACTTCATGCGCTGCGCCCCCGAGGGTGGCCACCACGACCTGTTCCTGCTCGCGCCGCCGATCCCGCGCAAGGGGCTCAACCACGTCGCCTTCACGGTGCGCGACCTGCACGAGGTCATCGGTGGCGGCATGCACATGTCGCGCTGCGGCTGGACGACGGAGCTCGGTCCCGGCCGCCACCCGATCTCGTCGGCGCTGTTCTGGTACTTCGAAAACCCTGCCGGCGCACTCGTCGAGTACTACACCGACGAAGACGAACTGACCGCCGACTGGACGCCGCGCGACTTCACCCCCGGCCCGACCGTGTTCGCCGAATGGGCGATCAAGGGCGGTATCGACGGCCACACGCGCCGCCAGGTGAACGCCGAGGCGCCCAGCGGGCGCTTCATGACCGACAAGCCCAAGGCCTGACGCCGTCGTAAGGAGAAACCCATGCGCCTCCCCGAGCTGTACAACGAAACGCACCAGAGCCGCAGCGCGCCGCCCACCGCCTACGAGAGCCTGCTCGGCGACAGCATCGAGCGCGCGTTCGCTGCCGGCATCCACGATCTCGAAGGTCTGGTCGCCTACCTGAACCAAACCGGCCCCGCGGGCCCGAACGGCCAGCCGTGGACAGCCGAGACCTATTGCCGCGAGATGGCCCGCCTGGGCGCCTGAGCCGCACCGAGGGCACGTCCACCCGCCACGCACGCGAAGGAAGCACCGCGATGAACACCGCCCCCGTCCACCTCCCGCAAGATCCGGCCGACGCCGTGCTCGAAGTCGGCCTCAAGGACCTGTGGTACCCGGTCTGCCCGTCGGGCTTCGTCAAGGAAAGCCCGGTCTCGCTGCGGCGGCTGGGCTACAAGATCGTGCTGTGGCGCGACGCCGGCGGCAAGGTGCACGCCCTCGAGGACCACTGCCCGCATCGCGGCGCGCCGCTGTCGCTGGGTGTCATCCTCGGCGACCGCATCGCATGCCCGTACCACGGCGTCGAGGTGCGCTGCGACGGCACCGTGATGCGCGTGCCGGGCAGCCCGGGCTGCAAGCTCGAGGGCTCGCGGCCGACGCGGCGCTTCGTCACCGCCGAATCGAACGGTGCGATCTTCCTCTACAACGCGAGCCAGCCGGCGCTCGACGAGGCGCCGCCGCTGCGCCTGCCCGAGCAGCTGACCTCGCCCGAGTGGTCGTCGTTCCTGTGCTACACGGAATGGGGCTGCGACTACCGCTACGTGATCGACAACGTGATGGACCCGATGCACGGAGCTTACCTGCACAAGCAGTCGCACACGATGAGCGAGGGCGACATGACCGCCGAGTTCCAGATCCGCGACACCGACACCGGCTTCGTGTTCGAGAAGAAGCACCAGCGCGACGTCAATTTCGACTGGACCGAGTGGATCGACACCGGCATTCACCTGATGCGCCTAGAGATCCCGTATCCGAAGACCGGCGGCCCGGGCGGGAACTTCACGATCATCGGCAGCTACACGCCGATCACGAACCGAACCGCAGCCGTGTTCCACTGGCGCTGCCGCAAGGTCAGCGGCTGGCAGCGCGACACCTGGCGCTTCCTCTACAAGAACCGCCTCGAGGAGCGCCACTGGCGCGTGCTCGAGCAGGACCGCGTCGCCGTCGAGAACATGGAACCCGACGCCAACAAGCGCGAGCACCTGTACCAGCACGACATGGGCATCGTGCGGCTGCGCCGCCACCTGCGCCACCTGGCGACGCGTCAACTCGAGCGAGCCGGCCATTGAGCGCGACGATGGGCGCGTCCGACACCCTGCAGGCCTGGATCCACACGCTGCGCCACGAGGCCGACGACATCATCAGCGTCGAGCTGCGGCCGGTCGGCGGCGGTGAGTTCCCGGCCTTCGAGGCCGGCGCGCACATCGATCTGCACCTGCCCAACGGCATGGTGCGCAGCTACTCGCTCGTCAACCCGAGCAGCGAGCGCCACCGCTACGTCGTCGGCGTGCTGCGCGACCGCAAGAGTCGCGGCGGCTCGCGCTGCGTGCACGAGCAGCTGCGCGTGGGCACACGCCTTGCCATCGGTGCGCCGCGCAACAACTTCCCGCTGCACGAGGACGCCACGCACTCGGTGCTGCTGGCCGGCGGCATCGGCGTGACGCCGCTGCTGTGCATGGCGCGACGGCTCAAGGCCCTCGGGCGTCCGTTCGAGCTGATCTACTGCGCACGCTCACGCGCGAGCGCGGCGTTCGTGGCCGACATCGAGGCGCTGGACGTGCCCGTGACGTGGCACTTCGACGACGAACGCGGCGGCCCGCCCGATCTGCGCGCGCTGCTCGCGCGGCGCGCTGCGAGCAACACCGAGCATTACTACGCCTGCGGTCCGGCGGTGATGCTCGACGCGTTCGAGAAGGTCTGCGCCGAGCTCGGCCACGCGAATGCGCATATCGAGCGTTTCGCCGCCGTCGAGGTCGCTGCGGCCGCGGATGCGCGCAGCACCTTCACCGTCGAGCTGCGCAGGAGCGGCCGCACGTTCGAAGTCACGCCGGACACGACGCTGCACCAGTGCCTGATCGAGCTGAAGGCCGGCGTGCCGTTCAGCTGCGAGGAAGGCATCTGCGGCTCGTGCGAGACGCGCGTGCTCGAAGGTGAGCCCGATCACCGCGACTCGGTGCTGACCGCCGCTGAGCGTGCGGCCAACCGATCGATGATGGTCTGTGTTTCGGGCTGCAGGTCCGAGCGGCTCGTGCTCGACCTCTGAACCTGCGGATGCTGGCCCCGTCCCCGGGCCGGCGGCGCGCATCGGCTACCCTCGCGCCTTGGTGTGCGCTCCGTCGCACATGGCCGCGTCATCCACCCCTTGTCCTTGCCCGACGACACCGCCCGCGGCCTGCTGGTCGCCAACCTGCTCGCGCAGCTCGCCTTCGGCCTGTTGGCGATGATGATCTGCATCCCGTCGATGCAGCAGTGGGGCGCGACGTTCGGCGCGTCGCAGGCGGCGGTGCAGCTGACGTTCAGCGGCTTCGTCGTTGCGTTCGGCAGCGTGCAGCTGCTGTACGGCCCGCTGTCGGACCGGCTCGGGCGCAAGCGCGTGCTGCTCGCCGGGCTCGCGCTGGCCGCCGCCGGCTCGGTGGCGGCGGCGCTGGCCAGCGACGTGCTCGCGCTCACGGCGGCGCGCGTGCTGCAGGGCGCCGGTGCCGGCGCCGGCATGGTCATCGGCCGCGCGCTGGTGCAGGACCACTTCCACGGCGCCGAGCGCACGCGCGTGATGGCCTACGTCGGCATGGTGATGGGGCTGTGCCCGCCGGCGGCGACGATCGTCGGCGGCCAGGTCCACGTGCTGTGGGGCTGGCAGGCCAACTTCGTCGGCATCGCGGTGCTCGCGGCACTGCTGTGGCTGGCCGCCTGGCGCGGGCTGCCCGACTCGCGCCCCGCCGCCGCGCCGTCGCACTGGCTGCGCGCGATGGCCGGCGCCTATGCGCGCCTCGCGCGCGAGCCCGTGTTCGTGCTGTACGTGCTCGTGCTGGCCAGCACGACGGCCACGTTCTACGCGTTCCTCGGCGGCGCGCCGATCGTGCTCGGCGGCTACGGCATCGGCCCCGACGGCATCGGCTTCTACGTGATGGCGATCCCGCTGTCGTACATCGCCGGCAACTACCTGACCTCGCGCATCGCGCACCGCGCCGGCGAGCGCACCGTGATGCGGCTGGGCCAGGCGCTGACGATCGGCGGGCTGCTGCTCGTGCTCGCGCTGGCCGGGCTCAGGACGCCGCTGGCGCTCGCGCTGCCGCTGGTGCTGGTGGGCGTCGGGCACGGCCTGCTGATGCCGCCGTCGCTGGCCGGCACGGTGGGCGTCGTGCCGGCGCGGCGAGCGCGCGCTGACGCCGCGCGCCGGTCAGCGCCGCACGTGCGGCCGCACGTCGACGCGCATGCTCTCACCTTGCGGTGTGATCGCGAAGCGCGCCGTCGTCAGCGTCTCGATCAGCCACATCGCGGTGCGCGCATGCTCGCTCAGCGCCGACGCCCGGAACACCGACGGCGCGCCGGCGAGCGCGAGGAAGACGAGCATCTGGTCGGCCGCGTGCGCGTCCAGCGTCGCGCCCGCTTCGAGGTCGCGGCGCAGCGACAGCGCCGCCTGCCGGCCGAGATGTTCGGCGGGCACGCCGCGCTGCGCCACCTGCGCCGCGCCGAGCACGGTGGGCCCGGCCGCCGCGCTGAGCACGATCGCACCGCCGGGCCCCAAGGCGAGCAGCGGATCGCCGGCTTCGACGTGCGCGTCGAACGGCCACGTGCGCCCGATCACGCCACGCGCCGCGGCGGCCATGCGCCGCGCGATGTCCAGCGGCAGGCGGCTGACGTGCGCGTGCGCGTCGATCGCGGTCACGGGCCCGCGCTCGTCGACGACGAACGGTGCCAGCGACCCGGTCGCCGGCAGCGACAGGCGCACCTCGCCGCCGCCGCGCGGCACGTAGCCGCGGCGCTCGACCTGCAGCTCAGCGTGCACGCCCATGCGCGCGAGCAGCGGCAGCAGCACCAGGCGCAAGTAATCGACCGGCGGCGCCATCGGCACGTCGGTGCCGCCGCGCAGCACGACCTCGACGGCCTCGCCGCTGGCCAGCGCGGCCGGCAGCATCGCCTGCAGCACGAGCGCGACGCTGCCGGCGGTGCCGACGTCGACGACGAAGCTGCCGCCGTGCAGCGCGCCGGGCCGAAACGCGAGCACCGACGAGCCGGGATGCACGCCATCGCAGCGCGCGTCGCACAGCGCAGCCACCGCGCGCACCGCCGCCACGTGCTGCGCCGCCAGCCCCGGGCGGCGACGCCGCGCGCGGATGTCGTGCACGCGCACTACGGTGCCGGTGACTGCGGCCAGCGCGACCGCGGTGCGCACGAGCTGGCCGCCGCCCTCGCCGTGCGCGCCGTCGATGTCGAGCATCGCCGTCATGCGCACCGCGCCCGGCCGCGCGTGCCCGCCGGCGGCAGCCGCCTCACACGTTGAGCAGCAGGTAGCGTCGCTCCCATGGGCTGATGACGTCGAAGTACTCGCGGTACTCGGCTTCCTTGATCGCCGCGTAGGTCTCGACGAAGTGCGCGCCGAACAGCTCGGCCAGCGGCTGGCAGCGCAGCAGCAGCTCGACGGCGTCGTCGAGGTGGCGCGGCAGCTGGCGCGGCTGCTCGTAGGCGCTGCCGGCCAGCGGCTCGCTGGGCTGGAGCTTTTGCTCGATGCCGAGCCAGCCGCAGGCCAGCGTCGCCGCGGTGACGAGGTACGGGTTGGTGTCGACGCCGGCCAGCCGGTTCTCGACGCGCCGCGCCTCGGGCCCCGAGCGCGGCACGCGCAGCCCGCAGGTGCGGTTGTCGTAGCCCCAGCCGAGGTTGATCGGCGCGGCGGTGTAGCGCGACAGCCGCCGGTACGAGTTGACGTACGGCGCGAAGAACGCGGTGGCCGCCGGCAGGTAGGTCTGCAGCCCGCCGATGAAGTGGAAGAACTCGGGCGACGGCTCGCCGTCGGGGCGGCTGAAAATGTTGGCGCCGGTGGCCGCGTCGACCACGCTCTGGTGAAGGTGCATCGCGCTGCCGGGCTGGCCCTGCATCGGCTTGGCCATGAAGGTGGCGTACATCTGGTGGCGGATCGCCACCTCGCGCACCGTGCGCTTGAACAGGAACACCTGGTCAGCCAGGGACAGCGGGTCGCCGTGGTCGAGGTTGATCTCCATCTGCGCCGTGCCCATCTCGTGGATCAGCGTGTCGAGCTGGATGCCCTCGGCCTCGCACCAGTCGTACAGCACGTCGAAGATCTCGCCGTACTCGCTGACCGAGTCGATCGAGAAGCTCTGCATGCCCGCCTCGGTGCGCTGCGTGCGCCCCATCGGGGGCTTCAGCGGGATGTCCTCGTCGGGCTCGATCTGCACGAGGTAGAACTCCATCTCGGGCGCGACGACGGCCCTCCAGCCGCGGTCGGCGTACAGCTGCAGCACCCGGCGCAGCACGTTGCGCGGCGACAGCTCGACGGGCGTGCCGTCGAAGTGCAGGCAGTCGTGGATGATCTGCGCGGTGGGCTCCTTGGCCCACGGCACCGGGCGCAGCGTGGCCGCGTCGGGCACCAGCCGCATGTCGGGGTCGGAAACGGCGGTGTAGTCCTTCTCCGGGTAGTCGCCGGTGACCGTCATCGTCAGCACGGCCTCGGGCAGGCGCAGGCCGGCGGCGGGGTCGTAGCGGTGACGCGGCACGATCTTGCCGCGCGCCTGCCCCGACATGTCGGGCGTCAGGCATTCGATCTCGGTGATGCGGTGCTCGTCGAGCCAGCGTTGGACGGCGTCGGGATCGGTCATGGAGCGGGGCCTGGCAGTGCCGATGGGGCGCGATTGTGCGCCGCAGCCCGCATGCATGGCGGGGCGTCGGCCCTGCATGGCATCCCGCCCCCACACGACACCTCGTCCGACGGTGCGCGTCGCACCTCGCCATATCGCACAGGTGGTATCGTTTTTGATACCATTTGATCGTGGTGATCGTCGTCGACACGAACGTGTTCGTCAGCGCCTGCCTGGGACGCGGCGCCTCGGCGGCGGTGATTGCCGGCTGCCTGCGCCAGCGCTTCGTGCCGTTGATGGGTGCCGCACTGCTGGCGGAATACGAGGACGTCCTGTCGCGCGGGCGGCTGTTCGCCACCAGTCGTCTTGACGCCACCGAGCGCGAGGAACTGCTGGACATCTTCCTCGCACATGGCCGTTGGACGCGGATCTACTTCGGCTGGCGCCCCAACCTGCGCGACGAGGGCGACAACCACCTGATCGAACTCGCGGTGGCCGGGGGAGCCGACTACGTCGTCAGTCAGAACCTGCGCGACCTCAAGCGGCACGAATTGAAGTTCCCCGGCTTGCACGCCGTCACGCCATCCGCCTTGCTGAAGATCGAGGAGCACGAATGAGCGCCCTGACCATCCGTCTGCCCGACGACAAGTACGAACGCCTGAAGGCACTGTCCAAGCGCCGAGGCACCAGTGTGAACCGGTTGATCGACGAAATGGCCACGTTGCTGCTGGCGGAGTTCGACGCCGAAGCCCGTTTCGCGCTGCGCGCCGATCGTGGGCAGGGCAAGAGCGCGCGCGGGCTCGAGTTGCTGGCCAAGGCGCAACGGCGCTGACGATCGCTGCGGGCCGGGCGAGCCGCTGAATGTTGCCCGGCTGGCCTCACCTCGCCGCCACCACCCGCTGCACCTTGCCGCTGCGCCCGTGCGCGAGCGGCGCTCCCGGCTCGTCGACGATGACGAGCCGCGACAGGCCCAGCGTCTTCGCGTAGGCGCGCAGCGCGCGGTGGCAGCGCTCGCGCGCGCCGGGCTCGCGCGCGGCCTCGGGGCCCAGGCGCAGGCACAGCGTGCGCGCGTCGCGCTGGCGCAGCTGGAAGTCGAACACGCCGGCGTCGTCCTCGAGCACCGTCGTCAGCGCCAGCGGCAGCAGCGTCAGGCGCCGGCCGTCGTCGGCGCGCAGCTGCAGCGGGTCGTCGCGGCGCCCGAGCACGCGCACCGTGGGCAGCGGCGAGCCGCAGGGGCAGTCGTCGGCCCCCCACGCGATCTGGTCGCCGAGGTCGTAGCGGATCAGCGGCTGCACGCGGTTGGCGAGATTCGTCAGCAGCGTCGTGTGCGACAGGTGCCCCGGCGGCACCGCGCGCCCGCGCGCGTCGACCGGCTCGAGGATCACCCAGTCGGCGTTGACGTGCATGCGGCCGTGCGCGCACTCCCAGCCGATCGCGAGGAACTCGCTGGCACCGTAGTGGTTGCGCACCGGGCAGCCGAACTGGCGCGCCAGCCGCGCGCGCGCCGCGTCGTCGAGCGTCTCGCCGCCGGTGTGGACCTCGTGCAGCGCGAGCCGCAGGTCGCCGCGCTCGGCCGCGTCGCCGAGCATCGCCGCCGCGGTCGGGTAGGTCGCGAGCACCGCCGGCTGCCACGCCTCGAGCTCGGCCGCGAGCGCCGGCAGCGGCTGCAGGATCGAGAAGCTGCGCAGCGTCTGCGCGAGCCACGGGTTCAGCCGCCGCAGCCGCTGCAGCGAGACCTGGCTCGCGAAGTGGCCGCCGGTGGCCACGACGAGCGCCTGGCGCTGCGCGAGGCGCCATGGGTCGAGCGCGCCGCCGGGCGCGCGCACCGCGCGGCGCAGCGCCTCGAGCGCGTCGTAGACGGCCATCGCGCCAGCGTCCTGCACGAACACGCCCGGCTCGCCGCTGCTGCCCGAGCTCTCCCACACCGTGTAGCGCCCCGCGAAGGCGTCGGCGATGCGCGCCGGGTCGGCGAGGAACGCGCGCAGCGCCGGCAGCGCGAGCGCGGCGTCGGTGACCCAGTCGTCGAAGTGCGCCATCAGCGCAGGCTTGGTGACCACCGGCAGGTCGGCCAGCGGCGTGTCGGGGCCGGCGCCGCGGTGCAGCTCGGCGTACAGCCGCGAGTCGCGCCGCGCCGCGGCCAGCAGCGCGCGCAGCCGCTCGTGCTGGCGCCGCGCCAGCGCCTCGCGCGAGCCGGCGCCGTCGGCCAGCACGTCGAAGGCGGCGCGCGACGTCGCCAGCGGGTCGAACACCGGCGCCGGGTGCCACGCCGCCGCCATCATCCCGTCACCGCGTCGGGCCTGCGCGCCGCACGTGGCGGTCAGTCGGCGCCTTGGTCGGGCTCGCCGCCCTCCTCGGCCTCGCCTTCCTCCCCTTCCTCGGCTTCTTCGCGCCGGTGCACGACGGTCACCGGCACCGGGCTGTCGTGGATCAGCGACTGCGACACCGAGCCGATCAGCACGCTGGCCAGTCCGCTGCGCCGCTCGGCGCCGATCACGATCGCGTCGCACGCCAGCCGCTCGGCGATCTCGATCAGCATCGGCGCGGGCTCGCCGGTGGCGACCTCGACCTCGTAGTCGACGCCGGCGCCTTCGAGCAGCGCGGCCGCCGGCGCGACGAGGTCGGCCGCGGCGCCGCGGCGCACCTCGTCGATCACGTCGGGGTCGTGCGCGGTGACGATCTCGTACAGCGTCGGCGTGTCCTGCACGTTGGCCAGCACGAAGCTCGCCTTCAGGCCGGCGCGCACCAGGCTCAGCGCGTGGTGCACCGCCTCGAGCGCGGTGGGGGTGCCGTCGACGGGCAGCAGGATCTTCATCGCAGCGGGTCTCCTCGGGAACGGGGGCGGCGCGGTCAGAACCGCGAGTGGGCGGTCTGGCCGAGCATCTCGGGGGTGATCAGTGTGACACCGCGCGGCGTGACGTGGAACCGCTCGCGGTCGGCGTCGGCGTCGAAGCCGGCCGCGAAGCCGTCGGGCAGGCGGCAGTGCTTGTCGACGATGCAGCGGGCGAGCCGCACGCCGCGGCCGACGACGGCGTTGGGCAGCAGCAGCGAGTCCTCGATCACGCTGTGCTCGCCGACGCGCACCTTCGAGAAGAGGATCGAGCGGCGCACCGTCGCGCCGCTGACGATGCAGCCGCTGTCGACGAGCGAGTCGATCGCCACGCCGCGGCGCCCGTCGTCGTCGAACACGAACTTGGCCGCCGGCAGCTGCGACTGGCGGCTGAGGATCGGCCACGCGTCGTCGTACAGGTTCAGCTCGGGCACGACGTGCGTGAGGTCCATGTTGGCCTCGTAGTACGCGTCGACGGTGCCGACGTCGCGCCAGTACGGCCGCTCGCCGACCATGTTGACGCAGCTGCGCTCGAAGCGGTGCGCGTGCACGAGGCCGCGCTCGACCAGGCGCGGGATCACGTCGTGGCCGAAGTCGTGGCTCGACGTCGCGTCGCGCGCATCGCGCACGAGCTCGCGCGCGAGCAGCTCGGCGTCGAACAGGTAGATGCCCATGCTCGCCAGCGCGTGCGTCGGCCGCTGCGGCAGCGGCTGCGGCTGCTTCGGCTTCTCGGCGAACGCGGTGACGCGCCCGTCGGCGTCGACGCTCATCACGCCGTAGCTGCCGGCCTCGGCGCACGGCACCTCGACGCAGGCCACGCTCACGGACGCGCCGCGCGCGACGTGCTCGGCGACCATCAGCGCGTAGTCCATCTTGTAGACGTGGTCACCGGCGAGGACGAGCACGTGGCGCGCACGCGACTCGGCGATCTGGTCGAGGTTCTGGAACACGGCGTCGGCGGTGCCGCGGTACCAGCCCTCGCCCGACTGCTGCTGCGCCGGCACGACGTCGACGAACTCGCCGAGGCTGATCTCGAGGAAGCCCCAGCCGCGCTGGATGTGGCGGATCAGGCTCTGCGCGCGGTACTGCGTCAGCACCGCGACGCGGCGGATGCCCGAGTTGACGCAGTTCGACAGCGCGAAGTCGATGATCTTGAGCTTGCCGCCGAAGGGCACCGCCGGCTTCGCGCGCCAGTCGGTCAGCTGCATCAGCCGGGAGCCGCGCCCGCCGGCGAGCACGACGGCGAAGGTCTGCTGCGCCAAGTGCGCGTGCACGTCGTCGCGCGGCGACGCCGCGCGCGTGCGGTAGTCCAGACGGCCCGGGTCGAGGCTCATGCGTGTCTCCTGTCGGCGTCGTGGTCGATGCCCGGCCCGTTCGCGGCGCGCGCCCCGCGCGCCGCCGGGTTCTTCGCTGGCTCCCGGTTCACGGCACGGTGCCGCGCGACGGCGCCGTACCGCCGCGAACCATACGTCGCGCACCGCGCGGCGGATTGCTCCACGTCAATCCGGGCGCCCACGTCGAGCGCCGCACGGGCCGAATGCCGCTCGACTTGACCGAGGTCAAGTCGAACGCGTCGATGCACTGCACCATGGCACGCTGGCGCGACACGGTGATGAAAGACGCACCGGCGACCATCGTCGCCCGGCCCTGGCTTCGCGACCCTTCCCGATGAGCATCCGCAACCTCGACTCGCTGTTCGACCCCGCCTCGGTGGCGGTGGTCGGCGCCTCCAGCCGCCCCGGCAGCGTCGGCGCGACCGTCTGGCGCAACCTGCACGGCCAGTTCCGCGGCGCGCTGTACCCGGTCAACCCGAAGCTCGCCGAGCTCGACGGCGTGCCGGTGGCCGCGCGCGTGGCCGACCTGCCGCACCGCCCCGAGCTGGCCGTGATCTGCACGCCGCCAGCCACCGTGCCGGGCCTGATCGCCGAGCTCGGCGCGCGCGGCACGCGTGCCGCCGTCGTCATCACCGCCGGGCTCGACGCCGCGCAGAAGCAGGCCATGCTCGACGCCGCGCGCCCGCACCTGCTGCGCATCCTCGGGCCCAACTGCATCGGCCTCGTGTCGCCGCACCTCGGGCTGAACGCGAGCTTCGCGCATCTGGGCGCGGCACCGGGCGAGATCGCGTTCGTCTCGCAGTCGGGCGCGCTGATGACCGCGCTGCTCGACTGGGCGCACGCGCGGCGCATCGGCTTCTCGCACTTCGCCTCGCTCGGCGAGAGCGCCGACGTCGACTTCGGCGACATGCTCGACTACCTGGCCACCGACGCGAAGACGCGCGCGATCCTGATGTACGTCGAGTCGGTGCAGGCGCCGCGCAAGTTCATGAGCGCCGCGCGCGCGGCGGCACGCAACAAGCCGGTGATCCTCGTCAAGGCCGGGCGCTCGAGCGCCGGGCAGGCCGCCGCGCGTTCGCACACCGGCGCGCTCGCCGGCTCGGACCTCGTGTTCGACGCCGCCGTCTCGCGCGCCGGCATGCTGCGCGTGGACACGCTGCTCGAGCTGTTCCTCGCTGCCGAGACGCTGGCGCGCTTTCGCGGGCGCGTGCTCGCTGCCGACCCCGACGAGCGCCTCGCGCGGCTGCACATCCTGACCAACGGCGGCGGCGCCGGCGTGATGGCCGCCGACGCGGCGGCGCAGCTCGGCCTCGGGCTCGCGCCGCTGGCACCGACCACGCTCGAGCGGCTGAACGCCGCGCTGCCGGCCAACTGGTCGCACGGCAACCCGGTGGACATCATCGGCGACGCGCCGGTGCAGCGCTACGTCGACGCGCTGCAGGCGCTGCTCGACGACCCGGGGGGTGCCCCGGTGCTGTTCCTGCACGCGCCCACCGCGATCGTGCCGGCCGCCGACATCGCCGCGGCGCTGCTGCCGCTCGCGCAGCGGCAGCCGGCGCGGCTGCTGAGCTGCTGGCTCGGCGACACCGCGGTGGCGCAGGCGCGGCAGTGCTTCCGCGACGCGCAGATCCCGAGCTACGACACGCCCGAGGAGGCCGTGCGCGCGTGGCAGATGCTGGTGCAGTACCGCCGCCACCAGGCGCAGCTGATCGAGGCGCCGCCGATCGCCGCCGCCGACGAGCCCCCGCCCGACACCGCCGCCGCGCGCGCCGTGATCGCGCAGGCGCTGGCCGCCGGGCGCGAGATGCTGAGCGAACCCGAGGCCAAGGCCGTGCTCGCGGCGTACCGCATCCCCGTCGTCGAGACGCGCGCGGTGGCCGCCGACCCCGACGCGGTGGTCGCAGCGGCCGACGCGATCGGCTGGCCGGTCGCGCTGAAGATCGTCTCGGCGCAGATCTCGCACAAGAGCGACGTCGGCGGCGTCGCGCTGAACCTCGCCAACGCCGACGAGCTGCGCGCCGCGCTCGCGTCGATGCTCGAGCGCGTGCGCCGCCTGCGCCCCGACGCGGCGATCGACGGCGTCACGGTGCAGGCAATGGTGCGCCGCGGCCACGCGCGCGAGCTGATCGTGGGCGCCAGCATCGACGACGTGTTCGGCCCGACGATCCTGTTCGGCGCCGGCGGCACCGCCGTCGAGGTGCTCGCCGACCGCGCGATCGCGCTGCCGCCGCTGAACGTGCCGCTCGCGCGCGCCCTCGTCGAGCGCACGCGCGTGGCCAGGCTGCTGCAGGGCTTTCGCGACACGCCGGCGGTCGACCGCGACGCGCTGCACCGCGCGCTGGTCGGCGTCTCGCAGCTGGTGGCCGACCTCGCCGAAGTCGTCGAGCTCGACGTCAACCCGCTGCTGGCCGACGAGCGTGGCGTCATCGCGCTCGACGCGCGCATCCGCGTCAGCGCCGCGGCGCCCAGCGGCGCGGCGCGCTTCGCGGTGCGCCCCTACCCGGCCGAACTCGTCGAGACGATGCCGTGGAACGGCGGCACGCTGACGCTGCGCCCGATCCGCCCCGAGGACGAGGAGCAGCACCGCGCCTTCCTCGAGCAGCTGTCGCCCGAAGACATCCGCATGCGCGTGTTCTACACGCGTCGCCACATGGAGCGCAGCGAGCTCGCCCGGCTGACGCAGATCGACTACGCGCGCGAGATGGCCTTCGTCGCGACCGCGCCCGGCCCCGACGGGCGCGAGCAGACGCTGGGCGTCGTGCGCGCGATCGCCGACCCCGACAACATCGACGCCGAGTTCGGCATCGTCGTGCGCTCCGACCTCAAGGGCGCCGGGCTCGGCGAGCGGCTGATGCACAAGATGATCGCCTACCTGCGCAGCCAGGGCACGCGCCGCCTCGTGGCCACCGTGCTCGCCGAGAACACGCGCATGCTCGATCTGGCGCGCTCGCTGGGCTTCACCGTCGGCCCCGTCGCACCCGGCGAGGGCACGCGCGAGATCCACCTGATGCTGTGATGACCGCGGCCGACGCCCCGACGCGCGAACCGGTCTTCGTCGCCCGCGGCCTGACCAAGGTCTACGGCGAGGGCGAGACCGCGGTGCACGCGCTGCGCGGCGTCGACCTCGACGTCTACCGCGGCGAGTTCGTCGTGCTGCTCGGCGCCTCGGGCAGCGGCAAGTCGACGCTGCTGAACATCCTCGGCGGCCTGGACAACGCGACCAGCGGCGTCGCGCGCTGGCGCGACCACGACCTCACGCACGCCGACGACGCGGAACTGACGCGCTACCGCCGCGAGCACGTGGGCTTCGTGTTCCAGTTCTACAACCTGATCCCGAGCCTGACGGCGCGCGAGAACGTCGCGCTCGTCACCGACCTCGCCGAGCACCCGATGGACCCGGCCGAGGCGCTGCGCTTGGTCGGCCTCGGCGAGCGGCTCGACCACTTCGTCTCGCAGCTGTCGGGCGGCGAGCAGCAGCGCGTGGCGATCGCGCGCGCGATCGCCAAGCGCCCCGACGTGCTGCTGTGCGACGAGCCCACCGGCGCGCTCGACTGCGCCACCGGCATCGTCGTGCTGCAGGCCATCGAGCGCGTCAACCGCGAGCTCGGCACGACGACGATCGTGATCACGCACAACGCGCCGATCGCCGGCATCGCCGACCGCGTGCTGCGGCTGGCCGACGGACGCATCGTCGACGTGCACGTCAACACGGCCAAGGTGGCGGCCGAGACGCTGTCGTGGTGAGGGTGCGTTGAAGGCGCTCGACATCAAGCTGTGGCGCGACCTGAAGCGGCTGCGCGCGCAGGTGGCCACGATCGCGCTCGTCGTCGCGATCGGCGTGGCCGGCTTCGTCGGTCTGTTCTCGGTGCACGCGTCGCTGCTCGAGGCGCGCGACGCGTTCTACCGCGACAACCGCCTCGCCGACGTGTTCGCCAGCGTGCGGCGCGCGCCGCTCGCACTCGCCGCGCGCATCGCGGCGATCGACGGCGTCGCCGAGGTCAAGACGGAGGTCGTCTACGACGCGCAGGTCGACGTCGAAGGCGTCGACGCGCCAGTGACCGGCCGCTTCATCGGGCTGGACCTCGCGCGCGTGCGCGCCGGAAGCCAGGGCCTGAACGCGCTGACGCTCAAGAGCGGGCGCTGGCCCGAGGCCGACGGCGCGCTCGAGGCGGTGGTCAGCGACCGCTTCGCCGTCGCGCGCGGCCTCAAGCCCGGCGACACGGTGCACGCGATCCTCAACGGACGGCGCGAGCGCGTGCGCGTGGTCGGCACCGCGGCCACGCCCGAGTACGTGTTCGCCACGCGCGGCGGCGCCCCCGACGACGAGACCTTCGGCATCTGGTGGATCGACGACCAGCGCATGGCGCACGCGTTCGACATGCAAGGCGCGTTCAACCAGCTCGCGCTGCGGCTGCACGCGGGGGTGCCTTTGCCGCCGGTGCTCGACGCGCTCGACCGGCTGCTCGAGCCGTACGGCGCGATCGGTGCCGTCGGGCGCGACAAGCAGATGTCGGCCACCATCGTGCGCGACGAGCTGTCGCAGCTGAAGGTGCTGGGCACCGTGCTGCCGTCGATCTTCCTCGCGGTGGCGATGTTCATCCTCAACGTCGTGCTCGGCCGCCAGGTCGCGACGCAGCGCAGCCAGATCGCGTCGCTGAAGGCGCTGGGCTACCGCAACGGCGAGATCGCGTGGCACTACATCAAGCTCGCGATCGTGATCGCCGGGCTCGGCGTGGGCGCCGGACTCGCGCTGTCGGTGTGGATCGGCCAGCTGATGCTCGGCCTGTACGACGAGGTGTTCCGCTTCAACCGGCTCGCGTACCACACTGCGCCGTGGCTGATCGGCGCCGCGGCGCTGATCGCCTCGTCGACGGCGGCGCTCGGCGCGTGGGCCGCGATACGCGCCGTCGTGCGCCTGAAGCCCGCGCAGGCGATGCTGCCGCCGGCACCGCCGGCGTACAAGCCGACGCTGATCGAGCGCCTGGGCTTCGGGCGCCACGTCGGCGCCGGCGCGCTGATGGTGATCCGCAACTTCGAGCGCCGGCCGCTGCGCGCGGCGTTCACCGTCACCGGCATCGCGCTGGCGGTGGCGCTGCAGATCGCCGGCGCGTTCTGGCTCGATGCGATCGCGCACATCGTCGACGTGCAGTACCGTCAGGTGCAGCAGGCCGACGTGCTCGTGGACTTCCACAACCCGGTGCCGGTGACCGTCACGCGCGAGTTGCAGCGCCTGCCGGGCGTGATCGACGCCGAGGTCTACCGCAGCGAGCCGGTGCGCGTGCACCGGCGCGGGCGCAGCGAGGACACGGTGATGACCGGCTTCACGCCCGGCGCGCAGCTGCTGCGGCTCGTCGACGAGCAGCGCGGCCCGGTCGCGCTGCCGCCCGACGGCGTCGTGATGTCGGCACTGCTGGCCGAGGCGATCGGCGCGCGCGTGGGCGACCGCATCACCGTCGAGTTCCGGCTGTGGCACCGCACGCGCGCCGAGGCCGAGGTCGTCGACGTCGTGCACATGATGTTCGGCAAGCAGCTGTACATGAACCTCGACGCGATGAACCGCCTCGCGCGCGACGGCGACGGCGCCGGCGACGCCGCGCTGCAGGTCGACCCCCACGCGCTGCCCGCCTTCTGGGCCGCGGTGAAGGCCGCGCCCGGCATCAGCGCCGTGTTCGACAAGCAGGCGTCGATGACGACGTTCGACGAGCGCACGTCGCGCAACATCGGCGTGTTCAGCGGGATCCAGACGCTGTTCGCCGTCGCGATGGCGGTGGGCATCATCTACAACGCCGCGCGCATCGCGCTGTCGGAGCGCGCGTGGGAGCTGGCCAGCCTGCGCGTGCTGGGCATGACGCGCGGCGAGGTCTCGGTGCTGCTGCTGGCCGAGCTCGGCGCCGAGCTGCTGCTGGCGCTGCCGGTGGGCGCGCTGCTCGGCTGGGCGCTGGCGCACCTGCTGATGCAGCTGATGTCGCACGAGAACATCGACTTCCCGGTCGTGATCGAGCCGTCGACCTACGCGCTGGCGGCGCTCATCGTGCTGGCCGCCGGTGTGGCCAGCGCGCTCATCGTGCGCCGGCAGGTCGACCGGCTCGACCTCGTGGCCGTCCTCAAGGTGCGTGAATGAACGACCGCCGTCCGAACCGCAAGTGGCGCCGCTGGGTCGGCGCAGCCGCCGCCGTCGCTGCCGTCGTCGCGCTCGCCGCGTGGGCCTTCCAGCCCCGTGCGATCGTCGTCGACGTGGCCACCGTCACGACCGGCCGCTTCGAGCAGGCCATCGAGGAAGACGGCCGGCTGCGGCTGAAGAACCGCTACGTGATCGCCGCCCCGACCTCGGGCCAGCTCGCGCGCCCGGTGCTCAGGGTCGGCGATGCCGTCGCCGCCGGCGACGTCGTCGCGGTGCTGACGCCGTCGGCGCCGTCGATGATCGACGCGCGCACGCGCGCCGTGCTGCAGCAGCGCGTGGGCAGCGCCGAGGCCGCGCGCGCGGCCGCCGCGGCGCAGGTCGCGCGGCTCGAGACGGCGCTGGCGCAGGCGCGCATCGACGCCGAGCGCGCGCAGCAGCTCGCGCGCGACCACTTCATCGCGCCGTCGGCGCGCGACCAGGCCGTGCTCGCACAGCAGGCCGCGCAGCGCGCGCTCGACGCCGGGCGTGCCGAGCAGCGGGCGGCCGACTACGCGCTGGCCGAGGCGCGCGCCGCGCTCGCGCGCGCCGAGCCGGCGCCCGGCGCTCGCGTCGAGGGCCGGTGGGAGCTGAAGAGCCCCGTCGACGGCCGCGTCGTCAAGCTGCACCTGGACAGCGCCGCGCCGGTCGCGGTCGGCCAGCCGCTGCTCGAGATCGGCGACACCGGCGCGCTCGAGGCGGTGGTCGACGTGCTGTCGAGCGACGCACTGCGCATCGCGCCCGGCGCGGCGGTGATGCTGTCGCTGGGCCCCGGCGCGCCGACGCTGCCCGGCACCGTCGCGCGCATCGAGCCGGTGGCGTTCACGAAGGTCTCGGCGCTGGGCATCGAGGAGCAGCGCGTCAACGTCATCGTCGACTTCGACGCCGCCGCGGCGCAGGGGCGCGCGCTCGGCGACGGTTTCCGCATCGACGCGCGCATCGTCACTGCGGCGCACGACGGCGCGCTGCTCGCGCCGAGTGCGGCGCTGGTGCGCGACGGCGCGCGCTGGCGCGTGTTCGTCGTCGACGGCGGCCGTGCGCGCGCACGCCTCGTCGAGGTGCGCGACCGCCACGCCGATGCCGCGTGGATCGAGAGCGGCCTGCGCGACGGCGAGCAGGTCGTGCTCTACCCCGGCAGCACGATGCGCGACGGCCAGCGCGTGCGGGTGCGCCGCTGAGCCGACCGCACGCCGCGGCGACCATTTGACGGCCGTCAAGTCCGTCGCCGGCCCGGCTGGCACAGTCGCCACTCGATGCGCGACCACCACGACGTCCACCGCGTCATCACGCCGACACGGCGACGACGACGCATCCTGCGGGGGCTGCGATGCTGCCGCGCGTCGTGACCGGCCTATACCTGGCGTACCTCGTGACGCCGATCGCACTGCTGTTCGTCGGCTCGTTCGGCGACCTGTGGCTCAACACACTGTTTCCGACCGGCTTCACGCTGCGCTGGTACCTCGAGGTCGCCCACGACCCGAGCTTTCGCCGCGCCTTCACCGCCAGCCTGCTCGTCGGCGCGCTGACCTGCGCGGCGTGTCTGGCGATCGGCCTGCCGTTGGCCTACGCGGTGTTCCGCGCGCGCAGCCCGCGCATCCGCGCGCTGGCCAGCGCGCTGTACCAGCTGCCGGTGGCACTGCCGCCGCTGGTGCTCGCGTTCGGCTTCATCCTCGTTTTCTCGTCAGACCAGCTGCCGTGGCTGGGCAGCGTGTGGCTGCTGACGGCGGGGCACATCGTGCTCGCGCTGCCGTACTTCCTGCAGGCGGTGGTGGCCGACATGCAGCGCCTTGGGTTGCACGTGCTCGAGGAAGCGGCCGAGTCGCTCGGCAGCTCGGGGCTGCAGCGCTTCTTCCACATCGTGCTGCCGTCGCTGCGGCATTCGATCCTGTCGGGGCTGATCGTCGTCGCGGCGCTGTCGGTCGGCGAGTTCCAGTTCTCGAACCTGGTGGCGGGTTTCCTCAACCGCACCTACCCCGTCGTGCTGCTGCAGGCGTTCTACGGCGCCACCGGCTTTGCGTGCGCGGCCACCGTGATCCTGCTCGTGCTCGCGCTCGCGGCGTCGGTGGGCGGGGCGCTGTCGACGCAGCGCGCGACGCGCCTCGGCCTGCGCACGCACTGAGGACCACGAGGGACGCGACGATGGGCGCCGCCGTCGAACTCGACCGGGTCACGTTCCGCTACGCCGGCGGCAAGGCCGGCATCTTCGACCTGTCGCTGCAGCTGCAGCAGGGCGAACTGCTCGTGTGCATCGGGCCGTCGGGCTGCGGCAAGACGACGCTGCTCAAGCTCATCGCGGGCTTCCTGCGCCCGGAATCGGGCCGCGTGCGGCTCGGGGGGCGCGACGTCACCGACGCCAGCGTCGCCTCGCGCGGCTGCGGCATCGTCTTCCAGTCGTACGCGCTGTTCCCGCACATGCGCGTGTGGGAGAACGTGGCCTACCCGCTGCGCGTGCGCGGCGTCGCGGCGCCCGAGCGCCGGCGCAGGGCCGACGCGATGCTCGAGATGGTCGGCCTGACCGGCCTCGCCGAACGGCTGCCGGCACAGCTGTCGGGCGGGCAGCAGCAGCGCGTCGCGCTCGCACGCGCGCTGGCCTTCGAGCCCCAGGCGCTGCTGCTCGACGAGCCGCTGTCGGCGCTCGACGCGGCCACCCGCGTGGCGATGCGCGACGAGGTGCGCCGCATCCAGAAAATGCACAACATCGCCGCGCTGCTGATCACGCACGACCAGGACGAGGCGCTGTCACTGGCCGACCGCATCGCGGTGCTCAAGGACGGGCGACTGGTGCAGTGCGACACGCCGCAGGCGATCTACGACCGCCCCGTCGACGGCTTCGTCGCCGGCTTCGTCGGCCGCGCCAACGTGCTCGACGCGCGCGCCGCCGATGCCGAGCACGTCGACTGCGCGCTCGGACGCCTGCGCACGATGCCGCACGAGCGCGCCGCCGGTACGGCGCTCAGGCTGCTGATTCGCCCCGAGCGGCTGGAGCCGGCAGCCGCCGGCGCCGGCGGCGACAACGTATTCGATGCGCGCGTGCTGAAGGACCGCTTCTTCGGCGCGACGCGGCAGCTCGACCTCGGGGTCGGCGGCGCGGTGCTCAAGCTCGAGACCACGTCGCGCGAGACGTTCGCCCGGGTGCACGTACCCGCCGCGGCGATCCAGTTCCTGGCCCCCCCTCAGTCCCTTCCCGTTGACGAAAGGAGTCCACGATGAGCACACGCCGAACCGTCCTGCTGGCTGGCACGGCAGCCCTGATCCCGCCCGTGCTGTGGGCGCAGGCGCCCAACGTCACCAACACGCCCGAGCTGTACCCCGGCGAGCGCGCGCTGTACGAAGCGGCGCGTAAGGAAGGCATGGTGGTCAGCTTCGACACCGGCCCGACCTGGGCCAACTGGGCCGCGCAGTTCCGCGCATTCAAGGCCCGCTACCCCGACGTCGAGATCGTCTACAACGACCTCGGCTCGGCGGCCACCGTCGTCGCGCTCGACAAGGCGCGCAACCGTCCGCAGGCCGACACGGCGTACTACTTCGCCGCGTCGGCGGTCGACGCCGCCGACAAGGGGCTGGTCGCGCCGTTCAAGCCGGTCAACTTCGACAAGCTGCCCGACGTGTTCCGCCACCCCGAGGGGCGCTGGTTCACGATCCATTCGCTGACGATCGCCTTCGTCGTCAACACCAAGCTGGTCAAGAACGTGCCGCAGTCATGGGCCGACCTGCTCAAGCCCGAGTACCGCAACACCATCGTCTACCTCGATCCGCGCTCGACCGGTGTCGGCCAGGTGATGACGTTCGCGGCCAACTTCGGCAACGGCGGCGACATGAACAACGTCAAGCCCGGACTGGACTACCTCGGGCGGCTGCACAAGGCGGGCAACGTGCTGCGCGTGCTCGGCACGACGCCGTACGCGCAGTTCGTCAAGGGCGAGATCCCGATCTGGATCTCGTACGAGAACGACGGCCTGAAGGCCAAGTACACCGACGGCCTCGGCGATGCGGTGGCCGTCGTGATTCCGAAAGAAGCGTCGGCCGCGGCGCCGTACGCGATCAGCCTCGTCGAGCGAGGGCCGAACCCGAACGCCGGCAAGCTGTGGCTGAATTTCGTCATGAGCGACTTCGGCCAGGGCATCTTCGCCGAGGGCTTCGTGCGCCCGAGCGTGCCCGGCATCGCGCTGCCGGCCAGCGTGGCCGACAAGATGCCGGCCGCACCGCAGGTGCGCCCGCTCGACGTGCGGGCCGCGGCGGCGAAGAAGGCCGAGATCGACCAGGGCTACGTCGCGGCCACCGGCGTGCGCTGAGCCGGAGATGACGCGCGCCACCTTCGCGCTGCTCGCGGCGCCGGCGGTGCTGCTGCTGGCGCTGTTCTTCGCGCTGCCGGTGGCCGCCGTCGTCGTCGATGCGCTGCGCGAGGGGCTCGCGGCGTTCGTGCGCGTCGTCGCGATGCCCACGTTCTGGCCGTCGCTGGTGGGCAGCACGGTGCTGACGCTCGTCGCGTCGACGCTGTCGCTCCTCGTGGGCGTTGCGGTGGCGCTGCACCTGTCGCGCATGGACGAGCGCCGGCGCACGCTGCTGGCGTTCGTCATCGCGCTGCCGCTGACGTTCTCGGGGCTGATCGTCGCCTACGGCTTCATCCTGACCTACGGCCGCGCCGGGCTCGTCACGCAGCTGCTCGCGCTGGCCGGCGCCGACGCGGCGGTCGTCGGCAAGGCGCTGTTCACACCGACGGGGCTCGCCTTCGCGTCGTCGTACTACCTGATCCCGCGCGTCGTGATGGGCGTGCTGCCGGTGTTCGTCAACTTCGACCGCGCGCAGCTCGATGTAGCGCAGTCGCTCGGCGCCACGCCGGCGCAGGCGTTTCGCCAGGTGATGCTGCCGCAGCTGGCCGCACCGATCGTCGCCAGCGGCTGCCTGATCGCCGCCGTCGTCTTCGGCGCCTACGGCACCGCGCTCGCGCTCGTGGGCACGCGGCTCGAGATCCTGCCGCTGCAGCTGTACAGCCTGATCTCGGAAACCGGCTCCGACTTCCCGGCCGCCGCGGCGCTGGCGCTGTTGATCACCGCCGCGTGCTCGACGATCATGACGGTGGGCGCCTGGATCGGCAGCCGCCACGAGAAGCACCTGTGACCGCATCCGCCCCCGCTCACCTGCAGGCGCTGATCGCCGAAGTCGCCGCGCGCCAGCGCACGCGGCCGCTGCGCGTGCCGGTGGGCGTCATCGGTCCGCGGCAGGCCACGCCGGCGCAGGTCGCCGCCGCCGAGGCGGTCGGCCGCGGCATCGCGCGCATGGGGCTGGCGCTGATCTGCGGCGGGCGCGCCGGCGTGATGGAAGGTGCGTGCCGCGGCGCGCACGACGCCGGCGGCATCGCGATCGGCATCCTGCCCGGCGACGACCCCGCCGAGGCCAACCCGTACGCCAGCGTCGTGCTCGCCACCGGCATCGGCGAGGCGCGCAACGCCGTCATCGCCCGCGCGGCGCTGTGCCTGGTGGCGATCGGCGACAACTTCGGCACGCTGAGCGAAGTCGCCTTCGGTCGACAGTTCGGCAAGCTCGTCGTCGGGCTCGAGGGCGCGCCACGCGTCGACGGCGTCGTGCACGCGGCCAAGGCCGACGACGCGCTGATCGAGGTGGCGCGCTGCGCGCTGGCGGCACGCTGAGATCGCGGGGCAACGTCGGCTGCGATCACGCCTGCGCCGCACCGATGCTCATGTCCCCACAGCCGGCTCGGCGCGATTCACCCTAAATCCGGCAGTTACCCCGTCGCTGGCAGGCCAGCCGCGGGTCGTGGTGGGCCGACGATCGGGGCTATGCGGTCGCTGACGTAGCGCAGCAGGCAGCCCCAGCGGTCGAGGTCCTTGAACTGCTCCGCAGCTGACCGAACGTGCTGCAAGGCCGCGCCGATGTTGGCGATCAGCCGCTTGAGCAT
>NZ_QOAZ01000036.1 GCF_003574675.1 Azohydromonas sediminis
CTTGAACTCGGCCGTGTACTCCTGCTTCGGAATTCTCTTCATCTCTCGTCCTTCAGGTCTCGATGCTAACCATCGGCTCCTGGAAGACGAAAAACGGCGGGCAGCTCACGCACCAGTTCTCGTCGCGTGCCAACGCGTTCGTCGAGCAAAGCGGCGTGCAGGTGGCCACCTGCCCCATCGTCGAGAACGGCGTCGTGCGGGTGATGAGCCTGCCCGCCTACGGGCGGCGCGGCGGCGTGTCGATGCACCTGGTGCGCGAGCGCCTGCGCGACGCCTGCGCCGCGCTCGACCACGAGTTCTGGCCCGACGACATTTCCTTGCGTGACGACCGGCGCTTCGACTTCTCGCGCGTGCAAGGCCACAATTCCAGATCACGGACCTGTACCTGCTGGCGCTGGCGGTCGAGCACGGTGGCCGCCTGGTCAGCTTCGACCAGGCGATCGCCTTGTCGAGCGTTCGCGGCGCCATGGCTCGGCACCTGCACCTGCTCTGACGTCCCGCGCCGCAGCAGGAGCAGGCGCGACGACCACGTCGGAGCTCACCACGGACTCACCGCCAGGCACCGCGCGAACGTCTCCCAGTCTGGGACCAGCATGTCGCCGCGGCAAGTGATCGCGGTCGGCCAACCTCGTACCCGCCGCCCACCTTGCGGCCGCGCTGCGAACCAACGGCATCGCGGTGCTCTACACGAACGACGGCGACTTTCGCACGTTCGCGTTCCTGGACGTGCGGGACCCCGTGGCGGGTTGACGGCACCGGAACGCAAGTGTCGGCCGGATGCCGGCGCCGGTTCTCGCATCCGGCGGCCCCTGGCCGGTCAGCGCCGCCCCTCCGCGCGCGCGATGAGTTGGCTCACGCGCGCGCCGCTCAGGCCGAGCTCGCGGCCGATGGCCGCCATCGTCAGGCCGCCTTCGCGGTGCGCGCGCAGCACCGCCTCCTCGCGCGTGGCGCACACCGCCAGCCAGTGCGCCAGCCCGCGGGCCGGCGTGCGCTGGGCGCGCGGAACCTCCTGCGCCGCCAGGCGCTGCGCCTCGGCGCGGGCCTGCATCCGCTCGACGAAGCGCTCGTCGCCCAGGTAGATCTGCTGCCGCAGACCGGTGGACCACAGAGGCGTGTCGCGCCCGGCGTCGACCCAGGCGGCGTAGGCGCCGGCGGCGGCGCGCCAGTCGGCCGCCGTCACCGGCACGCGGCCCAGCAGCAGCGCGTGCACCACGCCACCGCCCAGCCACGGCGGAGCCTGCGCCGCGCCGGTCAGCGCCCGGTAGCTCGACCACGCCCAGTCGCCGGGCGCGGCCACCATGCGCGCGCGCACCGGGTTCAGGTCGACATACCGGCACACCGCCAGCAGGTAGGCCTCGCGATCAACCAGGATGGCCTTGAAGCGCCCCTGGAACACGTGCCCCACCTTGCCGTGGCGGCGGTTGAAGCGCTGCGTGTAGACGCCGTTGACGTGGCGCATCAGCGCGCTGAGGTTGCCGTGGCGCGTGGCGACCACCAGGTGGTAGTGGTTGCCCATCAGGCAGTAGGCGTGCACGTCCGCCTCGAAGCGCTCGCAGCCCAGCGCCAGCACGTCCAGGAACGCGAGCCGGTCGGCGTCGTCGGCAAAGATCGGCTCGCGCCGATCGCCTCGGGAGGTGACGTGGTAGAGCGCGTCGGGGAAGTCGATGCGCAGCGGGCGGGTCATGGACAGCTCGGGGCTGGTCGCTTCGGTGTAGGCGTGATTGTCGAGGGCTTTTGATTTAAGACCTGACCCCCAGGGCCGGCCGTAGCTCAGCGTCGAGTCCATGTGGAAGTGGGCGTCGACGAACGGCGGACTGACGAGCCAGCCACCGGCGTCGATCACCTCGACGCCGGGCGGGGCGTGCAGGTTCGGGCCGACGGCCGCGATGCGGCCGTGCTCGACGAGCAGATCGACGCCGGTGCGGCCGTCGGGGAGGGTGGCGTTTTGCAGCAGCATGGCGCGAGGCTACCGACTACTGACTACTGGTCACTCACCACGATCACCACGATGAATACCGACGAATCCATCCTGGTCGCCACGGAACGACGGCAGACGAAGGAGGCGAATTCGATAAAGCAGCCGGCTTCCAGTCTGCAAGCCCAATCCAAGGTCGTGCCGCCTCTCACGATGGGTACCGAATTGCACGCAAGGCAGGGTAGCGTTCCCCCAGGCTGACCCAGGCAATCCGACCCTCGTCGCATCTGGGCCTTGGATGAATGAGGCAAAGCCGTTCGAGCGTAAGCGCTGCAGTCGCTGGCTCCCCATTCAGTCCTGCAGCCAAGGCATAGCGCAAGAGCACCGGGGGATACCCGAAGCGCTCTGCCACGCGACGCATCGCCTGCAAATCCTCGGCTGTCATGTTGGGCCGCGCCTCAGTGCGAGCGAACTCCAGGAACGCTTGCAGCTGGTCGAGAACGCGCAGCGTCGGCGCCGGCGTCTCGATCGCACGTACCCCGATGCGCGCAGACTCCAAACGCAAAATGCGGTGGTTCTGTTCGGCCTCCAGATAGTCCACCGCAACCACCGACAGCACCGCCGCCAAGCCAACACCTGCCATCGGCAACAGCGGCGCCGGCCATTTTGGCTCGGTCTCGATGGTGTTCAGCGCGTGGATCGCGCCGATGAACAACCCCATCGGCACCAAGAAATAGGCGTACTCGAGCGGGAATTCGAGGTTGGCGTGGATGAGTAAGCCCGAGACTGCCGCCAGCAGCCACACCGCCCTGGGTTCGCGAACCCCGGCATAAAGACGCAACAGCGCCGCCGCTCCCAACAAGAGGATCAGCGAACCGACCCCCAGGCCATTCCAGACCAAAAGGTCCAGAACAACGTTGTGACTGTGCTCGAAGTGCGCCCCGACAGGCGGGTGCCGCGTAGCCACTGCTTGCTGGGCTGCCGACACCTGCTGCCAACCGTACCCCGTCCAGGGACGTTGCCAGACCGCATCGACCATCGCGAGCCAAAGCGGCGGGCGCTTGCCGGCCTGCAGCTGTTCGCCCACCGCACGCGCCGGTCCCAAGTCGGCATGTTCGGCCAACAGCGGCCACGCCACCACGAAGAGCGCGAACACCGCTGCCAGCCACGCGATCCTGCGCGCACCGGTCTTCAAGGGAATCCGCGAGCCGCAGTACCACGCCAGCGCCAGCAGCGCGAAGATCTGCAACCAACCCGTGCGAGATCCGCTGACGGCCATGCCCCACAACAGCGAAGCGGCGATCGCGACGAAGACAGACGTTCGCAGCTGCCCCATCTCCCGCAGCAGCGCGGCGGCACAGATCCCCAGGAAAGCGATGGTGGAGTAGTGGTTCGGCTGCGCGACGTTCGCGAACGGGCGGCCCGACGGCGGCAAGTCGACAACCCACATGCCAAACGCAGTGACACCTGCCCATTGCATCAAGGCAATCGCCGTGGAGGCGACGGCACCAACCACCGTGCCGCCGGCCAGTGCCACGATGAAAGAGTCCCGCGCTTGTACGTTGGAAGAACCCGCCCACCCGATCCCGACGGCAATCGCGACGCCGAATGCCACCACGTACCAGCCCGCCATGAGGGCATCCCCGCCATACGTCATCAGACCGGTCATCGATTGGACAGCGATGGCGCCCAGTGCCACGAGCAGCGCGGCGGACCACAACGCAGGCACGTCGAACCGGCGCTGGCAGCACATCGCCGCCAGCGCAAGTGTGGCCAACGCCCATCCGTCTTGCCACGCCGACGTCCAAGGCGGATAGTGGTTGGGCAACAGCCACGCCAACGGCACGGCCGCAGCAGGTGCAGTGGCAAGCACGAAACGGGGCATGGTGAAAAAGGAAAAAGGGCAGCTCAGCTGCCCTTCGTCAAACGCTACGAGGCGTGTCGAAGATCGTCAGTTGCCCTTGCACGAACCCGGCAGATACTTGGCCGGAATCGTCGTGCCGTCGCCCGTGTTACCACAACGCCACGAGGCAATCAAGCCGCCGGCCACAGGGTCACCACCACCGTCCGCGAGCGGCCTGAGAGTCAGAACCTGGTCATCGATGTCGGCCGCAATATTTTGTGCCGTGACCGTGATCATCCCCTTGTCGTTGGTGTCGATCGACTTCACGTACTTCGAGGTCGAACTCGCGCTCTCGCAACCCCATGCGCCCGCGGCGGGCAAGCTGCCGCTAGCGGACTGAATCACTTCGGTGATCGACGTCCGGCACGCCGAAGCCGCCAGCACGATTTCGCTGACCTTGGCACGCTTCGTGTAGTCCTGATACGCCGGCAGCGCGACCGCGGCCAGGATGCCGATGATCGCGACGACGATCATCAGTTCGATCAGCGTGAAACCTTGTTGCACTCGCTTCATGAATCGCTCCTTTGCGATGGGGGGTCAAGGACAGGGACGGCTTGCCTCATGCGAAGGCCGTGCCAGCCCCGCGTGCGGGCGCATTCGTGACGCAGCTCACGCGGCGGCGCGCCCGGATGCGCAGCAGCTGACCAAACGCGTCACCCGCGGCCGACCGGCTGTGCCGCGCGCCGACGAAACGCGTCACTCGTCGCACGGCGCGGTCGGCGCCGCGGGCCTTGGCCGGGCCCATCACGCGTGGCCCCTCGACGCGCTGTGCCAGCGCCATCGCCACGAGGCGCTGGCGCCCGAACGACGTAAAGACGCGCGCCAGTTGCAGGCCGTCCAACGCCTGCCGAAGGCCGCGTCGGCGACGCGGTGCGGCCACCCCGCCGGTCGGAAAGCCGGCGGGGTCAGGTGCCGGCCAAGGCACCTGCCAAATCGTTCAAGCCCACGACCTCGACGCGGGGCTCGAGCGGATAGCGCCGCGCCACGGGCGCCACGACGAACGCGCGTTCCAGTCGCAGGTCTTCCGGCGCCTGCCAGAGGCCGCGCGCCGGACGGGGCGCCGCCGAGAACTCGACTGCGAAGCCGACGCGCCGGCCGCGGTGCTCGACGACGAGGTCGATCTCGGCGCCCGCCGCGGTGCGGTAGAAGCCGAGCGTCGCGTCGGCTGGCATCGCGCCGGCCACCTGCTCGACGACGAATCCTTCCCACGATGCGCCAGCCACGGGGTGGCCCTGCAGCGCGGCGACGTCGGTGATGCCCAGCAACGCGTGCAGCAGCCCGCTGTCGCGCACGTACACCTTCGGTGATTTGACGAGCCGCTTGCCCACGTTGGGCCGCACTGGCTGCAGGCGGCGCACCATCAGCGCGTCGACCAGCGTGTCCAGGTACCGGCCGATGGTGGTGTGCGCCGCGCCGCCCAGCGCGGCGCGGTCGGACTCGCGCTCGAGGTCGAAGAAGGCCGCCCCCGGGTGGCGCGCCGCGACGGCGCGCGCCAGCGTGGTCTTGCCCCCTGCCGCGGACCGACGAGCACCACGGCCGGGAAGCGGCGCAGACGCTCCTGCAACGTGTGCTCGGCCTGGCGGGGCAGCATGGTTGCACGTTGAGCGGCGCACGCTCAATTTGGGCTCTGTTGAAAACCGAGTGGGTTACCGGGCATGAGGGTTGATGGCCGCGAAGTCGAGCTTGCCGGCGATCAAGAAGATGACGGTCTTGATGGTGTCGAAGCTGCTGAAGCCGCGAGCGCGGCGCTTGGCGGCCTGGAACAGGCCGTTGAGGGCTTCGAGGAAGCCGTTGGTCTGGCGAGTCTGAGCCCAGGCGACGATGCCCTCAAGGTGCCTGCGCACCATCGCGGCAACCTCCTTCATCGGCTCGACCTTGCTGCGCATGACGCAGGTGCACCAGTGCAGCAGCATCTGGCGCACGACGTTGATCTGCTTGCGCTCCAGGATCTCGCGCAATTGCTCTTTGTAGACCCAGGCGCGGGCGGTACGCACGCGTGTCATGCGGACGATCAGCGCATCGAGGTCGGCGGCGGCCTCGGGCTTGAGGGCGGCGCGATCCTTCAGCAGCGTCCAGCGCAGGCCCTTGAGAGACTTGTCGGCGCGCTGCTCGATGCGGCGCATTTTGTCCACCGCCGCGTTGGCGTGCCAGACGACGTGGAACTTATCGAACGTGATGCGCGCGTCGGGCAAGTGCTCGGTGCAGCCCTTGATGAACGCGGGCGACATGTCGATGCTGACCGACTCGATCCGCTCAGGCGGGCAGCCGTGTGCGGCCAGCTCTGCGGCGATGGTCTCGAGCGTCGATGCGTCGCGCCCAGCGGTAACGCACAGCACGCGGCGCTCGATGGCATCAGCGGCCAGGGTGATGTAGTCGTGGCCGCGGGCGCGCGAGGTCTCGTCGATGGCCAGGGCCTTGACCTGGCTGAAGTCGGCCGCCTCCAGCGCGAGCGTCACGTAGCGGCGGCACACCGCGAGCACGCGATACGCCGACTCGCCCACGATGCGCGCCACGGCCGCGAACGGCATCTGCTGCGCCAGCATCAGCACCAGCGCCTCGAACAGCAGCGTGAAGCCCGACAGCCGGCCGACAAACGGCGGCTTGATCAACTGCACCGAGCCGTCGGGCAGCTTCACCCGCGGCGTGCGCACCAGCAGGTGGCACTCGTGCTGGAAGAAGTTCAGGTGCCGGTACGTCTTGGTCACCGTGTCGTGCACCGGGTGCTCGCCATCGGCACCCTCAGCAGCGAAACGGGTGCCCGGCTCAAAGTCGATGCGCACGCTCAGCACCTTGTCCGCCTCGTCGAACTCCACGCCGGCCACGTACCACGGCCGTGCGATCCCCAGTGCCGTCTCGAACAGCTTGTCATGCATGTGTCGCCCCTGCTTGTGATGTCGAATGCGTCAGCCTGCCGCATTCGACATCACACCAGCGTCGTCACGGCCGGCGCGCGGCCTCAAGGGTCCGCTTCGCCGGGCTGTCGCCCCCCCTTGACCCCGTGCGGCGGCCGAATTCCAGCCAAATCCTACCCACTCGAAATTAAAGAGAGGCTCAATTTGCAATGCTTTGCACGCCGACGCCGGCGGTCTACTCGTGCCGCAGCGCCTCGATCGGGTCGAGCTGCGCGGCGCGCCGCGCCGGGAAGTAGCCGAACAGCACGCCGATCGCCGCGGCGAACGCGAACGACAGCACGTTGATCGCCGGGTCGAACAGGTACGGCACGCCCATCACGCCGGTCAGCGCGATCGACGCGGCGGTCGCGATCACGATGCCCACCAGCCCGCCGAGCGCGGCGAGCACGACGGCCTCGATCAGAAACTGCAGCAGCACCTCGTGGCCGAGCGCGCCGATCGCCAGCCGGATGCCGATCTCGCGCGTGCGCTCGGTCACGCTGACGAGCATGATGTTCATGATGCCGATGCCGCCCACGAGCAGGCTCACCGCGGCCACCGCGCCGAGCAGCGTCGTCATCACCTGCGTCGTGCTCGACAGCGTCTGCGCGAGCTGCTGCGTGTCGAGCACGTTGAAGTTGTTCTCGTCGCCGTCGGCGAGCTTGCGCCGCTCGCGCAGCAGGCGCGTGAGGTCGGCCTTGACGCGCTCGGCGTCGGCGCCGTCGTCCATCGAGACGAGCAGCGTGCCGACGTTGAGGTTGCCCGTCAGCCGTCGCTGCACGGCGTTGATCGGCATCACGACGACGTCGTCCTGGTCCATGCCCATCGCGGCCTGGCCCTTGCCCTGCAGCAGGCCGATGACTTCGCAGCTGACGTTGCGCACGCGCAGGCGCGAGCCCACCGGCTCCTCGGCGCCGAACAGCTCGCGCCGCACGGTGGCGCCGATCACGCACACGGCACTGCCGGCGCGCAGTTCGGCCTCCTCGAAGGTGCGGCCGTCGGCCAGCGTCCAGTTGTTGGTCTCGAAGTAGGCGTTGGTCGTGCCGTGAACGACGGTCGACCAGTTGCGCGCGCCGTACACCGCCACCGCGCCGGTGGCCGCCTGCGGCGCGACACTGCGCACGCCGGGCACCTGCGCGGCGATCGCCTCGGCGTCGGCCTGGCGGAACGGCGGCGCACCGGCGGCGTCGCGCCCGGGGCCCAGCCGCTGGCCCGGGCGCACCATCAGCAGGTTGGTGCCCAGGCTCGTGATCTGGTCCTGCACGGCCTGCGTCGCGCCGCGGCCCACCGTGACCATCGTGATCACCGCCGCGACGCCGATCACGATGCCCAGGATCGTCAGGAACGAGCGCAGCAGGTTGCGCCGGATCTCGCGCAGCGCCAGCAGCAGCGTGTTCCACCACATCAGCGTGTCTCCGCCGCGGGGGCGTCCAGCGGCGCCTGCGCGCGGTCGCTGTCGATGCGCCCGTCGCGGAAGCGCACGACGCGCCGCGCGTAGGCCGCCATGTCGGGCTCGTGCGTGACCATCAGCACCGTGATGCCGCGCTCGAGGTTCAGGCCGGCGAGCAGCTCCATGATCTCGCGCCCGCGCTGCGTGTCGAGGTTGCCGGTGGGCTCGTCGGCGAGCAGCACCGTCGGGTTCGTGACGAGCGCGCGCGCGATCGCGACGCGCTGCTGCTGCCCGCCCGACAGCTCGGCCGGCGTGTGGTGCTCGCGCCCTTCGAGACCCACCGCCGCCAGCGCCTCGCGCGCGGCGGCGTGGCGCGCGGCGCGCGGCGCGCCGCGGTAGAGCAGCGGCAGCTCGACGTTCTCCTGCGCCGTCGTGCGCGGCAGCAGGTTGAAGCCCTGGAACACGAAACCCAGGTGACGGCGGCGCAGCAGTGCGCGCTGGTCGCGGTCCATGCGCTGCACCGGCACGCCGCGGAACAGGTAGGCGCCGGCGCTGGGCGTGTCGAGGCAGCCGAGGATGTTCATCGCGGTCGACTTGCCCGAGCCGCTGGGGCCCATGATGGCGACGAATTCGCGTTCGTCGATGTCGAGGTCGATGCCGCGCAGCGCGGCCACCGCGGCCGAGCCGCTGCCGTAGACCTTGGTCACGCCGCGCAGGCGGATCAGCGGCATGGCGGCCGCCGCAGCGGCCGCGGTCGCCGCGGTGGCCGCGTTCATCGCGCCGCGCCCGTGGTCTGGCCGACGATGACTGCCATCCCGGGCTGCAGCTCGTCGCTGGTCACCTCGGTCTGGCGGCCGTCGCTGGCACCCGGCTTGACGGGCACCGCGCGCGGGCGCCCCGCCTCGAGCACCCACACCTGGCGCACCTGCGCGATGTTCGTGCCGGCGCGGCGCGTCGGCTGCCCGGCGCCGGGCGGGCGCGGCATCATGCTCGAAACGAAGCTGCTGCCGCCGCCGGCGCGCGGCGCGGCAGCAGCCGCCTGCGGCGAGTAGCGCAGCGCCGCGTTGGGCACGAGCAGCACGTCGGTGCGCTCGGTGGTCGTGATCGTCGCGGTGGCCGTCATGCCGGGGCGCAGCGACAGGTCTTCGTTGTCGACGCTGAGGTCGGTCAGGTACGTGACGACGTTGTCCTTGACCGTCGAGCCGTAGCCCACGCGCAGCACCTTGGCCGGGTAGCGGCGGTTCGGGTACGAGCTGACGGTGAAGCTGGCCGCCTGCCCCTCGCGCACCTGGCCGACGTCGGCCTCGTCGACGTTGACCTGCAGCTTCATCTGCTTGAGGTCCTCGGCGAGCGTGAACAGCGTGACCGCCTGCAGCGACGCGGCCACCGCGTTGCCCGGCTCGACGGCGCGCGACAGCACGACGCCGTCGATCGGCGAGCGGATCGACGCCTTGCGCAGGTTGGTCTCGTTGCTGCTGAGCGTCGCGCGCGCCTGCTCGACGCCGGCGCGCGTACTGGCGACGTTGGCCTCGGCGCGCGCGGCCGCGGCCTGCGCGGCGTCGAGCTCGGCCGCCGACGGCACCAGGCCGCCGCTGCGCTGGCTCACGTCGCGCAGCCGCGCGAGGTTGTCGCGCGCCTCGGCGGCGGTGGTGCGCGCCTGCGCGAGTGCCGCCTCGCCGGCGGCCAGCGCGGCGCGCGACGCGGCGACCTGGTCGCGCAGCCGCGCGTCGTCGAGCTCGACGAGCACCTGGCCCTTCTTCACGCGGTCGTTGACGTCGACGTGCACGCGCGCGACCGTGCCCGACAGCTCGCTGCCGATCGCCACCTGGCGGATCGGCTGCAGCGTGCCGCTGGCGGTGACGGTCACCGTCAGCGGGCCGCGCGCGGCCGGCTGCGTCTGGTACTGCGGTGCCGCGGCGGCTTGGCGCTGGCCGAGCCACCACCAGGCACCCGCGGCGGCCACCGCCAGCAGCACGGCGCCGATCCACACGCCGGGGCGGTGCCACCAGCGCGTGCGGCCGCCGCCCGGCCCGAGCAGGGCGTCGAGCGCGTCGGTGTCGGGGGCGTCACGGGCGGGCGTGTTCATCGCGAGGCGGTCGGTGTCGGTTCGGGGTTCCAGCCGCCGCCCAGCGCCTTGTACAGGCGCACGTGGGCGGTGGCGAGCGTGGTCGTCGTCGCGGCGACGGCGTCTTCGGCGGCGAGCAGCGTGCGCTGGCTTTGCAGCACGTTCTGGAAGTCGACCAGCCCGCTCGCGTAGCGCTGCTCGGCGAGCGCGGCGGCGCGGCGCGCCGACGCGGCGGCGGCCTGCTGCGCGGCGAGCTGCTCGCGCGTGCGCGCCAGCGACACCAGCGCGTCCTCGACCTCCTGCAGCGCGGCGAGCACGGCGGCGCGGTAGCCCGCGGCGGCCTCGTCGCGCGCGGCCTCCTGCTGGCGCACCTGCGCCTGCAGCCGTCCGGCGTCGAACACCGGCACGCTGACGCTGGCCGCGAGCGACGCGACGCCGGCGCCACTGCCCAGCGCGGTGAGGCTCAGCGCGCTCAGCCCGATCGAGCCGCCGAGCGTGAAGGCCGGCAGGCGCTGCTGGTCGGCCTGCTCGACGCGCGCGGCGGCGGCGGCGAGCCGGCGCTCGGCGGCCTGCACGTCGGGGCGCTGGCGCAGCACGTCGGCCGGGAACGCCAGCGCGAGGTCGGCGGGCACGGACGGCGGCGCGGCGTCGTCGCGCGCCGCCAGCTCGGCGTGCAGCGCGCCGGGCGCGCGGCCGGTGAGCACCGCGAGCGCATTCATCGCCTGCTCGCCGGCACCGGCCAGCGCCGGCAGCTGCCCGCGCGTCTGCTCGACCGCGGTGCGCGCCTGCGCGACGTCGAGCTCGGTCACCAGCCCCGCGTCGCGGCGCCACTGCGTGATCTGCAGCGTCTGCTGCTGGCTCGCGAGGTTGCGCCGCGCGATCGCCTCGCGCGCCTGCGTGCCGCGCAGCTGCAGCAGCGTGAGCGCGACTTCGGCGGCGACGCTCACGCGCGCCTGCTCGAGCGTCAGCGCGCCGGCGCGCTCGGTCGCGTCGGCGGCGCGCACGCCGGCCGCGCCCGCGCCCCACAGGTCGGCCTCCCAGCTCGCGTCGAGCCCGGTGCGCCAGCTCTCGCCGGTGCGGCCGGTGGCTTCGCTCCAGTTGCCCTGCGCCGAGGCACTCGCGCCCACGCGCGGCTGCAGCCCGGCGGCGGCGAGCTCGCGCGCCGCGCGCGCCTGGCGCAGCCGCGCCTGCGCGACGGCGATGTCGGTGTTCGCCTGCAGCGCCTGCGCGACGAGGCCGGGCAGCGCCGGGTCGCCGAAGCGCGTCCACCACTGCGCGAGGTCGGCCGGCGCGCCGGCGGGCACCGGCGCGGTCCACGCGGGGGGCACCGGGTCGGCCGGCGGTGGCGCCGGCGGCTGCTGCAGCGACGCGCAGCCGCTGCCGAGCAGGGCCAGCGCCATCCAGGCCAGGCGGTGTGCCGCGCGCAGCGTCGTGGTCGGGTCGGGTGTCGTCACGGGGGGCGATCTTCGTCGTGCCGGCGCCGCGGCACATGACACAGGTCAAGACGATGATGCCCGCAGCGCGTTTCGGCCGTGCGGCGGCGCGTGAAGCTTCGTGAAGCGCGCGGGGCGCTCCGGTTACTGGAACGCCACCTCGGCGAAGCTGCGCAGCTTGCGGCTGTGCAGCGCCTCGAGGCGCTGGCCGCGCAGGATGTCGAGCGCGCGCATGCCGATGCGCAGGTGCTGGTCGACGCGCTCGCGGTAGAACGCGTTGGCCATGCCGGGCAGCTTGATCTCGCCGTGCAGCGGCTTGTCGGACACGCACAGCAGCGTGCCGTACGGCACGCGGAAGCGGAAGCCGTTGGCGGCGATCGTCGCGCTCTCCATGTCGAGCGCGATCGCGCGGCTCTGGCTGAAGCGGCGCTCGGGCCCCGGGTGCGGCAGCAGCTCCCAGTTGCGGTTGTCGGTGCTGGCCACGGTGCCGGTGCGCAGGATCTTCTTCAGCTCCCAGCCGCGCAGCTGCGTCACGTCGGCCACCGCCTGCTCGAGCGCGACCTGGATCTCGGCCAGCGCCGGGATCGGCACCCACAGCGGCAGCTCCTCGTCGAGCACGTGGTCCTCGCGCACGTAGCCGTGCGCGAGCACGTAGTCGCCCAGCTGCTGCGTGTTGCGCAGCCCCGCGCAGTGGCCGAGCATGATCCACGCGTGCGGGCGCAGCACGGCGATGTGGTCGGTGATCGTCTTCGCGTTGGCCGGGCCGACGCCGATGTTGACCATCGTGATGCCGCTGCGGTCCGGGCGCACGAGGTGGTAAGCCGGCATCTGCGGCAGCCGCGGCGGCGGCGCGCCGGCGTCGTCGCCCGGCTCGGCCGGCAGCCCGACGCGGCGCGTGACGACGTGGCCCGGCTCGACGAACGCGACGAAGTCGCTGTCGGTGCGCGCCATCAGCGCGTGGCCCAGGCGCACGAACTCGTCGACGTAGAACTGGTAGTTCGTGAACAGCACGAAGTTCTGGAAATGCTCGGCCGCGGTGCCGGTGTAGTGGCGCAGCCGGTGCAGCGAGTAGTCGACGCGCGGCGCGGTGAACAGCGCCAGCGGCTGCGGCTCGCCGGGCTTGGGCTCGTGCGTGCCGTTGGCAATGCCGTCGTCCATCGCGGCGAGGTCGGGCAGGTCGAACAGGTCGCGCAGCCGCAGCCTGCGATCGGCGTCGAGCGGGCCGTCGAAGGCGGCGTCGTCGGCGAGCGCGAAGTGCACCGGGATCGGCTGCGTGCCGGCGCCGACCTCGAGCGGCACGCCGTGGTTGCGCAGCAGCAGCTCGAACTGCTCGCGGTAGTAGCGCGCGAACAGGTCGGGGCGCGTCAGCGTCGTCTCGTAGACGCCGCGCCCGGCGACGAAGCCGTAGGCCAGCCGCGAGTCGGCGCGCGCGACGGTCTCGGTGCGCACGCGCACGAACGGGTAGCACGCGCGCACCGGCTGCGCCGGGTCGCGGCCGGCAACGTAGCGCTGCAGCGCGTTGCGCAGGTGCTGCACGCTCGCGGCGTAGATGCGCTGCACCTGCGCGAGTGCGGCGTCGGCGTCGTCGAACGACACCGGCGCGATGAAGGGAGGCGACGAGGTCATGGGCGAAACGGGGTCGGCCGAGGCGCCGATTGTGCGGGCTGCGCCGGCGCGGCCCCTCGCGCGGCACGGGGTCAGGGCGTCGCGGCGGCGGGCTCGGCCCACGCGCGCAGCGCGCGCAGCAGCGAGCGCTTCTTGGTCTGGTGCGACTGCATGCGCACGAGGATGTCGTCGAGTGTGGCGATCGCCTCGACGAGGTGCGGGCCCTTGTTGAGCATCACGCACTCGGCGCGCACGCCCATCGCGGCGTCGGTGATCTCGGCGCGCGACGGCGCGCCGCCCTTGGCCAGGCTCTCGAGCACCTGCGTGGCCCAGATCACCGGCACGCGTGCCGCCTCGGCGGCCCACAGGATCTCCTCCTGCACCTCGGCCAGCCGCTCCCAGCCGCACTCGACGGCGAGGTCGCCGCGCGCGATCATCACGCCGGCAGCCGGGTGCGCGAGCGCGGCCAGCAGCAGCTCCGGCAGCTGCTCGAAGCCGCGGCGCGTCTCGATCTTCAGCACGAGTCCGAGGTGCGAGGCGCCGCGCTCGGCCAGTGTGGCGCGCAGCGCGGCGACGTCGTCGGCGTCCTGCGCGAACGACAGCGCGACGAGGTCGGCGATGCGCACCGCGACGTCGAGGTCGGCGCGGTCCTTCGCGGTCAGCGCCGGCAGCGCGAGGCGGCTGTCGGGCAGGTTGATGCCCTTGTCGGCGCGCAGCAGCGCACCGCCGTCGCGCGTGCGCGTGATGCGCACGTCGAAGCCGTCGGCGTCGGTGGCCTCGATGACGCCACCGATGCGCCCATCGTCGAACCACGCGCGCTCGCCGGCGCGCACCTGCGCGAAGACCTCGGGCAGCGTGCAGCCGATGCGCAGCGCGCCGCCGGGGTGCAGCGCGGCATCGGCGTCGCGGCACACGCGCAGCAGGTCGCCGGGGACGAGCTCAAGGGCGCCGGCAGCGGGCGGCAGGCCGCCGACGCCGGTGGTCTGCACGCCGCGCGGGCCGGGGTGCAGCAGCCGCACGCCGGGCGCAAGGTAGGTGGTGTGCGTGCACTCGGCGACCGCGCGGCGGCCGTCGGCAGCGACGACGCTCCAGTGGCGCTGCGCGCCGCGCGCGTCGACGAGGTCGATCGCGTCGCCGGCGCGCAGCGCGGCGCACCAGTCGGCGTCGACCTGCACCGAGTCCGCCTCGGGCGACGGCGTGTCGCCTTCGGCCACCAGCACGACGCGCGCGGGCGCCTGCACGCGGCCCCAGGCGTCGCGCTGCGGCTTGAGCTTGAGCACCGCGGGCCCGGGCGGCAGCGCGCCGGTGCGCAGCTTCGGGCCGGCGAGGTCGAACTGGATGCGCACGTGGCGCCCGGCGGCCGCGGCCGCCTGTCGCACGTGCGTGGCCATCGCCGTCCAGGCCGCGGCGTCGCCGTGCGCGGCGTTGATGCGCGCGACGTCCATGCCACGCGCCACCAGCGCCGCGACCAACGCGTCGTCGTGCGCGGCCTCGTCGGGCAGCGTGACCATGATGCGCACCGCGCGGCCGTCGGGCGCCGGACCGAACAGCGCGTCGGCGTGCGCGGCGAGCTGTTGACGGCCGCCCATCGAGGCGCCCGACGCGAGCGCCGGCTCGCCGAGCAGGCGGTGCAGCACGGCGAGCACGCGCTCGAGCGCCGGCAGCACGTCGGCCTCGGCGCGGCCGAGCGACGACAGCCCCTGCCGCGCGAGCGCGTCCTGCAGGCTGCGCAGGTCGTGACGGCGCAGCGCGAGGTAGTGCACGAGGTTGCGCGCGCTCGCGCGGTGCCGCGCGTCGACGGCGCGCAGGCGCGGCGCGAAGCGATGCTCGTCGGCGAGCATGTTGGCGCGCAGTGCGGCCAGCCGATCGGCGAGCGCGCGCCACTCGGCGACGTCGCCGTCCGGCGTCGGGGTCTCCATCGACGCCCAGTGTGGGACGGATGCGTGGCAGGCGCGTGACAGCGCCGCCCGCGCTCAGGCGGCGACCACCGGCAGGCCGTGCAGGCGCCACATGCCGATGCCGCCCTGCAGGTTCGAGACGTGGTTGTGGCCGTGGTGGACGAGGAACTGCATCGCCTGAAAGCTGCGCGCGCCGCTGGCGCAGGCGATGATCAGTTCGCGGTCGCGCGGCAGCTCGTGGTAGCGCTGCGCGAACTGCGACAGCGGCATCTGCACGACGTTCGGCGCGTCGAACGCGAGCCGCTGCACCTCGCCGGGCTCGCGCACGTCGATCAGCAGGGCGCCAGCGCTCAGGTGCTCCAGCGCGGTCGCGGGGTCGATCTGTCTCAGGCCGTGCATGGTCGGATCCTCGGCGGGGGCGCGGCGGTCAGCGCAGTGTATGCGTACTCAATCATGCACCAATCTTGAGACGCCCGGGAGGTCTTGATCTGGATCACGTGCCGCAACCATCGCCAGCGTATTATACCCGCATGGGTATCAAAGGCCCAGCGCGGTCGCAACCCCGGCGCGAGTCTTGACAGACATCAAGGTCGCCGGCCGCTTCACGGGTCAGGCTGCACACCGTGCGGCGGGGCCGCCGCCGCACGGCGCATGAAGGAAACCGTCATGATCCGAGACCCCATCCCCGCGCCCGGCGCATTGGCCGATGCGTCGCGGCGGCGCTGGCTGCAAGGCGTCGGTGCGGCCGGCCTGGCGGCGGGCGGCGCGGCGCTGCTGCCGGCCGGCGCCGCGCGCGCTGCCGCGCTGAAGACCCACGCGCGCATCGTGATCGCCGGCAGCGGGCTCGGCGGGCTGGCGATCGCCAACCGCCTGAGCCGCATGCTCGACGGCGCGAAGATCACCGTCGTCGACGCGAAGAAGGAACACAACTACCAGCCCGGCTACACGCTGGTGGCCACCGGCGTGTGGCCGGTGGGCAAGGTGCGCGACGCGAACGCGCGCTTCATGCCCGCCGGCGTCGAATGGGTGCAGGAGATGGTGGCCGAGTTCGACCCCGCGGCCAACACCGTCGTGACGACCAGCGGCAGGCGCATCGGCTACGACTTCCTCGTCGTCGCCACCGGTCTGCACCTGGACTACGCGCAGATCGAGGGCATGGACGTGGCCGCGATCGGCCACGACGGCCTGGCCAGCGTCTACGCCAGCCCGCAGGCGGCGCAGGCGACGTGGAACGCGCTCGACGCGTTCCGCAGGCGCGGCGGCACCGCGCTGATGACGCTGCCCGCCGGGCCGCTGAAGTGCGCCGGTGCGCCGCTGAAGATGACGTTCATGGTCGCCGACCGGCTGCGCCGGGCCGGCACGCTCGCCGCGTCGAAGATCCTGTTCCACACCGGGCTGCCGCAAGACACCGTGTTCGGCGTCAAGGTCGTCAACGACAAGGTGCTCGCGTACTGGGACGCGTTCGGCGTCGAGCGCCACCACCTGAGCAAGCTGGTGGCGGTGGACATCGGCGCGCGGCGCGCGACCTTCGTGAGCCCCGAAGGCGAGCGGCAAGAGGTGCCGTACGACTTCATCCACGTCGTGCCGCCGATGCGCGCACCCGACGCCGTGAAACGCAGCGCGCTGGCCGCGCAGGACGGCCCGATGGCGCCCGGCGGCTGGCTCGAGGTCGACAAGGACACGCTACGCCACAAGCGCTTCCCGAACGTGTTCGGCATCGGCGACATCAACGGCACGCCGCGCGGCAAGACCGCCGCGACGGTCAAGAAGAGCGCGCCGCTGGTGGCGCACAACCTGGTCGAGGTCGTCGCCGGCCGCGACGCCGACCAGAAGTTCGACGGCAACACCTCGTGCCCGCTGATCGTGCGCGAGGGCATCGGCGATGCTGATCGAGTTCGACTACGACGGCAGGCTGACGCCGTCGCTGCCGATGATCGAGCCGCTGCAGGAGAGCTGGATGGCGTGGCTGATGAAGTACCGCATGCTCAAGCCCGCGTACCTCGCGGTGCTCAAGGGCCGCGTCTGACGCGCGCAGGAGAACGCCATGTACGAGATCTGGCTCGTGATCAACATCGTCTGGGAGGTCGCGCTCGACCTGTGGCCGCTGCTGCTCGGTGCGGCCGTGCTGTGGGTCGCGCTGATGGCCACCGCGCTGCGCCGCCGCGGCGCGAACTGGCGCGGCGGCGTCAAGTTCGCGTTCGGCGCCGCGGTGCTGGCGGCGGTGGCCACCGTGCTGTGGCTGCCGGGGGCGACGCAGGCGTCGCTCGCCGACATGGCCTACTGGGTCGACTGGGCCAACCTGCTGGCGCTGGCCGCCGGCTTCGGCCTCGTCGCGGCCGCGTTCGCGTGGCCGCTCGGTGCGATGGCCGGCAGCCGCCGGGCCACACCCTGAGGAGGAGGCACGCGTGACGACCTCGACATCGCCCAACCCGCAAGCCACCGCGACCGCGACGCGGGCCGTGCTACCCAAGCTGCGCTACCTGTTCCCCGGCTGGTACGCGATCGTGATGGGCCTGACCGGCCTGGCACTGGCGTGGCACCGCGCCGAGCCGCTGATGGGCGCGATGGCCACCGGCGTCGCGCTCGTCGTCGGCGCGCTCGCGGCCGTCGTGTTCGCCGTGCTCGCGGTGGCCACCGTGCTGCGCGGCATCTACCACGCCGACGCGTGGCGCGAGGACCGCCTGCACCCGGTGCGCCACAGCTTCGTCGCGACGCTGCCGATCGCGATCCTGCTGCTGGCCACCGTCGCGGTGGCGCTGCTCGGGCCGTCGTGGTGGGCCGGCGCGCTGTGGTGGACCGGCAGCCTGAGCCAGCTCGTCGTGACCGCGTGGGTGCTCGGGCGCTGGTGGCGCGGCAACCAGAACGCGAACCTGAAGGAAGGCCTGCCGCCCGGGCTGGCGTGGGCCGGCGTGACGCCGGCGCTGTTCATCCCGGTCGTCGGCAACGTGCTGCCGCCGCTGGCCGGCGTGCCGCTGGGTCACGCCGAGTGGGCGGCCGCGCAGTTCGGCATCGGGCTGCTGTTCTGGCCCGTCGTGCTGACGCTGGTGCTGGTGCGCATCGCCGTGCAGGGCATGTTCCCCGAGCGCCTCCTGCCGACGGTGTTCATCCTGATCGCGCCGCCGGCGGTGTCGGCGCTCGCGCTGCTGCAGCTCGGCACGCCGCTGCCGGTGGCGTGGGCGCTGTGGGGCATGGCGCTGTTCACGCTGCTGTGGGTGGGCACGCAGCTGCGGCGTCTGGCGGCGCTGCCGTTCTCGCTGCCGCACTGGGCGCTGTCGTTCCCGCTGGCGGCGCTCACGGCGCTGACGCTGCGTCTGGCGGCGCCCGGCAGCGCGATGGCGCTGGCCGGCGTCGTGCTGCTGGCGCTGACCTCGCTCGTGATCGCGGGGCTGCTGCTCGGCACGCTGCGCGGGCTGCGCGACGGCAGCCTGCTCGCGCCCGAGCCGGTGGCGCCGATCGCGACACCCGCGCCCTGAGCACGCGGCGAGCCGGCGTGCGGTAGGCTGCGCGCAATGCTGCGCTACCTGACCGTCCCCGTCACGGCGTTCGCCCAGAACTGCTCGATCGTCTGGTGCGACCGCACCCTCGACGCCGCCATCGTCGACCCCGGCGGCGACCTGCCGCGGCTGCGCGCCGCGGTTGCCGAGCTCGGCGTGCGGCCGACGGCGATCTGGCTCACGCATGCGCACATCGACCACGCCGGCGCCACCGGCACGCTCGCGCGCGAAGAGGGCCTGCCCGTGATCGGCCCGCACCCGGGCGACCAGTTCTGGATCGACGCGCTGCCGCAGCAAAGCCGCATGTTCGGCTTCCCGCCGGCCGAGCCGTTCACGCCGACGCGCTGGCTCGCCGACGGTGACACGGTGCGAGTCGGCGACGAGGTGCTGACGGTGCGCCACTGCCCGGGCCACACACCGGGGCACGTCGTGTTCCACAGCGCGGCGGCGCGGCGCTGCTTCGTCGGCGACGTGCTGTTCGCTGGCAGCATCGGGCGCACCGACTTCCCCGGCGGCAGTCACGAGCAGCTGGTCGCGAGCATCGTCGAGCGGCTGTGGCCGATGGGCGACGACACCGTGTTCATCCCCGGCCACGGCCCCGAGAGCACGTTCGGGCGCGAGCGGCGCAACAACCCCTACGTCGGCGGCACCTGACGGGCCGCGGCGTCGTCGTGGCGCACCGCCGTGTGGAGCGGCGGGCTCAGGCCTTGCAGGCCGCGCCCTCGCAGAGCTCGGGCCCCTTCGCCCGTCCGTGCGTGCGCAGGCACGCAGGCAGCCGCGGGCTCAGGCCTTCGGTGGCGGGCCGAAGCGCTGCGTGGGCTTCTCGGCGCGCTGGTACAGCGGCAACACCTTCGGCAGCTTGTCTTGAATGTCGCGGATGCGCGTCTCGCCAGCCGGGTGCGTCGACATGAACTCGGGCGGCGCGTTGCGGTTGGCCGCGAGCATCTTCTCCCACAGCGTGATGCCGGCGGCGGGGTCGTAGCCCGCACGCGCGGCGAGCTCCATGCCGACGATGTCGGCCTCGCTCTCGTCGTCACGGCTGAACTTCAGCGTCAGCAGCTGCGCACCCATCCCGAGCACGGTGTCACCCACCGCGCCGAAGCCGAGCAGCGACGACACGATGTTGGCACCGACGCGCGTGGCTGCCGTCTTGCCCATGCGCTCGCGCGCGTGTTCGCGCAACGCGTGTGCCATCTCGTGGCCCATGATGGCGGCGACTTCGTCGTCGTTGAGCTGCAGCTTGTGCAAGATGCCCCAGTAGAAGGCGATCTTGCCGCCGGGCATGCAAAACGCGTTGATCTGCGCGCTGCCCAGCAGGTTGACTTCCCACTGCCATTGCCTCGCGCGCGGGTTCCACGGCTCGCAGTGCGGGATCATGCGCTGCGCGATCGCGCGCAGCCGCACCACCTGCGGGTGCGTCGCCGGCGCGAGTGCGCGCTGCTGCGCGGCCTCGCGCGTCATCTGCTGGTACTGCGCCGCCGCGGCGCGCTCGACCTCCTGCGCCGGCACCAGTTGCGCGAAGCGCGACGTGCGACCGACGTCGTCGCGCACGCCTTCGGCGAGCGCCGGCAGCGGCAGCAGCGCCGCACCGGCCAGGCCGGCGGTGAACGCCCGCCGACCGTGCAATGCACAGCGGCAGCCGGCACCGTGCGCCCCGATGCCGATCGGGGCCGGTGTCAGGTCGGCGTCGGTGCGGAAGGCGTGGCGTGCCATGCGGTCTCGGACCCGGGTCGCCGGCAGGCGGTTCCCCTGCGGCGCGTGGGCCCATTCTAGGCAGCGGGCGGCGGTCTCAGTCGTCGCTGGCGCCCGCCGTCGCCGGGTCGACCTCGAGCGCACGCACCGGTGCACGCAGCACCCACAGCAGCACCAGCGCCGGCAGCGCGGCGATCGTGCTGACGACGAAGAAGCTCGGCCACCCGATGCTCTCGGCGAGCACGCCGGCCAGCGGGCCGACCCACACGCGCCCGACCGACGCGAACGCGCTGAGCAGCGCGAACTGCGTCGCGGTGAAGCGCTGGTTGCACAGGCTCATCAGGAACGCGACGAATGCGGCCGTGCCCATGCCGCCCGACAGGTTCTCGAACGCGATCACCATCAGCAGCCCGCCGTCGACCTGCGTCGGCTGCGCGAGCGCGACGAAGCCCCAGTCGAAGGCCGGCAGCTCGAGCCCGGGCAGCACGCCGCGGCCGTTGACGGCCAGCCACCAGAAGCCGAGGTTGCTCGCCATCTGGAGCAGCCCGAACAGCATCAGCGAGCGCCACAGGCCGAGCTTGAGCATCAGCACGCCGCCGACCAGCGCGCCGCCGATCGTGAGCCACAGCCCGATCACCTTGTTGACGACGCCGACCTCGGCCGAGCTGTAGGCCATCGCCTTGAGCAGGAACGGCGTCATCAGCGCGCCGGCGAATGCGTCGCCGAGCTTGTACAGCACGATGAAGGCGAGGAAGCCCCAGGCGCCGGCCTGGCTGAAGTAGTTGTGCAGCCCGTCGAGCAGCGTGTGGAAGCGGGCGCGCCGCGCCGCCCACGCCGCCAGCGGCAGCGTCACCGCGAGCCCGAGCAGCAGCGCGAGCAGGTCGGTCCAGCGGCGGCGCAGCGGCTCGGCGAGCGCACTCGCGTCGAGCCACGGCCCGAGCAGCGCACCGGCCAGCGGCACGAAGGCCTGCTGCGTCAGCACATAGCCCGCGGCGACCGCGGCGACGACGGCGAAGAAGCCGGTGATGTCGTGGCGCGCCATCGTCGGCGTCGCGTCGGGGCGCGGCACGCGCGGCAGCGCGGTGGCCGACAGCACCGCGGCACCGACCATCAGCAGCGCCATCAGGCGGTAGACCTCGGGCCAGGTCCACGCACCGCCGGCCGTCGCGCCGGCCGGGTCGGTCCAGATGAAGGCGACGCCGCCGGAGACGATCATCGCCAGCCGGTAGCCGAGCACGTTGAGCGACGACCCGAGCCCGCGCTCGGCCGCCGGCAACAAGTCGGTGCGGTAGGCGTCGATCACGACGTCCTGCGACGCCGACGCGAAGGCCAGCGCCACCGCCAGCAGCGCGAACACCTGCAGCGCGCCGGCTGGCGACGTGTGCGACAGCGCCCACAGCACCGCGGCCAGCGCGAGCTGCGTGGCCACCAGCCAGCCACGCCGCCGGCCGAGCCACGGCAGGTCGAAGCGGTCCATCAGCGGCGCCCACAGGAACTTGAACGTGTACGGCAGACCGACCAGGCTGAGGAAACCGATCGTCGCGACGTCGAGACCATCGACCGTCATCCAGGCCTGCAGGGCCTGACCGGTCAGCGCCAGCGGCAGCCCGGACGCGAAGCCGAGCAGCGTGACGACGACGAGCCGGTGCGCCCGCGCGAGGCGTTCGGACGCCCCGGGGAACCCGCCTTGCCGCGCCTCGGAACCGGGGGGCGGAGCGGCTGGCGGAAGCGGCATCGGCCGATTCTAGGCAGCCCGATCGCGGGGCCGCCCCGGCCGGTGCGGTCTCACGGCAACCGTGTCCAGCTGCCGAAGCGACGGTGCACCGGCTGCGCCTCGGCCCAGGCCGCCAGCCGGCTGAGCCAGTCGGGGCGCGCCACCGCCTGCGGCCGCACCGCGCCGTCGCTGCGGCGCGCGCTCGGGCGGCGTTCGAGCAGACGCAACGGGGCCGTCTCGAGTGGCGTGGAAAACGGCGACGAGCCGCTCGCCGGTTGAACCCAGGTACCCATTCCGACTCCTCGCACGGCCTGAGGGTTAGTGCCTACGCAAAAACTGTAGAGGCTTTGCGGATGTGCACGCAAGGATCATCGTTGCAGGTCTTCGCTGCAAAATTGCAGCGTCAAGGGGAGCGATGCATGGCCGAGCTCGACTGGAGCGACCTGCGGTACGCACTGGCGGTGGGTCACGCCGGTTCGCCGGGCGCGGCGGCGCGCCGACTCGGCGTCAATGCGACGACGGTGCTGCGCCGCCTCGACGCACTCGAGGCACGCCTGGGCGCACGGCTGTTCGACCGCTCGCGGCGCGGCTACGTGCCCACCGACGCGGGCCGTCTCGTGATCGAGCAGGCGCGCCGCATGGCCGACCAGGCCGACGAGATCGAGCGCCGGGTGCTCGGCCGCGACCGCGAGCTGACCGGCCTGCTGCGGGTGACGACGGCGTTCGTGATCATGGAGCACCTGCTGCCGCACCCGCTGGCGGCCTTCGCGCGCGATTACCCCGGCATCGAGGTCGAGGTGGTCGAGAACGCGTTCCTCGTCGACCTGTCGCGCCGTCACGCCGACCAGGCGCAGACCTGGGCCCGGCTCGAAGCCGACGTCGCGCTGCGCATGTCGACGCACGTGGCCGAGCACCTCGTCGGTCGCCAGCTCGGCACGACGCAGTGCCGTGCCTACGCGCTGCGCGGCGGCGCCGGGCTGCCGCAGTCGGTGCAGCCGCTCGAGACGCTGGTGCGCGAGGTGCCGTGGGTCGCGTTCGAGCGCGACGCCCACGCGCGGGTCTACGACCGCTGGATGCGCAGCCAACTCGCGCAGGCGCGCGTGCGCGTGCGGGTGGACATCTTCAACGCGATGGCGGCGATGCTGCGCACCGGCGTGGGCATCAGCGTGCTGCCGACCTTCATGGCGGCGCGTCATCCCGAGCTGGTGCCGGTGTCGGACCCGATCCCCGAGCTGTCGGTGCCGGTGTGGATGCTCACCCACCCGGACCTGCGCCAGACCGCGCGGGTGCGCGCTTTCATGCAGCACGTCGGTGACGCCGTCGCGGCGCGCCTGGCCACCGTGCCGCCGGACCACTGAGCGATAGCCCGCTGCGTCAGATGACAGGAAAGACGATCGCTGCGAGGATGTGAGCTCACACTTATTTACCACCTTGCGCCCGCACCGGCACGCCGTCCCGGCTTGAGGTTTTTGGCCCGTTTCAGTACCATGACGGGTTTTCCAGTCAGGGTTACCCCGTGTCTGAGTCCGGTCTGCCGCCGTCGTCGCCCGCTCGAAGCGAGTTGGTGAACGCTTACACGGCACAGGCCGAGAGGCCACGGAGCCGGCCGCGCGCGGCGTGGGTGGCCGGTGTCGCGCTGGCGGCATCGTTGACCGCCTCGCTGCTGGCTTCGGCACCCGCGTCGGCGCGCGCGCCGGCCGACACGCTGCCGACGGTGACGTGGTCCGAGCTGCCCCCGCAGGCGCGCGAGACGCACCAGCGCATCGTGAGCGGCGGGCCGTTTCCGTACGCGAAGGACGGCACCGTGTTCTTCAACCGCGAGCGCCTGCTGCCTGCGCAGCCGCGCGGCTGGTACCGCGAGTACACCGTGCCCACGCCCGGCGCGCCCCACCGCGGCGCGCGGCGCATCGTCTGCGGCGGGACGGTGCCGACCGCGCCGCAGGCCTGTTACTACACCGCCGACCACTATGCGAGCTTCGCGCGCATCGTGCAGGCACCGTGAGCCGGTTTCGTTTTTCGTGATCCTGGAGGATCGTGACCATGCTCTTGCAGACCGTCCGACCAAACATCGTGCAGGCGATACGCGCCTACCGCGTCGATGACCTGATGCACGCCGCGCAGACCGCCGGCCAGCATTTCCTGTACGCCAACCTCGGCGAGGCGCAGACCAAGCAGGACGTGCTCGAGACGATCGCGCAGTCGTTCCTGTTCCCGGCGCACTTCGGCAAGAACCTCGACGCGCTGTACGACTGCATGACCGACCTCGTGCACAAGGCCGGGGCGCAGCCGGGATTCGTCGTCGTGCTCGACCAGATCCCGGACAACCCGCGCTTCGACCGCGAAGCACGCGAACAGCTGCTCGACGTGTTCCGCGACGCGGCCGACTTCTGGGCCGAGCGCAGAGTACCGTTCAGGTGCTTCTATTCTTTTCGGTAGCCCGCTCCCAGGAAATCGGGTCATGGGAGCGGGCGACGGAAGTGGCCCACAACAGCACGCTGAAGCCGGCGGCGAAGATCGCGGTGCCGAAGAACGGCGTGAACCCCCACTTCGGCATGAACATGCCGATGATGACGAGCGCATTCGACACTGCGATGTGGCTCGACGCGGCGTGACGCCGGCCCGGCGCACGGCGTGAGACACGGCGGCCTGCGGGCCGCCGTTGTTCTTTTCAGCGCGGCAATGCTGCGGCCAGCGCGACGTACTCGGCCACCGGCACCTCCTCGGCACGCCGCTGCAGGTCGAACGCCCCGGCGAAGCGCTGTGCGTCGAGCCAGCGCCCGAGCGTGTGGCGCAGCAGCTTGCGCCGCTGCGAGAACGCCACCGTCACCAGCTCGCCGAGCCGCTCGGCGTCGACGGCCGGCGGCGCGTCGTGCGGGCGCAGCCGCACGACGGCCGAGTCAACGCGCGGCGGCGGCTCGAACGCTTGCGGCGGCACGTCGAACAGCGGCTCGACGGCGCAGCGCCACTGCAGCATCACCGTCAGGCGCCCGTAGTCCTTGCCACCGGGTGCCGCCGCCATCCGCGCGACGACCTCCTTCTGTAGCATGACGTGCGCGTCGCGCCAGTGCGCGGCGGCGTCGAGCAGGTGGAACAGGATCGGCGTCGAGATGTTGTACGGCAGGTTGCCGACGACGCGCAGCGGCTGGCCGCGCCCGCGCGCCAGTGCCGCGAAGTCCACCGTCAGCACGTCGGCCTCGACGACGTCGAGCCCGGCGCGCTGGCGCAGCCGCGCGGCGAGGTCGCGGTCGAGCTCGATCACGGTGAGCGCGCCGCAGCGCGCGAGCAGCGGCGCCGTCAGCGCCCCCAGGCCGGGCCCGATCTCGATCAGCGCGTCGCCGGGCCGTGGGTCGACGGCGGCGACGATGGCGTCGATGACGCCGGCGTCGACGAGGAAGTGCTGGCCGAAGCGCTTGCGCGCGATGTGCTTCACCGGCGCCGAAACCCGCGCATTCAACGCGCGTCGTCGCGCAGTTCGATGTAGGCCTGCGCGCGCAGCTCGCGCACCCAGTCGCGGTACGCCTGCTCGTACTTGCGCTCACGCAGTGCATTGGTCGCCAGCTGGCGCTGCTGGCGCGCGTCGAGCTCGACGCTGCGCCGCTCGAGCACCTGGATCAGGTGCACGCCGAAGCGCGAGACGACCGGCTCGGACACCCCACCCACCGGAAGCGCATTCATCGCCTGCTCGAACTCGGGCACGAAGCTGCCCGGCGCGGTCCAGCCGAGGTCGCCGCCCTGCGGCGCCGACGCGTCCTCGGAGATTTCGCGCGCGACGTCCTCGAAGCGCCGCGCCCCCGTCGTGATCGCGCGGCGCACCTCGGCGAGCTGGCGCTGCGCGGCCGACGTGCCCGCCGGCGTGCTCGGCCGCAGCAGGATGTGGCGCGCGCGCGTTTGCGTGACGACGAACGCGTTGGCGTCGCGGCGCTCGACGAGCTTGAGCACGTGGAAGCCCGCACCGCTGCGCACCAGCGACGGCAGCACGTCGCCGGCGCGCAGATCGCGCACCGCATCGACGAACAGCTCGGGGAGGCGGTCGGCCGGGCGCAGGCCGATCTCGCCGCCACGCTCGCGGTTCGGGTCCTGCGACAGCTCGCGCGCGACGGCGGCGAAGTCCTCGCCGGCACGCACGCGCGCCAGAGCCGCCTCGGCGCGCGCGCGCCGCTCGGCCTCGACGGCGGCGTCGGCGCCCTCGGGCACCGGCACCAGGATCTGCGCGATGTTGAACTGGCGCGCGCCGGCCGCCGCGGCGCGGCGCTCGGCGAGGTAGGCGTCGATCTCCTCGTCGGTGATGCGGATGCGCCGCGCAACCTCGCGCTCGCGCACCCGCTCGACGAGCAGCTGGTCGCGGATGTCGGCGCGGAAGCGGTTGAAGTCCATCCCTTCGCGCTCGATGCGCGCGCGCAGCTGCGCCGGCGGAATCTGGTTTTGCAGCGCGACGCTGGCCAGCGCGCGCTCGAGCTCGGCGTCGTCGATGCGCACCCCGCTGTCGCGCGCGAAGCTGAGCACGACGCGCTCGTCGATCAGGCTGTCGAGGACTTCACGGCGCAGCTGTGCCGGCGGCGGCAGCGGGGTGCTGGCGCGCGCAGCGCCCTCGCGCACGCGCGCCAGCCGCTGGTCGATCTCGACCGCGGTCACCGACTCCTGGTTGACGACGGCGACGATGTAGTCGGCCGTGCGCGGCTGCGCGGCTGCGCCAGGCGCGACGACGGCACCGGCCAGCGCGACGGCGACAGCGGCCACGACGAGGCGCAGCACCCGCACCGGTTCGCCGGCAATCGATCGATCAGTCATAGCTTCGGGGTGGCGGCGGCGTGGTGTCCGGCTCGCGCAGCAGTCGGTAGCCGGGGATATTGTCCTTCAGCGTCGACAGCGGGTTCGAGCCCAGCCGCGACAGGCCGACGAGCTCCAACTGCAGCATCACGCGCGACACCGCTTCGGTGCGTCCGGTCGACGTCCTCTCGGCGACGATGCGCGCGATCCAGCACCCGCTGTCGAGCTCGACGCCGAGCAGCGAGTCGGTCAACCGCTGGTCACGCAGGCTGTAGTTCAGCCGCCCGACGCTGTAGGCGCTCGTCTTGCAGGCACCTGCGTCGCGGCGCTCGCCCTCGACGGGTCCGAACAGCGGCCACTGCCAGCCGGCCTCGACCTGTTCGCTCAGGTCGCGCGCGAGGCGGTAGCGCACACCGACGGCGCGAAACGGCCCCGGCGAGTAGCGCGCGCCGACGATCGAGCGCGTCGTGCTGCCCAGGCTCGGGCTGTACTGCGCCGACGCGTCGAGCGTCCACTGCCGCGACAGCGTCGACGACGCACTGAGCAGCACGTCAGAGAAGCGTTGCGTCAGCGGCGGACCCTCGGCCGAGATCCGCTGGTCGCGAAACAGGTAGCGCTGCACGAGTGCGAAGCGCAGCTTCTCGACGCCGGTGGCGACGTCGATGAAGCGCGTCGACACGCCGGCCGTGACCTGGTGCGCGTCGGAGACGCGGTCGATGCCGCTGAACGCGTTGTCGCTGTAGATCGAGACCTCGTTGAAGTCCTTCGGCGCCGCGTCGAAGTTCGGCAGCGCGGACTGGTCGCGCCGCGGCGTGTGTGCGTACAGGATGCGCGGCTCGAGCGTCTGCCGCAGATCCAGGCCGAGCCAGCGGGTGCGGCGCTCGAAGAGCAGCGTGCCGTCGACGCTGAGGGTCGGGATCGCGCGCGCGGCCTGGCGACGCCCGTCGGCCATCGGCTCGTCGGTGTCGTACGCCGCCGCGTTGAGCGCGAGCCGCGGCACCAGCGCGCCGTACGACGCACGCAGCGGCCACGCGAGGCTGCCGAGCAGGTGCACGCGCTGGCCGGTGGGCAGCGTGTCGTCGCTGCCGGGCGGGCGGTCGAAGCGGTTGTATTCGGTCTCCAGACCGTATTCGACGCCGGAATCGAAACGCCCACGCCCGCGCACGCCCAGCTGCGGGCTGCGCTGGTACGGCGCGACGATCACCGCCAGCGGATCGCCCTGCAGCACCTGCCAGTGCTGCAGCCCGGCGTACGCCGTCCACTCGCGCCCGAACACGCCGAAGCGGCGGTGTACCTCGAGCTCGCGCGGCAACAGGCGGGGCGTGAAGCGCGCGCCGTCGCGGTCGAAGTCCTTCCAGTAATCGTCGTCGGAGACCTGCTGCAAGTCGGCGCGGTAACGCCAGCCGTCGAGGACGCCCTCGTGCTGCAGCGCCAGCGCCGAGCGCGTGCGCCCGGCCACGCGGTCCTCGGGCAGCACGTGCGCGCGCACGATCCCACGATACGCCGCATCGAGGTAGCGGAACTCGCCGCCCAGCCCGGCGCCGCGCTTCGCGTAGACCGTGGGCACCAGCGTGGCGTCGTACGGTGGCGCGATGTTCCAGTAGTACGGCACGCCCACCGTCAGGCCACTGCGGCTGTCGAGCTTCAGGTCCGGCGGCAGCCACCCGGACTTGCGCGCCGAGGTCAGCGGAAACGTCAGCACCGGTGCGGCCAGGATCGGCACGCCGAGAAAGCGCAGCACGGCGCCCTCGGCGCGTCCTTCGTTGTTCTCGAAGTCGAGGTCGACACGGCGCGCCGACAGCAGCCAGTCGGGCGTGCCGGTGCCGTCGCGCGCGCAGCTCGTGTAGTCGCCGTCGACGATGCGTGCGTGCTGGCGGTCGATGAAGTCGATGCGCTCGGCGCGGCCACCGGCCTGCGCGCGCGAGATGAAGTAGTCGGGCTCGAGGAAGTAACCCTCGTAGCGCTCGAGCTGCAGCTCAAGCTCGCGGCCGCGGTAGACGTCGCCGTTGGCACGGATCTCGACCGCGCCGCTCGCACGCGCGACGTCGGTGGCCACGGTGTAGCTCAGGCGGTCGGCGCGAATCGTCAGCGGGCCACGGCGCAGCCGCACGTCGCCGCTGGCCACCGCGTCGACGTCGGTGCGCGCGTCGATGCGCGCGGCCTCGAGTTCGACCGGCTCGCCGGCCGGCTGCGCGTAGGCGGGCACCAGCGCGGCCGCCGTCAGCGCCAGCACGGCGCTGGCGATGCGGCGCATCGTGCACGGTGGCGACAGCGGGTGGACCGGAAACGGTGGCACGGAAGGCAAGGGCGCGGTGTGGACGCGACGGGGCGTGCGGGTGAGTGCAGGATCGCTGCCCGGACCCCGGACGCAGCCGGTCCGTGCCCGCGGCGGCGATCCGTAGAATTCATTATCTGCGAGGCCCGCACCCGATCTGGCCACCAGCGAGGCGCGAGCCGCCGCCCATCCACACCATGCCCCTGCCCGACCGCGTGACTTGGGCCACCCCGGCCCGTCGAGACGCCTTCGCCGCCTGGATCGCGCCGCTGGCGGCGCGCCACGGCCTGCGGCTCGACACGCTGCGCCCGGCGTCGGCCGACGCGAGCTTTCGCCGCTATCTGCGCGTCGACACCGACGGCGGCGGCAGCCTGATCGTGATGGATGCCCCGCCGCCGCAGGAAGACGTGCGCCCGTTCCTGCACGTCGCGGCGCTGATCGAGCGCGCTGGGCTGCACAGCCCGCGCGTGCTGGCCGCCGACGAAGCGCTCGGCTTCGTGCTGCTCGCCGACCTCGGCCAGACGCCGTACCTGCAGGCGCTGGCCGCCGCCGACGCCGCCGGCGCCGACCGCCTGATGCGCGACGCGATCGGCGCGCTGGTGCGCTGGCAACGCGACGTCGACGCCACCACGCTGCCACCTTACGACGCGGCGCTGCTGCAGCGCGAGCTCGCGCTGTTTCCCGAGTGGTGCGTGCAGCGCGAGTACGGCATCGCGTGGGGCGAGCGCGAGCGCGCGAGCTGGGAGCGCCTGACGGCGCTGCTGGTGGCCAGCGCGCTGGCACAGCCGGTGGTCGCGGTGCACCGCGACTGGATGCCGCGCAACCTGATGGTCGCGCAGCCGAACCCCGGCATCCTCGACTTCCAGGACGCGGTGCGCGGCCCCGTCACGTACGACATCGCGTCGCTGCTGCGCGACGCCTTTCTCTCGTGGGACGAGGAGCGCGAGATCGACTGGGCGGTGCGCTGGTGGCAGCAGGCGCGTGACGCGGGGCTGTTCGGCGAGCACCCGATCGGCCAGGACTTCGGCGAGTGCTGGCGCGCGCTCGAGTGGATGGGGCTGCAGCGCCACCTGAAGGTGCTGGGCATCTTCTGCCGCCTGAAGCACCGCGACGGCAAGCCGGCGTACGCGGCCGACCTGCCGCGCTTCTTCGCCTACGCGGTGCGCGTGGCCACGCGCTACCGTCCGCTCGAGCCGCTGCTCGCGCTGCTCGAGCCGATGGTCGGCGAGGGCATGGTCGCCACCGGTTACTCGCTGCGCTGAACGGACCCGAAGCGCCAAAGTTTCACGAACGCAACGCCATTTCCGAGACCGCGGTCGGATTTCCCGGCACGCGGCCCGCTTCGGGAGCACACTGCGATTGCTGCTTTGCAACATCGATGTCCGCCTCGCTTCCACCCTCACGCCCTGTCGACCCGACTCCGAACGATCGGGGACCGGCGCTGTCCGAATGGGTCGGACTGAAGTGGCTGATGGGCCTGCAGGGCCGGCGCATCGATGTCGCGCGGCTGCAGGGCGACCCCGACTACGCGCGCTGCTGCCTCGACGAAGCGTGCGCCTGCGCCGACCCGGCGCTGCGCGACTACGCGGCGCGGCTGCGGCAGCGCCTGGCGGCCTGAGCCGGTCTCAGGGGCACGCGGCGATCACCTGCGCGACGGCGGCCGTCAGCCGCTTCGCGTACGGCACGTGCAGGAACTCGTTCGGGCCGTGCGCGTTGCTCTTCGGCCCGAGTACACCGCACACCATCATTTGCGCGCGCGGGAAACCGCGCTGCAGCATATTCATCAGCGGGATCGTGCCACCCTGGCCGATATAGCCCAACGGTGCGCCCCAGTGCGCGCGCGACGCGGCGTCGAGGGCCGATTCGAGCCACGGCGCCAGGTCGGGCGCGTTCCAGCCGGTGGCGCCGTACTGGCCGGCGCGGCCGTCGGGCTCGAACGTGACCTTGGCGTTGTACGGCGCGTTGTCCTCGAGCAGCGACTTCAGCGTCATCGCCGCCTCGTGGCCGTCGACGAGCGGCGGCAGCCGCAGGCTCAACTTGAACGTGGTGTAAGGCCGCAGCACGTTGCCGGCATCGCCGAGCGCCGGCAAGCCTTCGGCACCGGTGACGCTCAGCGTCGGGCGCCACGTGCGGTTGAGCAGCGCCTGCGCGGGGTCGGTCGTCGTCGGCAGCACGGGGCCGCCGTCGGCGCCGCAGGCCCAAGGGAAGCGCTGGTAGACCTCGGCGCCGAGCACGGCCGCGGCGGCGCGCGCCTGCTCGACGCGCGCCGCCGGGATCTCGCAGTGGAAGCTGCCGGGCAGCAGTGTGCCGGTGCGGCTGTCCTCGAGCCGGTCGAGCAGCTGGCGCAGGATGCGAAAACTCGACGGCACGACGCCGCTCGCGTCGCCCGAGTGCACGCCCTCGGCGAGCACCTGGACCTTCAGCACGCCGCTGACCATGCCGCGCAGCGACGTCGTCAGCCACAGCTGGTCGTAGTTGCCGGCGCCCGAGTCGAGGCACACGACGAGGCCGACGCGGCCCAGCCGCTCGCGCAGCGCGTCAAGGTACGCCGGCAGGTCGGGCGAGCCGCTTTCCTCGCTCGTCTCGATCAGGCCGACGCAGCGCGGGCGCCCGAGGCCGTGCGCATCGAGCGCCTCGATCGCGCTGACGGCGGCGTAGACGGCGTAGCCGTCGTCGGCGCCGCCGCGGCCGTAGAGCAGGTCGCCGTCGAGCTTCGCCGTCCACGGCCCCAGGTCGCGCCGCCAGCCGGCGAACTCGGGCTGCTTGTCGAGGTGGCCGTACAGCAGCACGGTGTCGCCGCTGCCGGCGCGCGTGGCCGGCACCTCGAAGACGATCACTGGCGTGCGCCCGGGCAGGCGCACGACCTCGACCACGAGGCCGGCCACCGGCCGCGACTCGACCCACGCCGCGGCGTCGCGCACGACGCGCTCGAGGTGGCCGTGCGCGACCCAGCCGGGGTCGAACATCGGGCTCTTGGCCGGCACCGCGATGTAGTCCTTCAGCGCCGCCACGATGCGCTCGTCCCAGGCGCGCTCGGCGAACGCGCCGAGCGCGCCGGCTTCGTCGGGCTCGATCGGCTGCAGCGGGTCGCGGGCGTTCATCGCGTCACTCCGGGTCGTCGACGGCGACCAGTGTAGACCGCGCGCTATGCTGAACGCCGCGCGAAAGGAACCGCCATGGCCAACGACTTCTTCGCCCTCGCCCTCGACGACGCGACCGGCATCGCAACCCTCGAGCTCAACCGCCCCGAGCGGCTGAACACGGTCGCCCCGGCGTTCTTCGGCGCACTGCGCGACGACGTGCAGCGCCTGTCGGACGAGGGCCGCACGCGCGTGCTCGTGATCCGCTCGACCGGCAAGCACTTCTGCGCCGGCATGGCGCTCGACGTGTTCGCCAGCGGCCTGGCGATGCTCGACACCGGCGACGCACGCAAGCGCCTGGCGTTCCAGGACGCGCTGCGCCGGCTGATGGCGTGCTTCGACGTGCTCGACGAGGCGCGCTTTCCGGTGATCTGCGCGGTGCAGGGCGGCTGCGTCGGCGCCGGGCTCGACCTCGCGGCGGCGTGCGACATCCGCGTGTGCAGCGCCGATGCGTTCTTCACGGTGCAGGAGATCCACATCGGCATGGCGGCCGACGTCGGCTCGCTGCAGCGGCTGCCGAAGATCGTGCCCGACGGCGTCGCGCGCCAGATGGCCTATACCGGCGAGCGGCTCGGCGCCGAGCGCGCGCTCGCGGTCGGGCTCGTCAACGCCGTGCTGCCGGATGCCGCCGCGCTGCACGCGCACGCGCAGCAGCTCGCCGCCGAGATCGCCGCGAAGAGCCCGCTGGCGATCGCCGGCAGCAAGCGCGCGCTGAACTACGCGCGCGACCACGGCACCGCCGACGCGCTCGCGCAGATGACGCTGCTGCAAAGCGCGATCTTCGACCTCGGCGAGATGACGACGGCGATCGCGGCGTGGAAGGACAAGCGCCCCGCCGAGTTCGACCCGCTCGCGCCGGTGACGCCGGCCGCGTGAGCCGCCGGCGTCAGCCCTTGCGGTGGATCGCCAGCGGGCCGTGCGCCTGGCACGCCGGCATCATCTCGATGACGTTGATGTTGACGTGCGGCGGCAGCTGCGCGACCCAGGCCACGGCCTCGGCGATGTCGTCGGGCACGAGCGGCTCGGTGCCGGCGTAGACCGACGCGGCGCGCGCGTCGTCGCCCTTGAAGCGCACGTTCGAGAACTCGCTGCCGCCGACCAGCCCCGGCTCGATCACGGTCGCGCGCACCGGCGTGCCGAGCAGGTCGGCCTTCAGGTTGCGCGTGAACTGGTGAACGAAGGCCTTCGTCGCGCCGTAGACGTTGCCGCCCGGGTACGGCGTGCCGCCGGCCACTGAGCCGATGTTGATCACGTGGCCGCGCCCGCGCTCGACCATGCCCGGCAGCAGCGCGCGCGTGCAGCGCATCAGGCCGGCGACGTTGGTCGCGACCATCGTCTCCCAGTCGTCGAGGCTGGCGCGGTGCGCCGGCTCGAGCCCGAGCGCGAGACCGGCGTTGTTGACGAGCAGGTCGACGGCAGCAAACCCGGCCGGCAGCGCCGTCGGCAGCGCCTCGACCGCGGCACGGTCGGTGACGTCGAGCGGCCACGCGAGCACGCGCTCGCCGAGTTCGGCGGCGAGCGCCGCGAGCCGGTCGGCGCGGCGCGCACAGGCGACGACGCGCCAGCCGTCGGCGTGCAGCCGGCGCACGATCGCGGTGCCGAAGCCGGCGCTGGCGCCGGTGACGAGCGCGATGCCGGGGGGTGTCGAAGCGGCGGTCATGGACAGGCTCCTCGGGCGGCGGGCCTCAGAGGCTGAGAGGCAATTGATCGCCGCAGACGCCCGTCGGGTTGGCGTCAGGGCCAGAGGAACGAACGTCACGCGGCGCTGCTGCGCGGGTGATGTCGCTGCGACGGGCTCGTGCGCGCTTCGCAGCGCTTGATTCGGGTCGATTTCTCATCTTCCGCACCCCTTACGCGGCCGCCAGGGCCGCTGCGGGCGCACCTGTGCCCAGACCGACCCACTGCGGTGCGATCTTG
>NZ_QOAZ01000037.1 GCF_003574675.1 Azohydromonas sediminis
CCGCGCTGCTGTCGGATCTGCTCGAGCGCGGGCTGGATGCCCAGCGCATGCGGCTGTGGGTGATCGACGGCGGCAAGGCGCTGCGCCGGGCCATCGTCCAGACCTTCGGCGCCAGCGCGCTCGTGCAGCGCTGCCAGGAGCACAAGCGGCGCAACGTGCTGGAGCACCTGCCCAGGGAGCTGCACGCCGGCGTCAAGCGGGCCCTCAAGGACGCCTGGTCGGCCTCGCACGCCGATCTGGCGCGCAAGCAGCTCGGCCGTCTGGCCTCCGCGCTGCAGGCCAGGCACCCGGGTGCGGCCGCCAGCCTGCGCGAGGGCCTGGAGGAGACGCTGACCGTGCAGGCACTGGGCATCACCGCGGCGCTGTGGCGCACGCTGCGCACGACCAACCCCATCGAGAACCTGAACGGCTCGGTGGCGCACTACTGCCGCAACGTCGAGCGCTGGGGCGACGGCCAGATGGTGCTGCGCTGGGTGGCCAGCGCGCTCAGCGACGCGGCCACGCGAATGCGCAAGCTGCGCGGCTGTGGCCAGATGCGCACCCTCCTCAAGGCCCTGGATGCCCGTCGTCCGGCAAGCGACGACGGCGCCGTCTTCAAGACCGCGTAGCATGTTCACCGAGGGGCCGTCACCGGTCACGGTTCAACAGCGAACGGGACAACGCCCGGGCAGCGGGATCGGGTCGGGACGCCGGCTCGGGTGCCAGGTGGCGGCGAGGTAGTCCGGCAGGCCGAGCACGTAGGCGCTGTAGCGCGAGCGCATCAGCGCCTCGGCGGTGGGCGCCTGCAGGTGCTCGGCGCCGGCATGCCAGCGGCCGCAGCAGCGCGCGTAGGGCAGCGCACTGCCGCAAGGGCAGGGGGCGTGGGGATCCATCGCCCGCGATCATCGCCGAAGCGACACCGCCCTACACTGTGTCGCACCCTTCGCCACCGCCAGCGACCCGTCATGCTCGACCCGCAAGCCCGCGCCCTGATCGACCTGCTGACCGCCCGCGCGATCCCGCCCGTGCACACGCTCACGCCGGCCGACGCGCGCCGCTATTACCGCGAGCGGCGCTTCTTCACCCAGCCCGATCCGCCGCCGGTCGCGTCGACACAGGACCTGCAGGCCGACGGGCCGCACGGTGCGATCCCGCTGCGCGTCTATCGCCCGGCCGGCACGGCGCCCGACGCCGTGCTGCCGGTGCTGGTGTACTTCCACGGCGGCGGCTGGACGATCGGCGACCTCGACACGCACGACGTGCTGTGCCGCGACCTCGCCAACGGCAGCGGCTGCGCCGTCGTCTCGGTCGACTACCGCCTGGGGCCGGAGCACCCCTTTCCGGCCGCGGTCGACGACTGCGTCGCAGCCACGCGCTGGGTGAGGGCGAACGCGGCGGCACTGCGCGTCGACGCACGCCGGCTCGCGGTCGGCGGTGACAGCGCCGGCGGCAACCTGGCCGCCGTCGTGTGCCTGGCGCTGCGCGACGCCGGCGACGCGCTGCCGGCGTTCCAGCTGCTGATCTATCCGGCCACCGACATGCGCGCCGTCGCGCCGTCGCACACGACGAACGCGCAGGGTTACGTGTTGACGGCCGACAGCATCGCGTACTACCGTGGCCACTACATCGCCGACCCGGCCCAGTGGAGCGACTGGCGCGCGTCGCCGCTGCTGGCCGGCGACCACGGCCGGCTGCCGCCGGCGCTCGTCATCACCGCCGGCTTCGACCCGCTGCGCGACGAGGGCCGGCAGTACGCCGATGCGCTGTCGGGGGCGGGCACGAAGGCCGAGTACGTGTGCTTCGAGCGCCAGATCCACGGCTTCATCACGATGGGGCGGGTGATCGACGAGGCGAACACGGCGGTGGCGCTCTGTGCCGCCGTGTTGCGGCGCGCGCTCGCCTGAGTGTCGCGGCGGCGCGCAGCCGCTGAGCGGGCGTGGCCGCAGTGGGCTGCGCAAGGGTGGCGCAGCCCGTTCGCACGGACGGGGCGGGTCCGCCGGCGCTGCCGGCTTGTTCAGGGGACTGTATAAATATACAGTTCTCCGATGTCTCACGCGTCTGCCACCTCACCCCGTCCCACCGCGCCGGCGCTGGCGCCGCGGCATGGCACGGCGGCGGTCGACCCCGAAGCGCTGCATCCGGCGCTGTGGCACGCGCACCAGCTCGGCCGCCACCCCGGCGGCGCACGGCCCACCGGCTTTGCCGCGCTCGACGCCGAGCTGCCGGGCGGCGGCTGGCCGGCGGGGGCGCTGACCGAGTTGCTGTTGCCGCACGCCGGTCTCGGCGAGTTGCGCCTGCTCGCGCCGGCGCTGGCGGCGGTGAGCGGCGCCGGGCGCAGCATGGTGTGGTTCGACCCGCCGGCGCAGCCGTGTGCGGCCACGCTGCAGGCGCTGGGCATCGACACCGCGCGGCTGCTGCTGGTGCACGGCCGCGACGGCCTGCGCGGCCGCGCGCGTGCGCTGCTGCCGGCGGCCGACGTGCTGTGGGCGCTCGAGCAGACGCTGCGCAGCGCGCAGGTGGGGGCGGTGGTCGCCTGGTTGCCGTCCAGGCTGCGTGTCGACGTGTTGCGCCGCTTGCAGCTGGCGGCGCAGGCGCACGACGGGCCGGTCTTCGTGCTGCGCGACCTCGAGGCGCGCCTGCAGCCGAGCCCGGCACCGTTGCGGCTTGCACTCGCCGCCGCCGGTGCCGACCGGCTCGCGGTGCGCGTGCTCAAACGCCGCGGCCCGCCGCGGGCGCAGCCGCTGTCGCTCGTGCTGGCGCCGGTGCTGTCGCCCGCTGCGCGCGCGCGGGCGGTGCAGCCGCGGCAGGCAGCGCCGGTCGCGGCTGCCGCGGCTGCCGCGGCGGCCGGCCCCGCCGGCGTGCTGGCCTGAGTGCGATGGCCGTGAGGGCGCCGCGATGCTGTGGCTGGCCGTGCATCTGCCGCGTCTGTCGCTGGAGGCGTTCGAGGCGGGTCTGCCCGACGCCTTGCGCGCGCAGCCGGTGGCGCTGCTCGACGGGCCGCGCGTCGCGGCGGCCAATGCCGCGGCGTGTGCCTGCGGCATTCGCGCCGGGCTGAAGCGCGCGACCGCGCTCGCGCTGGCGCCCGGGCTGCGGTTCGGTCAGGCCTCGCCGGCGCGCGATGCGCAGGCCCTCGCCGCGGTGGCGCACGCGGCGCTGGCGTTCACGCCCGCGGTCACGCTCGACGCCGGTGACGCCGTCGTGCTGCTCGAGGTGCACGCCAGCCTGCGCCTGTTCGGCGGTCTGCCGCGCCTGCTGCAGCGCCTGCGCGACGCGCTGGCGCCGCTGGGCCACCGCGTGCAGGTCGCCGCGGCACCGACGGCGCACGGCGCGGCCCTGCTGGCACGCTGGCGCGACGACCTCGCGCAGGGACCGCACAGCGGCGACCTCGGCGCGCTGGCAGCGCGGCTCGACGCGGTGCCGGCGGCGCTGCTCGGCGCCGCGCGCGAGCACCGAGAGGCGCTGCAGGGCATGGGTCTGGCCACGCTGGCCGACCTGCGCGTGCTGCCGCGCGCAGGCCTGGCGCGGCGCTTCGGCGACGCGCTGCTCGACGAACTCGACCGCGCCTACGGCCGCCGCCCCGACCCGCGCGAGTGGGTCACGCTGCCGCCCGAGTTCGACGCCCGGCTCGAACTGGCCGCGCGCGCCGACACCGCCGAGCAGGTGCTGCACGCCGCCGGCGTGCTGCTCGCGCGCCTGGTCGCGTGGGCGCAGGCCCGGCATGCGCGCGTGGCCGGCTTCGTGCTGCAGATGCGTCACGAGCCGCGCCACCGCGACGGCGGCCAGCCGCCGCACACCGCGCTCGAGATCGCGCTGGCCGCGCCGAGCGCCGATGCGGCCCATCTGGGTGCGCTGCTGCGCGAGCACCTGGGGCGCACGACGCTGGCGGCGCCGACGCTCGAGCTGCGGCTGCAATGCCGCCACCTCGTGCACGGCGCGCCACCCAGCGGCGAGCTGTTCCCGACCCGTGCCGGCGAGGCCGAGGGCCTGACGCGGCTGCTCGAGCGGCTGCGCGCCAGGCTGGGCGACGCGCAGGTGCAGCGCCTCGACGCGGTGGCCGACCACCGACCCGAAAGGGCGACCCGAGCGCGCGCTGCCACCGGCGTCGCCGAGGGCCGACCGCTGCCGGCGCCGTCCGCCGCACCGGCGGCGCGGCCGCTGTCGCGCCCGGCGTGGCTGTGCGCCGAGCCGGTGCCGCTGCCCGAGCGCGGCGGACGGCCCTGGCTCGACGGCGTGCCGCTGCAACTGCTCGCCGGCCCCGAGCGCATCGAGGCCGGCTGGTGGGACGGCGCGCTGGCCGCGCGCGACTACTTCGTCGCGCAGGCGGGCGACGGCGTGCTGGTGTGGATCTATCGCGCGCGCCTGCCGCTGGCCGGCGCGACGGACGGCGAGGGCGGCTGGTGGCTGCACGGCCGGTTCGGCTGAACCGGCGCGCCACCGGCTCAGGCCGGGCGCTCGATGTCGCCGCCTTCGCTGCGGTCGGCGTCGGTCTCGCCGGCGTCAGGGGTGTCGGCGCGTTCGTCGCCGTCGTCGTCGGTGGCGTCGCCGGGCAGCGTACCGCCCGCCGCGCCCGCGGCCTTGCGTGCGCGCTTCTCGGCTTCCTTTTCTTCCTTCTTCTTCTTCTTGGCCAGTTCGCGTTGCCGCTTCTCGAATGAATAGTTGGGCTTGGCCATGCAGCGGGTGTTCCTCGTGGTCGGTGAAGGGATCGACGACCGGATGCCGCCGAGCCCTATTGTGACGGCAGCGCCGCCGCTGGCGAGTCCCGGCGGCGGCACGCCCGCGTGAACCCCCGCTGGTCGCGCCGAGACCGCTGCTGCACGGCGTCCCTTGGCGGCCGCCGTCAGCGCGTCGCGGGGGCGGGTGGCAGCACCGCGACGGGACGCTCGGGCCGCTTGAAGCGGTAGAAACGCTCGTTGAGGAAGCGCGCGACTTCGTCGATGTCGTCGTCGCTCCAGTTGAGCTGGTTGTTGCCCTGCCACAGACGCACCTGCGCACGCAGGCTCGCCCAGTCGGTGGCGCGGCGGTTCGCGCGCCAGTGCATCTGCGTCGTGTGGCAGCCGATGCAGTGCAACTCGTACAGCGCCTGGCCGCGCGAGGGTGCCGCTGCGGGTTGCGCGAGGCTCGTACCCGCGGCGAGCGCGAAGGCCATGGCCATCAGGGTGCAGCCCAGCTTCATCGTCGAGGCGAGGTCAGGCAGGCCCACAGGCTAACCGAACGTCGCGGCACCGTCCACACGCGCGCTTGCGCAGGATCAGCGAATGCGCTGTCAGCCGATGCGGCCGAGCAGCAGGTACTCCATCAGCACCTTCTGCACGTGCATGCGGTTTTCGGCCTCGTCCCAGACGACCGACTGCGGGCCGTCGATCACGTCGGCGGCGACTTCCTCGCCGCGGTGCGCCGGCAGGCAGTGCATGAAAAGCGCGTCGGGCCGCGCGACGGCCATCATCTCGGCGTCGACGCACCAGTCGGCGAAAGCCTTGCGGCGTGTCTCGCTCTCGGCCTCGAAGCCCATGCTGGTCCATACGTCGGTCGTCACCAGGTGCGCGCCGCGGCAGGCGTCCATCGGGTCCTTGAACACCCGGAAGCACGACGTGTCGCGGATGCCGGCCACCTGCGGGTCGACCTCGTAGCCGCTGGGCGTGCTCACGTGCACCGTGAAGCCGAGGATCTCGGCGGCCTGCAGCCAGGTGTTGGCCATGTTGTTGCCGTCGCCGACCCACGCGACGACCTTGCCGCGGATGTCGCCGCGGTGCTCGATGAACGTGAACACGTCGGCCAGGATCTGGCACGGGTGGAACTCGTTCGTCAGCCCGTTGATGACCGGCACGCGCGAGTGCGCCGCGAAGCGCTCGAGCTTGGCCTGCTCGTAGGTGCGGATCATCACGAGGTCGACCATGCGGCTGATCACGCGTGCGGTGTCCTCGATCGGCTCGGCGCGGCCGAGCTGGCTGTCGCCGGTGGTCAGGTGCACGACCGAGCCGCCCATCTGGTACATGCCGGCCTCGAAGCTCACGCGCGTGCGCGTGCTCGCCTTCTCGAAGATCATCGCCAGCGTGCGGTCCGCGAGCGGGTGGTACTTCTCGTAGTTCTTGAAGCGCTGCTTGATGATGCGCGCGCGCTCGAACAGGTACGCGTACTCCTCGGCGCGGAAGTCCTTGAACTGCAGGTAGTGCTTCATCAGGCTCGGCCCGGGCTTCATGCGGCGGTGGACGAGAGGAAGGTGCGCACCAGCGGCGCGAGGATCGCGACGACCTGCGCCGCTTCGGCCTCGGTCATGACGAGCGGCGGCACGAGGCGGATCACGCGCTCGGCGGTCACGCTGATCAGCAGGCCGGCCTCCATCGCCTGCTGCAGCAGCGCGCCGCACGGGCGGTCGAGCTCGACGCCGATCATCAGCCCCTGGCCGCGGATCTCGACGACGCCAGGCTGCGCGCCGAGCTCGCGCTCGAGCGCGGCCTTCAGCGCGGCACCGACGCGCGCGGCGTTCTCCAGCAGGCCGTCCTCTTCCATGATGCGCAGCGTCTCGACGCCGGCGCGCATCGCGAGCGGGTTGCCGCCGAACGTCGTGCCGTGGTTGCCCGGCTGCAGCACGTGGGCGGCGCGCGGGCCGCAGACGACGGCGCCCACCGGCACGCCCGAGCCCAGCCCCTTGGCCAGCGGCATCACGTCGGGGCGGATGCCGGCCCACTGGTGCGCGAACCACCGGCCGGTGCGCCCGATCCCGCACTGCACCTCGTCGAGCATCAGCAGCCAGTCGTGCCGGTCGCACACGGCGCGCAACTGCTGCAGGTAGTCGGCGCGCGCCGGGTTGATGCCGCCTTCGCCCTGGATCGTCTCGAGGAACACGGCCACCACGTTCGGCCGCGTGCGCGCGACCTGCTCGATCGCGGCGAAGTCGTTCAGCGGCACGCGCACGAAGCCCTCGACGAGCGGGCCGAAGCCGGCCTGCACCTTCGGGTTGCCGGTGGCCGACAGCGTCGCGAGCGAGCGGCCGTGGAACGCTTTCTCGTAGACGACGATCTCGGGCCGCTCGATGCCCTTGTCGTGGCCGAACTTGCGCGCGATCTTCAGAGCCGCCTCGTTGGCCTCGAGCCCGCTGTTGCAGAAGAAGACGTTGGTCAGCCCCGACAGCTGCACGAGCTTCGCCGCGAGCTGCTCCTGCAGCGGGATGCGGTAGTAGTTCGACGTATGGATCAGCTTGCCGATCTGGTCCTGCAGCGCCGGCACGAGCTTCGGGTGCGCGTGGCCGAGCGTGTTGACGGCGATGCCGCCGAGCGCGTCGAGGTACTCGCGGCCGTCCGTGTCCCACACGCGACAGCCGCGGCCGTGCGTGAGCGCGATCGGCAGCCGGCCGTAGGTGTTCATCAGCGGCGAGACCGCGGCCGGGGCCGCGACGGACTCGGGGGCGTTCATCGGCGCTCTCCAGAAAAGACAAGGGCCGGACGCGTCGACGAAAGCCGCCTCGCGTGCCGACCTGTGCGCATTCTAGGCGAGCGCTGTTGCGCCGGCGGCATGCTGCGACGCAGCACTTCGCGGGCACAATCGCGTTCGCCGCGCGAGCGCGTGCGGCCCGATCACCCCGTCGATGTCATCCCCGCCATCCCGACCCCGTCAGCTCATCATCCGCGGCATCACGCGCAGCGGACGCGCGTTCCGTCCGAGCGACTGGGCCGAGCGGCTGTGCGGCGTGATGTCCCCGTACCGCCCGGGCGGCGCGCGCACCGGCGTCGGCGCGCACATCGGCTATTCGCCGCTGTGCATCCCGCGCGTGATCGATGGCGTGAAGTGCGTGATCGTCAGCGAGGCGCTGCGCGACGTCGAGCCGATGGCGTGGGACTTCGTCGTCAACTTCGCGCGCGACAACGAACTGCAGACCGTCGAGGGCCCGCTGCCGCCCGACGTGGCGGCGTAGGCGGCGCCGTCGGGCGCCGAAAAGGCGAAGGGCCTGCAGCGCAGGCCCTTCGTCGTTTCCACCGGTCGTCGAGCGGATCAGGCGGCGGTCGCCAGCGCCTTGACCTTGGCCGCCAGGCGGCTCTTGTGACGCGCCGCCTTGTTCTTGTGGAAGATGCCCTTGTCGGCGATCTTGTCGATCACGCTCTGCGCCGTCTGGAACAGCTCGGTGGCCTTGGCCTTGTCGCCGGCGGCGACCGCCTTCTGCACGTTCTTGATCACGGTGCGAAAGCGCGAGCGCAGCGCCGTGTTCGCGGCGTTGAGCTTGACGTCCTGGCGGGCACGCTTGCGCCCCGAGGCGATGCGTACCGTCTTCTTCTTGGCGCGGGAGGAGGTGGCCATGCTGCAGCGGGGTCGATGGTGGAAAGCCGCGCATTCTAGCACGACGCCGAGCGGGCGCCGCGGGGCACGCCAGCGGCGCCGTTGGCGCTTCCTATAATCCGCCGCCGCCCGCCACGATCTGCCGCCTTGCCGCCGCCTGCCCGCGATCGCGCCGACCGCCCGTGCCCGCGCGGTGCATCGCGATGAACCTGCTCAAGGCCGCCTCCACCGTCTCGCTGCTCACGCTCGCGTCGCGCATCACCGGGCTGGTGCGCGAGCAGTTGATCGCGGCCACGTTCGGCGCCAGCGCAGGCACCGACGCGTTCAACGTCGCGTTTCGCATTCCCAACCTGCTGCGACGCCTGTTCGCCGAAGGCGCGTTCTCGCAGGCCTTCGTGCCGATCCTGGCCGCGGCGCGCGAGCGCGACGGCGACGCGGCCACGCACGCGCTCGTCGACGCGGTGGGCACCGTGCTGCTGTGGGCGCTGCTCGCGACGTCGGTGCTGGGGGTCGTCGGCGCGCCGGTGTTCGTGTGGCTGATGGCCGCCGGGCTGGCGCGCTTCGACGACGCCGTCGTGATGACGCGCATCATGTTCCCGTACATCGCGTGCATGTCGCTCGTCGCGCTGTCGGCGGGGATCCTCAACACGTGGAAGCGCTTCGCGGTGCCGGCGGCCACGCCGGTGCTGCTGAACCTCGCGGTCATCGCCGCCGCCTGGGGGCTGGCGCCGCGCTTCGCGGCGTGGGGGCTGGTGCCGGTCCATGCGCTGGCGGTCGGCGTGATGGCCGGCGGCGTGCTGCAGCTGGCGGTGCAGTGGCCGGCGCTCAGGCGCATCGGCGTCGTGCCGCGCTTCGGCCTGACGTTCGCGCGTCTGCGTGCGGCCTGGCATCACCCGGGCGTGCGGCGCGTGCTGCGCCAGATGGCGCCGGCCGTGCTCGGCGTGTCGGTGGCGCAGCTGTCGCTGCTGATCAACACGCAGATCGCGTCGCACGTGGGCGTCGGCGCGGTGTCGTGGCTGACCTACGCCGACCGGCTGATGGAGTTCCCGACCGCGCTGCTCGGCGTCGCGCTCGGCGTCGTGCTGCTGCCGCAGCTGTCGGCGGTGCAGGCGCGCGACGACATGGCCGGCTACTCCGACCTGCTCGACTGGGGCCTGCGCCTGGTGCTGCTCCTCGCGCTGCCGAGCGCGGCGGCGCTGCTCGTGTTCCCGCAGGCGCTGATCGCCGTGCTGTACCACTACGGCCAGTTCACGCCGCGCGACGTCGAGCAGACGGTGTGGGCGCTGCGCGGCTATGGCGTCGGTCTGCTGGGGCTGATCGCCGTCAAGGTGCTCGCGCCGGGCTTCTATGCGCGGCAGGACATCGGCACGCCGGTCAAGATCGCCGTCGTCGTGCTCGTCGCGACGCAGGCGATGAACGCCGTGTTCGTGCCGTTGTTCGGCCACGCCGGGCTGGCGCTGTCGATCGGACTGGGGGCGCTCGTCAACGCGACGTGGCTCTTCGTCGGCCTGCGGCGGCGCGGGCTGTACCGGCCGGCGCCGGGGTGGGGCGTGTTCGCGCTGCGCGTGGCGGTGGCCACGGCGCTGCTCGCCGCGGCGCTGGCCTGGGCCGCGCACGTCATCGACTGGATCGCGCTGCGCGCGCAGCCGTGGCAGCGCGCCGGGACGCTCGCGCTCGTGATCGGCGGCGTCGCGGCCTTGTACTTCGCAACGCTGATGGCCACCGGGCTGCGCCTGCGGGCCTTCCTGCGTCGCGGCTGACGGCACCCGCCACTCCCGCATAGACTGCGCGCAATGAGCGAGCCGATCCGCTTCGAGGCGCCCACACCGCTGGGCTACTTCGCCAGCCTCGTGGCCGACGACGCGGACTTCGCCCTGTTCGAGGCCGCGGTCTCGATCGCGCAGGACGAGTACCCGCAGCTCGATCCGCTGGCCGTGATGGCGGAAGTCGACGCGCTGGCCGAGCGCGTGCGCCGGCGCCTGCCCGCCGATGCGTCGGCGCTGCAGAAGCTGCGCGTGCTCAACCGCTTCTTCTTCCAGGAGCTGGGCTTCGCCGGCAACGTCAACGACTACTACGACCCGCGCAACAGCTACCTCAACGACGTGCTCGCGCGCCGGCGCGGCATCCCGATCTCGCTGGCGGTGCTGTACATCGAGATCGCGACGCAGGTCGGGCTGGTGGCGCGCGGCGTGTCGTTTCCCGGGCACTTCCTCGTCAAGCTGCGCATGCCGCGTGGCGAAGTCGTCATCGACCCGTTCAACGGCCGCTCGCTGTCGCGCGAGGAGCTCGACGAGCGCCTGATGCCGTACCGCCGCCAGCACGGGCTGGTGGGCGACGACGACGTGCCGCTGGGCCTGTTCCTGCAGGCCGCGCCGCCGCGCGACGTCGTCGCGCGCATGCTGCGCAACCTGAAAGAGATCCACCGCGCCGCCGAGGACTGGCCGCGGCTGCTCGCGGTGCAGCAGCGCCTCGTCGTGCTGCTGCCGCAGGCGTGGGAGGAGCGGCGCGACCGCGCGCTGACGCTGGCCGAGATCGGCCGCTACGCCGAGGCGGCCGACGACCTCGAGGTCTACCTCGCGCGCTGCCCGCGCGCCGACGACGCGCGCGCGTTGCGCGCGCGCCTGCTCGAACTGCGCCGCCAGGGCCAGCCGCGGCTGCACTGAGGGTCGCACTGCCGACGGCAGCGCCGGTCGCGGCGGCGCGATGGCGCACACAGGGCATCGCGCCCCGCCGCCTACAATTTGGACGCACGCGCTCTGCGTGCGCGCGCAGACCGGCGCGCCGCCTGCCGCATGCCACTTCCGCGACGCCACCGTCGCCGCCGATGACCCCGAGCCCGTCCCGTCGCCAAACCCTCAGCTGGAGTGCGCTGGCCGCCGTCGCGGCCGCGCTGCTGTGGCTGCTGGCACCGGTGCTGACGCCGTTCATCGTCGCCGCGGTGCTCGCCTACGCGCTGCAGCCGCTCGTCGAGGCGCTGGCCGCACGGCGCTGGCCGCGCGTGCTGGCGGTGCTGCTCGTCGAGACGCTGGCCGTCGTCGCGGTGCTCGCGCTGCTGCTGCTGCTGGTGCCCGTGATCGCCAAGGAGGTGCCGCTGCTGCGCGAGCAGATCCCGCAGCTGGCCGCGCGCTTCAACGAGCACGTGACGCCGTGGCTCGCCCAGTACGGCGTCGAGTTCCGCCTCGACACGGCCAGCGTGAAGGACCTCGCGACGCGCCTGTTCGGCGGGCAGGTCGAGGACTGGGCCGCCACGCTGCTCGAGTCGGCGCGCATCGGCGGCAGCTTCTTGCTCACGCTGGTCGGCAACGCGGTGCTGATCCCGGTCGTGCTGTTCTTCCTGCTGATGGACTGGCCGCAACTCGTCGAGCGCGTGCGCCAGCTGATCCCGCCGCGGCTGCGGCCGCAGGCGATCGACTTCGTCGCCGATTGCGACGCGCTGCTCGGCCAGTACCTGCGCGGCCAGCTGCTGGTGATGCTGATCCTGGCCGTCTACTACTCGGCGGGGCTCGCGCTGTTCGGCTTCGACCTCGCGCTGCCGGTGGGCGTGTTCACGGGGCTCGCGGTGTTCATCCCGTACCTGGGTTTCGGACTCGGGCTGCTGCTGGCGCTGCTCAGCGGGCTGCTGCAGTTCGCCGGCTGGCACGCCGTCGTCGCGGTGGCGGTGGTCTACGGGCTGGGCCAGCTGATCGAGAGCTTCCTGCTCACGCCGTACCTGGTCGGCGAGCGCATCGGGCTGAACCCGCTGGCGGTGATCTTCGCGCTGCTCGCGTTCGGTCACCTGTTCGGCTTCGTCGGCGTGCTGGTCGCGCTGCCGCTGAGCGCGGTCACGCTCGTCGCGCTGCGGCGGCTGCGCGGCATGTATGTGGCGAGCCGCCTGTACACCGGGTGAGGGTCGCGCGATGAAGCAGATCCCGCTGCCGATCGCCGCCGCCGCCGAGGCGCGGTTCGACGACTTTGTGCCCGGTGCGAATGCCGCCGCGCTCGCGCACCTGCGCGCGCTGGCGGGCGCGTCGGCGCCGGTGCCGTCGCTGTACCTGTGGGGGTCGTCGGGCAGCGGCAAGACGCACCTGCTGCGTGCGCTGGCCGCGGCACGCGCCGCGCGCGGCGTGGTAGCGTGGTTCGACGCCGCGGCGCCGCTGCCGTGGACGGTCGACGGCGGGGTCGCACTCGTCGTCGTCGACGACGTCCACGCGCTCGACGCCGCGCGCCAGCACGCCGCGTTCGCGCTGTTCGTCGAGGCGGCCAGCGGGGGCTGGCCGCTGGCCGCCGCCGGGCGGATGCCGCCGGTGGACCTGCCGCTGCGCGACGACCTGCGCACGCGCCTGGGCGGCGGCTTCGTGTTCGCCTTGCAGCCGCTTTCCGATGCCGAGGTGCGCGCCGCGCTGCGCGCGCGCGCCGACGCACGCGGCATCACGCTCGGCGACGACGTCATCGACTACCTGCTCAGCCGTTTCGCCCGCGACATGAAGCACCTGACGCGCCTGCTCGACCGTCTCGACGACCAGGCGTGGGTCGACAAGCGCGCGCGCGTCACGCTGCCGCTGCTCAAGCGCGCGCTGGCCGACGGTGGCGCCGAGGTGGACGCGCGATGAGGCTCGCGCTGTTCGACCTCGACGGCACGCTGCTGCCGACCGACTCCGACCACGCCTTCGGCGAGTTCATGGTCGCGATCGGCTGGGCCGACGGTGCGCAATGGCGCGCGCGCAACGACGCCTTCTACGCCGACTACCAGGCCGGCCGGCTCGACCTCGATGCCTACGTCGACTTCGCGACGTCGGCCTGGCGCACGTGCCCCGAGGCCGAGGCGCTGGCCGCGCGCGAGCGCTTCATGCGCGAGGTGATCGCGCCGCAGCTGCACCCGCGCGCGCACGACCTCGTGCGCCGCCACCGCGACGCCGGCGAGCTGGTGGCCATCGTGACCGCGACCAACGAGTTCGTCACCGCGCCGATCGCCGCGGCGTTCGGTGTCGAGCACCTGATCGCCGTGCAGCTCGAGCGCGACGGCGACGGCCGCGTCACCGGCCGCGTGCGCGGCGTGCCGTCGTTCCGCGAGGGCAAGGTGCGCCGCGTCGACGACTGGCTCGCTTCGCTCGGTCACCGCTGGGCCGACTTCGAGCGCGTGAGCTTCTACAGCGACTCCACCAACGACCTGCCGCTGCTCGAGCGCGCCAGCGACCCGGTGGCCACGAACCCCACGCCGGCGCTGGCCGCGATCGCGCAAGAGCGCGGATGGCGCACGCTGCACCTGTTCGAATGATCAAGAAACTCATTGGCAAGCTGCTCGGCAAGCGCGACGAGGCACCGGCGTCCCCGCCGCCCGCACCGCCGGTGATCCCGCTGGGCCGGCGTGTCGAAGTGCCGGCGGCCGAGCACGGCATCGACCCGCGCCTGGTCGACGAGCGCGCGCTCAAGGTCGTGCGCACGCTGCAGGACGCCGGGCACGAGGCCTACATCGTCGGCGGCGCGGTGCGCGACCTGCTGCTGGGCCTGCGTCCGAAGGACTTCGACGTCGCCACCGACGCGACGCCCGAACAGGTCAAGGCGCTGTTCCGCCGCGCGTTCATCATCGGGCGGCGCTTTCGCATCGTGCACGTGATCTTCGGCCGCGGCCGCGACCACGAGGTGATTGAGGTCTCGACGTTCCGCGCCTACCTCGATCCGTCGAGCGCCGAGGCGGTCGATGGCAACGAGAAGACGTCGAAGGCCGCGCTGGCCGACAAGCGGCACGCCGTCGATGCGAGCGGTCGCGTGCTGCGCGACAACGTCTGGGGCCCGCAGATCGAGGACGCCGCGCGGCGCGACTTCACGATCAACGCGATGTACTACGACCCGACGACGCAGATCGTCGTCGACTACCACGGCGGCCTCGCCGACTTGCGCGCACGCGTGCTGCGCATGATCGGCGAGCCGATGCAGCGCTACCGCGAGGACCCGGTGCGCGTCGTGCGCGTCGTGCGCTTCGCGGCCAAGCTCGGCTTCGAGGTCGAGGAGCGCACGCGCGCGCCGATCCCGCAGGTCGTGCCGCTGCTGGCCGCCGTGCCGGCGTCGCGGCTGTTCGACGAGATGTTCAAGCTGCTGCAGACCGGGCATGCGCTCAGGAGTGTCGAGGCGCTGCGCCGCTTCGGCCTCGTGCCCGGCGTGTTCCCGATCCTCGACGCGGCGCTGCTCGACACGGCGCACGAGCGCCGGCAGGCCTTCATCCGTCTGGCGCTCGAAGACACCGACCGGCGCGTCGCCGAGGGCCGCGCCGTGGCGCCGAGCTTCCTGCTCGCGTGCCTGCTGTGGCACGACGTGCAGGCGCGCTGGGCGCAGCGTCGCGCCGAGGGCGAGCACCCGGTGCCGGCGCTGCAGCAGGCCATCGACGCCGTGTTCGACGCGCGCATCGGCGACGTCTCGGGGCGCGGCAAGCTCGCCGCCGACATGCGCGAGATCTGGCTGATGCAGCCGCGCTTCGAGCGGCGCATCGGCAACACGCCGGCGTCGCTCGTCGAGCAGCCGCGCTTTCGCGCCGGCTACGACTTCCTGCGCCTGCGCGCCGACGTCGGCGAGGTCGACGCCGAGCTGGCCGAGTGGTGGGAGGACTACGCGCTGGGCACGCCCGAGGAGCGCGAGGCGCTCGTGGCGGCGGTGCGCGAGGCGCACCGGCGCGTCGTGCGCCAGCGCCCGGCCACCGCGACGGGCACGGCCGGAGCGCCGGCAGCCGAGGCCGCGGGCGAGCCGGCGGCCGGCGGCGACACGGCAGCCCCTGCGGCCAAGCGGCGTCGGCGCCGCCGGCGCAAGCCGGGCGGTGGTGGCGCGCCGTCCGAGCCGGCTGCCGGCGACGCATCGGCATGACGGCGGCGGTGCGCGCGGCCGTCGGGCTCGGGGCGAACCTGGGCGATGCGCGCGCGGCGGTGTGCGCCGCCGCGGCGGCGCTCGCGCGGCTGGCCGGCGTGCAGCGCTGCGAGCTGTCGCCGCTGTACCGCAGCGCACCCGTCGATGCCGCGGGTCCCGACTTCGTCAACGCGGTGGCGCTGCTCGAGACGACGCTGCCGGCGCCCGAGCTGCTGGCGCGGCTGCACGCGATCGAAGACGCGCACGGCCGCGAGCGGCCGTACCGCAACGCACCGCGCCGCCTCGATCTGGACCTGCTGCTCTACGGCGACGCCGTGATCGACGTGCCCGGGCTGCAGGTGCCGCACCCGCGCATGCACGCGCGCGCGTTCGTGCTCGTGCCGCTGCTCGACGTGTGGCCCGACGCCGTCGTCCCCGGCCGCGGCGCCGCGCGCGCGCTGCTCACGGCGGTGGCTGACCAGGCGATCGAGCCGCTGCCGGCATGAGTCCAGTGAGTGCGCCCGCGCGGCCGCGGCACCGGCAGCACCTGCGGCTGGCGCAGAGGCGACCCGCCGGCGCGCGGCGGGCGATCCGGTGAGCACAGCGCTGCGCCACATCGCGATCGAAGGGCCGATCGGCGCCGGGAAGACGACGCTGGCGCGCCGGCTCGCGCAGCGGCTCGGTGCGCACGTGCTGCTCGAGCGGCCGCAGGACAACCCGTTCCTCGAGCGCTTCTACGCCGAGGGCGCGCGCTATGCGCTGCAGGCGCAGCTGGCGTTCCTGTTCCAGCGCGTCGAGCAGGCGCGCGAGCTGGCGCAGCCGGGCATGTTCGCGCCGCGCGTGGTCAGCGACTTCATGTTCGACAAGGACGCACTGTTCGCGCGCCTGACGCTCAACGACGGCGACCACCGCCTGTACGTGCAGGTGGCCCGCGCACTGGCGCCGGCGCTGCCGCCGCCCGACGTCGTCGTGTGGCTGCAGGCGTCGACGCCGACGCTGCTGGCGCGCATCGCGCGTCGCGGCATCGCGATGGAGCAGGGCATCACGGCCGACTACGTCGAGCAGATCCAGCAGGCCTACGTCGAGCACTTCGCACGCCACCCGCAGCTGCCGGTGCTCGTCGTCGACGCCGAGCACACCGACTACACGTGCGACGACGACGCGCTCGAGGCGCTGGTTCAGCGGCTGTCGGCGCGCGACCGCTCGATCTGCCACTCGAAGTAGCGCTGGCCGCTGTAGGCGATCGTGCTCATCAGCGCGGCGGCGCCGAGCATCAGCGCGACGACGACGCCGAGCACCGGCCCCCACCCGGTGGGCTGCACCGGCTCGCCCGGGTGGAAGCGCGCGGCCCACTTCTCGTCGGGAGTCAGGCCGTAGACGATGGCACTGAGCATGGCCACCGTGAGCATCACGCCGAGCAGCGGCAGCAGCACCCACGCGAGGCGGTCGTCCTGGCCGTAGGTCTGCACGCGCAGCACGCCCCACAGCCCGAGCAGGGTCGGCAGCGGGTGCAGCCAGCCGACGACGTCGCGAAAGCCGTGCAGATAGAAGCGGTGCAGGCCGAGCGCGCCGCCGACGACGGCGATCCACGTGGCCAGCGTCTTCGAGCGGTGGTGGGTCGGCGCACTCATGCGCGCTCCAGAGGCGGGGTGCTGGCGCCTTCGCCGAGCGCGCGCTGCATCAGCACGACGTCGATCCAGCGGTCGAACTTCCAGCCCGCGGCCTCGAAGCGGCCGCAGTGTGCGAAGCCGCACGCGCGGTGCACGCCGATCGACGCGGCGTTGGCGCTGTCGCCGATCACGGCCAGCATCTGCCGCGCACCGGCGGCGGTACAGCGCGCGACCAGCTCGGCCAGCAGCGCGCGACCGACACCTCGTCCGGCGGCGTCGGGGTGCAGGTAGATCGAGTCTTCGACGCAGAAGCGGTACGCGCGCCGCGGCCGGAAGAGGTTCGCATAGGCGTAGCCGACGACCCGCCCGGCCGATTCGGCCACCAGCCAAGGCAGGCCCTTGGCCAGCACGTCGTCGCGCCGGCGCGCGATCTCGCCGGCCTCGGGCGCGTCGAGCTCGAACGTGCCGGTGCCGTGCAGCACGTGGTGGGCATAGATCGCGGTGACGTGCTCGACGTCGTCGGCGCGGCTCGGGCGGATCAGCAAGGCAGGCATCGCGCGCAGTGAAGAATCTGCGCGAGTCTATAATGCGCGATTTCGGTGACGGCCCCGGCACAGACAACGGCCGGCGGCGTATCTACGGCACCGAGCCTGCCCGCGAGCCGGCGTCGAGCGCCGGCTGCGGAACCGATCCGGCCGGCCTGCGTGTCTCCTGGCGCGGCGGATGCATCGAACACTTCGAGGTTTCGTTCATGGTCGTCATCCGACTCGCACGCGGCGGCGCGAAGAAGCGCCCCTTCTACAACATCGTCGTCGCCGACGCGCGTTCGCGCCGCGACGGGCGCTTCATCGAGCGCGTGGGCTTCTACAACCCGGTGGCTGCGGCCAACGAGGAAGGCCTGCGCGTGGCGATGGACCGCATCGGCTACTGGACCGGCGTCGGCGCGCAGCTGTCGCCCACCGTGGCGCGCCTGGTCGCGAAGGCCAAGGCCGCGGCCTGACCCCGACATCGAACGGCGATCCCCCCGCCGGCGCAGGCGCGAGCGGACGATGGCCGCGCCGATGGACGACGACACGCCCCCGTTTCCCGACGACGCGGTCGAGGTCGGCCGCATCGCCGGCGCGTGGGGCGTCAAAGGCGCCTTGCGCGTGCAGCCGTACGCGGCTTCGCCGCAGGCGCTGTTCGGCTCGCGGCGCTGGTTCCTGCGCCCGCCGGAAGGGCCGCGCGCCGCGGCGCCGCTGCCCGTGCTGCTGCGCATCACGTCGGCGCGTGAGCACGGCCAGGCCATCGTCGCCAGTGCCGAGGGCGTCGCCGACCGCGATGCCGCCGAGGCGCTGCGCGGCGCACGCGTGTTCGTCTCGCGCGCCAGCTTCCCGACGCCGCAAGCCGGCGAGTATTACTGGGTCGACCTGATCGGCGCGCGTGTCGTCAACCGTGACGGCGTGGACCTCGGGCAGGTCTACGCGCTGATGGACCTCGGGCCGCACGCCGTGCTGCAGGTGCGCCCCGACGACCCGCAGGCCGAAGAGCGGCTGATTCCCTTCGTTGCGGCCTATGTCGACGACGTCGACGTCGCGGCCCGGCGCATCCGCGTCGACTGGTCGCTCGACTATTGAGCAGTGCCCCGCGCCGATGCGCTTCGACGTCGTCACATTGTTTCCCGAGCTGTTCGCGCCGCACCTGCAGCTCGGCGTCACGCGCCGGGCCTTCGACGCCGGCGGGCCGGTGCAGGTGCGGCTGTGGCCGCTGCGCGACTACGGCGAGGGCCCGTACCACCGCGTCGACGATCGCCCCTTCGGCGGCGGCCCGGGCATGGTGATGCTGGCGCAGCCGCTGCAGCGCGCGCTGGCCGACGTGCGCGCCGCGCGCAGTGCGGCCGGCGAGGCCGCCGCAGCGCCGGTGGTGCACTTCACGCCGACCGGCCGGCGGCTCGACCAGGCGCTGGTGCGCGAGATCGCCTCCGGTGCCGGCGCCGTGCTGCTGTGCGGCCGGTACGAGGGCATCGATCAGCGCCTGATCGACACCGAGGTCGACCTCGAGATCAGCCTGGGCGACTTCGTGCTCTCCGGCGGCGAGCTGCCCGCGCTGGTCCTGCTGGACGCCGTCGCGCGCCTGCAGCCGGGCGTGCTCGGCGACGAGCAGTCGCACGCCGACGACAGCTTCGACGCTGGCGGCCTGCTCGAAGGCCCCCACTACACGCGGCCCGAGGTGCTCGCGACCCGCCGCGGCGAGCTCGCCGTGCCGCCCGTGCTGCTGTCGGGACACCACGCGCGCATCGCGCGCTGGCGGCGTGAGCGTGCGCTCGAGACCACGGCGCGCCGTCGCCCCGACCTGATCGCCGCGGCGCGCGCGCAGGGCCGGCTCGACGCCGACGACGAGCGCTTCCTTTCGTCGCTCGGTTTGTCCCTATAATTGCAGGTTTTGCGATCCTCTGCGGGTCACCACGGTGCGCGCCGGCAAAGAGGCGTGCGCCCGGTACCCGGCCTCGCGGTACCGAACCATCGATTCATAGCCGCCCGCACGATCGCCTCGGAGCCCCCATGGATCTGATCGCCACCCTCGAGCAGGAAGAAATCGCTCGCCTGAACAAGACCATCCCGGAATTCGCCCCTGGCGACACGGTGGTGGTCAACGTCAACGTCGTCGAAGGCAACCGCAAGCGCGTGCAGGCCTACGAAGGCGTCGTCATCGCCAAGCGCAACCGCGGGCTGAACAGCAGCTTCATCGTGCGCAAGATCTCCAGCGGCGAGGGCGTCGAGCGCACGTTCCAGCTGTACAGCCCGCTGATCGCGAGCATCGAGGTCAAGCGCCGGGGCGACGTGCGCCGCGCCAAGCTGTACTACCTGCGCCAGCGCAGCGGCAAGTCGGCGCGCATCAAGGAAAAGCTCGCCTGATGCCGCGGGCGGCGTGAGCGCGACGTGACCACGCCGCGCATCACCGACCCCGAAGCGGTGCCCGTCGTCGGCACCGACCACCACCTGCCTGCGATTCCGCCGCAGCGCCTGTGCGCGCCGGCGGTGCGTGCGCGTTTCGCCTGCGGGCGCGACTGGCAGCCCGAGATCGCCGGCGACGCGCGCGTGCTGCTGGACCGCGCGCCGGCACCGGCGGCGGTGCTGGTGCCGCTCGTCGAGCGCGACGAGCACCTGTCGGTGCTGCTGACGCGGCGCACCGCGCACCTGCGCGACCACGCCGGGCAGATCAGCTTTCCCGGTGGTCGCCAGGAAGACAGCGACGCCGACGCCGTGGCCGCCGCGCTGCGCGAGGCGCACGAGGAGGTCGGGCTGGCGCCGTCGCACGTCGAAGTCGTCGGCACGCTGCCGGTCTACACGACGATCACGGCGTTTCGCGTCACGCCCGTCGTCGCGCTGGTGCGCCCCGGCTTCGAACTCGCGCCGGACCCGTTCGAGGTGGACGAGGTGTTCGAGGTGCCGCTGCCGTTCCTGATGACGCCCGCGCACCACCGGCGGCACGCGTTCGAGTTCGGCGGGCAGCGGCGGCAGTTCCTGTCGATGCCGTGGACCACGACCGGCGCCGACGGCGTCGCACGGCGCTACTTCATCTGGGGCGCGACGGCAGCGATGCTGCGCAACCTCTACCGCTTCCTCGCCGACGCGGCCTGAGCGCGAGAGGCGCGCCGGTATCATCGCCTGCGATGAGTCTGCTGGCCGTCGTCATTGCGCTCGTGCTCGAGCAGCTCAAGCCGCTGCCGCGCGACAACCGCGTGCACGACGCGCTGATCGGATGGGTCGGCGGAACCGGTCGCAACTTCGACGCCGGCCGCGCCCACCACGCGGTGCTGGTGTGGACCATCGCCGTGGTGCTGCCGGCGCTGCTGGCCGCCGCGGTGCACCTGCTGCTCGCGTCGTGGAGCCTGCTCGCCGCGCTGGCGTTCGACGTCGCGGTGCTGTATGTCACGCTGGGCTTTCGCCAGTTCAGTCACTACTTCACCGGCATCCGCGACTGCCTCGAACGCGGCGACGAAGCCGGCGCGCGCGCGCTGCTGGCCGAGTGGCGCCACCTCGACGCGAGCGAGCTGCCGCGCACCGAGCTGCTGCGCCACGTGATCGAGCATGCGCTGCTGGCCGCGCACCGCCACGTCTTCGGCGTCTTCTTCTGGTTCGTCGTGCTGTCGGCGCTCGGTCTCGGCCCGGCGGGGGCGGTGCTGTACCGCATGGCCGAGTTCGCGAGCCGCTACTGGGCATTTCGCAGCCGCACCCTCGACGTGCCGGTCAACGAGCGGCTGCGCGAGCTGTCGCAGCGCCTGTTCGGCATCGTCGATCACGTGCCGGCGCGGTTGACGGCGTTCGGCTTCGCCGTCGTCGGCAACTTCGAGGAAGCCGTCGGCGGCTGGCGGCGCGACGCGATGCTATGGGCCCACCCCAACGAAGGCGTCATCCTCGCCGCCGCGGCCGGCGCCGTCGGGGTGCAGCTCGGCGGCAGCGCCGCGCCGGGCGTCATGCCCGACCGCTCGAAGACGTTCACGCGCGGCGCGGGCGCCGAGGCGGCGGGCGCCTCGGGCTCGACGCCCGGCGTGCCGCCGCAGCTGGGCCACCTGCAAAGCGTCGTCGCGCTGGTGTGGCGCGGTGTCGCGCTGTGGCTGCTGCTGCTCGCACTGCTGACCCTGGCCAACCTGCTGGGCTGAGCGCCGCGGCTCCAAGCCCCGGCCCGCTGCGGGGACGCAGCGGGCCCTCGCCCGGTCCACGCCCGCGCAGGCGGGCGTGGAGCCGCCGGGCTCGGCCTGCGCGGGCTTGGACGGCACGAAGGGGCCGAGCTCTGCGAGGCCCTGGGGCGAGCGCCGCGGCGCCGTGCTCGGCGCGAGCACCGCGAGTGCTCGCCGTCTGCCGCGCTACACGAGGCCGAGCCGCCGGCTTTCGACGAACACCGGGTGCAGCTCGTCGCCGTCGGCGCTGACGGCGCGCCCGCGGCCCTGGCGCTTGGCCTCGTACAGTGCCTGATCGGCGCGGCGCAGCGCCTCGTCGAGCGACTCGTCGTCGCGCATCTGCACGACACCGAAACTCAGCGACAGCTGCGGCGTGCCGTGCTCGCGGGCCAGACGCTGCGCGCGTTGCACGATGCGCGTGGCCACCGCCATCGCGTCGCGCAGGTCGGTGCGCGGCAGCAGCAGCGCGAACTCGTCGCCGCCGTAGCGGCCGGCGACGTCGTCGGCGCGCAGCGTCTCCTGCACGCAGCGCGCGACGAGGCGCAGCGCGCGGTCGCCCGCGGCATGGCCGAGCTCGTCGTTGATGCGCTTGAAGTGGTCGATGTCGAGCATCAGCACCGCCGCGCTGCGGCCGCCGGCCGACTGCAGCACGCGCCGCGCCAACTCGCCGAAGTGGCGGCGGTTGGGCACCTGCGTGAGCATGTCGATGTTGGCCAGGTAGCGCAGCCGCCGGCGGGACTCGCGCAGTTCGTCGACGGTGCGCTCGTGCGTCAGCCCCATCGTCGCGAACGCCATCGCGGCGACGCTCAGCGCGCTGGCGAGCATCGACAGCGCGACGGGTGCGTCGGGCACCGCAGGGTCGTGGACCAGACTCGCGACCCACGTCGTGCCGTGCACGGCCGCCGCGCTGCCGACCAGGGCCACCAGCCGGCGCAGCGCCGCGCTGTGGCGGCGTGCCGGTGCCCCGAACAGCACCCACGCGGCATGGCCGTGCACCACCGTCATCGCGCCGAGCCATGCGGTGCCTGGCGCGTGCGTGGCGCCGTCGGCCAGCGCCACCAGCAGCGCGATCGCGAGCACGCCGGCGTCGAAGCCCGGGTGGATCGGCGGGGGCTGACGGCCGTGGAAGCGGCGCACGCCGAGCACGACGAGCACCGGCCAGACGAGCAGCAGCACGGCGCCGAGCGTCGAGGCCGGCACGCCGCCGCCGGTGAGCGCGAAGGCCGCGAGCCCGACCGCGGCGAGCCACTGCGCGGCGCTCCACGCTCCGCGGCCACGGGCCTGCGGCTGTCCGGCCAGCATCGCGCTCGTCACCGCCGCGCACAGCAGTGCCACGCCGGCGGCGGCGAGCATCAGCGTGGGCAGGTGCACATCGGCGGCGACGAGCATGGCGCATTGTCGAGTCGCGCTCGGCAGTCGCGGTTCCGTCTTGAGGGTGCGGGATGCAACCAGATGCTGCGCGCCGCGGTGCGGCGTCACCGCCGGTCACAAGTGCGTGCGCCGGGGCGCGTGGCGTATCCTCGCGCCGATGTCTGCGCTGTTCGACGCCTTCTGGCGCGCCACCGCCTACTGCCTGCACCCGCGCGTCGTGCTGTGGTCGCTGCTGCCGCTGCTGCTGGCGTCGGCGGCGACGCTGGCGCTAGGTTACCTCTACTGGGAGGCGGCGGTGGCCGGCGTGCGCGCCACGCTCGACGGCTGGGCGCTGACGGCGGCGCTGTTCCAGTGGCTCGACTCGCTCGGCGCAGGCGGCTTGCGCGCGCTGCTGGCGCCGCTGCTCGTCGTCGCGCTGGCGGTGCCGGTGATCGTCGTCGCCGCGCTGCTGCTCGTCGCGGCGCTGATGACGCCCGCGCTCGTGTCGCTGGTGGCGCGGCGGCGTTTCCCGACACTCGAGCGCCGCCGCGGCGCGTCGCTGATGTTCGGCGTCGCGCGCTCGCTCGCGCTGGGCGTGCTGGCGCTGGTACTGCTCGCTGCGAGCGTGCCGCTGTGGTTCGTGCCGCCGCTGGCGCTGCTGCTGCCGCCGCTGATCTGGGGCTGGCTCGCGTACCGCGTGCTGGCGTTCGACGTGCTCGCCGCGCACGCCAGCGCCGACGAGCGGCGCGCGCTGCTGGCCGCGCACCGCTGGCCGCTGCTGGGCATGGGCCTGGTCACCGGCTACCTCGGCGCGGCGCCGTCGCTGCTGTGGGCGATGGGTGCGCTCGCGCTGATCTTCGCGCCACTGCTCGCGGTGCTGTCGATCTGGCTGTACACGCTGGTGTTCGCGTTCTCGGCGCTGTGGTTCGCCCATTACGCGCTGGCGGCGCTGCAGGCGTGGCGTGCCGACCACGAACCCGTGCCCGACGTCGTGACGGTGAGCGCCGGCGGGACCGGCGACGCGCCGCCCGCGCCCGAGCCACCGCTGCTGCCTCGACCCCAGTCATGAATTTCGGCCTCATCGTCATCGGCGACGAGATCCTGTCGGGCAAACGGCAGGACAAGCACCTGTCCAAGGTGATCGAGCTGCTCGGCGCGCGCGGGCTGGCGCTCGCGTGGGCGCGCTTCGTCGGCGACGACCGCGCGCGCATCACGGCCACGCTGCGCGACGCGTTCGCCAGCGGTGACGTGGTGTTCTCGTGCGGCGGCATCGGCGCGACGCCCGACGACCACACGCGCCAGTGCGCCGCCGCCGCGCTCGGCGTGCCGCTCGAGCTGCACCCGCAGGCGCGCGAACTGATCCTCGAGCGCATGCGCGACGTCGCGGCGGAGCAGGGCGTGCCGTTCGAGCCCGACCGCCCCGACAACGTGCATCGCCTGAACATGGGCGTGTTCCCGCGCGGAGCGACGATCGTGCCGAACCCGTACAACAAGATTCCCGGCTTCTCGATCGGCGACGTGCACTTCCTGCCGGGCTTCCCGGTGATGGCGTGGCCGATGATCGAGGGCCTGCTCGACGGCCGCTACGCCGCGCTGCACGGCAGCCAGCGCCAGACCGAACGCTCCGTGATCGTGATGGGCTCGATGGAGGCCACGCTCACGCCGCTGATGGAGGCCGTCGAGCGCGAGCACCCGGCGGTGCGCGTGTTCAGCCTGCCCAGCGTCGATCACCCGCAGTACGGCCGTCACATCGAGCTCGGCGTCAAGGGCCCGGCCGGCGCGGTCGAGACGGCGTTCGCGCAGCTGCGCGCCGGCCTGCAGACCCTGGGCGTCACGCTGGGCCCCGAAACGGTGCGCACTTGATCGGGGCGTGGCACCGCTTTGGTGTGCAGGCGCGGTGCGCACCCGTGCGACGACGTGCGGGTCGCGCCCCTGGATCGGGCATGCTTTCTGCTAGATTCTGGTGCGCCTTGGACGGCCGGTCACGGTCCTCCTCGAGCCGTCAAGTTTTTTCGATTCCACCCCCACTGCAAGCGTCCCGCTAGGAGATTTCTGATGGCCAAGACCGTCGCCGACGTGATGAAGATGGTGAAGGACAACGAAGTCAAGTTCGTCGACTTCCGCTTCACCGACACCCGCGGCAAGGAACAACACGTCACCGTGCCCGTGGCGGCGTTCAGCGAAGACAAGTTCACCGACGGCCATGCGTTCGACGGCTCGTCGATCGCCGGCTGGAAGGGCATCGAGGCGTCGGACATGCTGCTGATGCCCGACCCGAACACCGCCAACATCGACCCGTTCTTCGAGGAGCCGACGCTGTTCATGACGTGCGACGTCATCGAACCGGGCGACGGTAAGCCCTACGAGCGCGACCCGCGCTCGCTGGCCAAGCGCGCCGAGGCGTACATGAAGGCCTCGGGCCTCGGTGATGCGGCGTACTTCGGACCCGAACCCGAGTTCTTCGTCTTCGACAGCATCCACTGGCACGTCGACATGTCGGGCTGCGGCGTGCGCATCGAGTCGGAAGAAGCGGCCTGGAGCACCAGCAAGGACTACGAAGGCGGCAACCGCGGCCACCGCCCGTCGGTCAAGGGCGGCTACTTCCCGGTCCCGCCGATCGACAGCTTCCAGGACATGCGCTCGGAGATGTGCCTGCTGCTCGAGCAGATGGGCATCCCCGTCGAGGTGCACCACCACGAGGTCGCCACCGCCGGTCAGATGGAGATCGGCACCAAGTTCAGCACGCTGGTGCAGCGCGCCGACTGGCTGCAGCTGCAGAAGTACGTCATCCACAACGTCGCGCACGCCTACGGCAAGACGGCGACCTTCATGCCCAAGCCCATCGTCGGTGACAACGGCAGCGGCATGCACGTGCACCAGTCGGTGTGGAAGGACGGCAAGAACCTGTTCGCCGGCGACGGTTACGCCGGGCTGAGCGAGTTCGCGCTGTACTACATCGGCGGCATCATCAAGCACGCGCGCGCGCTCAACGCGATCACGAACCCCGGCACCAACAGCTACAAGCGGCTGGTGCCCGGCTTCGAGGCGCCGGTCAAGCTCGCGTACTCGTCGCGCAACCGCTCGGCGTCGATCCGCATCCCGTACGTTGCCAACCCGAAGGGCCGCCGCATCGAGTGCCGCTTCCCGGATCCGACGGCCAACCCGTACCTCGCGTTCAGTGCGATGCTGATGGCCGGTCTCGACGGCGTCGAGAACAAGATCCACCCGGGCGAAGCCGCCAGCAAGGACCTGTACCACCTGCCGCCGGAAGAAGACGCGAAGATCCCGACCGTGTGCTCGAGCCTCGACCAGGCGCTCGAGTACCTCGACAAGGACCGCGCGTTCCTCACCAAGGGCGGCGTGTTCACCGACGCCTTCATCGACGCCTACATCGAGCTGAAGATGCAGGAGGTCACCCGCTTCCGCATGACGACGCACCCGGTCGAGTTCGACATGTACTACAGCCTGTGATCGGCCGCCGCAGCGGCGGCGCACCGGCACAGCCCGAAGGGACGGCCACGGCCGTCCCTTTTCGTTCGGCTTTTCGGGCGATGCGCCGCGACCCCGTGGGCGACAATGGGGTATCCGGGGCCCGTGTGCGCCGGACGGAGAACGACACATGATGCGCTTGGGACCTGTGGCGCGCGGCGCCACGCTGGCGATGCTGTGGGCGCTGTCGTCGCTCGCGGCGGCGCAGTCCTCGGGCGTCGTCTACCGCTGCCCAGGCCCGCCCGACCTCTACACCGACGCGCTGACGCCCGAGGAAGCCAAGCAGCGGGGCTGCCGCACGATCGAGGGGGCACCGATCACCGTGATGCGCTCGACGCCGCCGCGTCCGCAAGCGTCGGCGCCGGCGCCGACACCGGCGCCCGCCGCGCGCCCCGAGGGCAGCCGCGTGGACCCGGCCGAGCAGCGCGCGCGCGACAGCGAGCGCCGCGCGATCCTGCAGGCCGAGCTGCAGCGCGAGGAGCAGCGCCTGGCCGAGCTCAAGCGCGAGTACAACGACGGCCAGCCCGAGCGCCGCGGTGACGAGCGCAACTACGCGCGCTATCTCGAGCGCGTGGCCGGCATGAAGGCCGCGATCGAGCGCAAGGAAAGCGACATCGCGGCGATCAAGCGCGAGCTCGACAAGCTGCCCAACTGAGGCCGCCGATGGCGCTGCCGTTCGTCCGCCTGCCCGGCACGACCGGCCAGCCGCCGTACGATGCGTTCGACCTGCTCGCGACGATGGTCGCCGTTGTGCGTCCCGACGGCCAGTGCCTGTTCGTCAACGCCGCGTTCGAGACGTTGGTCGGGCTGTCGCGCAAGGCCGTCCTCGGCAGCTCGGTGCCTGACTTCCTCGTCGATGCGCAGCCGCTGCGCGACGCGCTCGCGGCGGTGGCGCGCAATGACTATGCCACCGGCCGCTTCGACGCCGTGCTGCGGCGCCCGCCGGGCTCGCACCCCGAGCAGCTGCCGGTGCACGTCATCGTCAACCAAACCGAGCAGGGCGACCGCATCGTCGTCGAAATGATCGAGATCGAGCAGCAGACGCGCCTGGACCGCGAGGAGCGCACGCTCGGCCAGGTCGAGGCGACGAAGGAGCTGATCCGCAACCTCGCGCACGAGATCAAGAACCCGCTGGGTGGCATCCGCGGCTCGGCGCAGCTGCTGCAGATGGAGCTGGGCAGCAAGGAGCTCACCGAGTACACGCAGGTCATCGTGCAGGAGGCCGACCGCCTGCAGTCGCTCGTCGACCGCCTGCTCGCGCCACACCGCAATGCGCAGGTGGTCGGCGACGTCAACATCCACGAGGTCTGCGAGCGCGTGCGCGCGCTCGTGCTCGCCGAGTTCCCGCAGGGGCTCGCCGTCGAGCGTGACTACGACATCTCGATCCCCGAGTTCCGCGGCGACCGCGAGCAGCTGATCCAGGCGGTGCTCAACATCACGCTCAACGCGGCGCAGGCGCTCGAGCCGCGACGCACCGCGGGCGACGCGGTGATCTGGCTGCGCACGCGCGCCGCACGCCAGGTCACGATCGGCAAGACGCGCTGGCGTTTGGCACTGGAATTGCATATCGAGGACAACGGCCCGGGCATCCCGGCGTCGATCCGCGATCGCATCTTCTACCCGCTGGTGTCGGGGCGCGACGGCGGGTCGGGGCTGGGGCTGACGCTGGCGCAGACGTTCGTGCAGCAGCACCAGGGCACGATCGAGTGCGACAGCCAGCCGGGCCGCACGGTGTTCAAGATCACGATCCCCCTGCCGTAGCGGACCGCCCCACCGAATGAAACCCATCTGGATCGTCGACGACGACCAATCGATCCGCTTCGTGCTCGAGAAGGCGCTCGCGCGCGAGCAGCTGCCGGTGCGCTCGTTCACCAACCCGCGCGACGTGCTCGCCGCGCTCGACGATGACGAGCCGCAGGTGCTCGTCAGCGACATCCGCATGCCCGGCGGCTCCGGCATCGACCTGCTCGGCAAGGTCAAGGAGCGGCTGCCGCGCGTGCCGGTCATCATCATGACCGCCTACTCCGACCTCGACAGCGCGGTGTCGGCGTTTCAGAGCGGCGCCTTCGAGTACCTGCCCAAGCCGTTCGACGTGCCGAAGGCCGTCGAGCTGATCCGCCGCGCTGTCGACGAGAGCCTGCGCGAGGCGGTGCAGGCCGAGCGCGCCGCCGAGACCCCCGAGATGCTCGGCCAGGCGCCGGCGATGCAGGACGTGTTCCGCGCCATCGGGCGGCTGAGCCAGAGCCACGTCACGGTGCTGATCACCGGCGAGAGCGGCTCGGGCAAGGAGCTCGTCGCGCGCGCGCTGCACCGGCACAGCCCGCGCGCGGGCGGCCCGTTCGTCGCGATCAACACCGCGGCGATCCCGAAGGACCTGCTCGAGAGCGAACTGTTCGGCCACGAGCGCGGCGCGTTCACCGGCGCGCAGACGATGCGCCGCGGCCGCTTCGAGCAGGCCGAGGGCGGCACGCTGTTCCTCGACGAGATCGGCGACATGCCGTTCGACCTGCAGACGCGGCTGCTGCGCGTGCTCTCCGACGGCCAGTTCTACCGCGTCGGCGGCCACCAGCCGCTCAAGGCCAACGTGCGCGTGATCGCCGCGACGCACCAGAACCTCGAGGAGCGCGTCAAGCAGGGCGCCTTCCGCGAAGACCTGTTCCACCGCCTCAACGTGATCCGCCTGCGCCTGCCCGCGCTGCGCGAGCGTCGCGAGGACATCCCGATGCTCGCGCGCTTCTTCCTGGCCAAGAGTGCCCGGGAGCTCGGCGTCGAGGCCAAGCGCATCTCCGACGCCGCGCTCGCGCGGCTGATGGCGTTCGACTTCCCGGGCAACGTGCGCCAGCTCGAAAACATCTGCCACTGGCTGACCGTGATGGCGCCGGCGCAGGTCATCGAGCCGAAGGACCTGCCGCCCGAGCTGCAGCCCCCTGGCGAGGCGGCGCCCACGCCGGCCACCATGCCCGCAACCGGCAATGCCGAGGCGGCCGCCGTCGCGCCGTCGCCGGCGGCGCCGCACGTCGCTGCGCCGACTCCGCTCCCCCCGCCGGCCGCGGAGCCTGCCGCCGCGTCGCCCGGCTGGCTGCACGACCTCGAGCGCGAGGCACGCGCGATGCTGCACGCCGGCGCGCCCGAGGTGTGGGACGCGCTGACGCGCCAGTTCGAGGCGCAGCTGATCCGCACCGCGCTCGAGGTCACGCGCGGCCGCCGCATCGAGGCGGCGCAAAAACTCGGCATCGGCCGCAACACGATCACGCGCAAGATCCAGGAACTGGGCCTCGACGACGAATGAGCCGGGCGCGCGCCCGGCGGCATGCGTTCAGACGGCCAGCTCGACGATCACCGGCGCGTGATCGCTCGGCCGCTCGGCCTTGCGCGGCGCCTTGTCGATCGTGCACGCCGTCACCCGTGGCCTGAGCGCCTCGCTGACCAGCACGTGGTCGATGCGCAGGCCCTGGTTCTTGCGGAACGCGAGGTTGCGGTAGTCCCACCACGTCCAGCTCTTGGGCGGCTGCTCGAAGAGGCGGAACGCGTCGACGAGGCCCACGCCGAGCAGCTCGCGGAAGTGTGCGCGCTCCTCGTCGGTGCAGTGGATCTGCCCGGCCCACGCGACGGGGTCGTAAACGTCGCGGTCCTCGGGCGCGATGTTGAAGTCCCCGAGCAGCACGAGCTGCGGGTGCGCGGCGAGTTCGGCCTTGACCCAGTCGCGCAGCGCCTCGATCCAGCGCATCTTGTAGGCGAACTTGTCGCTGCCCGGCGCCTGCCCGTTGGGGAAGTAGGTGTCGATCACGCGCACGCCGCCGACGGTGGCTGCGATGACGCGCGCCTGCTCGTCGTCGAAGCCGGGGATGTTGCGCACCACGTCGGCCGCATCACCCACACAGGCCTTTGTCAGCAGCGCGACGCCGTTGTAGGTGCGCTGGCCGAACCACTGCGCGCGGTAGCCCGCGGCCTCGATCTCGGCGGCGGGGAACTTGTCGTCGGTGAGCTTGGTTTCCTGCAGCGCGATCGCGTCGACGGGGTTGGCAGCCAGCCACGCGAGCAGCTGCGGCAGGCGCACCGCGAGCGAGTTGACGTTCCAGGTGGCGAGTTTCATCGGAAAGGATCGTGATGCGGTCTGCGAGGCTGCACGCACCCGACGGTGACAGGTGGCGTGACGACGATCCTAACGTCCGTGCGGCCGGCCTCCACGGCCTGGCCTAGGCAGAGCAGTGCGCCTCGCGCGACCTCCACACCGGTGGAGGACGGCAGGCGCATCCTCCTCGCCCGACGGCGGTGCCGGGTGCATTCGGCGTGCAGCCACCACGGTCAGCGCCTGCGCGCGCCCTGCACGAACCGCACGAACGACGCGCTGAACTGGTGTGGCGCCTGGTCGAAGAGCTCGCGCACGAGGCGGTGCTGCATGCGGTCTTCGAGGTAGGTGCGCCACGCCTTGCCGCGCGCCGTGTGCCGCGCCACGACGCCCTGCGTAGCCAGGAACGCTTCCTCGTAGAGGTTCAGGCGGAAATGCGTGTACGCGCGCAGCTGCTGGTAGCGCCTGGCCTCGTGTCCGGCCGCCGGCGCGATCGCGAAGTACGGCGTCTGCCGATGCTTCATCGTCTCGAAGTCGGCGGCGACCTGCGCGCGCTCGACCGTCAGCCGGTTCAGGTCGAACAGGCGGTCCTGCAGCTTCGAGGCGAGGCTGGTCTGGTAGTACGCGCGGGTCACCAGAAACGTGACCAGCGCGAAGGTGCCGGCGACGACGGACTGCGCGCCGCCGAGCGCGGCGACGAGTTGATCGAAGGGGGTCGGGTCCATGGGGTCCTCCGCCGAAGTCGTTGCGTCCGCCGCACGGCGGGCCCGCTGCCCCGGCGCCGGTGCGCGAGCCCGGCGTGCGGTGCGTGCGGTGCATCCGTGCGGCCCGAAGATGCCACATCGACGGACGGCCGGCGATGCGCGCCCACCGGCGCCCGGCCCGCGACGCCGCCGTCGACCCCCGCGCTGCTAGCACCCGCAGGTGCCGCGGCCGCGCAGCCGCACCGGCGCGCGCCCGGGCTCGACGACGGTCACGGTGGCGCGCACCTCGACGTACTCGCAGGTCTCGGTGGCCGGCTTGGGGCAGGTGTTCGGGGCGGCGTTGAACTCGATGCGCACGCGCAGGCCTTCGCCGCCAAAGTGCTGCACGTTCGGCCAAGGCAGGCCGGCGTCGGGCAGCGGCGGGTTGCGCGCGTGCGGCGGCAGCACCACCTCGCGCCCGTCGCGCTGAAGCACGAGCGGCGCACCGGCACCCAGCGCCACGAACAGCGCCGGCCGATGCACGGTGGGCGACGCGCTGCACGCCGAGCCCTCGACGCGCAGCGCGCAGCCGCATTCGAGGCGCTGCTCGGCCACGCAGCCCAGCCCGCGCGCGAACGGCGTCGCGGCGGACGCCAGCGCCGGCGCCGCCGCAGCGAGGGCACCCGCCCACGCGGCGAGGCCCGGCAGCCGCAGGCGCGCGCACCGTTGGGCGCCCGGCGCGAGGCCGCCGCGGGGCGCGGGCATCAGTCGCCCGTGGCGGCCCACGCGACGAACTCCGGCGCCGGCGCGCCCAGATCGAGCGGCGCCGTCAGCTCGCGCTTGGGCCCCGCGTAGCCGTCGAAGCAGCGCCGGTGCGCCGCCAGCGACAGCGGCCCCTCGCGCGTGTCGTAGGCGGCCACCCAGTCGAGCAGCAAGGGCAGGTTCGCGTCCTGCTCGGCCTGCGAGGCGTACTTGTGCGGCTCCCACGGCCGCGCGCGGCAGTGCGCGAGGCACGCGGCGGTGCCCGGGTTCAGGAACACGAGCCGTGGCCCGAAGGCCAGCGCCGCGCCGACGAGGTGCGCGTAGCAGCCCTCGACCACCCACTGCGCGTGCCGCCGGCAGAACGCGCGCACGTCGTCGATCGCGTGCGCGTCGGGCCGCGGCTGCGCCGGCGCGTCGGGCTCCCACGCGACGGTGTCGAGGTCCAGCACCGGCACGCCGTGCCGCGCGGCCAGGTGGCGCGCGAGGGTGGACTTGCCGGAACCGGCGTTGCCGAGGATCGCGATGCGAAAGGAATCCATGGTCGACACCTCAGCCAGGCCGTGATCTGCCGTGCCAGCCGCCTGCAGTGGCCGTCAACCCGCGCGCCGAAGCACCTCGGCGGCCCGCCAGCCCTCCTGCACGAGCACGACCGCCGCGAGCGCCACCGCCATCTCGGGCAGGCCCGACGCCGCGAGCCCGGCCACCGCGGCGCCGCAGACGACGAGCTCGACGGCCAGCCGCACCGGCCAGCCCGTCGCGACCCACGCCTTGGGTGACACGAACGCCCCCCACAGTACGGCCGCAGCGAGCGGTGCCGCGACGGCCAGCATGACCGCCGCGAACGGCGTGGCGCCCGTGCGCGCACCCCAGACCGCCAAGGCCGCCAGCGCGGAGAGTTCCAGCAGGAACCGCAGGGCCAGGTTAGTCGCGCTCACTAGCCTTGCTAGGGGGACTAACGGTTTGCGCTTCACCTGCGGCGAGCCGAGCGTAGCGAGGCGAAGCCGTCAGGTGCAAGCGCGTGTTGGGCGGCATTCTTTCAGGGATTAATCATCTTCAAAGAGAAAGAGCCCGTTTCCATCCATATCAAGCGCAACAAACTCCTTCCCGCCCCAAGGCTTTTCTTCTAAAGCCCCGTTTGGATGAATAACCCCTGCTTGCTGATACTCCTTATACAACGCTTCAATATTGTCTACTGCTATCCTGCAAGCAGTGTTCTCGGCTATATTCTTATCCTGGCATTCCCATAAATGAATTTCCACTGCGTCACGCTTAACGGCAGCATAATCGCCATAGTTGAAAAGTTGGCTCCATGTCGTTTCGTGTGGAACCCAACATTCACAATGACCCTTGGTCGTCGAGCCCGGTGGGTATGTGGACAGGCCGCTTGCCGGCCTGTCCACATGTCCACGGGGCGGGCTTCGCCTGGGGAGTTGATTCGATGAGCGTCGGGGTCGAAGCGCTGTTCACCAGCGCGCTGGGGTTGCAGCCGCCATGGGTGGTCG
>NZ_QOAZ01000038.1 GCF_003574675.1 Azohydromonas sediminis
CTTCTGGCCGGCGTCGATGCACAGGCCCAGGAAGGCGTGGCGGACATCGCGCAGCACGCCCTGCACGGGCAGCGAGATCTGAACCTGCGCAGCGGGCACGGCCCGCAACGACGACTTCGTGTGAGACTTCATCTCGGTGGCTCCTTCGGTTGCTTGCGAGGCAACCCGCATGCTCTCGCATGCGGGTCGAAGGAGCCGCCACCTCAGCTCACGCGTTCAACAGACTTTGGGACATCGCCTACGCTTGAGTGCCAGGGCCTTTGAACACTTGGGGCCTCAAATCGGCCTGGCAGTAAGGGGGCAGTTGCGCCAATTCGGCATCGGTGGGATTCCACTCGTTGCGGCCCTGGTAAGGATCCAGCAACTGCCCGTTGGCGCTGGTGACGACCACCATCAGGCCCGCCACAGCACCCGTACGCAGTGCAAGCGCGCTACGGCGCAAGTGCAACGGCATGACAAATGGAAAACGCGAATTCGGCTGCATCTGGCTAAGACTGGAACCCACCGGGCGATGGTAGCGCCCGCACCGCTGGCAGCGTGCCGGACGAATTGCACGATGAATCCCTCGGAGGCGGGTTCAAGGCGGCAGGTGCGTGACCATTTCTCGCAACGACGGCAGCAGGACGAAGTTGCCGTAGGGGCTCACGTGGTCGCCGTCGAAGAACAGCGGCCGCCTGCCGCGAAGGGCCTCGCAGGTTCGGGCGCTACACAGGACGGGCAGCGGATCCCACGTGGCGACCCGCGGGTAGGCCGCGGTCCATGCAAGGATCGCTTCCACGACCGGTGCACGGTAGCGCTCCTGCGCCTCGCGCTGCTCGACGAGACCGCCGCGGCACACCGGATTGGTGCGCGTGATGGCGTCGACGCACTGGAAGGGATGGGCGCGGAACACCGGTTTGGGCAGTTCGAAGACGACGTGCAGTCCAGCCGCAACGAAGGGCTCGAACCAGCGGGGGGCATCGAGCACGGCGGCCTGCAGCGCCCGGAGCTCGGCAGCCGTGCGCGCATACACGTCGGTGCGCAGCGAGGGGTCGAGCGCTTCGCGGGTCTCGCCGCCCAGATGGATCAGGCGCGGCAGCCGCAGCGATGGCAGCAGCACCACGTCACCAGGGCGGGCCATGGCCAGCACCGTGCGCTGGGCCGCGGTGGCGGCGGCGTGACACGGGGGGTCGGTGTCGGGCGTCAGCGGCGCCAGCAGGTCGATGTAGGCGCAGCCCGGGGCTTGCAGCACGTGCACGGTGCGACCTTGCTCGGCGCTCAGTTGCTCGAGCGTCGGCAGGTAGGCCACAGCGTGTGAATCGCCGATGACGAACAGCGTGGCACTGGCCTTTGACGAACAGCCCACGGTCAGGTAGCTGGTGATGCCGGCGGGCAGGGGGCCGAGGGGTGCGCTGCGCGTGGTGGGCTTGCAACGCCGCTGTGCGGCGAGCTCGGTCTTGAGCAGTTGGCGGTCGGCGTGCCAGTCGGGAGCGTTGCGCGTGGGGGTGCGCAGACCCAGCTGCGGCTGGGCCTGCTGGAGCGCGTGGCCGGCCGTCCAGCCGGCGCCGATCAGCACGGCAAAGCCGGCCAGGCGCAGCGCGACTGGTGCACGCCGCACGCGTGCGCTGTAGCGCAGCGGGTTCTCCAGCCACCGGAATGACGCCGCGGCCAGGGCGAAGCTCAGGGCCACTGCGAGCGCGTTTAACGGCCACACCGCAAGGCCCGTCGTCCACCGCATCAGGACGAAGATTGGCCAGTGCCAGAGGTACAGCGCATAGGAACGCAGCCCGATCCACACGGCCGCGGGGCTTTCCAGCATGCGCTGCAGCGGGCCCTGCGGCGCAGCGCCTGGCAGGCCGATCAGCAGCGCCGTGCCGGCCACGGCCACCGTCGCGCGGATTCACGGGTACGCGCCCGGCCGGGGCAGCACCATCGCGAGGAGCACGAGAACCAGACCGGCCCACCCCGCCCACCCGTACCAGCGCCGAAGCGAGGGGCGCAGGGGCGATACCCGCGCACCCCAGAGATACAGCAGCACGCCGCAGGCGAGCTCCCAGAAGCGGAATACGAGCTGGTAGAAGACGAACCGACTGCCGCGGGCCAGCCCGAAGGCATGGCAGGCGATGAACGATGCCGCGGCCAGCACCACGACGACGAGTATGGCGGTACGCCGGGTGCGGCGGTCGTGCACGGGGCGTAGCGCGAACAGCAGCACGAGTGGCACCACGAGGTAGAACTGCTCCTCGACGCCCAGCGACCAGGTGTGCGTGAACGGGTTCCACTCGGCGCGAGGCTCGAAGTAGTTGACGACCTGCCGGTCGAGCCACCAGTTGCTCAGGCCGAAGAAGGCCATCTGGCCCGTGGTTTCCGCAGCGCGGTTGAACCACGCCTTGGGCACCAGCAGCACGTACAGCGCCGTGACGATGACGAGCATCGCCACCAGCGCCGGGGCGAGGCGCGCCAGGCGGCGGGCGTAGAACTCGCCGAGGAACCGAGCACCCGCTTGATGCCGGTGGGCCGCCAGCGACGCCGTGACGACGTAGCCCGAGATGACGAAGAAGACGTCGACGCCGACGAAGCCGCCAGGCAACGCCGACGGCTGCAGGTGGTAGACCATCACGGCCAGCACCGCGAGCGCGCGCAGGCCGTCGACGTGCGGGAAGTAGGCCGTGCCGACGGGCTTCAAGGCGACGCTGCGCGGCCGCCGTTGGGGCTCAGTGCTCCTGCGAGCCGAGCCACTGCTCGAGCATCATCAGGATCCACACCATCTCGCCGTAGTAGCCGGGGTGCTCGACCAGCTGTTCGTCGAGCAGGTAGCGCACGAACGGCGCGCGCACGATGCCGCGCCCGGCGAGTGCGTGCAGCGAGTCGCGTGCGAAGGCCTTGAGCCCCTCGTGCCGCGTCGCCCACACCCCGAACGGCAGTCCGAACCCCTGCTTCTTCTTCGTGAGGATCTCGTCGGGCAGGAAGCCGCGCAGCGCTTCCTTGAAGAACCAGCGCAGCTTCAGGCCCTTGAGCTTGTAGTCGGTGGGCAGCGCCAGCGAGAAGTCGACCAGCGCCTGCTCGAGGAACGGGAAGCCCACGGCCACGCCTGCCAGTTGCGTGCTGCCGCGCACCTTCGGCAGGTCGGCCTCGGCCAGGGTGTAGCGCCAATCGTAGGCCAGCATGCGGTTGAGCGCGCTGGCGCCTTGCACCTGCTGCCACACGGCCTGCTGCTGGCGCAGCGCGTCGGCCTCGTCCACCTGCGCGAGGAAGTCGGGCGTGAAGACATTGTCCAGACCCAGGCGCAGCAGCAGGTTGTACTGCTGCATGCGGTCGGGCAGCGGCACCTTGGCCTGCTCGACGTAGCTGCGGCCCTTGCGCGCCAGCGGCAGCCGGCCCACCGGCGTGCGCTCGAGCACGGGCTCGAGCAGCCCGCGGCGCAGCGGCGCGGGCACGCCCTCGTACCAGCCGAAGACGCGCTGCTTCGCGTAGCGCGCGTTGCCGCCGAAGAGCTCGTCGCCACCGTCGCCGGCCAGCAGCTTGGTCACACCGTCGTCGTGCGCCATCTTCGCGCAGTAGTACGCGGGCAGCACGCTGCTGTTGCCGAACGGCTGGTCGTAGTGCGCGGCCACGGCCGGGATGCTTCGCACCAGGTCGTCGGGCGTCACGTAGTACTCGTGGTGCTCGGTGCCGAAGCGCTTGGCCGCGATGCGCGCGTACTGCATCTCGTCGTAGCCGTCGGCCTCGAAGCCGATGCTGTACGTGGCGGCACGCCCGGCCACGTCGCGGATCATGCCGGCCACCGTCGAGCTGTCGGTGCCGCCGCTCAGGAAACACGCCGGCTTGCTGCCGTCGAGCTGCGCGGTCACCGCGTCGCGCACGTGCTGGCGGAACTGCGCGGCCAGCGTCGAGAAGTCGGCGCGCTCGGGCTCGACGAAGCGCGGCACCCAGTACGGCTGCACGTGCACCTGGCCGTGGTCGAACCACAGCCCGTGCGCCGGCGGCAGGCGGCACACGCCCTGGAAGATCGTGCGCGGCGACGGGATGACGTGGAAGTACAGGTAGTCGAAGACGGCCTGCGGGTCGATCGCGGCGCGCGGCGGCAGCGCGGCGAGCTCGTCGGCGCGCTCGGCGAAGTGCATGCGCCCGTCGATGACGCGCCAGCACAGCGTGCGCATCGCGAAGCGGTCCACCGCGAGCAGCGCGCGCCCGCGGTCGTCGCGCACGCCCACCGCAAAGTCGCCCTGCACGCCGGCCAGCGCGGCGGGCAGCGCCGCCGCGCCGCCGCCCGCGACCACACGCGCGTGCAGCGCCTGCCACGCAGTGGCTGCGTCGGCGCCGCGCGCCAGGTGCGCCAGCGCGGTGTCGTCGAAGCGCGGCGCGCCCAGCGCCAGCGTGGCCACCGGCGTGGCGGTGCGGGGAACGGCGGTGGCAATGGTCATCGACGTGGAAGGCGGTGTGGCCCGGGGCTGGGCCGCGGGCGCGCGCGGGGCGCGGCTGCAGCGCGGGATGCTACCCGCCGCGTTCGGGGCGGCCTGCCCACCCCCCTGGATCGGGTGTGTGCGAATTCACCGCTTCGGCGCGGCGGCCGCGGGGCCTCACCGGCCGCCGGCGTCGAAGTGCGCGGTAGCGGCCACGACGCGCCGTGCGTCGTCGAGGGCCTGCTGGGCGGTCGCCCGATCGAACACCTGTTCCGGGATCAGGTCGGTGTCGCCGTAGAACGCGGCCTCGCGGTCGCGGCGCAGGCGGCGCGACAGCGCTGCGAACGCGGGCAGGTCCATCTGTAGCGCCGGTGGGAACTTGCTGGCATGCTCCAGCAGGATCTGGCCCACGTCGTGCCACTTGGGTGGGTCGATGCCCACCGCACGCAACATGCCCTTGAGCACCAGTTCGACGATTTCCTGCGCCTCGCGCACGACGTCCGGGAAGGCCTCGTGCTGCATCAGCACCTCGAGCGCCAGCAACCGCTTGGCCGAGCGGCTGAAGTAGCTGCGCGCGAGTTCGTCGGCAGTCATAACTCGATGCGATCGCCCCAGCGGAAGTTCGGCGCGAGCACCCAGTAGTAACCACCGGCCTTGCGCACGCGCTGCGCGCCGGCCGCGGCCAGGCGCGCGCCCAGCGCGTCGAGGAACTTCCGCAGGTGGCCATCCTCGTCGACGAGGATGCGCGCCTCGTCGACCATGTCCAGGAAGAGGAGGCTGCCTGCTTCCAGCTCGGTGGGCGTCTTCAGCACCGGCGAGACGATCGTGTCGACGCCGCTTGCGCGCGCCTCGGCCAGCAGCGGTTCGAGCAACGCGTCGACCGCTTCGAACTCGGCCATCCGCGCTCTGCGCCCTGCGGGCAGCTCGTCGACGACGAGCAGCACGTCGAGGTCCGAGTCGGGGCGCGGCGTGCCCCGCGCCACGGAGCCGAACACTGCCAGCGAGCGAAGGCGCCCGCCGTACACGCGGCGGCAGGCGTCGGGCAAGGCGGCGACCAGACGGTCGAAGGCTTCGAGATACACGGCAGGTGACGCGGGGTGCCGACCAAGTATGCCGCGTCGGCTTGGCGGCCCATCAAGGCGCACTGGTGGCCTGCAGCGCCCCGGGATGTCGGACCCCGCCGTTGAGCGCGGCGAGCGACCGGGGGTGCACGTACTCGTGCGTCGGGGCCAGCGGCAGGCCCTCGAACGCGCCGGGGTCGACAACCTTGCCGGCCACCGCGGCGCCGGGCGCGAGCCGGTAGTCCTCGCGCGCGGCGCGCACGAAGACGTCCCAGTCGACGTGGAGGTTGTTGACGTAGTCGCCGGGGCCGGCGGCCTCGAGCTTGCCGTCGTTGCCCACCAGCAGGTTGTTGACGGCCTTGATCGTCACCGGCGCGCCGTACTTGCCTTCGCCCTTCATCACGCGCACGAAGACGCCTTCCTTCGGCCGGTTGTCGACCAGCGTGTTGTGCGCGAGCACCAGCTTGTGCACGCTGCCCTCGAAGCCCTCGGCGCCGAACGAGATCATGATGCCATTCTCGCTCGTCGAGCTCTGCTGGATCACGTTACCGACGACGATCGCCACACCGCCGTTCGGGAACTCGAGCTCGTAGCTCGCGGTGCCGCCCATCTCGTCGGTCAGGCGGTTGTAGAAGATGTGGTTGACCGCCGCGCGGCTCTTGAGCAGGTGGCCGATGTGGCCGTGGTGGAAGTAGCTGCCGCGCACTGTCAGCTTGCCAATGGCGCCGACGTAGAGTTGGTGGTTGTGGCCGTCGAGGCGCTTGTTGTGCGCGAACTCGCTGCGCTCGACGACGAGCTCGGCCTTCGGGTCGTTGCCGGTGAGCAGCCCCATCTCGTTGTCGACGAAGCGGCAGTCGCGCACCGTGAGCTGCCCGGACTCGAAGCGGATGCCCGCGCCGTTGCGCGATGGCACGCGCGTGCCCTCGAAGTCGAAGCCCTCGATCACGACGCGCCCGCCGCGCACGACGAAGATCGCCTTGCCCTCGGCCGAGCCCCCGACCGCGATCATCCGCACCCGCCCGCCGACGGCGCGGATCGTCAGGTCGTTCTGCGTCCACACCGCGACGTCGCGGCGGTATTCGCCCGCATCGACCTCGATCGTGTCGCCGTCGCGGGCGCGCTTGGCGGCTTCGGCGAGGGTCTTGATCTCGCGCTGGGGGCCCACGTGCAGCACCGACGCGCCGTGGGCGGGGGCGTGCGGCGCGGCGGCTGCGGCGACCTTGCGCTCGCGCTCGCGCGCGACACCGCGGGCATCCGCCGGCTGCGCCCGCGTCGCGACCGGCATGAACAACCAGACGATGCTCGTGGCCACGGCCGCAGCGATCCGCCGCCGGGCGCGGCGCGCCGACGGGCCGAGTGAGGGCGTGCACTGCATGCAAACCATTCTGGCCGCGCCACCGCAAGCCGGCCACTCAGGGTTTCGGGGTGTCGGCATTCCTTACAAGGTCGCCACGGGAACGGACTTCCAAGCACGTGCAGTGCCAGCCTGGCGGGCCGCTGGCGCGGCCCGCAACGCGGCTGCGGTCTATGCTGTCGCACCTGCCCTTCGCCCGTGACCCCTTGACGACGCCAAACCCGCTTCGCCCCGTGGCCCCGGCGCGTCTGGCGCTGTTCGCGCTGGCCTACGCAGGCTTCGTCGTCTACGGCTCGCTGCTGCCGTTCGACCTGCGGCCGCTGGACGGAGGCGCGGCGTGGCTGCGCTTTCGCGAGATGCCCTATCTGCAGCTCGGCGTCGCGTCGCGCGCCGACTGGGTGGCCAACATCCTGCTCTACATCCCGCTGGCGTTCGCGCTGACCGGCGCCGTCGCCGGGCATGCGCGTTCGTCGGCGGCGCGGCTGCTCGGTGCGCTGCTCGCGGTGCTGCCGTGCATCGGGCTGGCGTTCGCGGTCGAGTTCGCGCAGCTGTTCTTTCCGCCGCGCACCGTCTCGCAGAACGACTTGATCGCCGAGACGATCGGCACGCTGATCGGCGCGGCGGCCTGGCTGGTGGGCGGCGAGCGGCTGCTCGGGCTGTGGCACCGCTTTCGCAGCGGCGGCGCGCACGCCTGGCGCGCGGTCCTCGCGCTGTATGTGCTCGCCTACGCGGCGCTGAGCTTCTTTCCGTACGACCTGCTGGTGTCGTCGCGCGAAGTCGCGGCCAAGCTCGCGAACCCGGGGCTGTCGGCGTTCGCGGTCGCCGGGGCCTGCGGCGGCGCGGTGGGCTGCGCGGTCAAGCTCGGCGTCGAGGTCGCTATTGCCGCACCGCTGGGCGCGTTGCTCGGGCTGGCTTTTCCGCGGTTGCGCGCCGGCTCGGCCTTCGCGCTGGGCCTGGCCGTCGGCGCGGTGATCGAGGCCGGGCAGATCCTCCTCGCCTCGGGCGTGAGCCAGGGGGTGTCGGTGCTCACGCGCGCGCTCGGGTTCGCGTGGGGGCTGGCGCTGCAGCGCGCGTGGCGTCCCGACGCGCTCGTGCGCCACCGCGACGCCGTGCGCACGGCGCTGTGGGTGGCCATGCCGCTGTACCTCGCGCTGCTGGCGCTGCTCAACGGTTTCACGGGGCGGCTCGAGTCGGCGTGGGTCGCGGCCGACAAGCTGGCGGCCACGCGCTGGCTGCCCTTCTACTACCACTACTTCACCAGCGAGACCGAGGCGATGTGGAGCCTGCTGGCCAACGCGGGCGCCTACGCGGTGGTCGGCATCTTCGCGTGGCTCGCGTGGCCCGACCGGCGCCGGGGCTGGCAGGCCGGCGTCGCGGCGGCCGCGCTGGCGCTGGCGGTGGAGGCGCTCAAGCTCTTCGTGCCCGGCAAGAAGCCCGACCCGACGAATGTGCTGATCGGCCTGGCCGCGGCGTGGGCGGTCAACGCGGTGCTCGTGCACCTGCAGCGCTCGGCGCTGGCGCAGACGCCTGCCGACGCGCGCCCGCGGGCGGCAGGCTGGGGGCGGCGCGGCGTGGCGCTGGCCGGCGGCGCCACGCTGGCCGTGCTGACGCTGGCGGGGGTGCTGATCGCGTCGCCGCACACCGAGGCGCCGGTCGACGAGTCGAAGCTGCCCCAGCTGCCGCCCGGCGAGGCGCTTCCGCCCGTGTCGCTGCCCGGCTTCCGCCACGCGCACCCGAGGCTGCCGCACCCGAGCGCCGCCGACGTCGCGCGCCTGCGCGCCGAAGGCCGGGGCTACCTCGACGAGATGCGTCGCCGCGCCGCGCGCGGCGACCTGTACGCGCGCACCGTGATGGAGTTCATCGAGCCCGGCAGCCAGGACCTGGCCGCGATGCACGCGCAGCTGGTGTCGATCGCGTATTCGTGGCGCGGACACGACCAGGTGCGCCCGGTCGCGCTGGCCTACGACTGGCTGCACGCGCGCTGGAGCGACGAGCAGCGGCGCACGCTGCGCGCGCAGCTGGCCGAAGGCTGCGAGTACCTCGTCAAGGTCATCCGCAGCGAGCGGATGTCGCCGTACAACGTGTACCTGTACAACGCGCCGTTCCAGGCGCTGGTGGCGTGCGCGCTCGCGCTGTGGGGCGACGACCCGCGCGGCGAGCCGGTGATGCGCTTCACGCACGACCTGTGGAAGCACCGTGTGCTGCCGGTGTGGCGGCAGGTCATGGGCCGCCACGGCGGCTGGCACGAGGGCGGCGAGTACGTCGGCATCGGCATCGGCGGCGCGGTCTACCAGGTGCCGGCGATGTGGCGCGCCGCCACCGGCGAGGATCTGTTCGCCACCGAGCCGGGGCTGCGCGGCTTCCTCGACTTCGTGCTGCACCGCACGCGGCCCGATGGCACGCACATGCGCCTGGGCGACGGCTCGTACTTCGACCGCCAGGTGCCCGACGCGCTGCCGCTGGCGATCGAGTACCGCCACGCCGCGGCGTACACCCGGCATGCACCGCGCCAGGTGGCGCCCACCGCGTGGCCGTGGGGTCCGCTGCCCGACGCGACGCTGCTCGACCCGCAGGCGCTGGGGCGGCTGCCGCTGGCGCGCCTGTTCGACGGCATCGGCCTCGTGACCGCGCGCAGCGACTGGAGCGAGCAGGCCACTTACGTGACCTTCAAGGCCGGCGACAACCACTGGTCGCACACGCACCTCGACCAGGGCAGCTTCACGATCTACAAGGGCGGTGCGCTGGCGCTGGACAGCGGCGCCAACTACGGGCTGCGCTACGGCTCGGACCACCACCTGAACTACAGCTACCAGACGATCGCGCACAACGCGATCACGGTCACCGACCCCGACGACACGGTGCCGGTGCCCGCCGCGCCGCGCGAGACGCCGCGCGCCATCGCCAACGACGGCGGCCAGCGCCGCATCGGCTCGGGCTGGGGTGTCGAGGCTGCGCCGCTGGACCTGGCGGAGTGGCAGGGCAAGCGCGCGATCTACGAGACCGGGCGCATCGCGCGCTACGCCGACGACGACGGCATCACGCTGGCCGTGGCCGACGTGACGGCCGCATACACCAACGAACTGTCGGGCAAGGGCACTTTCTCGCACCGCACGCGCCGCGTCGAGCGTGCGTGGCGCAGCTTCGCGTACGACCGCGTCGACGACGTTGTCGTGGTCTACGACGACGTCGTCGCGACGAAGCCGCAGTTCCGCAAGCGCTGGCTGCTGCACACGACGCTCGAGCCGCGCGTGGACGGGCAGCGCTTCGTCGCCGAGGTCGTGCCGGGACGAGGGGCAGGCCGGCAGGGCGGGCGCCTGGAAGGCCACGTGCTGCTGCCGCGCGCGGCCACGCTGCTCGCGATCGGCGGCCGCGGGCTCGAGTTCATCGTCGACGGCAGGAACTACGACGAAGACGGCAAGCTCGCCGATGCGGTCTACAAACCACAGCCACCGCAGCGCCCCGAACCCGGGCGCTGGCGGCTCGAGGTGATGCCGCCCACCGATGCCGCCGCCGACCGCTTCCTCGTCGTGATGCTGCCCGGCGCGTTCGGCGAGGCGCCGCCGCACCGCGTGCGGCTGGTCGAAGACGGCGACCGCATCGGCGCCGAGGTGGTCGGGCCGAGGCGCACGGTGCGCTACTGGTTCCGCCCGGGCGAGCTCGGGGCCGAGGTGCAGGTGCTGGCCGCCGGCGACGGGACCGTGCCGCGCTGAGCCGCGGCGCACGCGGCGGCGGCTCAGCCGCCGAGGTCCAGCTGCAGCAGCAAGGGCCGCTGGCCGCCGAGGCCGTTGGCGGCCCAGCCACCGACGTAGGCGCGGCCAGCGTTGTCGCGGCTGACCGAGCCGTACAGCAGCACCTTTTCGAGGCCACGCAGCTCGAGCGGGAACGCGCTCGCCACGCCGGTGGACGGTTCGGCGGCCGCCCACTGGAAACCGCCCCGCGCGTGGATGACGCCCGCGACCCAGCCGCGACCGCCGAGCGCGAACAGCGAGGGCGCATAGGCCGGTGCCTGCGCCGGCCACGGTCCGAGCGACGTGACGCGCGCGGGGCCCTCGGCGCGCGGCTCGATGCGGTACAGGTGGCCGACGTGCGTCGTGAACAGCAGGTTGCCGTCGGGCAGGTAGGCGAGCCCGACGATGCCGTGGTTGGCCTGCGGCGATTCGCGGCCCAGGTAATGCGCGAGCGGCGTCTCGCCGACCTCGCGCAGTTCGGCGTCGTACTCGACGAGGCTGGCCGTGACCGCGCCGTCGGCTCGCGCGCGCAATCGAGGCACGTAGGCGTGACCGCGCAGGTCGGCAAGGAAGTTGCGCGACACGTGGCCTGCGGTCGAGCCGACGACGACGCGGCGCGACTGGCCGGTGTGCGTGTCGAACTGGTGCAGCACGTGCCCCCAGTAGCCGAGCGCGTAGACGTGACGGCCCACACCGCTGACCGCGACCAGACCCTCGGGCGTGGCCAGCAGGTGCTGCCAGACGTGGCGGTCGGGGTGGATGCGCCACAGGTGCCCGCCCCAGCGCGGCGGCACGTCACCCTGCGCCGACTCGCCCTCTTCGTCGGTCGAGGCGAAGTACAGCCAGCCGTCGGCGGCGGGCACGATCTTCGAGTGGATCTTGTTCTGGCCGACGCCGGCGCGGGCCAGGCCCGTTTCGCGCAGACGATCGACGACGCTGCCGTGGTCGGTCCAGGCCTCGGTAGCGGGGTCGTAGGCGAACAGCCGCGCGCTCGACCCGGCGCCGGTCGTCGAGACGCCGACCCAGATGTGTCCTCGGAAGTCGCGTCCGGTTGCGCCCCAGATGCTTTGCGCGCCGGCGAACGGCGGCAGCTTCAGCTCGCGCACGCGCGGCGCGCGAAACGGGCCTTGCGCAGGCGGCACGAACACGCTGCCGGTCAGCTCTTCATAGCTGAGCGCAGGCGGCGGCACGTCGTCGCCGCCGCGCAGCGTGACGACGATTGCGACGGCGACCGCCGTCACGCCCAGCAGCGCGAAGGTCCACCAGCGCGCGGCACCGCGGCGCCGTGACGGGGGTCTGCGCTTCGCTGACGGAATGGACATGGTGACTGGTGACGGTCGCGCGACGGATCGGGGCAGCGGCAGCCGCCGGCGGCTCGCCGTGCGGGTGACGTGCCGGCGCAGTATCGGCGGCGATCCGCCGCCCGTCCAAGGCGCTGCGCCACCGGGTCTGGGGGTCGCCGACGTCCGTGCCGGCCCGCAGCGGCTCAGGTCCCGCAGAACGTGCGGTACGCCGCCGTCACGTGCGCCGGCGCCGGCTCGGCGTAGGCGGCGAGTTCGGGCGCGTCGTCGTACGGGCGCTTGAGCGCGGCGAGCAGGCGCTCGAACGGCGCGAGGTCGCCGTCGTCGCTGGCAGCCGCCAGGGCCTCCTCGACGCGGTGGTTGCGCGGGATCACGAGCGGGTTGACTGCGCGCATGCGCGCCGCGCGGGCGGCGGCAGCCTGCAGCGACGCCGCGCCGCCGTCGTCGAGCGCGCAGCGGGCGCGCCAGCGCGCGAGCCAGGCGTCGGGCGCCTGCGGATCGGCGAACAGCGCGCGCAGCGGCGCGTCGTCGCCGGCGGCGGCGTCGGCCAGGCGCCGCCACGCGAGCGTGAAGTCGACGCGCTCGGCTTGCAGCAGCGCGAGCCAGTCGGCCGCGAGCGTCGCGTCGGCGTCGTCGAGCTCGGCATCGCTGCGCTGCAGCCCGAGCTTGGCGCGCTGGCCCTGCAGCAGGGCGTGGCGGTACCAGGCCGGGAACGCGTCGATCACCTCGGTGGCGAGCGCGACGGCGCGCTCGGTGTCGTCGGCGAGCAGCGGCAGCAGCGCCTCGGCCAGCCGCGCGAGGTTCCAGCGCACGATGTGCGGCTGGTTGCCGAACGCGTAGCGGCCGTGGTGGTCGATCGAACTGAAGACGGTGCGCGGGTCGTAGGCCTCGAGGAACGCGCAGGGGCCGTAGTCGATCGTCTCGCCCGAGATCGTCGTGTTGTCGGTGTTCATCACGCCGTGGATGAAGCCCACGTTTATCCACTGCGCGACGAGCGCGGCCTGGCGCTGCGCGACAGCGCGCAGCAGTGCGAGGTGGCGCTGCGGCTCGCCGGCGAGCGCGGGGTCGTGGCGCGCGATTGCGTGGTCGGCGACGCGGCGCAGGCGCTCGACGTCGCCGCGCGCGGCGAAGAACTCGAACGTGCCCACGCGCAGGTGGCTCGCGGCCACGCGCGTGAGCACCGCGCCGGGCAGCGCGCGCTCGCGCCGCACGCGCTCGCCGGTGGCCACCACCGCGAGCGCGCGCGTCGTCGGGATGCCCAGCGCGTGCATCGCCTCGCCGACCAGCACCTCGCGCAGCATCGGGCCGACGGCGGCCTTACCGTCGCCGCCGCGCGAGAACGGCGTGCGCCCCGAGCCCTTGAACGCGATGTCGCGCCGCCGGCCGTGGCGGTCGACGACCTCGCCGAGCAGCAGCGCGCGCCCGTCGCCGAGCTGCGGCGAGAAGCCGCCGAACTGATGCCCGGCGTAGGCCTGCGCGATCGGCTGCGCACCGTCGGGCAGCACGTTGCCGGCGAGCACGGCCGCACCCGCGTCGCCGTCGAGCAAGGCGGCGTCGGCACCGAGCTCGTGCGCGAGCTCGCGGTTGAGGTAGAGCGTCTTCGGCGCCGGCACGCGCGCTGGCGGCCACGCGACGTAGGTGCCGGGCAGCTCGCGCGCGTAGGTGTTGTCGAACGCGAACACCCGCGGGCCGCGCGCGGCGTCGGGGGGCGTCTCGACCGGGGCTTCGCCGGCGGGCAGGGCGGTCATCGGGCGGAGGGCGGGCAGGAACGGATGCGCCAGTGTGCGCGATGCCGAGCGGCCCGGTCGGCGGCAGGGGCGCGACCGTGGCCAAGGGGTGCGGCCGCATCGGGGTTGACCCGGCGCGGGTTTGTACGCTTGTCAAAACTTTCGGTACGGCCGTTCAATCGCGGCATGCGCGCCCCCGTGCCAGCCACCGCCCGCCCCCGCCGCGCCGCGGCGCGTGCCGCCGCGCCCGAGCGCCGCGACCGCCGCGCCGACATCCTGCTCGCCGCCGAGCGGCTGTTCGCCGAGCGCGGCTACCACGCGGTGACGATCCGCCAGATCGCGCAGGCCGCCGGCGTGCCGCTGGCGCTGGTGGGCTACTACTTCGGCGCCAAGCACGAGCTGTTCCGCGCGCTGTTCGAGCACTGGAAGGGCACGATCGACGAGCGCATGGCGGGGCTGCGCGCGGCGGTCGACGCCGGCGGGCCCGAACTGCTCGAGCGCATCGTCGACGCCTTCGTCACGCCGGTGCTGCGGCTGCGCGCCAGCGCCGAGGGCGAGTTCTACGCGCTGCTCGTCGCGCGCGAGCTGCAGTACCGCACGCCCGGCGTCGACAGCGTGCTGTCGGAATACTTCGACCCGATGGCGCACGCCTTCATCGACGCGCTGCAGCGCGCCGCGCCGCACGCGACGCGCGCGCAGGTCGCGTGGGGCTACCAGTTCGCGCTCGGCGCGCTGCTGCACCACCTGTCGGACCGCCGTGTCGGCGAGCTGTCGCGCCGGCAGGCGCGGCCGAACGATCCCTCCGCCGCGCCGCTGCTGGCGGCGTTCATCACCGCGGGGCTCAAGGCGGTGCTGGCGGCGCCGCCCGCTGCCGCCCCGACTTCCACGACCCCAACCCGGAGACGCCCATGAAGCACCGCCTCGCCTTCCTCGTCGCCGCTGCCGCGCTGGCCGCCGGCGCCACTGCCGCGCACGCGCAGCAGGTCATCAAGCTGACCGCCGTGGCCGGGCACCCGCCGGCCTTCCTGTGGGTCAAGCTGCTCGACGAGTTCTACATCCCCGAGGTCGACAAGCGCCTGGCCGCGGCCGGCAACAAGCACAAGATCGAGTGGACCAAGGCCTGGGGCGGCACGCTCGTCAAGCTCGGCGGCGAGTCGAAGGGCATCGCCGACGGCGTCGGCGACCTCGGCTTCGTCAGCACCGTGTTCGAGGCACCGAAGTTCCCGCTGCAAAACGTCTCGTACTTCACGCCGTTCGGCACCGACGACCTGGGCCTGGTCACGCGCACGGTGGCCGACATGCAGAAGAACATCCCGGCGATGGCCGACGCGTGGACCAAGAACGGCCTCGTCTACCTCGGCGGCGCCGCCCTCGACACCTACCACCTGTGGACCAAGTTCCCGGTGACGAAGTACGAGGACCTGCAGGGCAAGAAGATCAGCGCACCGGGCCCGGCGGCCAACTGGATCCGCAACACCGGCGCGGTCGCGGTGGCGGGCAACCTCAACAGCTACTACGAGGACCTGAAGTCGGGCGTCTCCGACGGCGTCATCGTGTTTACGACCGGCGCGTGGGGCGCCAAGCTGCACGAGGTCGCGCCACACATCACCAAGGTCAACTTCGGCGCGATGTTCGCCGGCGGCATCGCGATGAACAAGTCGCGCTTCGACCGCCTGCCGCCCGAGGTGCAGCAGGTGCTGCGCGAGGTCGGCGACGCGTACTCGGCCGAGTTCGCGAAGGCGCAAAGCGCCGCGGCCGGCACGCTGATGCAGAACATGGCGGGCGCCGGTGCCAAGGTCGCCGACCTGAGCGAAGCCGAGCGCAAGCGCTGGGCCGACGCGCTGCCCCACGTCGCGAAGACCTGGGCCGACGACGTGACGGCCAAGGGCCTGCCGGGGCAGCAGGTGCTCGAGGCCTACATGGGCGGCCTGACGAAGGCCGGCGTCAAGCTGCCCCGCGACTGGTCACGCTGACGTGGCGCCGAGCCTCGACGCGCCGCAGCCGCAGGCCACGTCGTACGGCCAGCCGCTGCCGCTCGCGCTGCACCGCGTCACGGGCGCGATGAACGCGCTCGGCACGCTGTGGATCCTCGCGCTGATGGTGCTGATCAACGTCGACGTCGCCGGGCGCAACCTGTTCGCCGCGCCGCTGCGCGGCGTGCCGGAGCTGGTCGCGCTGTCGATCGTCGGCATCGTGTTCCTGCAGCTGGCCGACACGCTGCACCGCGGGCGCTTCACGCGCGCCGAGGTGCTGCTCGGCCACCTGCAGAAGGCGCGCCCCCTCGTCGCCGACGTGCTGCACGCGCTGTACCACGCGGTGGGCGCGGCGCTGATGCTCGTGATCCTGTGGGCGAGCTGGACGCCGCTCGTCGAGTCGGTGCGCATCCGCGAGTACACCGGCGCGATCGGCGACTTCCAGGCGCCCGTGTGGCCGATCCGGCTGATCACGCTGATCGGGCTGGGCATCACGGCGCTGTGTTATGTGCTGCTGCTGGCCGCCGACCTGCAGCGCGCGCTGTCGCGCCGCCGCAGCGCGTAAGAGAGCCGATGGACAACACGACGATCGCGCTCGGCTCGCTGCTGGTGATGCTCGCGCTGATCTACGCCGGCCTGCACGTCGCGATCGCGCTGGGTGTGGTCAGCTTCGTCGGCGTGTGGCTGATCCGCGACGACGTTACGGTGGCGGCCAACCTGCTCGCGCAGGCCGTCAGCGACGCGATCGCGAGCCACGTCTTCGGCGTCGTGCCGCTGTTCGTGCTCACGGGCTTCCTCGTGGCCTACGCCGACATCGGCAAGGACGCCTTCGACGTCGCCAACCAGCTGCTGCGCCGGCTGCGCGGCGGACTGGGCGTGGCCACCGTCGCGGCCAACGCCGTGTTCGCGGCGATCACCGGCATCTCGATCGCGTCGGCGGCGGTGTTCAGCCGCGTCGCGGTGCCGCAGATGGTGCGCTTCGGCTACCGCACGCGCTTTGCGGTCGGCGTCGTGGCCGGCTCGTCGGTGCTCGGCATGCTGATCCCGCCGAGCCTGCTGATGATCCTGTACGCGTTCATCTCGAACCAGTCGGTGGGCGACCTGTTCACCGCCGGCATCGTGCCCGGCGTCGTGCTCGCGCTGGCGTTCTCGGCAGCCATCGTCGCGCTCGCGCGCTGGCGCCCCGGCGAGGTGTTCGACACGGCGGCTGCTGTGGCCGGCGACGACGCCCCGGCGATGGGCTGGGGCGAGATGGCGCTCAAGACCTTCCCCGTCGTGCTGCTGATCGCCTCGGTGCTGGGCGGCATCTACACGGGCCTGTTCACCGCGACCGAGGCCGGCGCCGTCGGTGCGCTGGTGGCGCTGCTGATCGCGGTGCTGCGGCGCAAGCTCACGTGGCGCAGCTTCTGGGGCGTGCTCACCGAGACCGGGCACGTGACGGTGGCGGTGAGCTTTCTGATCATCTGCGCGAGCATCTACACGCGCATGCTCGCGATGAGCGGCACGCCGCAGGCGCTCGTCGAGGCGATGGCCGCCGCCGGGCTCGGCGTCACCGGCTTTCTCGTCGCCTACGTCGCGCTGATCCTGCTGCTGGGCACGATCGTCGACTCGTCGTCGATCATGCTGATCGTGCTGCCGCTGGCGCTGCCGCTGGCCGAGCAGTTCGGGCTGAACCCGATTTGGTTCGGCGTCGTCACGGTCGTCGCGGTCGAGGTCGGCCTGCTGACGCCGCCGTTCGGGCTGTCGGCCTACGTCGTCAAGAGCTCGCTCGCGGCGGCGCACGACGTGCCGATCGGCCACGTGTTCCGCGGTGCGGCGCCGTTCACGCTCGTGATGCTCGCGGTGCTCGCGCTGCTGATCGCGTTCCCGTCGCTGAGTCTGGTGTTGCTGAAGTAGCCCGCACGGAGGCCACGCCGATGCCCACCGCCAACCCGCTCGACGGCTTCGAGGTCGACCGCGCTGCGATCCGCACGATTGGCCGCGACCTGCAGCGCCCCGAGTGCATCCTCGCCGAGCGCAACGGCACGCTGTGGGCCGCCGACGCGCGCGGCGGCGTGATGCGCATCGCGCCCGACGGCACGCAGCAGTTCGTCGGCCAGCGCGTCGACGAGCGTTTCGCGACCGCGGCGGCCGACACGGCCGACGCGTTCGAGGCCAAGTTCACGCAGGGCACGCTGCCCAACGGCCTGGCGTTCGCCGCCGACGGCTCGATCCTGATCGCCAATTTCGGCACCGACCGGCTCGAGCGGATGACGCGCGACGGGCGCACGAGGACGCTGTATGACCGCATCGACGGCCAGCCGATCGGCAAGGTCAACTTCGTGCTGCGCGACTCGAAGCAGCGGCTGTGGCTGACGGTGTCGACGCGCGTGAACCCGTGGACCAAGGCCGCGTCCACGCGCGTGCGCGACGGCTACATCGCCGTCGTCGACGAACACGGCCTGCGCGTCGTCGCCGACGGCTTCCACTTCACAAACGAGGTGCGGCTCGACGCGGCCGAGCAGTGGCTGTACATCGTCGAGACGACGGGTCCGCACGTCACGCGCATGCGCCTGGACGAGCGTGCCGACGGCGTGCGCCTCGTCGACCGCGAGGTGTTCGGCCCGTCGCACCTGGGCGGCTACCCAGACGGCATCGCGTTCGACGCGCACGGCAACCTGTGGTGCACGCTGGTGATGGTCGACAAGCTCGTCGCGCTGACGCCGCAGGGCGACCTGCGCGTGCTGCTCGACGACGGCGACCCCGACGCGAGCCGCCACCTGCTCGCGAAGATGGCCGCCGGCGAGGTGAGTGCCGACGACATGGCGCGCGCCCGCGGCACGGTCGCGCCGTGGATGGCCAGCATCACGTTCGGCGGGCCCGACCTGCGCACCGTCTACGTCGGCAGCCTGCTCGGCACGACGATCCCGTACTTCCGCTCGCCGGTGCCCGGCCTGCCGATGGTGCACTGGCACGAGCGCCCGTAGCGCCGCACCCCCAGGAGGAGACCCATGACCCGCCGCTTCGTCGACCTGTCGATCTACCTCGAGAACGACGTGCTGTCGGACCCGCCCGGCTACGGCCCGAAGATCCAGTACTTCACGCACGGGCAGACCTTCGAGCAGATCGCGCCGTTCTTCCCCGGCCTCAAGAAGGAGGACCTGCCCGACGGCGAGGGCTGGGCGATCGAGCAGGTCACGCTGATCACGCACAACGGCACGCACCTCGACGCGCCGTACCACTTCCACTCGACGATGGACGCCAAGCTCGGCGGCCGCAAGCCCGCGACGACGATCGACGAGGTGCCGCTCGAGTGGTGCTTCCAGCCCGGCGTCAAGCTCGACTTCCGCCACTTTCCCGACGGTTACGTCGTCACTGCGGCCGACGTCGAGGCCGAGCTCGAGCGCATCGGCCACGAGCTCAAGCCGCTGGAGATCGTCGTCGTCAACACGCGCGCGGGCAGCCGCTACGGCGAGGCCGACTACGTCTCGGCCGGCTGCGGCATGGGCTACGAGGCGACGATGTACCTGCTCGAGCGCGGCGTGCGCCTGACGGGCACCGACGCGTGGAGCTGGGACGCGCCGTTCGTGCACACCGCGAAGAAGTACGCCGAAAGCCACGACGCCGCCCTGATCTGGGAGGGCCACAAGGCCGGGCGCGACATCGGCTACTGCCACCTCGAGAAGCTGCACAACCTCGAGGCGCTGCCGCCCGACGGCTTCTACATCAGCTGCTTCCCGCACAAGATCCGCGGCGCGTCGGCGGGCTGGACGCGCGCGGTGGCGATCTTCGACGACTCGCTGATGAAGGCGTGAGATGAGCGCGCTCGACCACACGCACGACCCGGCCGCGCGCAGCTGGCTGGCCAGCGCCAATGCACCCGGCACCGACTTCCCGCTGCAGAACCTGCCGTTCGGCGTGTTCCGCCGCGCCGGCAGCACCGAGCCCTGGCGCGGCGGCGTCGCGCTCGGCGACCGCATCGTCGACCTCGCGGCGCTCACCGCCAGTGGGCTGCTGGCCGGCGACGCGCAGCGCGCCTGCGCGGCGGCGGCGCAGCCGGTGCTCAACGACTTCCTCGCGCTCGGCCCCGCGGCGTGGCGCGCGCTGCGCCATGGCCTCTTCGCGCTCTTTGCCGACGGCGGCGCGGCGCAGCCGCACGCCGACGCGCTGCTCGTGCCGCAGGCGCAGGCCGAACTCGCGCTGCCGCTGCGCATCGGCGACTACACCGATTTCTACACGTCGATCCACCACGCGCTGAACATCGGCAAGCTGTTCGGCATTCCCGACGTGTCGCCGAACTTCCGCTGGCTGCCGATCGCCTACCACGGGCGCGCTTCCAGCGTCGTCGTCAGCGGCACGCCGGTGCGCCGGCCGATGGGGCAGATCAAGCCGCCGGGCGCCGACGCGCCGGTGTTCGCGCCGTGCCAGTGGCTCGACTACGAGCTCGAACTGGGCTTGGTCGTCGGCGTCGGCAATGCGCTGGGCACGCGCGTGCCGGTGGCCGAGGCCGACGCCCACCTGTTCGGCGTGTGCCTGCTCAACGACTGGTCGGCACGCGACATCCAGGCCTGGGAGATGGCGCCGCTGGGGCCGTTCCAGGCGAAGAACTTCGCGACCACCGTCTCGCCGTGGATCGTCACGCTCGACGCATTGGCGCCGTACCGCTGTGCCTGGGGCCGCGATGCGGGCGAGCCGCAGCCGCTGCCGTACCTCGATGCGCCGCAGGTGCGCGCCGCCGGCGCGTTCGACATCCGGCTGTCGGTGTGGCTCGAATCGGCCGCGCGGCGCGCGCGCGGCCTCGGGCCGGTGCGGCTAACCGAGACGAGCTTTCGCCACCAGTACTGGACGCCGGCGCAGATGCTCGCGCACCACACGGTGGGCGGCTGCAACCTGCAGCCCGGCGACCTGCTCGGCAGCGGCACGATCTCGGGCCCGACGCCCGGCGAAGCCGGCGCGATGATGGAGCTGACGCAAGCCGGGCGCGTGCCGCTGCGGCTCGAAGGGCCCGACGGCATGGTCGAGACGCGCGGCTTCCTCGCCGACGGCGACACCGTGATCTTCCGCGGCGGGTGCGAGGCCCCGGGGCGCGCACGCATCGGCTTCGGCGAGTGCCGCGCGACGGTGCTGCCCTGCCTTGCGTGAGGCGCTGCGGCGCGTCTTGAGCGCGGGCCAATTCATCACGCCCCGCTATCCTTGCGACCTCGCGCGTCGCACACCGTGTGCCACGTGCGATGTCAGGAGAACGACTTGGCGCAGCCCGTCGACCCCGTCAAGACCGCACGGCTGTTCGAGTTCTACGTGCGACGCATCTGGCCGTTGCAGCGCCGCTTCGTCGCATCGCGGCTGCGTCGGCGCTGTGTGCGCTGCGCCGCGTCGGAGGCGATGCTGCCGCTGAATGCGCAACAACTGTGCAGCGAGTGCGCGCGGCAGCCCTTGCAGCAGTCGGTGCTCCGACGCGAGCGCAACGCCGCGCTCGAGGCCGAACTCGCCCGAATCTTTTCGGCCGCCTGCGGCACCGGAGGCGGTGCGCATGACGCGCTGGTGATGTTCAGCGGCGGCAAGGACAGCTGCTACCTCGTGCAGCGGCTGAAGAACGAGCACCCTCGGCTGCGGCTGCTCGCCTGCACGGTCGACAACGGGTTCATGAGCCCTGTGGCCAAGCGAAACATCGACGAGGTGCTGCCCCGCCTGGACATCGACCACGTTTTCATCCGTCCGCGGCGCAGCTTCTACGTCAAGTTGTTTCGCTATGCGCTGACCCACCTGAACGCGGAGGGCAGCTACGGCACCGTCGACTTCAGCGACGGCGAGTTCATGCTCGATGCCGCCCGCAACCTCGCGTCCGAGAAGGGCATTCCGCTGATCGTGTGCGGTTACTCGCGCTACCAGGTCGAAAACGGCCTCGGGCTGCACCACTTCGAGTCGCCGCCCGAGCGCGAGCGCCAACCGCGCGTCGCGACGGCAGGGCTCGCGCTGACGGAGATCTTCGAGGACGAGGACGAACGCCGTCTGTGGTGGCAGGGACTCCGGCAGCCCGATGCACTGCTGCCGCGGCTCTTGTTTCCGCTGTACGCCTGGGATCTCGAGGAGGAGGACATCAAGCGCCAGGTCGTCGCTTGGGGGTTGATGAGCGCGCATGACCAGAGCCCCATCGTCACCAATCACCGACTCATTCCGCTGCTCGGCGTCGTCGACGTCCATCGGTTCGGCTACAGCAGCTTCGAGAAAGAGTTCTGCCGGATGATCCGCGAGGGCAAAGCCGACCGCCGCACTTGGCAGCACACCTTCGAGTTCCTCGAGTACACGTCGAGAACCGGCTTGTTCGTCAAGCCGCTGGTACTCGACCTGCTTGCCGAGCTCGGTTTGACGGCCGAAGACGTGGGGGTGCGCTTCGATTGACGACGGCCCGACCGTGCGACGGACGCGGTCACGGCGAAATGGCCGCGTCTTGCTGAGTACGACCCTCGTTGCAGACGGGGCACCGTTGCCTGCTGGCCTTGGCGCTCGCGGTCGCCGCTGCGTGTGCCGACGTCCCTGCAGATCGAGCCTTCGTCGCAGCAGCCGCGGTGGCAACCGGCACCGACTTGTACTGACGGTGTGCGTGTGCCTTGACTTCGCAGTCGGACAGCGCGGCGGCTGTTCGGGCGAGGGCATCGACGGCGTCGGTCGACATTACCGACCGGCCACCGGGCCATGCGGCCCACGCGACCATCGTCGCGACGCTGCCTCGCTCGGGAAGGCGGCGGCGTGACGGCGCTTTTCGGCGCCGCCATGCAAGTGCCGTTTCGGCACCCGCTCAGGCAGCTGCGTGACGCGATCGACAAAGGCGAGAAGTCGCACAGGAGCGGGTGGGGCCACGTTGCCTGTACGCTGACTGTCCCACGGCGGCTCTCGGTCGATGACCAGTCGCGCGAGGCGATCCGGGATCGCGACTGGTGCGGGCAATGGCCCTTTCGGCAGCCGGTGCACGTGAACGCCGTCACGCCGCCGGCCGCTGCGCACGGCCGGTCATGGGCCCGTCATGCAGCTGCCATCGGTGCCGCGGCACACTGTCGACCTCAGCTGTAGGGGGAAGACCATGGCGCTGTATCGGGTGCTGGACGCCAACGGCCAACGAATCATGCTGGTCGACGCCGTCGGCCGGCGCCACGTCGCGCGGGCGCTGCACCACGCGCTGCCGGTGGGCGCCGAATTGCACGGCCCGCGTCCGCTGCCCGGCTTCGCGATCCTGTCCGACGCGTCGTCGCGGCGCCTGTGCCGCGTGATCTTCGAGCAGGTCGACTGCGGCGACGGGGCGCCGTCCGCCGGGTCGCGCCTGCAGTGAGGCCGCCGGCATCTTCCCGCGCGTCCTTCCGCCTGCACTGCATCCGCTGACGATGCCGCTCGACGGCCGGTGACCCTGCGGGCCGGCTGCCGCGATACTCGCGGCGGTCGAGACCGCACCGGGAGTCCAACCATGAGCCAGACCTACGGCATCGAAGTGCCGGGCCACCACGGCGGCGAGCCGCACCGCGCGGCGGCGCGCTACCTCGTCGTGATCGACAGCGAGGGCGGACGCATCGCGCGCCTGTTCACCGCGCAGCGCGAGGCCGTCGGCGAGTTCGACGCCGGCACCGACGACCTCGTGCGCCTGACGGGCGGGCGCACACCCGCGCACGGCGCCACCGGCCCGGAGTGGGACGCCGCACTCGCCGGCCACAGCGACGCCGAGCGCCGCGCTGCCGAGGTCTACACGCTCGATCCCTGACGGCGCGTGCAGGCGCGGTCAGTCGTCGTGCCCGTGGCGGTGGTGGTCGTGCCGGTGGCCGCGCTTCCAGTGCCTGCGCTCGTAGACGTAGACCGGCGGCGCATACACCACGGGCCGGGGCGCCACGTAGACCGGGTGGGGCGCGTAGACGACGGGCGGCGGGGCGTAGACCACCGGCGGCGGCGCGACGACGACCGGCGCCGGGTAGGCCACGACGCGCGGCGCGTTGGACAGGCTCACCCCCACCCCCACCGGGTGGCCGGGGGCGCTGATGTCGAGCGACCAGTACACGTCGCCGCGCGCGTACGCCGCACCGCCGGCCAGCGCGCCACCGAGCGCCAGCGCGGCGAGCCACAGGGTCTTCGGGGAACGGGTCATGGCATCTCCTTTACCGGCCGCCGTCGACGGTCCAGGCGTGGCGGCCCGTGCGTAGCAACGGCCCAGCCCGCGCGCCGGTGGACCGCCGATGTGTGAAGTTGCGTAAACGCGAAGGCGTCCGCGCGCCGGAGCCGGCGCCTGCGCGCGCCGAGGGAACTTGGCGTGCGCGGTGCCGACCGCGCCGCCCGTGGTGCGGCGCGCGCCGCGCGCAGCATCAGCGCCGCGCGACGAGGCCGATCAGCGCCGAGCGCCCGTGGTGGCCGCTGCCTTCGTGGATGTCGGCCTCGTACTCGCGCAGCTCGACGATCTGCAGCGCGGCGAAGGCTTCGCGCAGCATCGCCTCGGTGTACAGGTGCGACGCCAGCGGCGGGCCGCCGGTCCTGTACTCGAGCTGCTTGGGCGTGTAGCCCTGCAGGATCAGCACGCCGCCGGGCTTGAGGCTGTGCACGATGCGCTCGAACATGCGCGCGCGCAGCGGCGGGTCGGCGAACTGCACGAAGATCGCGACGACGCCGTCGTAGGCCGCGACCGGCCACGCGAAGCCGTCGACGTCGGCGACGTGGAAGTTCACCTGCACGCCCTCGCGCGCGGCGAACGCGCGTGCCTTCGCGACGCCGACCTCGGCGATGTCGAACGCGTCGACGCTGAAGCCCTGCTTGGCCAGCCACACGCTGTTGCGTCCCTCGCCGTCGGCGACGCTGAGCACGCGCCCGCCCGCGGGCAGCGCGTGCACGTGCTCGCGCAGCCACGCGTTGGGCTCGGTGCCGAAGAGGAAGTCGTCGCGCTCGAAGCGGCGGTTCCAGTGCTCGGCGGCGTCGGGGAAGGCGGTGGTGTTCATCGGGATGCCGGGGTGGCCGCGTGGGCCGCGGGCCGTGTGCGGTAGAAAGTCAGCGGTTCGCTCTTGAGCTGCCGCAGCACGTGCTTGCGCATCGCGCCGACGACGTGCATCTCGCACGGTTTGCAGTCGAAACGCAGCGTGAAGCGGTCGTTGCCGTGCACCAGCGTCATCGGCTCGGCGCGCACCGTGCCCTGCACGCCGGTCACGCCCCTGGCCTGCTTCGGGCACAGGCTCAGGCTGTAGCGCACGCAGTGCTTGGTGATCATCAGGCTCACGTCGCCGAGCGCCTCGTGGCTCTCGTAGGCCGCCTCGATCACGCGCACGCCGTGGCGCGCGTAGAACGCCGCGGCGCGGTGGTTGTAGACGTTGGCCAGATACGTCAGCGCGTCGTCGGGGTAGGGCACCGGCGGCTCGACCGGCTTGGCGCGCGGCAGGCGCCGCCATGCGGCGGCGCGCGCGGCTTCGAGCGCGGCCACCGCGTCGCGGCGCAGCGCGTTGACGACGGAGGCCGGCACGAACCACGGCTGCGCGAGCGCGAGCCGCACGCGCCGTGCCTCGAAGATCGTGTCGCCCAGGCGCGCGAGCGCGTCCTTGAGCTGCGCCTCGGCGCGCGCGGCGTCGCGCGCGACCTCGTGCGGGTGCGCCACCCGCGCGACGCCGCGGTGGCCGTCGGCGTCCTTGAGCGTCAGCTCGAAGCCCGGGCGGCCGTCCACTTCGGCCTGCGCCAGCGTCGCATCGACCGCGATGCGCCGCTCGGCCGACGGCTTGGCGAGCAGCCGCTCCCATGCCATGTCGCGGTTGCGGCCGACGGCGGTGTCGCGCCGCAGGTCGGCCTCGCGCGTCAGGTCGGCCACGGTGCGCCCGCGCGGCAGCTGCGGCACGATGCGCCAGCGCGTGCCGCCGGCGCCGTCGAGCGCGGTGGCGGTGTTGACCGGCACGCCGTGCAGCTCGCCCTGGCGGTCCCACCAGGTCAGCGCGTCACCGTTGTGCAGCACGGTCGCGGCGTCGCCGGTGTCGAGGTCGAAGTGGTCGGCCGCGACGGCGACGACGTGGCCCACCGGCAGCCCGGCGTGCTTGGGCGTGTCGAACGCGCCGATGTCGGCGCGGCGCCCGTGGACGAAGTAGTCGGTGCCGCCGCGGTTGAAGCCGAGCTCGGGCCGCGGCGTGAACGTGTACCGGCAGCGCCCGCTGCTCGCGCGTGCGAACTCGGGGCGGCGCTCGAGCAGCGCGTCGAACAGCCGCCGGTAGTGCGCGGTGACGTTCTTCACCGTCGCCATGTCCTTGTAGCGGCCCTCGATCTTGAAGCTGCGGATGCCGGCGTCGACCAGCGCCTCGAGGTTGGCGCTCTGGTCGTTGTCCTTCAGGCTCAGCACGTGCTTGTCGTGCGCGACGACGCGGCCCTGCGCATCGAGCACCGTGAACGGCTGGCGGCACTCCTGCGAGCAGCTGCCGCGGTTGGCGCTGCGTCCGGTCAGCGCGTGGCTGATGTAGCACTGCCCGCTGTAGGCCACGCACAGCGCGCCGTGGACGAAGAACTCGAGCGTGGCGTCGCGCACCTCGGCGGCGATCGCGCGGATCTGCGCGAGGTCGAGCTCGCGCGCGAGCACCATCTGCGAGAACCCCACGTCCTGCAGGAAGCGCGCCTTGGCCGGCGTGCGGATGTCGGTCTGCGTGCTCGCGTGCAGCTGGATCGGCGGCAGGTCGATCTCGAGCAGCCCCATGTCCTGCACGATCAGTGCGTCGGCGCCGGCGTCGTACAGCTGCCACGCGAGGCGCCGCGCCGGCTCGAGCTCGTCGTCGCGCAGGATCGTGTTCAGCGTGACGAAGATGCGCGCGCCGAAGCGGTGCGCATGCGCGGCCAGCCGCCCGATGTCGGCGACGCTGTTGCAGGCCTTGTCGCGCGCGCCGAAACCGGGGCCGCCGATGTAGACGGCGTCGGCGCCGTGGTTCACGGCCTCGATGCCGATCGCGGCATCGCGCGCGGGGGCGAGCAGTTCGAGATGCGGGCGGGGCATGGGCGCGCAGTGTAGGCGCGCCTCAGGCCGGCGGGTGCGCGTGGGGGCCCGCGCCGGCGATCAGCCGGTCGATCTCGGCGGCCAGCGCGACCGCGTCGTCGGCGAAGTAGTGCGTGTGCGCGCCGGCACCGAGGCAGAACTCGCTGCGCCCGTCGCGGCGCACGGCCACCGCGTGCCCCTGTGCGTCGATGCGCGCGACGTCGAACGCGCCGGGCGCGCCCGGCGGCGTCCACAGCGCGCGGCCGACGTAGTCGCCCGAGCGGTACGCGTTGACCCACTCGTGCAGCCCGAGCAGCGACGGCTGCGGCCCCGCGTGCGCGAACGCGGCCGGCGCCGGCCCCATCCAGCGGTACAGCAGCGGGAAGCGCGCCGCGTACAGGTCGCGCAGCGGCGAGCCGAGCGTCACCAGCGCGCGCGGCGCGTCGCCGGCCAGCGCGCGCAGCCGCCCGTCGTGCTGCAGGTGGCGCAGCAGGTCGGCGCTGATCACGGTGCCCTGGCTGTGCGCAACGATCACGACGCGCGCATAGCCGAGCCGGCGCACGTGGTCGAGCAGCGACGCGTAGCGCGAGAAGATGCGCGCGCGCGGCGCGCGCCGGTCGCTCGGGTCGCGGAAGTGGTTGTCGACGTCGAGCACGGCGTCGAGTGCGACGCGCAGCTTGCCGAGCGTGCGCGAAAAGCGCGCGCCCAGTGCGACGACGACCGCCGTGAGCGCGGCCAGGCCCTTGCCGATGTCGACGAGCAGCGCGCCCCACGACGCGCGCAGCTCACCCACCAGCGCATCGAGCAGCGGCAGCCCGCCGATCTTGTCCGCGGCGAACAGCAGGTAGACGGCGCCGCTGCCCAGCGCGAGCGCCGGTACGACGGCGCCGAACAGCACGGCCACCACGCCGCGCGCGCGTGTCCACCAGCGGCCGAGCCGGGCGCTGGCCGCGTCGCCGCGCGCGCTGGGCTGCACGGCGGTGGGCGCCAGTTCCTCGCGCAGCGACGGCGCCACCGCCACCACCGCGACGGTGCCGACGACGCCGGCCAGCGCCATCAGCGGCGTGAACAGCGCGCCGACGTCGCGCACCTGCGCCTCGAGGAACGCGGCGCCCGACGGGTACGCGCCGCCGCCCAGCAGCGCGGGCTCGAAGCGCAGGTCGGCCAGCGCGAACCCGCCGACGTAGGCGATCACCGACCACAGCACGAGGCTCAGCATCACGAACAGCGCCGTGGACACCGACAGCGCGATGCGCGCCGTGGCGAGCGACGCCGCGACGGCGCCGCCGGCGCGCGCGAGCGCGAAGCTCAGCGCCAGCGCCGCCATCTGCACGACGACGAGCACGCCCCACACGACGAGCAGCGCGACGAGCAGCGCCTCGCCGACGTGCAGCGTCGTCGTGAGCATCCACTCGGACAGCGTCGTCGCGTGCGCGAGGTCGCGCCGGCCGTGCCACAGCAGCAGCGCCGCGGTGGCGGCGAGCACCGCGACGCCGACGGCGCCCGCGCCGCGCACGGTGCGCACGTAGCGCTGCAGCAGCGCGGTACCGACGGCCAGCGTCGCCAGCCCCGCCGTCAGCGCGTACAGCGTCACCGGCGGCGTCGGGTCGAGGAGCGCGGTGGCCGCGATGCCGGCGCCGGCCAGCGCGGCCGCGAGCGCCGGCAGCGCTCGCGCGAGCGCGGCCGTCGCCGGCTCGGCGCGCTGCGCGGCCAGCCACGCGACGATCGCGAGCACGACGGCAGCGACGCCGCCGCCGAGCGCGAGCAGCAGCCGCGCGTGTTCGTGCGGCACGAACGCCGCCGCGCCGTAGCCCACCAGCAGCAGCATCGCGAGCTGCAGCAGCGCGGCCGGCCCGGTCAGCAGCCATGCCGACCACGCGTGCAGGCGCTGCAGCGCCGCGAGCGCGCGCCGGCCCGTGCCGTCGCTGCCGTCGCTTGCGGCCGCCAGCGCGACGTGGTCGACGACGTCGCGCGCGAGCGTGCCGAGGTGGAACAGCAGCTGGTACGCCGCCGACAGCGCGCGGATGCCGCCGGGCAGCAGCCGCGAGCAGTCGGCCCAGTACAGCTCGTACAGGTCGACGCCGCTGCCGTCGGCGCGCCGGCGCAGCGACACGCGCGTCGACGCGTACAGGCCGTCGGCCTCGGCGGGGCGGTAGCGCGCGAGCAGGTGGTCGGTCAGCGCGAGGCCGAGGTCGCTGGGGCGCTCGTTCGCGCCGCGCTGGTGCAGGTAGAACTCGCTCGGGCGGCCGGGCTCGAGCGCGGCCTCGGGCGGCGCCGACGCTGCGCCGCCTGCGCGCGGCGACGGCGCCAGCGGCGTGACCGGCACCAACACCTCGTGCACCTCGCCGTCGACGTAGCGCGGCGCGCCGTCGCGGCCATGGCACAGCAGCCGCGCCAGCTCGTGCACCGTCTGCCCGGGGGCCTGGTCGGCGACGCCGTGCACCGCGATCACGGCCACGCGCGGCGCGGGCGAGGGGGTGGCGGCGTCGTGCGCGCTCATCGTGGCGCCGATTGGAGCCCGGCGGCCGGTGCGCGGCAAGGCGCGAGTGTGGGGGGCGCGCTTGGCCTATGCTCGCGCCCCTTGCGATGAGCGACTTCGACGATTCGGCGCTGGCATTGCTGCGCCAGCCGCAGTTCCTGCGGCTGTGGGCCACGCGGCTGGCGGGCACCGGCGGCAGCCAGATGCTGATGGTCGCGCTGGGCTGGCAGATGTACGACCTGACCGGCAGCGCGTGGGACCTCGGCCTGGTCGGCCTCGCGCAGTTCGTGCCCGCGCTGCTGCTGACGCTGCCGGCAGGCCACTGGGCCGACCGCCACGACCGCCGGCGGCTCGTCGCGCTGGCGCTCGCGGTGCAGGCCGCGGTGGGCCTCGTGCTCGCGCTCGGGTCGTGGCAGCAGTGGGTCGGCCGCGGGCTGATCCTCGCGCTGTCGGTCGTGCTCGGCGCGATGCGCGCGCTGCAGATGCCGGCGCAGCAGGCGTTGCTGCCGTCGGTGGTGCTGCCACGCGAGCTCGCGCGCGCCACCGCGCTGGCCTCCAGCGGGCTGCAGGCGGCGATCATCGCCGGGCCCGCGCTCGGCGGCGCGCTGTACGCGGCCGGCGGCGCGGTGACGGTCTACGGCACGAGCGCGGCGCTGTTCGCCGTCGCGGTCGCTTGCATGGTGGGCCTGCGGCCGCGGCCGGTCGAGCGGCTGCGCGAGGCCGCGACCTGGGCCAAGCTGATGGCCGGCGTGCACTTCATCCGCGGCCGTCCGGTGATGCTCGGCGCGATCTCGCTGGATCTGTTCGCGGTGCTGCTCGGCGGCGCGACGGCGCTGCTGCCGATCTTCGCGCGCGACATCCTCGACGCCGGCCCGACGGCGTTGGGCCTGCTGCGCGCGGCGCCGGCCGTCGGGGCGCTCGCGATGAGCGTCGCGCTCGCGCACCGGCCGCTGCAGCGGCACGTCGGGCGCTGGCTGCTCGCGGCGGTGGCGGTGTACGGCGCGTGCATGATCGTCTTCGGGCTGTCGACGAGCCTGGTGCTCAGCTGGCTCGCGCTGGCGGCGTCGGGCGCGGCGGACATGGTCAGCGTCGTGATCCGCCAGACGCTGGTGCAGCTCGAGACGCCGGAGGCGATGCGCGGCCGCGTCGGCGCCGTCAACTCGGTGTTCATCGGCGCGAGCAACCAGCTCGGCGAGTTCGAGTCGGGCGTCACCGCCGCGTGGTGGGGGCCGGTGGCGTCCGTCGTCGTCGGCGGCGCGAGCACGCTGGCGGTGGTGGGCCTGTGGTGGCGGCTGTTCCCGTCGCTCGTGCAGCGCGACCGCCTGCACGAGCACGACGCGCTGCCGCGCTGACCCGCTTCAGGCCTCGAGCCAGCGCACGAGGTAGTACAGCCGCACGCCTTCCGACGAGCGCGAGGGCCCCATCACTTCGGCCGCGTGGCGGTGCCGTGCGGGGTCGGCGGCGGCGAGCGCGGCGTCGGCGCTGGGCATGGTCTCGACGCAGGTCTCGGGGAAGCGCTTGCGGCTGCCGCGGCGCACCGCGACGACGGCGAAGCAGCGCGTGACGAGGTGCGCCGCCTCGGGGTCGAGCGTCAGGCCGCCTTTCATCGCTCCCTCAAGGCACGGTGCGCAGCACCTGCAGGTGCTGCAGCAGCGGCTGCAGCACCGGCGCGAGGTGGCGGCGCATCAGCGGGCCGACCGCGGTCGTGCGGCCGAGGATCGGCTCGGCCGCAGCACGGCCGGTGGCGGCCAGCGCGGTCACGGCCGCGTGCACCTCGGGCGGCACGCCAGCGAGCGCGGGCGCATCGCGCGCGGCGGCGAACCACGCGGCGGTGACATCGAGCACGCGAAACGTCGCGTCGTGCGTCGGCGGCTTCTCGAGCGCGAGTGCGAGCGCGCGCAGGACGCCCTGGCCCTCGGCCGACGCGCAGCGCACGAGCAGCGCGGCGAGCGGGTGGCCGGCGCGTGCGGCGTCCTCGACGGCCGCGGGCACCGCGAGCGCTGCTGCCGGCGGCAGCGTCAGCGGCGCGTGCTCGAGCCAGCCGATCAGGTAGTGCGGGCGGTGCTGCGCCGAGCGCCACAGTCGCTCGCGCGCTGCGTCGTCGAGCAGCCCGGCAGCGGCCACCGCCGCCACCGACGCGATCGCCGTGTCGGGGTCCTCCTCGAACGGCAGGTGTTCGAGCAGGTGCTGCGCGAGCACCGGGCCCATCGCGCCGCGGCGCACGGCGTCGTGGCCGAGCATCGCGCGCGCGATGTCGCTGGTCGGCTGCGCCCACCACGCGCGCCGCGCGAGCTCGTCGGTCAGGTGCGCCGACAGCGACACCGCGGTCACCGCCTCGGGCTCGCCCAGGCGCAGCAGCGCCTCGAGGTTCTTCGGGCTCGCGTGGCCGCTGCGCGTCCAGCGGCGCAGGTGCACCGGGTAGCCGCCGGGCGAGCCCATCGCGTGGCCGGCGAGCACTTCGCGCACGCGCATCAGGTAGCGCTCGGCGCGCGTGTCGGGGTGCAGCGCCACGCGTGCCTCGCCGCGCGGCGTCAGCGCGTGCAGCGTCATCGCGCCCTCGTCGATGCGCACCGCGTGCACGTCGCTGGCCAGCAGCACGGCCAGGCGCAGCGCGTCTTCGGAAGCGAGTTGGTCGAGCGACATCGGCAGCCGCCGATGATGGCACCGGCCGTGGCCCCGACCTGCTGCCCGTTCGGGCTACCCGCAAGGGGAAGCCCTCAGAGCCTGTGAAGCTTTCGCTTCGAGGGGATCGAGGGCGCAGTCCGAAGTAACGAAGCCGCAGGCGCCAGCGGTACGTTCGGCGAGCTGCCGGGCACGAGTAAGGATCCGATTTGCGGGTCTACCCTGAGCTTTTCGGTCTTCATA
>NZ_QOAZ01000039.1 GCF_003574675.1 Azohydromonas sediminis
CCGCGCTGCTGTCGGATCTGGTCGAGCGCGGGCTGGATGCCCAGCGCATGCGGCTGTGGGTGATCGACGGCGGCAAGGCGCTGCGCCGGGCCATCGTCCAGACCTTCGGCGCCAGCGCGCTCGTGCAGCGCTGCCAGGAGCACAAGCGGCGCAACGTGCTGGAGCACCTGCCCAAGGAGCTGCACGCCGGCGTCAAGCGGGCCCTCAAGGACGCCTGGTCGGCCTCGGACGCCGATCTGGCGCGCAAGCAGCTCGGCCGTCTGGCCTCCGCGCTGCAGGCCAGGCACCCGGGTGCGGCCGCCAGCCTGCGCGAGGGCCTGGAGGAGACGCTGACCGTGCAGGCACTGGGCATCACCGGGGCGCTGTACCGCACGCTGCGCACGACCAACCCCATCGAGAACCTGAACGGCTCGGTGGCGCACTACAGCCGCAACGTCAAGCGCTGGGGCGACGGCCAGATGGTGCTGCGCTGGGTGGCCAGCGCGCTCAGCGACGCGGCCACGCGCATGCGCAAGCTGCGCGGCTGCGGCCAGATGCGCACCCTCCTCAAGGCCCTGGATGCCCGTCGTCCGGCAAGCGACGACGGCACCGTCTTCAAGGCCGCGTAGCATGTTCACCGAGGGGCCGTCACCGGTCACGGTTCAACAGCGAACGGGACATCGCCCAGATGGCCTCCACCGGATTGAGCTCGGGCGCGTACGGCGGCAGCGCGGCGACCGCGACCTGCCCGGCTTGCCGCTCGAGCCAGCCGCGCACGATGCGGCTGCGATGGATGGCCGCCCCGTCCCAGATCACCAGCAGCTTGCGCGCGATCTGGCGCTTGAGCGCGGCCAGGAACTCGACCACCTGCTCGCTCTTGACGGCGCCGTCGAAGAAGCGGAAGTAGAAGCGCCACCAGCTCAACCCGGCGATGGCCGACATCTGGCTCCAGCTGAAGCTTTGCTGGATCACCGGCGTGTGCCCGCGCCTGGCCCAGGTGCGAGCGACCGGACACTTCTCCGACAGCCCCGACTCGTCTATGAAGACGATGGTTCGGCCCTCGCGGCGGGCTTTTTTTGAGCCCGGGCCAGGTCTGGCGCTTCCACCTCAGGATCGCCTGCTCGTCGCGCTGCATGGCGCGCTTGTCGGGCTTCTGCGGCGAGAAGCCCAGGTCGCGCAGCAACTCCCAGCAGCCGGTCTGGCTGTACGCGACGCCGAACTCGCGCTCGATCACCGAGCGCACCCGCTTGACCGTCCACAGCTCGGTGGCAAAGCCCGCCTGCAGCGCACCGGCCACGAGCAGCCGCGACAGCGCCTCGCGCTGCGCGGCGTCCAGCCGCTTGGGCCGGCCCAGCGGCTTGGCCTTGAGCCTGCCCACCGCGCCGTTGGCCTCGGCCAACTGCCGCGCCCACACGCTGACGGCCTGCCGCGAGACACCCAGCTCGCGCGCCACCTCGGCCTGCGGCACCTTGCGCTTGAGCATGCGCGCGCCGGCGATGCGCCGCGCTTCGATGGCTTGCAGATCCCGCTTCGTTCCCATGCGCGCACTCCGGCAGATGTACTGCCGGTTCAACGCACGAGGGTGCCTTGCGGTTGTCAACCATTTATCGGTTTCTCAATAGATGGTCTGGCGGCATCTGATCGATGGCGCGCTTTGCCATGCGCAGCAAGAGTCGCTCAAATTCCCTTGCGAATCGTTCGCTATCGAATAGTGACGATGCCGAGCGCGCGTGGGTCAGCCTTCGTCGCAGCTCGTGCCGTCCCGAGTGGTCGATCGACAGATTGACAGCCAGATCCAAGTAGGCAGCATCGTCGCTGCAAACGCAGTCAGCGATGCCGACGGTCCAATTGAGGCTCGCCGCCACCCTGGCCGCAAAGCTCTGCCCCATGCGCGTAATGACAGGCACCCCGGCCCACAGCGCGTCACTCGCCGTCGTGTGCGCGTTGCACGGAAACGTGTCGAGGAACAGGTCTGCGTTGCGCAGCCGCGCGATGTGCGTCTCGTACGCCACCGGTGGCGCCCAGACGATGCGCTGCGGGTCGATGCCCAGCGCCAGCGCCTTTGGCTCGACGTTCTTGCGCACCTGCTCGTTCCATTCGAGCAGCCACAGCACCGAGTTGGGCACCCGGCGCAGGATCTCGGCCCAGAGGACGAGCGTCTGCGGCGTGATCTTGTACGGCTGGTTGAACGCGCACAGCACCACGGCGTCCTCCGGCAGTCCGCACTGGGCACGCGGTAGCGGTTGCGGCAGCGGCCTGCGACTGTCGTTGGGCTGGTAACAGACCGGCATCTGCGCGATCTTTTCGGTGTAATAGGCCGCATGCTCGAGCGGGGTCACGACGGGATCGCCGACGATGTAGTCGATCCAAGGTGCTCCGGTCGATCCCGGGTAGCCGAGGAACGACACCTGCACAGGTGCCGGCCGGTACGCGAAGATGGCCGGGCGAGAGTCGCGCGTGTAGCCCTTCAGGTCGATCAGCACGTCGATGCCGTCGTCGCGCATGCGCTGCGCCGCCTGCCGGGGATCGAGCTCCCCGATCTCGACGACGTGCTCGACACTGCGCACGACGCGCTCGCGCAGAGCCGAGTCATCCCGGCGGCTGTGCGAGTACACCGTCACCTCGAACCGGTTGCGGTCGTGCGCCTCGAGGACGCCAGCGAGCAGGATCAGTGTGGCGTGCTGGCAGATGTCGCTCGAGACGTAGCCCACGCGCAGGCGGCGGCCTTCGAGGGGTGCCATCGCCGCTGGCGGCAGCGGTGTGACGTCGCGCGCGACGTAGTTCGCGAAGCTGCGCGCGCCGCGCAGGTGCAGCGCCGGATCGTCCCAAAATGACAAATGGGCGAACGCGGTCACCGGCCGGTCGTCGTCGGCGGCGAGCTGCTCCAGCCCCTGCCGAAGCGCATCGAGGTCGTCCTGCAGATCGCTCCAGCGGCAGACCTCGCGCTCGCGAAATGCAAGCAGCCCGCGCAGGTGCAGCTCGTCACGGCCCGCACCCAGCGCGACGGCGGTGCGGAAACACTGCGCCGCTTCCTCTTTCTGATCTAGCGCCATGAAGCAGTGGCCCAGGCGAATGTGGGTCGGCACGTGGTCCAGACGCACGGACAGAGCCTGCATGTAGGCGTGGATCGCCTCCAGCGGCCGACCCTGGTATTCGATGCACGTCGCGTAGTGGAACCAGTAGTCCACCCCCCGGGGCATCGCCGGGTCGGCACTTGCCATCAGCGTGGCCGCCTCGCCATGACGGCCCATCGAGACCAGGCAGTGCACGGCGAGGGCCATGGCGACCTCACTGGTCGGGTCCGCGCCGAGCGCGCGCTTCGCATTGATCAGCGCGTCGTCCAGACGCCCCAAGTGCAGCTGCGTGCGCGCTACGTTGAGGTGGAACACCGACTCGTTCGGCTGCAGCCGGGCTGCGCGCAGGAATTCACGCTCGGCCTGGGCCCAGCGACCGCGCTTCGAGCTCGCCTGGCCGCGCTGCCATGCGCGATGGGCTTCACGGGCGGTGGCCTGTGCCATCGGGTGCTCCTCGATCATCGACGTCGTCACTGTAGAGACGCCGGAGTCATGGCATCGCCGGAATTGCGCGCCGTGCAGCGGCATTTATGCCGTCCGGCCTGGAGGCTTGGCAGGATCGCGACGCAGCGGAGTTGCGAAATGGGGCTAAAGCCCGGCGCTTTGTGTTCGATAACGCTCCCAACGGTTCGGTGCACGAACCGTGGTCCGGTTAGACGGCAAGGCGGCTTCCGCATTCGGAGCCCTTGCGCCGGCTAGCGTCGGGCGGTGGGCGTGACGGTGGTCACGTCAGGCTGGGGACGGGCAACCGCCCTCAATCGTCACCGGCGCATGCCGGAGTCATGGTTTAGAGAAGGAGCTCACGATGCCCGCAACGATCAACACCAATGTCATTTCACTGAACGCGCAGCGCAGCCTCAACTCGTCGCAGTCGGCGCTGGCGACCTCGATGGCCCGGCTTTCCTCGGGCCTGCGTGTCAACACCGCCAAGGACGACGCCGCCGGCCTGGCGATCGCCGAGCGCATGAACGCGCAGATCCGCGGCATGAACGTCGCGATCCGCAACGCCAACGACGGTATCTCGTACGCGCAGACCGCCGAGGGTGCACTGTCGAAGATCGGCGATTCGCTGCAACGCATGCGCGAGCTGGCCGTCCAGGCCCGCAACGCGACGAACACCGAGAAGGACCAGGACTCGCTGCAGAACGAGTTCAAGGAATTGCAGGACGAGATCAAGCGCGTGCTCGGTGGCACGACGTTCAATGGTGAGGCGCTGTTCACCAAGACCGGCACCCTAGAGTTCCAGGTCGGCGCTGGTACGACCGGGAATGACAAGGTCAGCATCGTGCTTGGCGGCACCTCGCTGAGCAACGACAGCACCTTGAGTGCCGTAACGACCTCCACCGCCATCATCGGTGACCTGACCACGACGACAGCCGTCTCCGGCGCGTCGATCGACGCGGTCATCAACAGCATCGACACCGCCTTGGACACCATCAACTCGAAGCGCTCAGTGTGGGGTGCCACGCAGAACCGCTTCGAGGCGGTGATCTCCAGCCTGCAGGTCAGCGTCGAGAATCAGTCCGCCGCCCGCGGCCGGATCATGGACGCCGACTTCGCCGCCGAGACGGCCAACCTGTCGCGCGCCCAAATCCTGCAACAGGCGGGCACCGCGATGGTCGCGCAGGCCAACCAGCTGCCGCAGCAGGTGCTCAGCCTGCTGCGCTGACCGAGCCTTCGTCCCCACGACGCCCGCGCCCCGCGCGGGCGTTTTGCTTGGTGCCCCGCATCGCGAAGAGCCCGCACCGGCGCGTCCATCTGGCTGCCCAAAGCCGCGCTATTCGGGCCATCCGTCCGCTCCCGACTGCCGATACTCGTTGCATCGAGAAATGCAGGTGGCGTCGTCGCCACCGGTCGCCGAATCACTTGAGGCTCGACAAGGAGAGTGACGATGCCGCAAACGATCAACACGAACGTCGCCTCGCTGAACGCACAGCGGGCGCTGAATTCGACGCAGTCATCGCTGGCGACGTCGATGGCGCGCCTGTCGTCGGGCCTGCGGGTGAACTCTGCCAAGGACGACGCCGCCGGTCTGGCAATCGCCGAGCGCATGAACGCGCAGATCCGCGGCATGAACGTCGCGATCCGCAACGCCAATGACGGCATCTCGTACGCGCAGGTCGCCGAGGGCGCCCTGTCGAAGATCGGTGACTCGCTGCAGCGCATGCGAGAGCTGGCACTTCAGGCCCGCAACGCCACCAACACCGAGCGTGATCAGGACTCGCTGCAGAACGAATTCAAGGAACTTCAAGACGAGATCAAGCGCGTCTTGAACGGTACGACTTTCAACGGCGAGGCGATCTTCACCAAAACGGGGAGCCTCGAATTCCAGGTGGGCGCCGGAACGACCAACAACGATCGCGTCAGTATCAATCTGGGTACCACCTCGATCAGCGCAGATCCCACCCTCGCCGCGGTGACCACGAGCACCGCGGTGATCGGCAACTTGACCACGACCACGGCGGTAGCAGGCACGGCCATCGATGCCGTGGTCAACGCCATCGACCTCGCTCTCGACACCATCAATTCGAGCCGCTCCGTGTGGGGCGCAACACAAAACCGCTTCGAGGCGGTGATCAGCAGCCTGCAGGTCAACGTCGAGAACCAGTCGGCCGCGCGCAGCCGCATCATGGACGCCGACTTCGCCGCCGAGACGGCCAATCTGTCGCGCGCGCAGATCCTGCAGCAGGCCGGCACCGCGATGGTCGCGCAGGCCAACCAGCTGCCGCAGCAGGTGCTCAGTCTGTTGCAGCGCTGACGCTCAAGCCGCGGCCGCGTCGGCCGATACCACGAACACCCGGCGCGGGGCGCGGCCCTGCCCGGGTGTTGTCACATCCAGCCCCCGGTAGGACCCCATGGCGACGATCTCTTCCCCCGGCATCGGCAGCGGCCTGGACGTCCAGTCCATCGTCGCGCAGCTGGTGGCGCTCGAGCGCCGGCCGATCCAGCAGCTCGAGAAGGCGGCCACCAAGATCCAGACGCAGATCTCGGCGTTCGGCAAGCTGCAGAGTGCGCTGTCGACGCTGCGCGACGCCGCGGCCCGGCTCACGCGCAGCGACACCTGGGGTGCCGTCAAGGCCGCGAGCAGCCGCCCCGAGGCGGTGGCGGCCAGCGCCGCCCCCGGCGCACAGACGGGCAGCTACAGCGTGCTCGTCCAGCAGCTGGCTGCCGGTCAGACGGTCGCGTCGTCGGCGTTCGCGGACCGCACCGCGCTCGTCGGCGCCGGCACGCTGCGCATCGAACTCGGCGACTGGGATGCCGCCCCGCCGGTACCCAAGACCGGCGCCACCGCGGTCGACATCGCGGTGACCGCCGACGACACGCTCGAGACGCTGCGCAACAAGATCAACGCCGCCGACGCCGGCGTGGCCGCCAGCATCGTCAGCGACGTCAACGGGGCGCGGCTGGTGCTCCGCTCGCGCGAGACCGGCGCCGAGAACGGCTTTCGCATCCAGGTCAGCGGCGACGCCGACGGCAACGACGCCGACGACGCCGGCCTGTCGGCGCTGGCCTTCGACCCGTCGGGAGGCACCAGCTTCCTGACGCGCAGCAAGCAGGCGGCCGACGCGCTCGTGCAGATCGATGGCATCGCCGTGCAGTCGAAGACGAACCAGCTCGGCGACGTGATCGGCGGCCTGTCGCTGACGCTGACGCAGGCGGGACCCGATCCGGTCGAGATCACCGTCGCGCAGGACGACGAGAGCCTGCGCAAGTCGGTCAACGACTTCGTCACCGCGTACAACGAGGCGATCAGGCTGCTGCGCGAGCAGACCAAGTACGACCCGGCGTCGAAGACGGCCGGGCCGCTGCAGGGCGACCGCACCGGCATCGCCCTGATGTCGCAGCTGCGCGCGCTGATGGCCGGCAGCTCGAGCGCCAGCAGCGTGTTCACCCGGCTGGCCGAGATCGGACTCGACGTGCAGACCGACGGCACGATCCAGGTGCGAGGCAGCAAGCTCGACAATGCGGTGGCCCACAGCGCCGAGCTGCGCAAGCTGTTCGCCGCGACGGGCACCGACCCCGACGCGCAGGGCTTTGCCCAGCGCTTCAAGGGCTTCCTCGACCAGGTGCTCGGCGCCGACGGCACGCTGCCCAGCCGCACCAGCGGCCTGCAGACGCGGCTGAAGAGCAACGAACTGCAAAAGGAACGCCTCGAGCAGCGCATCGCGCTGACCGAGCAGCGCCTGCTGCGGCAGTACAACGCGCTCGACACGCGTCTGGGCCAGCTCAGCGGCCTGTCGCAGTACATGACGCAGCAGATCACGCAGTTCAACAAGACGTCCAAGTGACGGCCCGGCCCGCGGCCGCAGCGCGCAAAGGGGGTGCTTCGGCACCCCCTTCTCGTTTCGCTGTCGCGCTCAAGTCGCCGCGCTGCCCGCCCGATAACCCAGGCATCGCGCTGTCCACCGTGTCGTCCCGATGCACCCCTTCGCCACCTTTGCGCCACCTGCCCCCGTCCGCCGCATGAACCCCTACCAGAAAGCGGCGGCCGAGATCGGCGTCGCCGCTGCCGACCCGCACCAGCTCATCGGCATGCTGTTCGACGGCTTCACCGCCGCCGTCGCCGAGGCGCGCGGCGCGCTGCGCCGCCGCGACGTGAGCACCAAGTGCGCCGCCATCGCCCGCGCAGTGCGCATCGTCGACGAGGGGCTGCGCGCCGGCTTGGACATCAAGGCCGGCGGCGCGCTCGCCCGCGATCTGTCCAGCCTGTACGCCTACATCGTCAAGCGGCTGACCGAAGCCAACCTGCGCAACGACGAGGCCGCGCTGGAGGAATGCCTGCGCCTGATGCAGCCGATCCACGAGGCCTGGACGGCGATCGCGCCGCGCCCGGCAGCCGCCCACGCCGGCTGAGCGGCGTCCCACCCCTGCCACCGATGACGACACCCACGATGAACCCGTCGCTGCTCAGCTACTACGAGGCCATCGAGAAGGCCAGCGCCGACATGCTCGCCGCGGCCAAGGCCGGCGACTGGAACGAGGTCGTCAAGCTCGAGGGCGCGTGCGTGCTGCTGATCTCGCAGCTCAAGCAGGCCGCGCGCAGCCAGCAGCTCGACCCCGAGGAGCGCAAGGCCAAGGCGCGCCTGATGCAGCGCATCCTCGTCAACGACGCCGAGATCCGCCACCTCGCCGAGCCGTGGCTCGACGACCTCGACCAGCTGCTGGCGGGGCGGCCCAAGACGCTGCACTGAACCGCGGCCGGCCAGGCCCTCCCGCGCGCACCGCAAGACCATGTTCCAGCACACCCAGCCTGCACCGCTCGGCGACGTCGGCGACGGCCTGGACGAGTTCCGCGTCGAGTCCCCGCGCGAGATCGTCGCGCTGCTGCGCCGGCTGCTCGACGCCAGCAGCGACGTGTTCCTCAGCGCGCCCAACGGCGCGCACGTGCGCACGACGCTGTGGACCGTCGACGCCGGGCGCGGCATGCTCAGCTTCGCCGCCGAGGCGGGCGACCCGCAGGTGCAGCGCCTCGTCGGCGCGACCGAGGTCGTCGCGGTGGGCTACCTCGACAACGTCAAGGTCCAGTTCGACCTCGGCCCGCTGCTGCTCGTGCACGGCGCCGACGCCTGCGCGCTGCAGGCTGGCATGCCGCGGCAGCTGTTTCGCTTCCAGCGCCGGCAGAGCTTTCGCGTCAAGCTGCCGGCGCGCGCCGGCGCCGCCGCGGTCCTGCGCCACCCGGCGCTGCCCGAGATGTCGCTGACGCTGCGCATCCTCGACGTGTCGATCGGCGGCTGCGCGCTGTTCGTGCCGGCCAACGTGCCGCCGCTGCCGCCGGGCACGCGCGTGCACGGCGCGCGCCTCGAGCTCGACGCGACGACGCGCTTCGCCGCGACGCTGATGCTGCACCACGTGACCTCGCTCGACGGCGACGCCGCCGGCACGCGCGTGGGCTGCTCGCTGCACGACCTCGACGGCGAGGCGCAGCGTGCGCTGCAGCGCTACATCGACCAGACGCAGAAGCGCCGGCGGCTGCTGTCGCTGGACTGAAGCCGAGGCCCGCGCCCATGGCCGCCCCGCGCGCGCGCGGCTTCACGCTCGTCGAGCTGCTGATCGCCACCGCCGTGGTGGGCCTCCTCGCCGCCGTCGCGTGGCCCGCGTACCGCGGCCACGTCGAGCACGCGCGCCGCGCCGACGCGGCCGCCGCGCTGCTCAAGCTCGAGCTCGCGCAGGCGCGCTTTCGCGCGCACCACGGGCTGTACACGCGCGACCTGCGCGCGCTCGGCCAGAGCGCGCACGTCGGCGCCGACGGCCGCTGGCGGCTCGAAGTGGCCGACGTCCACGCCGAGGGCTACACCGCGCGTGCGGTCGCTGCAGCCGCCAGCGGCGGCGACTGCGACGTGCTGACGCTCGAAGTCGACGGGCTGCACGCGCGCCGCGGCCCGGCGCCGCGCTGCTGGGGGCGCTGAGCGTGGCGCGCCGCCGGCCGCCGCGCGGCTTCACGCTCGTCGAGGCGATGCTCACGCTCGCTGTCGCGGCGATCCTGCTCGCGCTCGCACTGCCGAGCTGGGGCGACTTCACCGCGCGCCACCGGCTCGTCGCCGCCGGCGAGACGCTGGCCGGCGACCTCGCGCTCGCGCGCCACGAGGCGGTGCAGCGCGGCACGCCGGTGTACGTCGTGCCGCAACCCGGCGCGGCGTGGTGCTACGCGATCAGCACCGACCCCGGCTGCGACTGCCGCAGTGCGGGCGCCGCGTGCGCGCTGCGCGTCGTCGACGCCGGCGAGCACCGCGGCGTCGAGATGCTCACTGCGCAGCCGGTGCGCTTCGAGCCGGTCGACGGGCGCAGCGACGGCGGCATCGCGGCCACCTGGCGCGCCGGCGGCGCCTACGCTGCCGAGGTGCGCGTGCACCCGCTCGGCCGCGCGCGGCTGTGCAGCAGCGCCGCGCCGCTGCGCGGCGTGCCGGCGTGCTGATCGTCGAAACAGCGAACGTGCAGGTTCACACCTGCATGTTCATGATCTCGGAGTAGGCCTGCACGAGCCGGTTGCGCACCTGCAGCGTCGCCTGGAAGCCGATCTGCGCGCGCTGCATCGCGATCATCGTCTGCTCGAGGCTGACGTTGGGGTTGTCGAGCTGCACTTCGCGCTGCAGGCGCTGCGCCTCGAGCTGCTGCGCGCTGACCGACTTCAGCGCCTGCGCGAGCGCGTTCTGGAAGCTCGCCGGCGCGGCGGTGCGCGGCGCCAGCGGGGTGCCGTCGGGACGCAGGCCGGCGCGGGCGACGGCCTGGGCGAAATCGAAGGGCTTCAGGTCGACTTTCACGGCGCATCCAGCAGGCGCGGCGGGGTGGTCCGCGACGTCGCCACTGTAGGCCGCGGCGCCCTGGCGCGCGGGGGCGAAGTGCAGCCCGATTGCGGGCCTGTTCGCTCCATCGGCGACGACCCCCGTTGCGAACAATGGGCCCCGTCGCGAGCCGCCCCGCAGTCAGGGCGCGGCACCCGAAGCCCCGAGCGATGGACAACAACGCCCTCACCCCCGCCCCTGCCACCCCGCTGGCCGCGCCCGCCGGGCCGGTCGTCCACGACGGCGCGCTCGCGCGCCTGGCCGCGATGCCGCCGCGCTCGCGGATGATGCTGGGCGTCGGCGCCGCCGCGCTGGTCGCGGTGCTCGTCGCGCTGGCGCTGTGGAGCCGCCAGGGCGACTGGCGCGTGCTGTACGCCAACCTGTCGGACAAGGACGGCGGCGCGATCATCGCGCAGCTGTCGCAGATGAACGTGCCGTACAAGCACGCCGACGGCGGCAGCGCGATCCTCGTGCCGGCCGACCGCGTCCACGACGCGCGCCTGAAGCTCGCGTCGGCCGGGCTGCCCAAGGGCAGCGTCGTCGGCTTCGAGCTGATGGACAACGCGCGCTTCGGCCAGACGCAATTCCAGGAGCGGCTGACGTTCCAGCGCGGGCTCGAGGGCGAGCTCACGCGCTCGATCTCGGCGCTGGCGGCGGTGCAGTCGGCGCGCGTGCACCTGGCGCTGCCGAACCAGAACGGCTTCTTCCGCGAGCAGCAAAAGCCCAGCGCCAGCGTGCTGCTGACGCTGCACCCGGGGCGCACGCTCGACCGCGCGCAGATCGCCGGCATCGTGCACCTGGTCGCGTCGTCGGTGCCGGAAATGAACCCGAAGGCCGTCAGCGTGCTCGACCACACCGGTGCGCTGCTGTCGGGCCCGTCGGACTCGCTCGCGCAGCAGGGGCTCGACGCGCAGCAGCTGCAGTACGTGCAGCAGATCGAGCAGAACTACGTCAAGCGCGTCGTCGAACTGCTCGAGCCGCTGGTCGGGCGCGACAACCTGCGCGCCACCGTGACCGCCGAGGTCGACTTCTCGCAGACCGAGTCGACGTCGGAGCTGTTCAACCCGAACCAGGGCAACGCGCCGCAGGCGGTGCGCAGCCAGCAGGTCTCGGAGTCCAGCGGCGGCACGCCGGCCGTGCCCTCGGGCGTGCCGGGTGCGGCGACCAACCAGCCGCCCGTGCCGCCCACCGCGCCGATCAACGGCGCCGCCGCCCCGCTGCAGGCCGCGCAGGGCGGCACCGGCACGACGAACACGCGCCGCGAGCAGGTCGTCAACTACGAGGTCGACAAGACGGTGCGCGTCACGCGCGCGGCCACCGGCACGATCAAGCGCCTGAACGCGGCCGTCGTCGTCAACCACCGCACGACGACCGACGCGAAGGGCAAGACGACGACCACGCCGCTGTCGCCCGAGGAGATCGACAAGCTCACCGCGCTCGTGCAGGAGAGCATCGGCTTCAACAAGGACCGCGGCGACTCGGTGCGCGTGATCAACGCACCGTTCCGCACGCAGCCGGTGCCCGAGCCCGAGGCGACGCCGCTGTGGCAGGAGCCGTGGCTGCAGGACCTGCTGCGCAGCACCGCGGTCCCGGCCGCGCTCGCGCTGGTCGCGCTGACCGTCGTCTTCGGCCTCGTGCGCCCGGCGCTCAAGACGCTCGCGCCGCCGCCGGCGCCCGCGCGCGGCACGCAGCTCGACGCCGTCGTCGCCGACGAGCCTGGCGCCGCGCTGCTGCCCGCGCTCGAGGCGCCGAAGAACGAGGACAAGCTCGAGCGCGCGCGCCAGCTCGCACGCGAGAACCCGGTGGCCGTGGCCGGCATCGTGCGCGGCTGGGTGAGCGGCGAGACGGCCTGAGGCCGGCGGCACGACGATGGCAGCGCTCGACGACAAGGGCATCGAAGATGCCGCGATCCTGCTGATGTCGCTCGGCGAGGAGCAGGCCGCCGAGGTGTTCAAGCACCTCGCGCCGAAGGAGGTGCAGCGCATCGGCGAGGCCATCGCGAAGATGAAGGCCGTGCCGCGCGAGAAGGTCGACGCCGTGCTCGAGCGCTTCCACGAGGTCGCCGACTCGCAGAGCATGCTGGTGACCGACACCGACGAGTACGTCAAGACCGTGCTGCGCAAGGCGCTCGGCGAGGACAAGGCCAACCTGCTGATCGACCGCATCCTGCAGGGCAGCGACGTCACCGGCATCGAGAGCCTGAAGTGGATGGACGCCGGCTCGGTGGCCGAGCTGCTGCGCAACGAGCACCCGCAGATCGTCGCCGCGATCCTCGTGCACCTCGAGCACGACCACGCGAGCGACATCCTGAAGGCCTTCGGCGAGCGCCAGCGCAACGAGGTGATGGTGCGCATCGCGACGCTCGACGGCATCCAGCCGTCGGCGCTGAAGGACCTCAACGAGGTGCTGTCGAAGGTGCTCGCCGGTGGCGACCGGCTGAAGAAGTCCTCGCTCGGCGGCGCGAAGGCCGCCGCCGAGATCATCAACCTGATGGGCAGCTCGATCGAGACCTCGGTGCTCGACTACATCCGCGAGGCCGACGCCGACCTCGCGCAGAAGATCATGGACAACATGTTCACCTTCGACGACCTGGAGAAGCTCGACGACAAGGGCATCCAGACGCTGCTCAAGGAGGTGCAGTCCGAGTCGCTCGTCGTCGCGCTCAAGGGCGCGAGCCCCGAGCTGCGCGAGAAGATCTTCCGCAACATGTCCACGCGCGCGGCCGAGACGCTGCGCGAAGACCTGGAAAGCCGCGGGCCGGTGCGCCTGTCGGAGGTCGAGGCCGAGCAGAAGGAAATGCTCAAGATCGTGCGGCGGCTGGCCGACGAGGGGCAGATCGTGCTCGGCGGCTCGGGCGACGACGAGTTCGTCTGATGCACGCCGCGGGGACCCCCGATGTCCAGCCACCCACCGAAGCACGGCGATCGCAACGGCGCGACCTACGCGCGCTTCATCCCGCGCGAGGAGCTGCGCGACTTCGCCGCGTGGACGCCCGACGCGTTCGGCGGCACGCCGGCGCACACGCCCGAGGCACGCCAGCCCGACAGCGCGCAAAGCGTCGCCGAGGCGCTGCAGGCGCAGCTGCACGCCGCGCGGCAGGCCGGCTACCAGGACGGCTACCGCGACGGGCTCGTCGCGCTCGACAGCTTCAAGCGCAGCTTCGCGCAGCAGACGACGGCGCAGGTCGGCGCGCTGCTGCAGCGCTTCGACGACGAGCTGCTCGCGCTCGAGCGGCAGCTCGCGCACACCGTCGCGCGCGCCGCCGTCGAGCTGGCGCGGCAGGTCGTGCGCAGCGAGCTGGCCACGCGCCCCGAGCTCGTCGTCAAGGTCGCCGAGGATGCGCTCGGTGCGGTGCTGCTGTCGGCGCGCCACATCGTCGTGCACGTCCACCCCGACGATCACGACCTCGTCGCGCAGGGCGCCGCCGAGGTGCTGGCCGCCCGCGCGGCGCGGCTGGTGGCCAGCGCTGACGTCGAGCGCGGCGGCTGCCGCATCGAGTCCGAGCTCGGCCGCGTCGACGCACAGATCGGCACGCGCTGGGCGCAGGCCGCCGCCACGCTCGGGCAGGACGTGCCGTGGCGCGACGCCGGCGCGGCCGACGACGCGGAGGGCCGCACGTGACGGCGGCCACCACCCCGCGCGCACAGCGCTGGTCGCGCTACCTCGACGACCTGCGCACCTGGGCCGCGATCCCGCAGGAGCTGCGCACCGAGGGCAAGCTGGTGCGCGTGACGGGCCTCGTGCTCGAAGCCGCGGGCCTGCGCGTGCCGGTGGGCGCGGTGTGCGACGTGCACGTGCCCGGCGCCGCGCCGGTGCTCGCCGAAGTCGTCGGCTTCCACGGCGACCGCGCGTTCCTGATGGCCACCGGCGAGCTGCACGGGCTGGCCAGCGGCGTGCGCGTCGTGCCGCGCGAGGTGCCCACCGTGCCGCCGGTGCTCGGCGAGCACGCGCACCCGTGGCGACGCAGCGAAGACCGCGGCCTGCACCTGCCGATGGGCGACGGGCTGCTCGGCCGCGTCGTCGACTCGCTCGGCCAGCCGCTCGATCGCCTCGGGCCGGTGGCGAACACCCGCGACGAGCCGATGGTGCGCCGCCCGATCAACGCGATGGACCGCGACCCGATCCGCCAGCCGCTGGACACCGGCGTGCGCGCGATCAACGCGCTGCTGACGGTCGGCCGCGGCCAGCGCATCGGCCTGTTCGCCGGCACCGGCGTCGGCAAGTCGGTGCTGCTCGGGATGATGGCGCGCTACACCGCAGCCGACGTCATCGTCGTCGGCCTGATCGGCGAGCGCGGGCGCGAAGTCAAGGAATTCATCGAGGACATCCTCGAAGAGGAAGGCCGCGCGCGCAGCGTCGTCGTCGCCGCGCCGGCGGACGCGCCGCCGCTGCTGCGCATGCAGGGCGCGAGCTACGCCACCGCGATCGCCGAGCACTTCCGCGACCGCGGCAGGCACGTGCTGCTGCTGATGGACTCGCTGACGCGCTACGCGATGGCGCAGCGCGAGATTGCGCTCGCGATCGGCGAGCCGCCCGCCACCAAGGGCTACCCGCCGAGCGTGTTCGCGAAGCTGCCGCAGCTCGTCGAGCGCAGCGGCAACGGCCTGAACGGCGTGGGCTCGATCACCGCGTTCTACACCGTGCTCAGCGAGGGCGACGACCCGCAGGACCCGATCGCCGACGCCGCGCGCGGCATCCTCGACGGCCACATCGTGCTGTCGCGCGAACTCGCCGAGAGCGGCCACTACCCCGCGATCGACGTCGAGCGCTCGATCTCGCGCGTGATGACGTCGATCGCGCCGCGCGAGCAGCTCGACGCCGCGCGCCGCGCGCGCCACCTGCTGGCCAAGCTGAGCAAGGCGCGCGACCTGATCCAGCTCGGCGCCTACGCCGCCGGCAGCGACCCCGAGCTCGACGCCGCACTGCGCGCGCAGCCGGCGCTCACCGCGCTGCTGCAGCAGGACATGCACGAACGCGCATCGCTCGACGCGAGCCGCCGCCAGCTGCTGGCCGCGGTCGGCGCCGGCTGACGATCCCCCCGAACCGACGACGAGACCCCCACACCATGCAAACCCTGCTGCTGCTGCTCGAACGCGAAGAGGCCGAACGCGACCAGGCGCTGCTGCGGCTGCAGCACGCCGAGGACGAGGCGCGGCGCGCGCAGTCGCAGGCCGAGATGCTGCTCGCCTACCGCGAGGAATACCGCCAGCGCTGGAGCGCGCAGTTCGCCCGCGGCGGCAGCATGCCCGTCGTGCAGTGCTACCAGGGCTTCATGGCGCGGCTCGAGCAGGCCATCGCGCAGCAGCAGCGGCAGGTCGACGCGGCGCAGCAGCGCGCCGAGCAGTGCCGCGCCGCGCTGGCCGCGCAGCAGGTGCGCGTGGCATCGGTGCGCAAGCTCGTCGAGCGCCGCCAGCGCGACCAGCAGCAGCGCGCCGCGCGCCGCGAACAGAAGACCACCGACGAGACCGCCGCGCGCGCCCACCGCCACGCGCAGGCGCTGGCCGCGACGGCGGCGCTTCCCTCGGGTGCCTGAAGGACCGATTCCGATGACCGCCACCGCTGCCCTGCCCGCCACCCCGGCACCGACCGCGCGCGGCCTCGACACCGCGCCGCCGCGGGCGCATGCGGCCCCCGGCCGCGCAGCCGACTTCGCCGCGCTGCTCGACGACGCGCGCGCCGCCGCAGCGGCGCCGGACGACGCGGCCGTGACCGCCACGGCGCCAGCCGATGCGCAGGCCGGCGACGCGGCGGCTGCCCCCGACGCCGTCGCGGCCGACGCGGGCGCGACCGCCACCGCAGCGATGACGCCGCCGGCGATGCCGCGCGCGCCGTCGGCGGCCGGCGACGCCGGCGCCGACGCGGACGCATCGGCGCGCGTCGGCGCGCGGCGCGCGACGACGGGCGACCTGCCGATCGCGGTGGCGGACGGCACCGACGCCGTGCCCGACGCACGTGCGGACGGCCCGGCGCGGCGCACGGGGCACGCCGCCGACCGCGGCATGGCCGCCCGCACGCGCGATGCGCAGTCCGAGACGCCGTCGGCCACGCCGCAGGTGGTGCCAGGCGACGAAGCGCCGCGCGCGCCGGCGGCCGCCGCCGCCGCGGGCCGCGCCGCCGCGGAGGCGGCGCCGCTCGCGGGAGCGTCGCCGCCGGCTGCGAAGTCGCCGACCGAAGCGACGGCGTCGGCCGTCGTCGCGACGGTGGCCGCCGATGCGACCGCCCCCGCGACGGCGCGCACCGGCGCGCCAGCGCCGCTGCCCGAAGCGCGCCTGCCGCACCCGCTGCCGTCGCCGGCCTTCGCGCCGGCGCTGGGCCAACAGGTCGCGCTGTGGGTGCGCCAGGGCGTGCCGCAGGCGATGCTGCAGCTCAACCCCGCCGAGCTCGGCCCGGTGGCGGTGCGCATTGCACTCGACGGCACGCAGGCGCACGTCGACTTCACCGCGCTGCACTCCGCCACCCGCGACGCGCTCGAAGCCAGCCTGCCCGCGCTGGCCAGCGCGCTGCGCGACAGCGGCCTGACGCTGGCCGGCGGCGGCGTGTTCGACCGCCCGCGCGAGCAGCGCGACGACAGCCCGACCGGCGATACCTCGCCCGGCGGCACGCGCGCATCCGCGGCGCTGGGCGCCACCGGCGAGGCGGCCGACGCGCGGTCTGCGCCGCGCCGGCGCGGCCTCGTCGACTTGGTCGCCTGAGGGGCCCTGCGCGCGGCGGCGATGCGGCGCGCGTAAGCGTCGCTTTGGCCACGCTATTCGCCGATTCGCCGCCGGGGCCGCTTCGAATAATCCCCCACAGGGTCCGCCACATCGGCGGCCCCGACGCGAGGAGCCCCCATGTCTGCCGCCGCTGCCACCGCCACCGACGCCGCACCGAAGAAGGGCAAGAAGAAACTGATCGTGCTGCTGGCCGTCGTGCTGGTGGTGCTGCTCGCCGGTGCCGGCGGCGCGCTGTTCCTGCTGAGCAAGCAGGCCGCGCACGCCGACGACGAGGACGCCGCCGAAGAAGTCGCCAAGCCGACCAAGCACGCGGCCAAGGCGGCGCCGACCTTCGTGCCGCTGGACACGTTCACCGTCAACCTCGCCGACCGCAACGCCGAGCGCTACGCGCAGATCGGCATCACGCTCGAGGTGACCGACGCCAAGGTCGGCGACCAGATCAAGGCCTTCATGCCGGCGATCCGCAACAACATCCTGATGGTCCTGGCGCACAAGACCGCCGACGAGCTGCTGCAGCGCGAAGGCAAGCTCAAGCTCGCCGCGGAGATCCGCCGCGAGACGCTGCGCCCGCTGGGCTACGAGATCGACATCGACGACGAGGCCGAGCACGCCGACGACGGCGCGGCGAAGAAGAAGCGCAAGCGCCGCGCCGACGACCTGCCGGTGACGCAGGTGCACTTCTCGAACTTCATCATCCAGTGAGGCCGGTGCCCAGGTCGGCGACGGCGACACGATGAGCCAGCAGATCCTTTCGCAAGACGAAGTCGATGCCCTGCTGCAGGGCATCACCGGCGAGAGCCAGAAGCTCGACGCCGAGGAGGAGCAGACCGGCGGCATCCGCGAGTACAACCTCGCGAGCCAGGAGCGCATCGTGCGTGGGCGCATGCCCACGATGGAGATCATCAACGAGCGCTTCGCGCGCAACATCCGCATCGGGCTGTTCAACTTCATCCGCAAGACGCCCGAGGTCTCGATCGGCGGCATCAAGGTGCAGAAGTACAGCGCCTTCCTGCGCGAGATCGTCGTGCCGACCAACTTCAACATCGTCGCCGTCAAGCCGCTGCGCGGCTCGGGGCTCGTCGTGTGCGACCCGAACCTGGTGTTCGCCGTCATCGACGCGCTGTTCGGCGGCGTCGGCAAGTTCCACACCCGCATCGAGGGGCGCGACTTCAGCCCCACCGAGCAGCGCGTGATCCAGCGCCTGGTCGAGGTCGTGATCGCCGAGTACCGCAAGGCCTGGCAGGGCATCTACCCGCTCGAGCTCGAGTACCAGCGCTCCGAGATGCAGCCGCAGTTCGCCAACATCGCGACGCCGAGCGAGATCGTCGTGGCCACGTCGTTCACCTTCGAGGTCGGCGACAGCAGCGGCATGGTGCACATCTGCATCCCGTACAGCACGCTCGAGCCGATCCGCGACGTGCTGTACTCGTCGGTCCAGGGCGACGGCGCCGAGCCCGACCGCCGCTGGGTCAACCTGCTGAAGACGCAGATCCAGGCCGCCGAGGTCGAGCTCGTCGCCGAGCTCGCGCACGCGCCGGCCACCGTCGAGCAGCTGCTCGCGCTCAAGCCGGGCGACTTCATCGAGCTCGACCTCGAACCCGTTATCGAGGCCAAGGTCGACGGCGTGCCGGTGCTCGAGTGCCACTACGGCACCAGCAACGGGCGCTACGCGCTCAAGGTCGACCGCCTGATCTCCAGCTCCAACCTGAGCTGGCTCGGAGACACGCATGTCCGCTGAACCGAACGCCGCCCCCGACGCGATGAGCGAAGAAGACCGCATGGCCGCCGAGTGGGCCGCCGCGCTCGCCGAGAGCAAGCCCGAGACCGCCTCCGAGGTCGCCGACGCCGCGAGCCAGGCCGCGCCCGCCGCGTTCGCGAACCTGACGCCGAGCGCGCACGGCGCGGCCGCGGGCAACGACCTGAACATGATCCTCGACATCCCGGTGCAGCTGACCGTCGAGCTCGGCCGCACGCGGATCCCGATCAAGCACATCCTGCAGCTCGCGCAGGGCTCGGTCGTCGAGCTCGACGCGCTGGCCGGCGAGCCGATGGACGTGCTCGTCAACGGCTTCCTGATCGCGCAGGGCGAGGTCGTCGTCGTCAACGACAAGTTCGGCATCCGCCTGACCGACATCGTGACGCCGAGCGAGCGCATGCGCCGGCTGTCGCGCACCTGAGCCGCGCCCGCCCTGCGCATGGACACCCTGCCCTCCGGCCTGTCGGCGCTGCTGTGGTTCGCCGCCGTCGTTGCGGCGATCCCGCTCGTTCTGTGGCTCGTCAGGCGCACGCCGATCGGCGCCGCGGCGACGGCGCCCGGCGCGATGCGCACCGTCGCGGCGCTCGCGCTCGGCCCCGGGCAGCGCGTGGTCACCGTCGAGATCGGGCACGGCGCCGAGCGCCGCTGGCTCGTGCTCGGCGTGACGGCGCAGCAGATCACGACGCTGCACGAGATGGCGCCCGCCGCCACCGCGCACCCGGCCGCCGGCGAGGCGGCCGCACCGCTGCGGCAGCTGCTCGGCGACCTCGGCGTGCGTGCCAGCGGAGCGAAGCGCGATGCCTGAGAACCGCCATCGCGGCGCCGCGCGCGCCGCCGCCGGCCTGCTGCTGGCCGCCGCCGCGGGGGCGGCCGCGGCGCAGCAGGGCGGCAACCTGCCGCTGGTCGTCGCGCAGGGCGCAGCCGGCACCAGCTACTCGGTGCCGATCCAGACGCTGCTGTTCTTCACCGCGCTGTCGTTCCTGCCGGCGGTGCTGCTGCTGATGACGGCGTTCACGCGCATCGTGATCGTGCTGTCGCTGCTGCGCCAGGCGCTGGGCACGCAGGCCGCGCCGCCGAACCAGGTCGTCATCGGCCTGAGCCTGTTCCTGACCTTCTTCGTGATGAGCCCGACGGTGGACCGCGTCTACGAACAGGCCTGGCAGCCCTACGCAGCCAGCCAGATCGCGTTCGAGGAGGCGCTGTCGCGCGGCGAAGCGCCGATGCGCGAGTTCATGCTCAAGCAGACGCGCCAGAGCGACGTGCAGCTGTTCTCGCGCCTGGCGCGCCTGCCCGAGGGCACGCCGGCGGCCGAAATGCCGTTTCGCGTGCTGGTGCCGGCGTTCGTCACCAGCGAGCTGAAAAGCGCGTTCCAGATCGGCTTCCTGATCTTCATCCCGTTCCTGATCATCGACATGATCGTCGCCAGCGTGCTGATGAGCCTGGGGATGATGATGTTGAGCCCCGTGCTCGTCGCGCTGCCGTTCAAGCTGATGCTGTTCGTGCTCGCCGACGGCTGGAACCTGCTGCTCGGCTCGCTCGCGGCGTCGTTCGCCACCTGAACACCTGAAGGACATTTCCCGATGGACGCCACCCAGGTCTTCACCGCCGGCCAGCAGGGCCTGTGGCTGCTGCTGATGGTCTCGGCACCGGTGCTGCTGACGGTGCTGGGCATCGGGCTGGTGGTCAGCGTGTTCCAGGCTGCCACGCAGATCAACGAGGCCACGCTGAGCTTCGTGCCGAAGATCATCGGCGCCGTCGCGGTGCTCGCCGTCGCCGGGCCGTGGATGATGACGACGCTCGTCGAGTACCTGCAGCGCACGCTGCAGTCGATCCCCGCCGCGGTCGGCTGAGCGCAGCGCGCCGGGCGGCGATGCTGACCTTCACCGACGCGCAGCTGCTGGCGTGGGTCACGCCGCTGCTGTGGCCGTTCCTGCGTGTGCTGGCGATGTTCACCGCGCTGCCGGTGCTGGGCACGCGCACGGTGCCGCTGCGCGTGCGCATCGCGCTGGCGTTCTTCATCGCGCTGGCCGCGCAGCCGATGCTGCCGCCGCTGCCGCCCGAGGTGGCCGCAGTCGCGCTCGACGCGCCGGCCGCGGCGCTGCTGGTCGCGCAGCAGGTCCTCGTCGGGCTGAGCCTGGGCTTCGCGGTGCGCATCGTGTTCGCCGCCGTCGAGTTCGCCGGCGAGATCGTCGGGCTGCAGATGGGGCTGAACTTCGCCGGCTTCTTCGACCCGGTGACGGCGTCGCAGACCACGGCGACGAGCCGCTTCTTCGGCACCGCGGTGGCGTGGCTGTTCGTCGTGATCAACGGTCACCTGATCGTGATCGCCGCGGTGGTGGCGAGCTTCGCCGCATTGCCGATCGCGCCGGAGCCGCTGGCTTTCGTGCGCCAGGCGCAGCCGCAGGTGTGGGGTGCCGAGGTGTTCCGCCTCGGGCTGTGGATCGCGCTGCCGATCGTCGCGATGCTGCTGTTCGTCAACCTCGTGCTCGGGCTGATCTCGCGCGTGGCCGCACAGATGAACATCTTCGCGATCGGCTTCCCGATCACGGTCGGCGTCGGGCTGCTGGGCATGCTGCTGACGATGCCGATGATGCAGGCGCCGTTCACGATCGCGCTGGAGGCGATGCTGGCGCGATTCCAGTGACCGCCGCGGCGAAAGCGTTTGACCTGCATCAAACGCCTCGGCTCAAGCCGGCGGTTGCGGCAACCGAAGAAACGGTCATCCGCGGCGATCCGCGATTCACCTCTTCGCACCGATGCGCAACAACGGCCCCGTGACCGGCCGCGAACACCCGTTTCCGGCCGGCAAGACCCTCGTCTCCGTGACCGACCTGAAGGGTCGGATCACTTACGCCAACGACGCCTTCGTCGAAGTCAGCGGCTTCGCACGCGACGAGCTACTCGGCCAGCCGCACAACGTCGTGCGCCACCCCGACATGCCGGCCGAGGCCTTCCGCGACCTGTGGGCGACGATCGCCGACGGCCGCCCCTGGACCGGCATCGTCAAGAACCGGCGCAAGAACGGCGACCACTACTGGGTGCGCGCGAACGCGACGCCGATCGTGCGCGACGGTCGCATCGCCGGGTACCTGTCGGTGCGTGCCGCCGCGTCGCCGGCCGAGGTGCAGGCCGCCGAAGCGCTGTACGCGCGCCTGCGCGACGAAGCCGCACGCGGCGTGCGGCGCACCGCGCTCGACGGCGGCACGGTGGTGCGCGCCGATGCGCTCGGGCGGCTGGCGCGGCGGCTGCGGCCGGGGCCGCTCGCATCGACCGGCCTGGCCGTCTTCGCGGCGTGTGCCGCCAGCGGCGCCGCGTCGATCGCGCACCCGCAGGCCGGCGCGGCGGCGGCGCTGGCGGCCGCCGTGGCGGCGTCGTGGGCCGTCGCGCGCTTCGCCCTCGCACCGGTCCAGGCCTGTGTGCACAAGGCGCAGCGGCTCGCCGCGGGCGACTTGAGCGTCGAGATCCCGACCGACGGCCGCGGCCCGTCGGCCGAAATCCGGCGTGCGCTCGCGCAGATGGTCGCCAACCTGCGCACCGTCGCGATCGAGGTGCGCGACGAGGTCGCCCACCTGCGCCAGGCGATCGCCGAGATCGCCGCCGGCAACAGCGACCTGTCGGCGCGCACCGAGACGCAGGCCGGCCGCCTGCAGCAGACCGCGGCGTCGATGACGCAGATCGCCGGCAGCGCGAGCGCGAGCGCCGGCGCCGCCGCCGACGGCGCGCGCATGGCGCAGCGCATGGCCGATCTGGCCGCGCGCAGCCACGCCACCGTGCAGGCGGTGGCCGACGCGATGGCGGCGATCGACGCGTCGTCGCGCCGGATGCACGAGATGATCGGCGTCGTCGAAGGCGTCGCGTTCCAGACCAACCTGCTCGCGCTCAACGCCGCCGTCGAGGCGGCGCGCGCGGGCCCGGCCGGGCGCGGCTTCGCCGTCGTCGCCGGCGAGGTGCGTGCGCTCGCGCAGCGCACCGCCGAGGCCGCGCGCGACATCCGCGGCCTGATCGCCGACGCCGGCGAGCGCGTGCAGGCCGGCAACGCGCACACGCGCGACGCGGCGACGTCGATGACCGACGCCGTCGACGAGGTGCGCCGCGTCAGCGCGCTGCTCGAGCGCATCGCCGCGGCCACCGGCGAGCAGCAGCGAGGCGTCGCCGACGTCGGCGCCGCCGTCGCGCAGATGGACGCGCTGACGCAGCAGAACGCCGCGATGGTCGAGCAGCTCGCCGCCGCGGCGCAGCAGCTCGCCGCGCAGGTGCGCAGCACCGAGCAGGTGATGCGGCTGCTGCGGCTGCGCGCCGACGAGCCGACGCTGGCCGACGCCGACGCCGTCGCGCTGCGCCGCGACGCGCGCGCCCACGCGGCCTGAGGGCGCACTGCGCGGCGCGCGCCGGCACCATGCACGGACGGCCGCGCCGCCGCGCGGCCGGCTCAGGCGCCGTTCAGCGCGTCGCGCTGTGCTTGGCGATCAGCGCCTTCGCGGCCTCGAGCAGCTGCCGGCCGTTGGCGCCGCGCGCATCGACGTCCTTGATCCAGGCCTCGACGACGGGCTCGCCGGCCTTCTTCCAGTGCTGCAGCTCGTCCTTGCCGATCACGTTGGTCGTGTTCTTCGCGGTGAGCTTCTTGCCCTCGGCGTCGGCGGCGAGGAAGGTCTTGCCGATCTGGCCCGACAGCGCCTGCCCGCTGTTGGCGTCGACGACCTTCTTCAGGTCCGGCGGCAGGCTGTCGTACTTGGCGCGGTTCATCACGAACATGAAGGTCGACGTGTAGAACGCCGGCTCCGACGGGTCGGTCTCGGAGTGGAACTTCACGATCTCGTGGATCTTGACCGCCGGCACCACCTCGTAGGGCACGACGGCGCCGTCGATGGTGCCCTTGTTCAGCGCCTCGCCGACCTGCGGCACCGGCATGCCCACCGGCGTGGCACCCAGCGCGGCGAGGAAGCGGTTGGTCTGGCGCGTCGGCGCGCGCAGCTTCAGGCCCTTGAAGTCGGCCATCGTGCGGATCGGCTTGTCGCGCATGTGGAACACGCCGGGGCCGTGGACGTGGAACGCGATCGGGTGCACGTCCTTGAACTCGTTGGGCGCGTGCTGCTGCACGTAGTCCCACAGCGCCTTGCTGGTCGCCTCCGCGTCCCTCATCATGAACGGCAGCTCGAACACCTCCGACAGCGGGAAGCGCCCGGCCGTGTAGCCCGGCAGCGACCAGATCACGTCGACGACACCGTCCTTGACCTGGTCGTACAGCTGCGGCGGCGTGCCGCCGAGCTGCATCGACGGGAAGATCTGGCACTTCAGCCGGTTGTTCGAGTCCTTGGCGATCTTGTCGCACCAGGGCTGGATGAACATCGTGTGCGCGTACGAAGTCGCCGGCAGGAAGTGGTGCACGCGCAGCGTCACCTCCTGCGCCTGCGCGCCGCCGAACGCTGCTGCCGCCACCGTGGCCATCAGCCCTGCCCGCAGGGCTTTCCAAGAACGCATCATCCAGAGTCTCCTTCGTCGAATCGGTTCGCCAGCGCCCGATCGCAGCCGCCGACGCGCGCCCGTCGAGCGCGGCGCAGTCTAGGAAGCGCGCGGCGCGTCGCACAGATCCGGCGATCGCGCCCGCGATAACCGCTGGTTATCATGGGGGCGTGAAGCTCGCATCGCTGCAGGCACTCGTCGCCGCCGTCGAGGAAGGCAGCCTGCGCGCCGCCGCGCGCCGGCTCGGCGTGTCGCAGCCGGCGCTGACGAAGATGGTGCGCGAGCTCGAACGCGAGCTGTCGGCGACGCTGCTGCTGCGCTCGACGACCGGCGTCGTCGCGTCGGCGCAGGGCAAGGTGCTGTACGAGCACGCGCGCACCGTCGCGCGCGAGCTCGACACCGCGGTCGAGCAGGTGCAGCAGCTCGGCGGGCGCATGGTCGGCGAACTCGGCATCGCCGCAGTGCCGCTGGCGGTGCTGCTGCTGATCCCCGAGACGCTGCGCACCTTCACGCGCGAGTTTCCCGACATCCGGCTGCGCATCGCCGAGGAGCTGTACATCGCGCAGCTGACCAAGCTGCGCACCGGCGAGGTCGACCTCGCGATCGGCCCGATCCCGCAGGGGCTTCCGGCAGGCGAGTTCACGACCGAGCCGCTGATGCCGGTGACGATGGCCGTCGTCGTGCGCAAGGGCAGCGCGCTGGCGCGCTCGCGCTCGCTGCGCGAGCTCGCGCGCTCGCGCTGGGTCTACACCAGCGACGCCGGCGCCACCGGCTACGCGCGCATGCTGTTCGAGCACCACGGCCTGCCGGCACCGCCGGCAGGGGCGGTCGTCAACTCGACACTGGCGCTGATGGCCGTGATCGGCAGCGGCGACTATGTCGGCCTGATGCCGATGCCGATCGCCACGCACCCGGCCGCGGCGCCGTATCTGAGCGTGGTGCCGATCGCCGAAGGCCACCTGGACCTGACGATCGGCGTCGTCGTGCGCGGTGACACGGCGCTCAAGCCCGCCGTGCGGCACTTCGTCTCGCACCTGCACCGCGCCGCGCACCACGTCGCGGCGGGGCCGTGACGCCGCGTCAGTCGCCGACCAGCCCGTTGCGGATCGCGTAGACCGTTAGCTCCGAGTTGTTCGACAGACCGAGCTTCTCGAGCACGCGCGCGCGGTACACCGACACCGTCTTCGGCGACAGCGTCAGCTCCTCGGCGATGTCGGACAGCCGCTTGCCCGAGGCGATCATCACCAGCGTCTGCAGCTCGCGGTCCGACAGCTTCTGGTGCGGGCTCTCGAGCGCCGGCGCGGTCAGGCTCTCGACGAGCATCTGCGCGATCTCGGGCGTGACGTACTTGCGCCCCTGCGCGACGGTGCGCACCGCCTGCACGAGCAGCTGCGGGTCGCCGCCCTTGTTGACGTAGCCGAACGCGCCGGCACGCAGCGCGCGGATCGCGTACTGGTCTTCGGGGTACATGCTGACGACGAGCACCTTCACCGGCGAGCCCTCGTCCTTCAGCGCGTGCAGCGCGTCCAGCCCGCTGCGCCCCGGCAGGTTGATGTCGAGCACGAGCACGTCGCACGGCGTCGTGCGCATCAGCGCGCGCAGCTCGCCGTAGTCGCCGGCCTCGCCGACGACCTCGATGTCGGAGGCGTCGGACAGCGTGTCGCGGATGCCGCGGCGGATCAGCGCGTGGTCGTCGCAGAGGATGACTTTGATCACAGCTCCCCCCAGGCACTCGTCGGATCGTGTTCGTCGTCGCCGTCGGCCGTCGCCGGCGCGCTCGCGCCGGCGGTCAGCGGCAGCGTCAGCAGCAGCGTGGTGCCGCGCCCGTCACTCGAAAGGTCGATCGTGCCGCCCACCGTCGACGCGCGCTCGTGCAGCCCGCGGATGCCGAAGCTGCGCGCCTTGGCCAGGTCCTCGCGCGTCAGCCCCACGCCGTTGTCGGCAACTTCGAGCGACAGCACGCCGCGCGCGAGCGTGAGGTCGATCGTCACCTGCGTGGCCTGCGCGTGCTTGCTGACGTTGGTCAGCGCCTCCTGCGCGGTGCGGTAGGCCACCAGCGGCACGCCGGCGGGCAGCTCGGGCAGCTCGTCGTGGCTGCTGCGGAACTGGCACGCGACGCCGGTGCGCTTCTCGAAGCGCGCGGCCATCCACTGCAGCGCCGCGACGAGCCCCTGCTCGAGGATCGCCGGGCGCAGGTTGTGCATGATGCGCTTGCTGCTCTCGATCGCGTGGCTCACCGTCTCGAGCGCCGACTGCACGCGCTGGCGCACCTCGGGATCGGTGGTGCGGCGCTCGATCCACGCGAGGTCGAACTTCAGCGCCACCAGCGAGCCGCCGACGTCGTCGTGGATCTCGCGCGCGATCGCCGCGCGCTCGCTGTCGATGCTGGTCTGCAGGTGCTGCGCGAGTTCCGACAGCCGCTGGCGCGACAGCGCGAGCTCGCGGTCGGCGGCGCGGCGCGCGCGCTCGGCCTGCGCCGCGGCGATCGCGTTCTCCAGTGCCGGCGCCAGCCGCGCGAGGTTGTGCTTGAGCAGGTAGTCGCTCGCGCCGTGGCGCATCGCCTGCACCGCGACGTCCTCGCCGATCTCGCCCGACAGCAGGATGAACGGCAGCGGCTGCGCGCCGGCGCGCACGATCTCGAGCGCCTGCAGTCCGCCGAAGCCCGGCAGGTTGAAGTCCGACAGCACCGCGTCCCACGGCTCGCGCAGCGCCGCGCGCAGCTCGGCCTCGGACTCGATGCGCCGCATCTCGACGTCCAGCCCGCTGCGGCGCAGGTGCGTGGCCGCCAGCTCGTGGTCGAGCTCCGAATCCTCCAGGTGCAGCACGCGCAGCGGACGCGACGGGGCCGGCGATGGCATGGGCGAAAGTATGGCCCAGCGCGGCAGACGGCCTGCCGCGCCGCCCCGGCGCCTTGCCCCAGGTCAAGCCGACGGCCGCTGCCCGGCGCGGGGACGCGAATTGGCGCCGTCTTGGCCGCGATTTCGGCCTCAACTCCGCGTGGCGAGCGCCGAAGATCCCGCCACCGCCCGTGGGCGCGCCGCGCGCGCGCCGTCCGTCCACGGCGACACCGACGGAGACCGCATGCACATCGACGCCCCCCTGGCGCCCGAACCCGGCCCCCCGCGCATCCCGCTGGACGCCGCGGCCGAGCTGCAGGACCACCTGATGAGCGCCTGCAACGACCTCGAGCGGCTGCAGACGCTGCTCGCGCACGCGTGTGACACGCTGCTGGCCAGCTTCCACGGCGCCAACGACGAGGCCGACACGCTGCGCAGCGCGCTGCAGTCGTCGCCGGTGCTCGACCGCCTGCGCGGCCAGCTCGGCACCGCGATCACGGCGCTGCAGTTCCAGGACATGGCCTCGCAGCTCGTCGCGCACACGCAGCGCCGGCTGCGCAGCTGTGCCGACCGGCTCGCGCGCGACGCGATGGGCGACGACGACGGCGAGGCCGTCGTCGAGGAGCCGCCGCTGCGCCCGAACCCGGTGACGCAAGACGAGATGGATGCCGGCTCCGTCGAGCTGTTCTGACGCCGCGCCCGTTCAAGAACCCCCCCACCCGACCGAAATCCCGAACGAATCCCGGAGAACGACATGCACTCAATCCTCGCGGTGGACGACTCGGCGTCGATGCGCCAGATGGTGTCCTTCACGCTGAAGAACGCCGGCTTCCACGTCGTCGAGGCCGTCGACGGCGTCGACGCGTGGGAGAAGGCGAACAAGGGCGACTTCCACCTCGTGCTGACGGACCAGAACATGCCGCGCATGGACGGCATCAGCCTCGTCAAGAAACTGCGCGAGAGCCCGAAGTTCAAGTCGACGCCAATCCTGATCCTGACCACCGAGAGCAGCGACCAGATGAAGCAGGCCGGCCGCGCCGCCGGCGCCACCGGCTGGCTCGTCAAGCCGTTCGACCCGGCCAAGCTGATCGAGGTGATCGGCAAGGTCGTGCGCTGACGCCTCGTCCCGCAGGAGCCCCCACCGATGGCTGATCCCACGACGACCGGCGCGTCCGCGGCCGGCATCGACCTGAGCCAGTTCTACCAGGTCTTCTTCGAGGAGGCGGGCGAGAACCTCGAGCAGATGGAGCAGATGCTGCTCGAGCTCGACGTCGACGCCGCCGACGACGAGACGCTCAACGCGATCTTCCGCTGTGCGCACTCCGTCAAGGGCGGCGCGGCGACGTTCGGCTTCCACGACGTCGCCGAATTGACGCACCAGATGGAGACGCTGCTCGACAAGCTGCGCCGCCACGAGCTCGCGCCCACCGCGCAGATGGTCGACGTGCTGCTGCAGTCGGGCGACGCACTGAAGGCGCAGCTCGCGCGCCACCAGGGCCACGACGTCGACGCGGTCGACACGCAGGAACTGCTCGCACACATCCGCGCGCTCGCCGACGGCAAGACGGTCGCGCCCGCCGCACGCCCCACCCCCGCGGCGGCTGCACCCGCTGCCGCGGCGACGCCGGCAGCCGGCCCGGCCGCAGCTGGGTCCAAGGGCACGCTGCGCTCGCTCGAGATCACCGTCGGGCCGCTCGAGCGCCCCGAGCTGGCCGACAACCTCGCCGAGCTGTTCCGCGAGATCACCGACCTGGGCACGCTCGAGCCGCTCGACGCCGGCCAGGCGGCCGACGGCGTGCGCCGCTACAAGGTGCTCACCGCCAGCAGCGACGACGAACTGCTCGACCTGTTCAGCTTCCACGTCGCGCGCGAACACATCCGCATCGCGCCGCTGGGCCCCGGCTACGGCTTCCACCCCGGTGCGCCGGGCGCCCCCGAACCCGAGGCGCCGAGCTCCGACCCGGGCTACGGCTTCTTCGCCGACGCCCCCGGCGCGCCCGCGGCCGCGAGCGATGCGGCGTCGGCCGGCCACGCCCCCGCCGCGGCACCCGCCCCCGCGTCGCCGCCGCCCGCGAAGCCCGCCGCGCGCACCGAGCCGCGCGCCGCCGCGTCGACCGAGTCGTCGACGCTGCGCGTGTCGGTCGAGAAGGTCGACCAGCTGATCAACTTGGTCGGCGAACTCGTGATCACGCAGGCGATGCTCGCGCAGAACAGCAAGGGCGTCGAAGGCACGGCACTGCAGGCGCTGGCCGCCGGGCTCGCCGACCTGGAGCGCAACACGCGCGACCTGCAGGAAGCGGTGATGTCGATCCGCATGATCCCGATGTCGCTCGTGTTCAACCGCTTCCCGCGCATGCTGCGCGACCTGGCGGCCAAGCTCGGCAAGAAGGTCGAGCTCGTCACGCACGGCGAGGCCACCGAGCTCGACAAGGGCCTGGTCGAGAAGATCACCGACCCGCTGACGCACCTGGTGCGCAACAGCTGCGATCACGGCATCGAGCTGCCCGCCGAGCGCCTGGCCAAGGGCAAGCCCGAGCACGGCACGATCACGCTGGTGGCCAGCCACCAGGGCGGCAGCATCGTCATCGAAGTGCGCGACGACGGCCGCGGCCTGAACCGTGACAAGCTGCTGAAGAAGGCGCGCGAGCGCGGCCTCGACGCGCCCGACACGCTCAGCGACCAGGAGGTCTGGGGCCTGATCTTCGCACCGGGCTTCTCGACCGCCGAGCAGGTCACCGACGTCTCGGGCCGCGGCGTCGGCATGGACGTCGTCAAGAAGAACATCACGGCGCTCGGCGGCACCGTCGAGATCGACTCGGCCGAGGGCTACGGCATGAGCGTGCGCGTGCGCCTGCCGCTCACGCTGGCCATCATGGACGGCATGAGCGTCGGCGTCGGCGACGAGTGCTACATCCTGCCGCTGGCCTCGGTCGTCGAGTCGTTCCAGGTGCGCCCCGGGATGATCCGCACGATCGGCGGCAGCGGCCGCGTCGTGCAGGTGCGCGACGAGTACCTGCCGGTCGTCGACCTCGAGAAAGTGTTCGACGTGCCGCGCTTCGACTTCGAGCACGCCAGCGACATCATGGTCGTCGTCGAGGCCGAGGGCGGGCGCGTCGCGCTGCTCGTCGACGAACTGCTCGGCCAGCAGCAGGTCGTCGTCAAGAACCTCGAGGCCAACTACCGCAAGGTGCCCGACGTCTCGGGCGCCACGATCATGGGCGACGGCCGCGTCGCGCTGATCCTCGACATCGGCTCGCTGGTGCGCCGCGCGCGCCACTGACCCGCAACCCCAGGAGGTGCGCCGATGACCCCCACTGCCGAGCGCGGCGTCGCGCGCCCGATCAGCCGCACGATCACGCTCGCCGGCAGCGCCGCCATCGTCGCGATGACGGTGCTGACGCTGGCGGCCTTCTGGATCCTCTCGGCGAGCCAGCAGCGCGACACGTCGGCGCGCTATGCCGCGTCGGAGGCGCGCGCGATCGCTGCGGCGATGACGGCGTTCGACGCCTCGCTGAAGGACATGGCGCTGCAGGCGTACACGACGTTCCGCCAGCAGTTCGCGACCACGCTCGCGCTCGTCGACGAGAAGCAGGGCACGCTGACGAGCTACGGGGCGATGGTCAACGACGACACCGGCCCGGTCGACCGCTTCGCGATCGACCACGCGGGCGGCGTCGCGACGGTCTTCGTCAAGCAGGGCGACGATTTCCGCCGCATCACGACGTCGCTGAAGAAGGAAAACGGCGAACGCGCAGTCGGCACGCTGCTCGACCGCAAGCACCCGGCGTACGAGCCGCTGAAGGCGGGCCAGAAGTACGTCGGCACCGCGACGCTGTTCGGCAAGCCGTACATGACGGTCTACGAGCCGGCGTTCGACGACAAGCAGAAGGTCGTCGGTGTCTACTTCATCGGCCTGGACGTCACGAGCGCGCACCACCAGATCGCGCAGCTGGTGCAGTCGTCGAAGCTGTACGACAGCGGCGGCACCTACGTCGTCGACCTGCGGCCGCGTGGCGCCGACGCGAAGCTCGTATTCCACGCCAGCGCCGCCGGCAAGACGCTCGGCGACGTGCTCGGCGACCGCGCCGCCGCGTGGGCCGAGCGGCTGCGGCAGGCGGCTGCGTCCGGCGAGCGCCTCGACGACGCCCCCAGCGTGCTCGTGCCGGGTGACGGCGCGACGCGATTCGCGGTGGCGATGCCGATCGGCGACACCGGCTGGGCCGCGGTGTCGGAAGTCGTCGAGTCGGAAATGATGGCAGGCGCACGCGCCGGCCTCGCGGTCGTGGCGCTGATGATTGCGTTCGGCGCCACGGCGATGGTCATCGGGCTGTGGGTGTTCGCGCGCCGCATCGGCGAGCCGCTGCGCGCACTGCTGGCCGACGCCGCCGCGATCGGCGACGGTGACCTCACGCGCCAGTTGACGAGTCACCGCCGCGACGAGGTCGGTGCGATCACGCGCGCGCTCGACGCGATGCGTGAGCAGCTGCGCGCTTCGATGGTCGCGGTGCACCACGCGAGCGACAGCATCCGCACCGCGAGCACCGAGATCGCCGGCGGCAACGCCGACCTGAGCGCGCGCACCGAGCAGACCGCCTCCAACCTGCAGCAGGC